>CAKRXU010000010.1 GCA_934424575.1 uncultured Blautia sp.
GACCGGCATGGCATGATTCTCATATACAAGTTTTGGCTTTCCTCCTATTTGACCTGATTTTTCCCACATCCCCATTCGAGTTTTGTAAGAGGATATGCTTCCCAGAGCATGCTGAATGGCTGCCCTTCTCAGATAGGAAGGCATCTTTGGAAAACGAATATCAAAATCAAAACGAGCCTGATTCTTTTTCGTTGTATGTATCAGATGTTCTGCTTCATTGAAACGTTTCTTCGTTTCCAGAATTCTTTCCAGTTCTTCCCATATCTGCTCATAAATCTCTGTCAGATAGCTGACTGCAGACCTGTAAACATCCAGTGTCTGACGGATCGGGATATTCTGTTTTCGTAATTCCACGCCATAGCTGGATGTAATCTTCATATCTGCTTCTTAACCTTTCTATCTTGTAATGATGCAAATAAGTCCTATTTGTTCTTTTTTATTATAACTCTTTTTAAGTCCAATAAAACTCTCTTTTATGTTTTTTGTAAAAAATTTGCGTGCCTAACTCATCACTGAAAGTAACGAGAATGCGACGCGCAGTTATTCAACATAGATCGCCTTCACTCTGCCTGACACCGAGCTTACAACTGCATTTTCATCCTCGTCTTCCTGGCAGGTGCGGATTTTCTCATCCAGCTCCTCCAGTTCGCTCTGGATCTCATCCATTGCAGTCTGTACGGATGCGCTGTCAACGTTTGCCAGAACCGTTCCCGCCGAAACGTAGTCTCCGCTTTCAACCAGAACGTCTTCGATCGTCAATCCTGATGGGATCGACACCGCCTCTGCATCATCCAGCTCCAGATTTCCGGTCCCTGTGATCGTATTGGAGATATTTCCTTTTTTTACTTCTGCTGTCTGTACCTTGCTGGTCTCTGTGGCTGCTGCCACCGGCCGCCTCACTTTCCTGTAGACTACCGTTCCTGACGTTCCTGCCACTGCCACGATAACGATCAGACTTATTATTTTTTTCTTTTTGGATTTTTTCACTTTTCTTCCCTTATGAAACATCTTTACCCTCCAAGCCGTCCGTGTGATCGGATCTCCTGTTCTCTGTCTCTGGAATATACTTTAGCAAAAAGGTGTGTTCACTTATTGTGCGATCTGTGAAAGCCCGATGAATTAAACTTAAATGAACCTTAAAATTCATTTTTTCTATCTAATTTATTTAATTTATACAAATAATTTTCAATTTATTTTTAATGTATTGTAGATATTTTCTAACTATTATGTTATAATATTCACAAGAAAAAAAATTGAAAGTTACTGCGAACGGAGTGAACAGTAACCCTCGAAAGGAGGATTCTATATGAGTAAACGTATTATCACAATCAATCGAATGTATGGAAGCGGTGGACATGCGATCGGCAAGGCTCTCGCAGAGGAACTAGGAATCGGTTTTTATGACAAGGAACTGATTGAAATCGCAGCCAAGGACAAGAATATTCCTTTCGGCAATCTTGCTGATGTGGATGAGAAGCGGCCGGGGGCATGGAGCTTTCCTGTAAATCATGAGATTCAGATAAGCCAGGATTACCGGGCAATTCCGATGAACGATATTCTGTTTGAGCTCCAGCGCGATATCATCCTTTCCCTTTCGGACAGGGAAGACTGCGTGATCGTAGGAAGATGTGCCAACCATATCCTCCAGGACCGTACCTTAAGCGTATTTGTCTACGCACCGTTTGAAACCCGTGTCAAGAACGTCATGGAGCGTCTCGACCGTGAAGAAAAGAGTGCCCGCAAGCTGGTCAAGAGAATGGACAAAGAACGTAGATCCTATTACGAATTCTTTACCGATGAGAAATGGCTCGATATGGGACAGTATGATCTGTGTATCGACAGCAGCAGGTTTACTACGGAAGAGATCGTGAAGATCCTGAAAGAAGCTTATGAAAGATAAAGGTGGGGGAATGTATCTGCATTCCCCCACATGTTTTATTTCGAGATGTATTCTTTTAAAAATTCATAGATCTGGTTTTCGGTCGGCGGGCAGCCTTCTGCATGGTGTTTGAAGTTTCTGGTGCAGTGTCCGACTCCGAGTTCTCCGCTCTTGCCTCTGTATCCCTGACCGATACAGATTTTTTCATGCAGTTTTTCGAGAAGTCCTTCCTGCTTGAGCATGTCCAGTGCCGGGATAAGGTATCCATAGCAGGCACTGCAGGAATCTACTTCCTCGACAGCATCAGCTACTTCTACAACTTTGCGGCGTTCCGGGATGTTCTGCTGAACATTTTCACCCAGTACGCGGATGTCCGCTTTGGAAATGTCAGAGCAGCCAACGCCAAGTTCTCCGGCAAGTTTTACATATGGAACGTCAGAAACCTTGTAGTGGAGCTGCTGACAGACATAAGCATCTACGAGCACCGGATCCATTGCTGTCCAGATGCGGTTCATCACAACCGGATTTCCACCATCCTCAAAATCCAGATCACCGCAGATATTGTCGACTACGATAAAATCCTGATGGATGCCTGTATTTAAGTGCGCGATCGGTTTGTGCAGTCCCATGGAATGGAAATGACGTTTCTCTGTATTCGGGATCAGTCCCTTCATATTCTTGAGAGCGCAGGTGATTTTTGTCTGGCAGTGTCCCTTCATGACCGGTACATTGATCAGAAAATCGACATCCTTTACGCTGTTGCAAATCCTGAGTTCCAGACCGCTGCAGTCTTTGGTAAAGCTCTTGTCCTTCTGTGTGTCGTGGAATTCCACGTCATAATCATCGCAGATCTGCTGATAACCACATACTTCAAATACATCCGAAGTGCGGTCCCCAACCCAGGAACCCTCGAGGATCATCATCCTGCGGAAGCCATGCTCCTTCAGGTATTCTAGGATACCGGCAATGATCTCGGTATGTGTTGTGGCGCCATTGGACGGGTCAGATGCAGATACCATGTTAGGCTTGATACCGATCATTTTGTTCTTATCACCGATCAATTCTTCCAGATTGCTCTCTTCCAGAATTTCCTTGGTGATCTTCTTATATTCCGTGCCACTCTTTATAAAAATCTGATTTTTTTCCATAAAGGTTTCCTCCTGTCTTATGCATCATAAATACAAATTCTCTTTTTACAGGATAACGCATTTTGCGGGAATGTGCCAGTTAATTATTTTAAGAGGGGGAGTAGTTTTTCTGATACTTTCTCTCCTATGCTGCGGCATTGGCATTTATTGTATCTATTACTTTCCTGATTCCCAGCCAAACATTCAAATCAGTGAATACTTCTGCTACGCTTCCTCTGTCAGTAAATGGTGACTCCAGAAGAACAGAAAGATCTTTCATCATTCCATTATGAACAATATATTCCACAATCTGATTCACAAAGTAAATCTGTCTGCTGTCAAGGTTTGTATTTGTAAGATATTCAGAAAAAGCCTCTTTTGCAGCATTCATATCCAACCCAACAATTTCACGAACAAACTCACCAAGTGGTTTATTCCCATATTCATGCTCGTAATCCTGCTTTGTCCCAACTTCACGCCAAAGTATCTCTTCTAACGACGCAAGGTCTCCAGATGTCAAAGGTCGATTTGTTTTCAATTTGGCAATTGCAATATTATCCTGATGCTGTCGGATATAATATTCTGCTTTTGCTTTGTAATTTTTCAGTTCATCATTCTCAAGTTCAGATTCTTTCCACTCCATAGAAAGCAACTCATCTGTAAAATTAGTCACATATTTGATTGTTCCTTTCGGAATATATTTCATTAAATCGCGAAGTTTCTCCCTGATTTCTTCAAACTCATTAATTCCGGCATTATCAACATAATCTGTATTGAGAATTTTATTAATCAATTCTGACTGTGCCTGAATTTCAGGAATATTTGCCACATTTGCAATTCCTGCCACTTTTTTACGCAAGTCGGTCCGAGCTCTTGAATACTTCTTTCCAACTAAATAAGCCAGTTCAATTCCATACATAAGTGCATCAAATCGAACAGCACTTGCCTCATCTCCATCCGGCAATATCAAAGGAGCAACTTCCTCTCTGACAATCAAGGTATCTTCATACGTAAGCGCATTATAGTTTGATTCTGAAGAATACAAATCTACATATTTCAAATGCTGACGAACTGCAAAATTATCCCTCGGTAGTTCCCGTACTTTTTCACTCATCTGCTTTACCAATGCCTTACGGTATTCAATCAGTCTGTCTATCTGATATTCCATATCCTGAAGTTTATAAGATATTTCAAATTTCAGATTAAAAATCGCACCCTGAAGTGCTATCATATTTGCAGTTGCTTTTCCTTTATTCATCCGGAAAAATTCAAAATTTCCACAGAAATCAAAAATATAAAATTTCTGCTTATTTTCACCGTCAAGCAAACCTGGGCAGAGCCTTGTGCCTCGTCCTATCATCTGCCAGAATTTTGCCTTACTCATCACTTTCTTGAAAAATACCAGATTCAAAACTTCCGGCACATCAATACCTGTATCCAGCATATCAACAGAAATTGCAATCTGAGGCATTTTCTTCGAATCAGAGAACTCGTCAATCGCACTCTGTGCATAGGTCATATAGTTATCAATTACTTTCGCATAATCTGGAAGATGTGGATATTCTTTATTAAAAACTTCCCGTATCTTCTCAGCATGATCATGATTCTTTGCAAAAATAATAGTCTTGCCAAGTTTCTGTCCATAATCAATCTTAATGCCATCTGTCATTAAAATATTTAAAACCTGTTTTATGGTATCTTCATTGAATATCCATGTGTTAAGCGCTGACGAATTTATTGATTCCGGCAAATTTCCATGTTCATCCTCAAAAGTTTCCTCATATGCTTCCTTGTCTTCTTCTGACAGTTCATCATATACAATTCCCTGTTCTATAAATTTAAGCTTTGACTCAACAGAGACATAATCAACAAGATATCCGTCTTTTACAGCCTGCTCCAGATCATATCCATATGTCGGAACACCATTTTCCAGTTCAAAAATCTCATATGTATTTTTATCAATCTCGTCTTTTGGAGTGGCTGTAAGACCGATCAGCGGTGCATCAAAATATGAAAAAATATCTCTGTACTTGTTATAAATCGATCTATGAGCCTCATCACATATCACAAGGTCAAAATGGCCGCATGTAAATAATTTTCCCTCATTATCATTTACTGTATCAATACAGTTCATCATTGTCTGATAAGTCGAAAAAACGCAATGGGCATTATAATTGTCTTTTTCCTCAACAAGATTCGTGCACGACAAATCAGGCAGCATATTCACAAAACTTCTTTTTGCCTGTGTGACAAGCGAATTTCTGTCAGCGAGAAAAAGAATATTTTTTATCCAGCCTGCCTTTAACAGACACTTACATAATGCGATAACAGTTCTTGTCTTTCCGGAGCCTGTTGCCATAACCAGCAACGCTTTTCTGCGATTCTTTTCTTCAAAGCTGTCACATACCGCTTTAACTGCTGCTTCCTGGTAGTAACGTCCTGCTATGTTTTTGTCTACTGTAACGTTTTTAAGGCTTGTTCTCATACTCAGTAGATTAAACCATTTTTCCAGGTCTCTTTTTGAATAGATAACTGCACACTTTCTCTCTGGATACTGACCATCAATAATATGCGTATCAAATCCATTTGTAAGGAAAATAACTGGTCTTCTTTTATATTTTTGTTCTAGCAGATCCGCATAAAGTTTTGCCTGCTGCCGTCCCTTTGAAACGTCCACACAGGTTCTTTTCGCTTCGATGATTGCCAATGGACGATGCATATCATCATAGAGAACATAATCAGCAAAACCAATTTCTGATTTATTTGGCATTCCAGGAAGCTCTACTTCATTGATCCAGTCTTTTCCTTCTGTCCATCCTGCATCCATAAGCATAGAGTCAATGTACAGCTTTCTGGTCTTATATTCTGACAAATCCAGTGGTTTCGGAACATAAGTCTGCTGCTGTTCCTGCCTGCGGGCAGAGAGTTCTTCTTTAAGTGATGCATTTTCTGCAATTAACTTCTGCAAATCAACTTCCCGCTTCGCAGATAATTCCTGTGCTTTTGTCAACTCTGCTTTTATTGCATTGGCTGTTTCTTTTGATTCCTTTGCCTTCTTAATTCGAGACGTAATGATTGTTTTATCAAAAGAACGTTCTTTGTATTGTTTTGAATAGCAGCATGCAACGTAATCTAAATAAATGAACAGATTTTCCAGACAAAGCATTGCCTCGTCTCTTCCCAGTTTTTTGTTGCTATGAGCAGCGTTATTCCCGCTCCTGCGGATATAATTCATACGCTTCCACAAATCTGAACCAATCATTTGTCGGAATTCTTCGGTATTCATCAGACTTTGCAGGTTATCCTGGTATGGCATTTCAAGACCGGAATCCACAGAATACATCCACTTTATCGCAAACTCCATGGCTCTGCGGCTGTTGAGAATACTTGCCTCCGGGTCTATGAGAATAATCTTTTCTGCTGATATAGCAACGTTTGCGAAGGTTGAAAACTGGGAATCGTTTTTTAGGTAGTCAAAATTAGTTAGCATAGGATAGAACACCTCCTTGTGAATAATTTTTTAGTATGGCAATTTTGATTTGTCTACTTGTTCACTAAAAGAGACATATTTTAATTGCTGTTCTATAGGTAGCACAATTGTCGGCAATCCTCTTAACTGCTTCATA
This sequence comes from uncultured Blautia sp., assembly GCA_934424575.1. Taxonomy (GTDB): domain Bacteria; phylum Bacillota; class Clostridia; order Lachnospirales; family Lachnospiraceae; genus Blautia_A. The sequence goes on from CAKRXU010000010.1 coordinate 6,633, forward strand.
TTTATGCTTGCTATACCTGTCGTTTGTTTTGCTGCTCTCAAGAAATATGTTTTTGCCTGCGGGCTTTGTAAATAAGCAGAAAAATATCGCGGCAATATTCTTGTTTCATCCAATCGTACTCTAAATATATGGTTCTGATGAATACAATCTTTCGGTGGTAAAGATATAATAGCTCCTCTTCCTAGTTTATCTGGATCTCCACCCTCCGTCATCAAGACATCGTCTGGCAATAATTTATACTGAATTATTTCATCTTCTGTTGCTAATATTGTTTTAATAGTTTCGAAATATACCAGCATCCGTGAATTACCCATTGTCTAAAGTCAATGGGCTTCCTGCTTCATCGTCCTCGTAACCTACTAACTCCACAGGCGTTAATTCGGACAATTCCTGCCCTATTATTTGATTTTCTTATGCTGTTTTTCTTAATCCTTCTGCCAATATATTCTTTGCGGCATTGATATCTCTGTCATGCTTCGCCCCGCAAACAGGACATATCCATTCCCTTACTGACAGATCTTTCGTCTCTGTATTTTGATATCCACATGCAGAGCACAACTGGCTGCTTGCATAAAATGTATCTGTTTTTACATATTCCCTTCCGTTCCACTTTGCCTTATATTCTAACTGCCTTGTCAGCTCATACCACGATGCATCACTTATGGATTTTGCCAGATGATGATTTTTTACCATATTTTTTATCTGTAGATCTTCTGAAACTATCACTTGGTTTTCGCTGATAAGCTCATGTGAGATCTTGTGCAGATAATCTTTTCTGGTATTTGCTATCTTTTCATGGCATAACGCAATCTTTTTCCTGATCTTATAGTAATTTCGACTTCTCTTTTCTTTATGCGCTAACTGCCTTTGCAATTTTATCAGTTTCTTCTCATGTTTCCCGATAATTTGGGGATTTATATATTTCTTTCCATCAGAAATAATACATAAATCTTTAATTCCCAAGTCTAAACCTATACTATGATTAGTATGCTGCAGTTTCTCATGTTCCGTTTCCACTAATAATGATACATAGTACTTTCCACTTGGTACCTGAGATACGGCTGCTGACTTTATCTGCCCGCTAAAGTTTCTATGCAGCTTTGCTTTTACTTCCTTTAGTTTAGGCAGTTTTACTTTATTTCTCTCAAAATCTGCTGCTATATTGCCATTTGTAAAATTTGTTGTGTATGATCTGTGACTGTCATGTTTGCTCTTAAACTTCGGATAACCTGCATGTTCTTTGAAAAATTTCTGATATGCAGAATCCATATTATAAATGGCATTCGTCAGTGCAAATTTATCTGCTTCCCTCAGCCATTCATTTTCTTTCTTTAATTCTCTATTACAGTAATTATTGCAGTCTGTTTTGCTGACAGACTTTTTCTTTTTTTCATACATTTCTTTCCGATATGCCAATGTACGGTTATAGACAAAACGGCAGCAGCCAAATGTTTTTGCTATCTGTACTCTCTGCTCCATATTAGGATATATTCTGTATTTATATGCTTTTAACATTTGCTGCCACCTTCTTTCTCAGTCCTGACCCTCGATATACTTTTTTAGCATTCCTTCTGATACATTTCCTACACTACATACAAAGTACCCATCTGTCCAAAATATATGTTCTTTTCAAAAATGTTTGTGCAAATAATCCGGATATCTCTTCCAAATATGATATGTTGTATAACTTTTCATCAGATCCACAATCTTACTGACAGATATTGTCGGTTCTGTTTCTATCATATAATGGATGCTTTAAATGGTTCTGCCTTTTTTGATGGAATAGACTGAATAATACGTAACAATTGTTCTGTATTTGCAACATCTGTCATTCTTCGCTTTCCATCTGCTGCCTTCAGTTTCAAACCGTGACAATTTGTCACGGTTTCATTGCCTTCTTCTTTTAATCGTTGCTTCAACTTTCTCCAATATGCATTAGCATCTTTACTTTCTGTTAAAACTGCTATAACATCAATTACAGAAAAATACCACTCTTCTTTTTTTTCATCCCAAGCCGTACGAATCGGCTGATTTTCATATATTTGAATTTTATCATTTTCTTCCAATACACATATCCCTCGCTTTTACCTCTTTTTATTTATCCAAAATATTGTTGCATCAAACTATTAAATAATTTTTGTGTCTCGTCGAGAGCTTTCTGCACTGCAACTTTTGATTTGTCGACTTGGTTAACAAATGCCTCAAACTCATTTTGAAGCTCAATTGATGGTACAATAATAAGTACAGATCTCGCATCATTCTTAGTTATCGTTTTAGTAACAGCACCTCTAACATACTGCTGTATTTCGTTCTGACCATAATCAGAAGTCAGAAGATGGTATAGAAACTTTACATTGATACGTTCATCATATCTAAACATAAATGCATTTCTTCCAAGAGATGCTGGCATATCAGTTTGTGGCATCAAATATATCTTCCCAGCACTACCAATTTTATTCATAATTATTTCTTCTCCAAATATCTTGGACTTTGATAATAACTCATATGCACTTTCATCTATATATTTAATCGAAGCCATATCTCCTGACTCTAAATCAGTTGTCCTGACCATCCATGCATAATTCGGCTCATCATACATTGTTACACCATTATCTAGTGTTTTATAACTTCCGTTTGAGCTGAAATCTGTTAATACTGTCATATAGTCACCCATTGGAGCTTTTACAAACCCCTTTTCATTATTAACAGGATCTCCAAACATCTCGACAAATCGGGCTTTTATAAGATTATCCAACAGCTTTAATTCCTTCTGACGTTGTTCCTTTATCTTAACAATTCTATTCAACTTGTCAACAATTCGCAGCTGTTCTTCCATACTTCTAAATGGAATTTTCATTTTTCGCATGGCTGCTTGCGTTAATTTTTGTCTTGTCGCACCATTTACCATTCCATCAACCTTATAAAACATCAAGGAGTAACATAAATAATCAATATCTAGTCCCGCCTTTGCTCTAAGAACATGGGCATGGTTATTAATCCAACATTTTCCAGAAACCCTATATGCAATAGGACGTTCTTTTGAACCAAAATTGCCGCCATCTTCTGCCAACAATACAAGTTCATCATCAAAAATGTAATCTGCAACATAATCTTGAATACCATTTGCACCATAATAAGGATATTTACCTTCTTTTCTATTAGCTGCTGTAATAGGAATTCTCATTGAATCAAGTATTTCACAGCAATCTTCTATAAATATCATATCCATATATTCAATCCCTACAAATCCGAATTTGGTTTTGTATTCCTTTCTATTCAATTAATTAGCACTAACCGCAATCAAATAGTTTACAAAAGCGCTACATGATACCAACATAAATTTTGCTTCTTCAAATGTTGACGCTGGGCCGCCAATATTCCCTGCATGCCTTATTCCATTAGCATCTGAAGTATATCCATACAGTGAATTAAACGCTGCTTTCAATCCAGAATGAATTACTACCCCATTTTCTTCTAGCTTCTTAAGCATTTTCCCAAGGGTAGCCTCTTTTCCCGTAATACCTGTCAATACTTCGCACAATGCTTCAACAGCACTAATACTTTCTTTTATAGAGTTCTCATAATCGGGTTTACTTCTATCCGCAATTAATTTATTAGCCTTAGATAAATGATCATATACCGAACTATATGGATTCCCCAATGCTTGTTTTATCTCTCTCACTTCAAATTCATCACTTATTGGTGTAATTTGTTTATCTATAAATCTATATCCAATAAATTCTCGCTGAAAAATGGTATTAGCTACTTCATATATAGACTTCGTCTGATACCTTCTTTGACCATTAAGATATGAATCCCAATACTGAATAACCGCCTCAATCAATGTTAAAACATCGTCATAATCATCCTCTTGTATTGTCTTGTTAATCATTTTGAACACAGCATCATCATCATAAGTATATCTGGAATCAACAGGTTCCGCATAGATATTCCCTTTCACATATACCAAAAAATCTTGTATAGCTTGCTTTCCGTAATATGTATCTTCATATACTGCTTTATAAAATTGACTAACCATATTTTGCAACTGGTTTCTCGTCCGTCTATCAAAATCTTTTAACTGAATTTCTGTATTTTCAGGTTTTATCTTATTGCGATCTGAAAAACCGCCTCGTTTACTTACTTTTGCCAAATCCTATACCTCCAATAATTTCTCCAATTCATCCATCTCTTTCCCAATCTCCATCTCAATCTCACGGATATTAGCCATAATTTCAGATGTCGGTGGATATTCGACTGGTATATACTCTATTTCTTTGTATTTATTGATACTCAAATCATAATCGTTCTCAACAATATCCTGTTTCGGAACCATGAAGGATTTGTCTGTACGTTTCCTGTCTGCTTCTTTATCTAAATTCCGGAATCTCTCGATAATATCTGGAATATCATTTTCTGTAGTTGGGACACGTTTATCATCCAGACTGAATCCGTCTGCTGTCATGTCATAAAACCACACGTTATCTGTTCCACCATGTTCGGTTTTTGTAAATATAAGAATAGCAGTTGATACACCTGCATATGGTTTGAATACACCGGAAGGCATTGAAATAACTGCTTCCAGTCTCTGATTCTCCACGATTTCTTTGCGGATACTTTTGTGAGCTTTGGAGGAGCCAAACAATACGCCATCCGGAACGATGCAGGCACATCTTCCTCCTATCTTCAACATACGAAGGAACAACGCCAGGAACAGTAATTCTGTCTTTTTTGTCTTGCAGACTTTAAGTAAATCTCCTGATACAGACTCTGCATCAAGGCTTCCCTTAAATGGCGGGTTTGCAAGGATCAATGAATATTTATCCTTATCCTGATTCTGATCAGACAAACTGTCTCTATATTCAATAAATGGATTATCAATTCCGTGCGTCATCATATTCATGGCTCCAATACGAAGCATTGTTCTGTCCATATCGTATCCATGGAACATGTGATTCATATAATGATCTTTTTTCTGTTTGTCAAAGAAAATTTCTTCTTTCTTTTTTTCCTTCAGATATTCTCCTGCTGCAACCAGAAATCCCGATGTTCCACAGGCTGGATCGCAGATTACTTCATCGCTTGAAGGATCCATCATTTCTACCATCATACGAATAATATGTCGTGGAGTTCTGAACTGCCCATTCAGTCCCGACTGTGCAATTTTTGACAAAAGATACTCATACACATCTCCTCTTACATCTGCGGTCTGGATTTCATTCATCATCTTATAGATTTCATCTAATGAATCTACTACCTTCGATAAAACAAGCGGTGTTGGCAATTTAAAAATTGCATCGTCCATATATTTAGAATACGCACTGTTCTTATCACTGTGCAATGTTTTTATAAACGGAAATACCCATTCCTGTATTACGGAGTACATTTTATCGGCAGGAAAATCATGAAAGACAGACCATTTAAGCTGTGAACCGTCAATCGTTCTTTCTCCAATTTTTACTTCATCCGAAAAAATACTCTGATATGGAAGCCCAAGCATTGCACTTTCCTTTGCTCTTGTGTTGTCTGCATCGTCCAGATCATGAATAAACATCAGATAAGTTATCTGCTCAATTACTTCAAGTGGATTCACCAGACCACCGGAAGCAAAAATATCCCATAAACTGTCAATTTTATTTTTTAATTCGCCTGTAATCATTTAGTTTTCCTCTTTCCATATATACTTTGTATAGCGGCCTCCGCCAATTTTTTGTATTTTTCCGTTCTTCAGTAAATCTGCCAAAGCTCTCTGTATTGTTGTATCACTTATATCCGGATTCATTTCCATCAGCTCAGATTTTGTAATCGTTCCTATATGATATTTGATTATCTCACGAATGCGATCTGTTTTGGATAAGCCTGAATCTGTCAGCAATTTTACTCTGGATTCAAACTCTTTATAAGCCTTTACAATAACGCCCAGCATATAATTCACAAAAGGCTTATAGTCATTCAGATTTTCATGCCAGTTCATGGAACTTTCCTGAAGCACTTCGTAGTAAGTTTCTTTCGATTCTTCAATAATCTTTTCAATACTGATGTATTTACCCACAATAAAGCCTGACTGATATAGTAAAAGTAACGTGAGTAGCCGGCTCATTCTTCCATTTCCGTCATTGAATGGATGAATACATAAAAAATCCAGAATAAACATAAAATCTAACAACAATAGATCAGCCTCATCCTTTGCCTCGTAAAATGCTTTACACAATTCATCTATTGATGGTGGTGTTTCCCAGGCAGCTACTGGTTTAAAACGAATGCGTTCAGTTCCATTCATGTCTGTTTCTCGAATAATATTATCTGAAGTTTTAAATATTCCCCCATCTACACTTCCGAGAAATTTATATAAGTCTCTGTGTAATTGCAGAATATAGTTGGCATTTACCGGGATATAGTCATAGTTCTCATGAATTGTATTCAACACATCTCTATATCCTGCTATTTCGGATTCATCGCGATTCCGTGGAGTTGTTTTTGCCTGTACCAGATTCTTCAATCTGTCGTCCGCTGTTGAAATACCTTCGATTCTATTTGATGCCCCTGTACTCTGAACCTTAGCAATTTCTACCAGTTCATTAAGCTCATCTTTATGCGCTTCTATAAATAATCTCTGCTCTCCCTTATACTCATGAATAAGAGTGAGTTTTTTAACTATTTCCGGGGTTAACAATTTCTGCCATTTTTCTCTGTAATTATAATCTCTCATTCAATCACCCACTGATTTTATTCTAATTGTTCAGTATGACTTCCTTAATTATATTCATAGTACAACAATTCAAGTTCGTCGTCAACATTTTTAATTTAGTCATTTTTATATATTTTGACTAAATTAAATTGTAAATGACGTAATTAAAATATCCATTGGCATCGAAAATTCAGGATCTACTTCGACCCGATGTCGATATCACAAGAGAAAAGGATGCCTCTGGCATCGGAAATATATGCCTTTTTTAATCCGATGCTCATATCCCCAAAAGTAAGTCAATTCTGGCATCGGAAAACAATCTCGTAGTTTAATCGATGCTTTTCTGTCTCATATCACAATTCTGGTCCGAAAGCATGTCTGTCGCTCATAAAATAGATACTTGTTTATTAATATTGGGACAGAGAATTTACAGCCGGCGTACAAGACAGACAGAAAAAAAGACCCCTGGCAGCTGCCATGGGCCTTTCCCCAAAGATGAACACGCAGAAATTTGTTTCCAGCTGAGTCTCTGCTTCATCTCATCCTCAAAACTCCTTCCTCTCCATAATCCCCTCGCTGACCTTCACGGACACTGCCATACAAACAACCATGACCACGATCATCGCAATCGCTATCTGCCATCCGGCAAATGTATTCAGGAGATGGAGGGCTGCACTTCCTTCGCAGAGTTCCAGTGCTTTCTTTCCGCCGGCGGCGAGCAGGAAGATGACTGCTACCAGTGCGACCATGAGGATCCGGCTTTTTTCGATTTCGTATTTCAGGCGCATCGGGAGCAGGATTGCCAGAAAGATACCGGCACAGATCATAACAGCACCTGTGCTTACGAGGAATTCTTTCCGCGCATTAACAGACTGTGCCTTGAGAAGTCCCGGGATCATGGAAAGAATTCCGGCTGCCAGTGTGACGCCTGCTGCGGTCAGATATTTGGATATCACGTATTCTTTTCTGGTAAATGGCAGGGTCATCAGAAAATTCATTCCATGATGATAACCGTCATAGGAAATCGTTCCGACCGTAACACTGAGGCTTACAAAGATCATATAGCTTATGAAAAAAATACTTCCGTCTGTCTGGACAAACAGATAAATGATCCCAACCGCAAAAACAATGAAATACGTTTTTATATTTACCTTGAGTAATTCCAGGTCTTTCATTAATAAACCGCTCATAATCTCTCTCCTTTCACCAGCATGGAAATCACCTCATCTACGCTGCCTTTTTCGACTACGATCCCCGGGTGGTTTTCCAGATAATAATTCTTCTGGTCTGTCAGACAACTGTAACCAAAGGGCTCTTTTCTCACACGCAGAAGATATTCTTTGTCAAGGGCCTCGTATTCCTGATCTGATACTTTGAGGAATCCATATTCCTCGAGAATACGGTCTGTCTCTTCATGAAGGACGATCTTGCCTTCATGGATCATGTACAGGTCATCACAGAAATGCTCCAGATCGCCGGAAATATGTGAACTGATCACGATAGAGCGTCCCGGGATCTCCATATATTCCCGCAGAAGATCAAGGATCTCTTCTCTTGCGACCACATCCAGCCCCGCCGTCGGCTCGTCAAGGAGCAGCAGTCTGCTGCCATGACTGAGTGCAAGAAGTACATTCAGCTTCGCTTTCATTCCTGTGGAAAACTCTTTGATCTGTTTATTCAGCGGGATCTGAAATCTTTCGCATCTTTCACGAAACTCTTTTTCCTGAAAATCCGGATAAAAGCGGCTCATGACCGGAATAAGCTGCTGTACTTTCAGATATTCGGAAAAGCCACTGTCGGAGAACACGGCTCCAATCTCCAGTTTCTCCTCTGCGCCAAGATCCGCGGCATTTCTGCCAAGCACTTCCACGGTTCCCTGATCCGGGCGGATAAGCCCGAGCATCAGCTTGAATGTCGTACTCTTACCGGCTCCGTTTGCCCCGATCAGCCCGATGATCCGGTCCTCAGGAATCTGCATATTCAGTTCCAGTGTAAAACTGCCATATTTCTTTCTTACATGCTCCAGCTGCACTAACATATCTCATCCTCCATTATGATCTCAAACGACTCACGGATCTCCTTCACCGTCAGCCCTCCGGCACGTGCCTTACGGACAGCGGCTTCCAGTTCTTTCTCCAGTTCTTTGCGCCGCTCCTCCATCAAAAGTTCCTGATTTGTATTTGCGATAAAGCTCCCTTTCCCATGGACGGTCACGACCAGTCCCTCTGCCTCCAGGCTGTCGTATGCTTTTTTTACTGTAAGGGCACTGATCTTCAATTCTCTGGACAGTGCACGCACCGAGGGAAGTGCATCCCCTGCAGTCAGCGTCCCTTCGATCACCTCTGCCTTGATCTGCGCCATGATCTGCTCGTAGATCGGTTCCATGGAAGTATGGTTTATAATAAGATTCAACTTCATCCCTCCTTCTATAAACAGTATATAACAGTATAGTACTGTTGTCAACTGTTATATGCTGTTTATTATAATAAAAAAAGCCCTCTCCTCATCGAATTTCAATCTGTTTCGATGAAAAAAAGGCTTTTTAAACTCTAATTCCTGCTATATCTCAATATTTGATCTTTCTTGTTTCTTCTTTCAGATATCTGTGCTTAATATAATGAAATAATTTTTCCTCGCCATGATCATTCAAAATGCGAAGAAGCGCCTCCAGTTCCTTCTTTGTCTGTGGGTGGATGAACCAGAGTTTTTCTTTGCTCTTGAGGAAATAATCCAGCGGCTGGCTGTCGTCATAGGCATCGCCAAGATAATTCCTGGATGCGCTGATCCGGTCCATGACCATCTCTGCCACATATTTACGCGGCATCTGCGCCCCCATGATCACATGCTCCCCATCAAGAGAATAGTCGACCCAGTGCTCAAAATGATGTTTGTTCCTGCCCTTGTGATGGAGCCAGGAAGTGGACACTCCGATATCTTCCCTCTCTGCATTATTCGGGCTTCTCGTTCCCTGATAATATTTACATCCCACCAGAAATTCTGCCGGTGTATACTTGGAAAGGTCGTGAAGCAGTCCCTGCTTATATAAGCCGATCCGGAAACAATACTTCATTACCAGTAATTTATGCTTTGTTATCGTCTTGAAGTGCAGCCACGGATGCATGCTCTATCTCCCCCTGCCTTGCCACCAGTACCACAATGGTACGTGGATTGATGTCTATTGTTTTTTTGTAAGTTTCTTCGCCTTCGCAGAACCAGTTCTTCTCCTCCTGGTCCGAGGTGTCGGCGATCTTTTTCCAGGTCATTCCATCCGGAAGGTTTGGCAGCGCGATATTTCGTTTCTCCCAGTGAAAATTGTATCCTATATAAAGGAAGTCGTCATCCGTTCCATCCGGCTTCTGTGCATATGCTCCGCAGTACATGATGCCAATGAGGCGACTGGTGTTTTCCATGTTTAAGAACCAGGCACGCTCGCCGTGGAAAGAAACATCCGGGAAGCCTTTTGCCATATAGTCTACGCTCCGCAGCTCATTCGGCATATGGAGGATCGGGTGATCCTTACGAAATGCGATTGCCTTTTTGACAAAGGAAAAAAGCTTCTCCTGCTTCTTCATGCATTTCCAGTCCGTCCAGCCCACACTGTTGTCCTGGCACCAGGCATTGTTATTTCCATTCTGAGAATTGCCGAACTCATCTCCGCCGTAGATCATCGGTGTTCCCTGGCTCAGAAGCAGCATCAGGAACGCATTTCGAAGCTGCTGTTCACGCAGGCGGCGGATGGCCTGCTTCCTGGACGCACCCTCTACTCCACAGTTCCAGGAATAGTTATAATCACTTCCATCGTGATTGTCCTCACCATTTGCCTCATTGTGACGGTAATTGTAAGTCACTGTATCATACAGGGTAAAACCGTCCTGGCTTGCCATATAGTTGATGGTCCCGAAATTTCCTGTGTTCCGCTTGATATGGAACTGTGCCCCCGCGACCATTCCCTCGTCACTCTTGAGAAGGCGGCGCATATCCTGCATAAACCCTCTGTTGTACTCTGCCAGCATGTTTTCTTTCTCCGGCTGTCCGGAAATGTCGGAAAACATCTTTTTGACACCATAGAGGAACGGATCTCTCTCGATCAGTTCTCCCGGAACGCCATCACCCAGCAGATGAAATCCATCTACATGATAATATTTCTTCCAGAACCACAGCGCATAAAGTGCCTTCATCGGAGCGGTATCTGCCGGGAAATACATTTCCATAATGCATTCGATCCCCGCTTCGTGGAAAGCTCTCACCATGTCACAGAATTCTTTGTGTGGTTTCTTCGTCGCACAGTAGGCACTTTTGGGTGCAAAATAAAATCCCGGGAGGTAACCCCAGTAGTTAACTTTATCCTTGTGATGTTTCTGGCGGATCATCGCCTTACCCGGCTCCACTATGGACCTCTCCATAAATTCATATGCCGGCATCAGCTCGACTGCATTGATCCCAAGTTCCTTCCAGTAAGGGATCATCTCCTTAAGCCCTGCAAAAGTACCTCTTTTCTTTGGTGCCACCTTCGCCTGTCTGGTGTAGCCTCTGACATGGACTTTGTAGAGGATCATATCCTGATAGGAGATCCCTGGGGAAACGTCGCCTTCCCAGTTGTATTCTCTCAGATTCGGAAAACTGCAGCGGATCCTGTGCTCGTCCTTATCCTCTGAAACTCTGCCAAATGTCTCTCTTCCAGCCAGCCCGCGGGCATATGGGTCCTGACAGATCTTTGTATCTATCCGAAAATTATATTCATACTGCTCCGGCTTAAACCCGGATACCATCATCGCACACATCCGACCGGTCCTGTTTGATTCTGCAAAAGGAATCTCAGCCTCCGGCTCCTTCTCGCCCTTTCGGTACAGGATCAGCGAGGCCTCTGTATTACAGGGAACCTCCACCGCAAAATTCATTCCCCCAGAAACTTTCGTGGCACCAGGCAGCATCGGATTGCCTTCGTGCACCAAAAGCCTGCTTTGATCGTACATAACTTTTTCTCCTTCTTGTATTTACTCTCAGAATGATTCCATGTCCAGCTCGATCGGACAATGGTCTGAGCCCATGATCTCTGTGTGGATCGATGCATCCTGCAGTTTATCCTTCAGCGCAGGCGAAACGATAAAATAGTCAATCCTCCATCCTGCGTTCTTCTCACGCGCCTTGAAACGGTAGGACCACCAGGAATAGATTCCTTCCTGATCTGGATAAAAATAGCGGAATGTGTCAATAAATCCACTCTCAAGAACCTTGGTAAAACATGCTCTCTCCTCGTCTGTAAAGCCGGCATTCTTACGGTTTGTCTTAGGATTCTTGAGGTCGATTTCCTGATGTGCAACATTCAGATCGCCGCAGCAGATGACAGGTTTCTTCTCCTGAAGCCCGAGAAGATAAGCAAGAAAATCTCTCTCCCACTCCATTCGGTACTCAAGCCGTCTCAGCTCGCTCTGTGAATTCGGCGTGTATACTGTCACGAAATAAAAATTCTCAAATTCAAGTGTGATCACACGGCCTTCTTTGTCGTGTTCCTCTATTCCAATTCCATAAAAAACCGAAAGCGGCTCCTGTTTCGTAAAGATTGCCGTTCCGGAATATCCTCTTCTGTTTGCGTAGTTCCAGTACTGATGATAGCCCGGAAGCTCGAGTTTGACCTGTCCCTCCTGGCATTTCGTCTCCTGCAGGCAGAAAATATCTGCATCCAGTTCCTGAAACCTCTCTTCAAAGCCTTTGGTAAGGCATGCACGGATTCCATTTACATTCCATGAAACAAATTTCATTGTGTATCTCCTTCATTTCCATCTTCATAGTCTGTCTTTATTTATTATACATGATTCCAGAGTGAGTTGAAATACATTTTTTTATTTTTTGCACAGAACAACCGTTGTAAATCCCCGTATTTTCTGATAAAATGAATAAAAGGAAGTCAGGGTCAAAAAGTATTTGACCCTGACTTGATATCTATGGATTGCTTCACTGCAAAGCAGTTCCTGATATCAACAAAAAACAAAAGTGAGGAATATCAATTATGAGTGACGAATTTACAAATTCTGCATGTGCACCGAGTGACTGTGCAAGCTGTGGGTTGGACTGCGGCGGTAATGCTTCTGAGGAACAGCACAACACCATTACTCTGACACTGGACGACGATACCGAAGTAGAATGCGCGATCCTTACGATCTTCCCGGTAGATGCACAGGAGTATATTGCACTCCTTCCACTGGATGAGAATGGTCAGAACCAGAACGGTGAAGTTTATCTGTACCGTTTCTCCCGCACAGAGAAGGGCGATCCGATGCTTGCCAACATCGATGATGATGCTGAATATCAGGCAGCAGCTACAGCTTTTGACATTGTTCTTGACAATGCACGTAAGGCAGAGGCAGCAGGCGCACCGTTAGAATAACAGAGACTTCTATTCATTCAATTTACTATTTCACAGCACAAAATAAGCGGAGTATCCGGGATATTCAAGTCCGGAAACTCCGCTTTTATATTTGCTGTATCTATATCTTTATTTCTGGGTGGTGCTTCCAAATCCACCGTTGCGGACACCCTTTGCGTCATCATCTACAGTGATTCCGTATTCTACAAAAATTCCCTGCATGAAGCCTGTGCCAGCCTGAATGCTGACAGATTTGCCTTCGTTGCTGTCATTGGTGATCTTTGCAAAAATATGTCCCTCATTGTCAGAATAGAAATAATCGCTGTCAATGATTCCAACGGTATTGTTGAGCTGCAGACGATATTTGAATCCCAGTCCGCTTCTCGGATAGCATTTCAGAACCCAGTCCTGCTCCATCTCGACGCGGATACCGGTAGGGATCTTGACAGTCTCTCCCGGGTTCAGTGTCAGATCGACAGGTGCATAGAAATCATATCCTGCACTTCCTGCAGTTGCTCTTGCCGGAAGTTTAATCTCATTGTAAATATCAGTGATCGCGCTTTCCTGTGTCTCCGGAAAAGTATCCTTCCAGTCTGCCACAAAACGCTCTTCACTTACTTTGTGAAATTTTGCGATTCTCTTCATGTTTTCCTCCTGGATCTCTCAGTCTGCATGAAGAACGATCTTCTGCTCCCGAAGTGTCGCCGGAACGTTGATCACGCGCTGGTTCGAAGATCCTTTCCATTTCAGACTCTGATCCAGCTTGTCCACCTGGAATTCACCATCTACGAGCACATCCAGATAACGGACGATCTCTTCCTGCTGGATTTCTTCCCAGCGTGAACCTGTATAAAGCCAGATGGTCTTGTCTGGATATTTTGTTCTGATCTTGCGTGCAAGGGCGGTTACGGCTGAAACATTGGACGGATGGAGCGGATCCCCTCCTGAGAAAGTGATCCCGCTGATATAATCCTTATCCAGTTCGGCAAAAATCTCTGCTTCTTCTTTTTCGGTGAAAGGAAGGCCTCCGTTCGGATCCCAGGTGATGGGATTCTGGCATTCCCGGCAGCAGTGATTGCAGCCGGCAACCCAGAGTACCACACGGAGTCCGTCTCCGTTCAGCATATCGTCCTTGGTTATATTATGATATCTCATTTTTATGCTTCTTCCGGTACATCCTTGATACTGAAACTCATTCTGCCCATCTTGTCTTTGCCAAGGCAGATTACTTTTACTTTATCGCCAAGAGTGAGAACGTCCTCTACTTTGTTGATTCTGTGGTCACTGATCTTGGAGATGTGGACCATTCCTTCTTTGCCAGGAGCAAACTCAACGAAAGCGCCAAATTCCTTGATGCTTACGACAGTTCCCTCAAAGATCTGTCCTGCCTCGAAATCTGTTGCGATGGTCTTGATCATCTTCTTGGCTTCATCCATTCCGTGCTGGTCAACACCGCAGATAGATACGGAACCTTCATCTGTGATATCAATCTGAACGCCTGTACGCTCGATGATCGCATTGATGGTCTTTCCTCTCTGACCGACTACATCACCGATCTTCTGAGGATCGATCTGGATCTGAACGATCTTCGGTGCATATTTGTTTACATGGTCACGAGGAGCTGCGATGCATTTCTCCATAACTTCTGTAAGGATGTACTCTCTTGCTTCTTTTGTTCTGCGGATCGCTTCTTCCACGATCTGTCTTGTCAGACCATGGATCTTGATATCCATCTGGATTGCTGTGATACCGTCATGTGTACCTGCAACCTTGAAATCCATATCTCCGAAGAAGTCCTCAAGTCCCTGGATATCTGTCAGTACAATGTAATCATCGTCTGTTGCACCTGTAACAAGACCACAGGAGATACCGGCAACCGGTTTGCGGATCGGTACACCTGCTGCCATAAGGGACATGGTAGATGCACAGATACTTGCCTGAGAAGTAGAACCGTTGGATTCAAATGTCTCAGATACAGTACGGATCGCATATGGGAACTCTTCTGCTGACGGAAGCACCGGAACAAGAGCTCTCTCTGCCAGTGCACCGTGACCGATCTCACGACGTCCCGGTCCTCTGGATGGTTTTGTCTCACCTACAGAGTAGGACGGGAAGTTGTAGTGGTGCATATATCTCTTGGATGTTTCAAACTCGTCGAGTCCGTCAATTCTCTGTGCCTCGGAAAGCGGAGCCAGAGTTGTCATGGTGCAGATCTGTGTCTGTCCACGAGTAAACATAGCGGAACCATGAACTCTCGGGATGATGTCTACTTCTGCTGCCAGAGGACGGATCTGTGTGATCTGACGACCGTCCGGACGTTTGTGGTCCTTAAGGATCATCTTGCGGACAGTCTTCTTCTGGTACTGATATACTGCTTCTCCGAGAACAGCCAGCCATTCTTCATTGTCTGCAAATGCTTCCTGAAGTCTTGCTGTGATCTCACGGATGTTTTCTTCTCTTGTCTGTTTATCGTCTGTGAAGACAGCTTCTTCCATCTCTTCGGACGGAACGATCTTCTTGATCGCCTCGAACAGTTCTTCCGGAACTGCGCAGGAAGCGTAGAGATGTTTCTCTTTGCCGCACTCTGCTACGATCTTGTCGATGAAACGGATAATCTCCTGGTTTACATCATGAGCTTTGTAGATTGCTTCGATCATGGTATCTTCCGGTACTTCATTTGCGCCGGCTTCGATCATGATAACTTTCTCTCTTGTGGAAGCAACAGTCAGCTGAAGGTCAGAAAGTTCTTTCTGAGCCAGGGACGGGTTGATGATAAACTCGCCGTCGATCAGACCTACCTGTGTGGTAGCGCACGGACCGTCAAACGGGATATCGGAAATGCAGGTTGCGATGGAAGAACCAAGCATAGCCGGGATCTCCGGGTTGCACTCAGGGTCTACGGACATAACCATGTTTACCAGAGTTACGTCATTTCTGTAGTCCTTCGGGAACAGCGGACGCATCGGACGGTCAATAACACGGGATGTCAGGATCGCATGCTCGCTTGCCTTTCCTTCTCTTTTATTGAATCCTCCTGGAATCTTGCCTACTGCATACATTTTTTCCTCATATTCAACGCTCAGAGGGAAGAAATCGATTCCTTCTCTTGGCTCCTTAGATGCTGTTGCAGTAGAAAGCACAGTTGTATCACCATAATGCATCAGAGCTGCGCCGTTAGCCTGTTTTGCAACACGACCGATATCTACAGTCAGTGTTCTGCCGGCTAATTCCATAGAATAACTTTTGTACATACTTTTTCTCCTTTTATTTCTTGCGTTTTAATTTTACAGAAGTCCGAAACAACTGAAAAAACCACCCGTTTTCCCTCCGATGAGCTTTTCAGTAGTCTCGGAAATAACTTCTGCCTATTTTGTTTTGTGATTTAAAAATGGGGCGGATGGTTTATCCGCCCCGTCCGTATACTAATTATTTTCTTAAACCTAATTTCTCAATCAGTGCACGGTATCTTTCGATGTCTGTTTTCTTCAGGTATGCCAGAAGTCCACGTCTCTGACCAACCATCTTCAGAAGACCACGTCTGGAGTGATGATCTTTGTGATGTGTCTGTAAATGCTCTGTCAGTTCCTGGATTCTTGCTGTAAGAACTGCTACCTGTACTTCCGGTGAACCTGTGTCACCCTCGCATCTTGCATATTCTTTCATGATTGCCTGTTTTTTTTCTTTTGAAATCATTGTGATTTCCTCCTTAAAAATATTATTATTAATGAACCGCCGCATATTAAGAAACGGTTGGAGATTCCAATCTCTGAATATGGGCTGATTTACACCTCAGATAGTATAGCATAAAACATCTGGCGTGTAAACAACATAATTATTTATTTTTTGAACTTATTTTTCAAAAAAAGCATGGCCTGCCTCGATGTCCCTCGCGATCTGTGCTTTGAGTGCCTCAAAAGAAGCAAATTTGTGCTCCGGGCGCTGGAATTTGCGGAAGAAAACGATACAGTCCTTCCCATACAGATCCTCATCACAGTCAAAAAGATAGGTCTCAACACCCAGGAAATCCTCTCCGACGGTCGGCTTGTATCCGACATTGGTGATTCCCTGATACTCTGTGTCGCCAAATTTTGACACGGTCACATAGACACCGTTCGGCGGCATCAGCTTCTGTTTCGGCGGGACCAGGTTTGTGGTCGGGAAAAATTTCTTGTGTCCCAGACCTTTGCCATGCTCTACCTCACCTGCCACAAAGAAATCTGTTCCGAGAAGCTCTGAGATCTTGTGCATATTGCCCTTCTTCAGTTCTTCACGGATGAAGGTACTGCTGATCTTGCGGCTTCCGTCCATTTCCTTCGGGACGATCTCTGTTTCATAGCCATATTTCAGACCGGCTTTCTTAAGAAGGTCCGGCGTGCCTTTGCGTTCATATCCGAATCTGTAATCCTCTCCGACTACCACGAAGGATGCCTGCAGAGAACCGATCAGGACCTGGCGGATAAACTGATCCGCTTTCATATGTCTGATCTGCTCATTCAACGGGCATTCCAGAAGGACATCCACGCCCATATCTTCGAGAAGCAGTCTCCTCTCTTCCCCTGTGAGGATGGTCTGACGGTCGGACACAAAAGCTACAACTACAGAAGTTGTGCCATATTCTTTTTTGTGTTCCAGAATCTTCTGGATCAGTTTCCTGTGTCCGCGATGAATTCCGTCAAATTTCCCCAGCGTTACCGCACAGTTGGAAAACTTTGGAAACTGTCCTTCGATCTTGATGTATTCCATGTGTTCTGACTCCTGCTTATCTCCGATGTTATTCAGAGGAACATTTTCTGAGGCTGATAACGGTGTTTCTTATTGTCCCACTCGTAGATCCCCAGGAAATTCCCCTCGCTGGTGCACATCCGCACCCAGCCTTTTTTGTGCTGTGTTTCTGTCATATTATCCGGAAGCGCATTGCCATTCAGAAGAAGCCTGTCACCGAATTTATTACAGCGGATCTCCGGATAAGCCTTGAGCACTTCCGAAATGGAAAGGATCCTCTTCTCAAGGACTCCTGCTTCCATTTCTTTCTGTACCTCATCCAGTGTGATGCTGTCTTCCCAGCGATACTCACCGGATGCTGTACGGGTAAGCTCTTCCATACAGGCACCACAGCCCAGTTTCTGACCGATATCATGGCACAGAGTCCGGATATAAGTTCCCTTGCTGCATGTAACAGAAAAACGTACCATCGGAAGATCCATCTCAAGGATCTCTATCTCATAAAAGCAGACCGGGCGGGCTTTTCGCTCGACGGTCTTGCCTTCTCTTGCGAGTTCGTACAGCTTCTTTCCATTTACCTTGAGTGCGGAGTACATCGGCGGGATCTGCTCCTGCTCTCCAAGGAAACTCTCAATCACAGCTTTTACTTCTTCTTCAGAAACAGTGACCGGCTTTTCATTCAGAACCGTTCCTGTCATATCCTGTGTATCTGTCTCGATCCCGAGGTGAAGAAGTGCCTCGTAGGTCTTGCGCTTTTCGGTCAGAAGATCGACCAGCTTGGTCGCTCTGCCGAGAACAACAGGAAGGACTCCCTCCGCATCAGGGTCCAGTGTTCCGGTATGACCGATCTTTTTCATGTGGAGGATCCCACGAAGTTTTGCGACCACATCATGAGAAGTGTAGCCTTTCTCTTTGCGAATGATCAGAACTCCGTCCATTATGCCTCCTCTTCGCAGAACTGTTTCTCGATCTCTGCGGTCAGATTATTGATAACGTCATACATGGAGCCCTCAAGGTCACAGCCCGCTGCTCTTGTATGACCGCCGCCTCCAAAGAATACGGCAACTTTGCTTACATCCACCTTGCCGTTGGAACGGAGGGAAACCTTGAAATGCTGTGTCTCAGTTTCATAGATAAAGATCGCGACTTCCACACCTCTTGTCAGACGAAGCTGGCTGACGATCCCGTCAAGGTCGCTTCCCTCAACTCCATAAAATTCCATATCTCTTCTGCGGAGGTAGCCTACGGTGCATTTGCCGTTCTGGAGAAGAATGCTCTCTGCCAGAACACGGCCCATGACCTGAAGCTGAAGATATGTCTTCTCATAAAAAGATTCATCAATGATCTTGCTGAAAGGGATCTCCTGCTTCATCAGTTCTCCTGCGATACGCATCGTATCCGGGGAAGTAGCAGAATACTGGAATACTCCTGTATCATGGATCATTCCTGTATAGACTGCTGTCGCGATCGGACGGTTTACTTTGTCCGGATCCAGAAGCCCGTAGAGGACTTCACAGCAGGAGCTGACTTCTCCGCGGATATAGTTGACATCCGCAAATCCCGGATTGCTTACATGATGATCGATGCAGACGGTTTTTGCCGCATGGTCAAAAGCATCTCCCGCAACTGCCAGGCGGTCACGCGCGCTGACATCGCAGGTAATGAACAGATCAAATTCTCTGCCCTCTTCTACTTCTGTTTTGATATCATCGATATGATCGATATGTCCAAAGATCGGCTTCGGATGGTCGAGATATACGCTTACATCCACATCCGGAAAATAAGTTCTGATATACAGATACAAAGCCATACAGGAACCGACACAGTCACCATCCGGTCGGACATGACCACCAATTCCTATTGTTTTCACGCCTTCCAGCACTTCTGAAATATTTTTCATGATATCCTCTCTTATTCTGTATGCACTGCTCTTCTGGTCAGGATCCGGACTGGCTTATTCTTCCTCGTCCGGTTTTCCTGCCTGAGCATCTTTTCTGGTTACATCGTCGATCAGCTTGGACATGTTTACGCCGTATTCAATGGATTCGTCCAGGATAAAACGGATCTCCGGTGTATTCCTTAAGTTCAGGTTCTTTGCAAGCTGTCTTCTGATATAACCTTCTGCCTTGTTAAGACCCTGGATGGTCGCATCCTTGGCCTCTTTGCTGCCAAGGACACTGATAAATGCCTTGCAGGTCTTGAGGTCAGGTGCAACTTCCACAGCCATGACAGAAGTCATTGGATGAATGCGAGGATCTTTGACTTCATTTCTGATGATCGTACTGAGTTCTTTCTGAACCTCTCCGTTGATCCTTGTATTCTTAATGCTGTTCTTTCTCATTTATTTTACTCCTATCTCGGTAAGTTACTGCTCATTATATTCGCTGTAACTTGGTCAAAATGCATTCCACATCACCTTCGGTGATAGCATTTTGCCCCGCATGTCTCGGGATTTTGGCATATTTATGCCAAAACACCTCGCGGGATATTCTCTATTACCAATTACCTTGGCACCTCTACCATGATATAAGCTTCTACTTTATCTTCTTCTTTGACATCATTGAATCCGTCAAATACAAGACCACACTCGTATCCTGCTTTGACTTCTTTGACATCGTCTTTGAAACGTTTCAAGGATGCAAGCTCGCCCTCGAAGATCTGATCTCCCTCTCTGGTGATACGAACCTTACAGTTTCTCTGGAAGATACCATCGAGGATATAGCTTCCTGCGATCGTACCAACGCCGGATGCCTTGAAGAGCTGGCGGACTTCTGCATGACCGATGACTTTCTCTTCGAATACCGGATCAAGCATACCCTTCATAGCTGCTTCTACATCTTCGATTGCCTGATAGATGACTCTGTAGAGACGCAGGTCTACGCCTTCCTGATCTGCAAGCTGTTTTGCCATTGCGTCCGGACGAACGTTGAATCCGATGATGATCGCATTGGAAGTTGCAGCAAGGGATACGTCAGATTCATTGACTGCACCAACGCCGCCATGGATCACGCGGACAACAACTTCCTCATTGGAAAGTTTGGTAAGACTCTGTTTCACAGCCTCAACAGATCCCTGTACGTCTGCTTTGACGATGATCGGCAGTTCCTTGAGGTCACTTGCCTGGATCTGATCAAACAGGTTATCCAGAGAAAGTTTGCCTTTGGTTTCTTCAAGCAGATGTTTCTTATTCTCTGTAACAAAGGTAGCTGCGAAGTTCTTGGCTTCCTTGTCGCTCGGGAACGCCATCAGGATCTCACCTGCATTCGGAACATCACTGAGACCAAGGATCTCAACTGGTGTGGACGGTCCTGCTTCTTTGACTCTTCTTCCTCTGTCGTCCATCATGGCACGTACTTTACCGCTGCATGCACCTGCTGCGATGAAATCTCCGACATGGAGAGTACCCTTCTGTACGAGGATCGTAGCAACCGGTCCTTTACCTTTGTCAAGCTGTGCTTCGATCACGAGACCTCTCGCTGCACGGTTCGGGTTTGCTTTGAGTTCCAGGACTTCTGCAGAAAGAAGGATCATCTCAAGCAGAGTGTCGATTCCTTCTCCTGTATGTGCGGATACCGGTACGAAGATGGTGCTTCCGCCCCAGTCTTCCGGGATCAGTTCATACTCGGAAAGTTCCTGTTTTACTCTCTCTACGTTTGCACTTGGTTTATCAATCTTGTTGATCGCAACGATGATCTCAACGCCTGCTGCTTTTGCATGGCTGATCGCCTCTACTGTCTGCGGCATGACACCATCATCTGCTGCTACAACGAGAACTGCGATATCTGTGGAGTTTGCACCACGCATACGCATAGCGGTGAATGCTTCATGTCCCGGTGTATCCAGGAATGTGATCTTCTGTCCGTTGATCTCTACAACAGATGCACCGATGTGCTGTGTGATTCCACCGGCCTCGCCTCTTGTTACATGGGTATCACGGATTGCATCCAGAAGGGATGTCTTACCATGGTCAACGTGACCCATAACACATACTACAGGCGGTCTGGAAACCATATCTGCTTCGTCTTCTTCCTCTTCTTTGAGGAGTTCGCCGATAACGTCTACTTTTTCTTCCGGCTCTGCGATGATATCGTAGTCCAGAGCGATCTCCTGTGCTTTTTCAAAGTCGATCTCATGGTTTACAGTTACCATGGTTCCTTCCATGAAAAGTTTCTTAACGATGACTGACGGCTGCATCTTCATTGCTTCTGCCAGTTCGCGGATCGTCATCTTCTCTGGAAGTGTGATCTCTTTTACTTCTGGTTTCTTCTCTTCCTGTTTCGGCTGAGGAGTTGGTTTCTGGAGAGCTTTCGGGATTCTGGAAAGGTTTCTTCTTCCACCCTGGTTCGGGCGATTGTGTCCTGCACCGGATTTCTCGAAGTCTTTCTTCTTGTTCTTGTTCTCTCTGTCACGCTCTCTCTTGCTGTCCTTGGATGTCTTGGTCAGCTCTGGTGTGAATACAGCATCGTTGTCTTTTCTTCCGCCGCCGTTTCTCTGGCCGCCGCGGTTATTTCCGCCGAAGCCTCCTCTGTTGCCGTCTGGTCTTCCGTTTCCGCCCTGCTGTGGTCTTCCCTGGCCACCCTGCTGCGGACGGCCGCCCTGGCCTCTCATCGGACGGCCGTTTCCGTCACCCTGACGTGCCGGACGACCTTCGCCCTGCGGTCTTCCCTGACGGTTTCCGTCACGGTTCGGGCGTCCCTGTCCACCGTTACCATTGCGGTCGGAGAATCTTCTCTCGCCGCCGCGGAAATCACGGTTTCCTCTGCCTTCGCCGCCGCGGTTGTCACGGTTATTATCTCTTCCGTCACGGTTGTTCTGACGGTTCTGTCCTCTGTTGTTATTGTAACCGGACTGTTCCTGCCTCTGCGGTCTTGCAGAATTGTTCTGTGACGGAGCCGCGCTCTTCGGTGCTTCTGCCTGTGCAGTCTGCGGTTTCTTTGCGGTTTCCTCTACCGGTTTCTGAGCTGCCTGCGGCTTCTGAGCCTGTGGCTTTGCGGCTGGTCTTTTGTCTGTATTGTTGTTCTGACGTTTCGGTCTGTTTTTGCCGCCGTCACTTGCATTCTGTGCATGATATACACGAATGATATTTTTTTTCTTTTTAGGAGCCTCTGCTTTGTCTGCTTCTGGTCTCGCTGTTACCGTCTTTTCTTCTGTTCTGGAATTATCCACCTTGGTAATCTGCTCCTTTCCCCTGGTTAAAAATTTTTGTTTTATTAATCGGATACTGGGTTCCTCAAGAGTACTCATATGACTTTTGACTTCTACCCCGTTTGCTTTTAGAAATTCAATGACTTCTCTGTTCGATCTGCCAAGTTTACTGGCAAGTTCATGCACTCTGATCTTCGGCACATGGATCCCTCCTTCAATCACTGCTGCACACCGCAGCTTTATAATTTCTGGAGTTCTTTTAACATTGCTTTTGCAAAGTTTTCATCCTGTACCGCAAGGCTGGCGCGGAATTCTTTTCCGCAGAATCTGCCCAGTTCTTCTTTGTTGGCAATAAAGTAGATCGGTACTTCGTAAAAATCACACATATTCTGGAATTTTTTCTTTGTATTCTGGGATGCATCATCTGCAACCAGAACCAGAAAGCCTTTCCCTGTCTTGACAGATTTCTCTGTCGAAAATTCTCCGCTGGCAACCTTGCCGGCTTTTGTGGCAAGCCCCAGAAGAGATAACACTTTATTGTTGTTTTTCAATCTTACTTAACTCCTTTTTCAGGTCTTCGTAGACCTCTTCGGGAACGCTGGTTTTGAGAGACCGTTCGATCCCGTGATTGCGGATCGCTTTGTCAAGGCATTCGGTGGATGGACATACATAGGCGCCCCTTCCGTTCTTTCTGCCTGTGGTATCAAGAACGATCTCGTCTTGCGGTGTCTTAAGGACACGGATCATTTCTTTTTTGCTTTTCATTTCTCTGCAGCCGGTACACTGGCGCATCGGAATTTTATTTTTCGTCTTCATAGATCTTATTCTTCTGTTGTCTCTTCTTCGGAAACCTCTTCAGAAACTTCTTCTGTTTCTTCTGCTTCCTGAGACTCTTCTACGTTTTCTGCATCTTCTGCTGCTTCGTCTTCGTAGAATTCTTCTTCCTCATCATAGTCGTAAAGATCACCGGATTCTTTGGCCTGTGTCTCACTCTTGATGTCGATCTTGAATCCTGTCAGGCGGGCTGCAAGACGTGCATTCTGTCCTTCTTTACCAATTGCAAGAGAAAGCTGGTAGTCCGGAACAACAACAAGTGCTGTCTTCTCATCCGGATCAGCCATTACTGCAATGACTTTGGCCGGGCTTAATGCATTCTCAATAAGGATCGCCGGGTTTTCGTCCCAGTTGATGATATCGATCTTCTCGCCGCGGAGTTCCTCTACGATGGAGTTTACTCTCGCACCGTTCATACCAACGCATGCTCCAACCGGATCTACATCAGGATCATTGCTCCATACAGCGATCTTGGTACGGGAACCTGCTTCTCTGGCAATGCTCTTGATCTCTACTGTGCCGTCTCTTACTTCGGCAACTTCGGATTCGAAGAGGCGTTTTACGAGACCCGGATGTGTTCTGGATACCTGGATACGCGGTCCTTTTGGAGTATCCTTAACTTCCAGGATGTATACCTTGATATGTTCTGTCGGATGGAATTCTTCTCCTCTGACCTGCTCATTCTCAGCGAGGATCGCATCTGCCTTGCCAAGATTGATGCTGACATTTTTGCCCATGACACGCTGTACGATACCTGTAACGACTTCTTTCTCCATTCCGTAGTACTGATCGTAAAGAACTTTGCGCTCTTCCTCACGGATCTTCTGAAGGATGACGTTCTTAGCATTCTGTGTTGCGATACGTCCGAATTCCTTGGACTGGATCTGAACTTTGATCACGTCTCCGAGTTCTGCGTTGGCATTGATCTTCTGTGCGTCTGTAAGGGAGATCTCCAGTGCAGGATCCTCTACGAATTCCTTTACTTCACGCTCAGCGTAAACACTGAAGTCACAGGTTTCAGGATTGATCATTACATGTACATTATCAGCTTTACCGAAATGGTTCTTACATGCCTGGATCAGAGACTGCTCGATTGCTCCCAGAAGTGTATCCTTACTGATATTTTTTTCTTTTTCCAGGACATTCAGAGCGTCCATTAACTCTTTGTTCATTTTTTTTATTTCCTCCTCATTTTATCAAAGCATATAGGTGCATCGTATTCATTAATCAGTTAAAATTCAATTGCCAGCCGGATCAGGGCTATGTCTTTCTTTTCAAATGTGCGTAAGGTGCCGTTTTCGTCCTCCTCGATCGTCACACTGTTATCATCATATGCGTTTAAGATCCCGCAGAATTCCTTTTGTTTCTCTATCGGACGATAGGTACGGATCTCTACCAGTTTACCCATGCTTCTGACAAAATCCTTTTCTTTCTTTAACGGTCTGTCAAGACCCGGGGAACTGATCTCCATAATATAGCTGTCTTCGATAAAATCATCCTCATCCAGCTTGTCGCTGAACGCGCGGCTTACTGCTTCGCAGTCATTGACCGTGATCCCGCCCGGCTTGTCGATGTATCCTCGAAGATACCAGTTGCCTGCTTCCTTGACGTATTCTACATCTACAAGTTCAAAACCTGCTGCCTCAACGATCGGTGCCAGCATTGCCTCTGCCTTCTGTTCATATTCATCTCGTCTGCTCATATTTTCCACCTGCCTTTCGCACATCAGAATGATTGCGGAACTGCTTATAGTAATCAATCTCGCAAAAAGAGTGGACCGAAGTCCACTCTCTGATCATCCGTTATCATGTTATTTCATATAATAGCACCATAAGGTCTGAAAAGCAAGGATTTTTTGAAATCTCTTGTTATATCCTTGGTTTGATGCCTTTGGTATCACGTTTTCCGAGGCGTACTTTGTTCAGGGAGTACTCCTTGTCGTGGTAGGAGATCGCATATTCCTGATGACCTCCGAGAAGGTATGCATGCTCCAGATAGTCCCCGTCTACAAGCTTCATCCCACGCACGCCGAGAGCTGCTCTCTTGGCGGTGGAAATTTCCTGTTTGAGGAAACGGAGGAAATAGCCGCCGCTGCTCTGGAATACTACCTGCTCCATCTCACCTGCACTGCCGACAAAAATAAGTTCGTCATCCTCGGCAAGTTTCGTGGATGCTATCGTTCTCTTGGTCACATCAAACTCAGCACCGTCAACCAGTTTACACATGGATGTCTTTGTCACAAAAAGGATTTGATCCTGTTTGATCTGTCCAAGCGGTGCCACATACAGCATCTGCTCCTGGCTGCTGTCATAGTTGCTTAAGTTGTCTACCGGTGTTCCCTTGTCTCTGAAACGTACCAGCGGAATATCGACTGCCTTAATCGTATGCATCTTGCCCTTGTCCGTAAAGATGCAGATCTTGTCCGTGTTCATGCACAGGAATACGCAGCGGTTCTCATTGTGTGCTGCTTCTTTGTTTCGTTCATAGGCATTTTTGTCGATCAGCTTCATATAACCAAAGCGGTCCATCAGGAAGCAAACTTCTGTCTCTTCCATCTTCTTCTCCTCGTAGACAGCTTCCTCGGCATTCTCGATGGAAGTACGGCGTTTGCTGCCGTATTCCTTCTTGATGCCGTCCAGTTCCCTGGTGATTACTGCTGCCATGGAGTCGTAATTATCCAGGATATCCTTGTATTCGGCAATATTCTTCATCGTCTCCTGATAGTCTGCCTGAAGTGCCTCGATCTCCAGTCCGATCAGCTTATAGAGACGCATATCCAGGATCGCACCTGCCTGCTTCTCTGTAAATTTGAGCTTTGAAGCGGCTTTCTCACTTGCCTTGGTCCTGAAGCGGATTCCTTCTGTCACGCCCTCTACCAGACATTTCTTGACCTGCTCACGGTTCTTGCTTCCGCGCAGGATCTCGATGATCAGGTCGATCACGTCACATGCCTTGATAAGACCTTCCTGGATCTCTCTCTTTTCCTGCTCTTTGTCAAGAAGGGTCCTGTATTTTCTTGTTGTGACATCAAACAGAAATTCCACATGGTGCTCGATGATCTGCTTAAGGCTTAATGTCTCCGGTCTGCCATCTGCAACCGCCAGCATATTTACACCAAACGTATCCTCGAGACGTGTTTTCTTGTACAGCATGTTGGTAAGGTTCTCTACATCGGTGTCCTTCTTGAGCTCTAGAACGATACGGATCCCTTCTTTGGAAGACTGGTTGGAGATGTCCACGATGTCTGTAGTCTTCTTCGTCTCGACCAGGGATGCGACATCATTCAGGAATTTACCGATATTTGCTCCGAGCATCGTATACGGGATCTCTGTGATGACAAGCTGCTTCCTGCCGCCCTTGAGTTTCTCGATCTCTACTCTTCCACGGAGACGGATCTTGCCGGTTCCGCTCTCGTAGATCTTGCGGAGGTCATCCTTGTTAACCACAAGACCACCGGTCGGAAAATCCGGTCCTTTAATATAACGCATCAGTCCCTTGACACTGATCGTATTGTCCTTCATGTATGCCTTGACCGCATCTACGACTTCACCGAGATTATGCGGCGGGATGCTGGTCGCCATGCCGACTGCGATTCCCTCTGCACCATTCACCAGAATATTCGGGATCTTGACAGGAAGAACCGACGGTTCTTTCTCTGTCTCATCAAAGTTCGGCACAAAATCAACAACATTCTTATCAAGGTCTCCAAGAAAAACTTCCTGTGTCAGTTTCTCCAGACGTGCTTCTGTATAACGCATCGCCGCAGCGCCGTCGCCCTCGATGGAGCCGAAGTTTCCATGTCCGTCTACCAGGGTTCTGCCTTTCTTGAAATCCTGTGCCATAACGACCAGTGCATCATAGATGGAGCTGTCGCCGTGAGGATGATATTTACCCATTGTATCTCCGACGATACGGGCACATTTACGGTACGGGCGGTCATAGCGGATCCCGAGTTCATACATATCATATAAAGTTCTTCTCTGTACAGGCTTCAGACCATCTCTTACATCCGGGAGTGCTCGGGAGATGATAACGCTCATGGCATAATCGATATATGATTTCTGCATGATCTCCGAATAGTCTGTACGGATCACATTTTCCTGTTTTGTTTCCATAAAAAATCCCTTCCTTAGATGTCAAGTTCCGCGTCTGCTGCATGTTCATAAATGAACGCCTTACGCGGCGGTACTTCGCTTCCCATAAGAATCTCTGTCACGCTGGATGCCAGACGCGCGTCCTCGATCTCCACACGCTTCATCCTTCTTGTCTCCGGGTTCAGCGTTGTCTCCCAGAGCTGTTCTGCATCCATCTCTCCAAGACCTTTGTATCGCTGGAGCGTAAAGCTGCCCGGTTTGTGCGCCTTACGGTATTTCTCCAGTGCCTTGTCGTCGTAAAGATATTCTTCCGGGCCTTTTTTCGGCATTGCCTTGTAGAGAGGCGGCATTGCGATATAGACATGCCCCTCATAGATCAGTTCCGGCATAAAACGATAAAACAGTGTCAGAAGAAGTGTCGAAATATGTGCACCATCGACATCGGCATCGGCCATGATCACGATCTTGTCATAACGGAGCTTGCTGATATCAAAGTCGTTGCCGTATCCTTCGGAAAAACCGCATCCAAACGCATTGATCATCGTCTTGATCTCTGCATTGGCAAGAACCTTGTCGATCGTTGCCTTCTCAACGTTGAGGATCTTACCACGGATCGGAAGGATCGCCTGATAATTACGGTTTCTGGCTGTCTTGGCAGAACCGCCTGCGGAATCTCCCTCTACGATAAAGATCTCGCACTGGGACGGATCTTTCTTCTCACAGTTGGCAAGCTTGCCATTGGAATCAAAGGAGTATTTCTGCTTCGTCAGAAGGTTTGTCTTGGCTCTCTCCTCGGTCTTACGGATCTTGGCTGCTTTCTCTGCACAGGAAAGGATCGCCTTGAGGGTCTCCAGATTTCGGTCAAAATAGAGGACCAGCTGCTCTCCCAGGACCTTGCCTGTCGCTTTGGCAGCATCCTGGTTGTCGAGTTTTGTCTTGGTCTGTCCTTCGAATCTCGGTGCAGGGTGTTTGATGGAAACGACTGCTGTCATTCCATTTCGGATATCGGCTCCTGTGAAGTTCGGGTCTTTGTCCTTGAGGACACCGATCTCTCGCGCATAGCTGTTCATGACAGTCGTAAAAGTTGTCTTAAATCCTGTCAGGTGTGTACCGCCCTCTGCATTGTAGATGTTATTACAGAAGCCCAGGACATTCTCGCGGAAATCACTGGTGTACTGGAAAGCCACCTCTACCTGGATGCCGTCTGCCTCTCCCTTGAGGTAGACCGGCTCATGAAGTGCCTCAGAACTGTGGTTCAGATCACGGATGTATCCGATGATCCCCTCCGGCTCATGGTATTCCAGTTTCTCCGGCTCCGCACCGCGCAGATCCTCGAAATAGATTGTCAGGGCAGGATTCAGGTATGCTGTCTCATGGAGACGGCTCTTGACCTCTGTTGCAGAGAAACGGGTCTTCTCAAAGATCTCCGGGTCCGGAAGGAAATTGATGCAGGTTCCGGTCGCCTTCGTGCGTCCAAGTTTCGGAAGAAGTCCTTCTTCCAATTCGATGGTCGGGATTCCCCTCTCATAATGGTCATGATGTACATATCCGTCTCTGCTGATCTTGATATCCAGATAAGTAGAAAGTGCGTTGACAACAGAAGAACCAACACCATGAAGACCGCCGCTGGTCTTGTATGCAGCATTGTCAAACTTACCGCCCGCATGCAGGGTCGTAAAGACAAGTCGCTCTGCGGACATTCCTTTTTCATGCATATCTACCGGGATTCCTCGTCCGTTATCGATTACGGTAGCGGAACCGTCCTTCTCCAGTGTCACATGGATCTCACTGCAATATCCGGCAAGGTGCTCATCTACTGCATTGTCTACGATCTCATAGATCAGATGATTCAGTCCCTTGCGGGATACACTTCCAATATACATACCCGGTCGTTTCCGGACTGCTTCCAGTCCTTCCAGAACCGAGATACTGCCAGCATCATAGGTTTGCTTTTTTGCCATGGGTATATTCATTTCCTTTCTTATGCTCCATGCGGAGCCTGATAGTTACTGTTCACTCCGTTCACAGTAACGCCTGATACTCAAACATTTGTTCTATATCATACCGTATCCTTCTGAATTTTTCAAGACAGTTTTTGGGGATTCGATATTCTTCGATAGATTTGGAAAAAAAAATAACCAGAGAAAACTCTGATTATTCTTAAGCAGCCAGTACGGGAATCGAACCCGTGTTTTCGCCGTGAGAGGGCGACGTCTTAACCCCTTGACCAACTGGCCACGCTGCTCTGTCGATTCCTCATTCTCACCTCGACAGATGTATATGTAGTTTGATTCGAGAAGTGAAACTTCTCAAGCAGCCAGTACGGGAATCGAACCCGTGTTTTCGCCGTGAGAGGGCGACGTCTTAACCCCTTGACCAACTGGCCATGCTGCTCTGTCGATCTCTGTTCGCAACCGACTTGCTTAGTATATACCAGTGTTTTCAAAAATGCAAGTACTTTTTTTAATTTTTTTAAATTTTTTTGAAAAACTGAAAAACAGGGCTGTTTTCCGCATGAAACTGCGGCAGCAGCCCTGTCCTCTTTCATTCAGATGATCTGTATCCTGCGCAGATCAGCCAAGATCGATCTTGAGATCTCCTGGCTTAATGATTCCTTTTGCACGGAAGATCCTGCCGATCACCCAGGTAATGAGTAATGGAAGCACAAAACAGATCAGGATCATTCCGACCCAGTCAAACGCTCCCGTTGTATATCCTTCCGGCATCTGTGCCCATCCTGTGATCACGCCGATCGGTCCTACCAGACCGGAAGTTCCCATTCCGGATGAGATCGCAGGGCCATTGTTCCGCATATGGAACACGCAGG
Source organism: uncultured Blautia sp. (assembly GCA_934424575.1). Lineage (GTDB taxonomy): Bacteria > Bacillota > Clostridia > Lachnospirales > Lachnospiraceae > Blautia_A. The sequence goes on from CAKRXU010000010.1 coordinate 37,307, forward strand.
TGGCGATCGGTCCGGTGATCGCAGAAGTGATGACCGGTGGAAGCCAGAGGACTGGTTTTTTCATCAGGTTCGGAACCTGGAGCATGGAAGTTCCCAGTCCCTGTGCAACAAACCCGCCAATCCCGTTATCTGGAAAGCTCAAGATCGCGAAACCGAGCATATGTGCACAGCATCCTGCAGTTGCTGCTCCGCCTGCCAGTGCCAGTCCGTTCCAGACTTCCATTGTCACGCTGCCATCTGCAATACCGGCAAGGACTGCCCCGCCGCTGATGCCGATCGCGGCGCAGATCGCAGCAGAACTGATCGGAAGTGTCAGGACAACTCCGACTACTACCGATACGATGATCCCCATCCAGAACGGTCTTAGATCTGTTGCCCATCCGATAAAGGAACCAAGTGCATCGCAGACACTCTTGCATACAGGTGCCAGAACCATCGCCAGAACTACACCGACGATCACGGTGACTGCCGGTGTCACGATGATGTCGATCTTGGTCTCCTTGGAAACCAGTTTTCCGATCTCACAGGTGATGACTGCCACAAAAAATACTGCCAGTGGTCCGCCGGAACCGCCGATCGCATTGCAGGCGGCTCCTACCGCACACAAGGAATACATGACCAGCGGCGGCGCCTGAAGCGCATGACCGATCGCAAGTGCCATCGCAGCACCTGTCACACTGGTCGCATAACCACCGATCTCCAGAAGCTTCTCTGAAACGAAACTTCCCGGGCATACATTCTGCCCTATAGTGTTGATGATCGTACCGATCAGAAGTGACGCAAAAAGTCCCAGTGCCATGGAACCCATCGCATCGATCCCGTAGCGTTTGAACGATATGATCACGTTCTTCCGCTTCAGAAAGCTTTGTTTTTCGTTGCTCATAATCTCTTTCCCCTCGTAAAGTTTATTTGTTATCCAGAACTTTTTATGTTACTGTTCACTCCGTTCACAGCAACTTGGTCAAAATGCATTCCAAATCACCTTCGGTGATGGCATTTTGCCCCGTATGTCTCGGGATTTTGCCATTATTCATGGCAAAACACCTCGCGGGATACTACCTGTGAACAGTTACCTTTTTATTCTTCCGGATCTTTGACCGGTTCTGCCGGGATGAACACTCTGGAATGGTTTTTCTCGGCTTTTTTCTGTTTTTTTGCTTTTTTCTGTGCTTCTGCGCAGAATTCCATCTGAGAATTGATGAGAGTCTTACCTCTCTTATCCTGTTTCTCATACGTTCCATCCGGCTGAAGCAGATGTGCCTTTACATTGTCGCGGAATTCCAGATCCAGGATGTGCTTGATCTCTTTCTTGATCTGCTCATCCTCTACCGGGAACACGATCTCGACACGACGGTCCAGATTTCGCGGCATCCAGTCCGCACTTCCCATATAGATCTCCTCAGCTCCGCCATTCTGGAAGTAAAAGATCCTGCTGTGTTCCAGAAATTCTCCGACGATGGAGCGCACATGAATGTTTTCGCTCACTCCCGGGATTCCCACTTTCATACAGCAGATGCCTCGTACCAGAAGATAGATCTGTACACCGCAGGAAGAAGCATGATAAAGAGCTGAAATGATCGCCGGATCGCACAGTGAGTTCATCTTGGCAACGATGCATGCCGGAAGGCCCTGTTTCGCATGTTCTGCTTCTCTCTCGATCATCTGCAGGAAACGGTTTTTCATCCAGATCGGTGCCACGATCAGACGATTCCAGCGTTTCGGCTCAGAATAGCCGGAAAGCATGTTGAACGCAGCAGTCGCATCCTCTCCGAAACGTTCGTCGCAGGTAAAGATACCGCAGTCTGTATAAAGTTTGGCTGTGGAATCGTTGTAGTTACCGGTTGCCAGATGCACATAACGGCGAATCCCAGTCTCTTCTCTTCGAACGACCAGAGTGATCTTGCTGTGTGTCTTGAGGCCGACAAGACCGTAGATAACATGGCAGCCGGCTTTTTCGAGCATTTTTGCCCAGACGATGTTGTTTTCCTCGTCGAATCTGGCCTTCAGTTCCACCAGTACAGAAACCTGTTTGCCGTTTTCTGCTGCCTGTGCAAGTGCTGCGATGATCGGTGAATGGCCGCTGACGCGGTAAAGAGTCTGCTTGATTGCGAGGACACCAGGATCCTTCGCTGCCTGGCGTACGAAATCTACGACCGGGTCAAAGCTCATATATGGATGATGCAGGAAGACATCTCCCTCGCGGATCACCTCAAAGATATCCTTGTCATTCTGGAACTGCGGCACAGGTGCCGGTATATGTTTCGGGCTCTTGTACTCGTCGAAACCTTCCAGTCCATAAAGTTTCATCAGCATGGTAAGATCCAGAGGTCCATTGATGCTGTAAATGTCTGCTTCCTTAATCTCAAATTCCTTCTTAAGGATATCAAGAAGACGTTCGTCCATCTTTTCTTCTGCCTCAAGACGGATGACCTCGCCCCACTGACGTTTCTTGAGCTGTTTCTGGATCTCTACGAGAAGGTCCTCTGCCTCATCTTCGTCGATCGTGAGGTCAGCATTACGCATGATACGGTACGGATGCGCGCAGACAACATCATTGCTCAGGAAAAGCTTGCCGATGTTGCGCTCAATGATCTCTTCCAGAAGGATCACGGTACGGTCGCCTTTTTTGGCGGAAGGAATCTCTACGATCCTTGGAAGTACGGACGGAACCTGAACGGTTGCAAATTCCAGCTCTTTGGTGTGCTTTTTGTTATTTTTCTTGGCGATCAGTGCGCCGATATTCAGAGTCTTGTTGCGGATCAGCGGAAATGGTCTGGAAGAATCCATAGCCATCGGAGTCAGTACCGGATACACATTATCCTCGAAATAACGGTCAACAAATTCCTGCTGTTTCTGGTTCAGAGCCTCATGCTCTGCGATCAGGTGAAGTCCCACTTTCTCAAGTGCCGGAAGGACAGAGCGGTTGAAGGTGCTGTACTGCACTTTTACGAGTTCATGTGTCTGTTTGCTGATCTCACGGAGCTGTTCTTCGGAGGTCATTCCTGCGATATCCTTTTTCTTATAGCCTGCATGCACCTGATCCTTGAGGGATGCGACACGGACCATAAAAAACTCATCCAAGTTTGAAGAGGTGATGCTTAAGAATTTCAGTCTTTCAAACAGAGGAAGTGATTTGTCTCTCGCTTCGCTTAAGACTCTCTCGTCGAATTTCAGCCAGCTTAATTCCCTGTTTACATAGTATTCCGGTTTTTCAAATTTACTTAAATCCATATTTTTCCTCCTCTACGCTCTGCGGCGGCGTTTCAGCACAAGATGTATTCCAAAGACTTCCTCAAAGAACGCTACTTTGTCCTTGAGAAGTCCAAGTTCCAGAGAAATGTCACGGCTGGAGTCGATCATAAGCTGCAGTTCTCTGTCTTTGAGCACAGCCTTGAGCCCCTGCACTTTCTGATAATGGCTGCGGTCCATGGCGTTTGCAAGCCGAAGGATCGCAGTCAGTTTCGCTACCAGAAGATAACGTTCCTTGTCAAGTCCCGGACCGTCATCATAATTTCCATAGTAGACGAATTCTGTCGTATTATAGCGGACCGCACTGGCAATGACTCTTCTCTCTTCTGTCGAAAGTCCGATGATCTCTGTCGCCATGATGATACGGTAAGAACACTCTGCCACATCGCCCATGCTGATGTATTTACCACAGTCATGAAGCTGTACCGCAATCTGGAGAAGGAGACGTTCTCTGGCTCCCATGCCGTGGACTTTCTTCATACTGTCAAAGATCGTCAGTGCGATATCTGTAGTGCCCTGGATATGGTTTTTGCCGCTGGAATAGCGCTTGGCAATATTTCTGGAGGCAACCAGGATATCGTTCTCGAAATTGTGTGCGCTCTTGATGAATTTCTTCTTTTCACCATAGTCATAGGCAATTCCATCAAGAAGAGAAACCCCCGGAACCCAGACAGCCTCTGCCTGGAAAATATCGAGGAAGTTTTTGCAGATGACCATCGTCGGAACGATCAAGGACGCATACTCCAGGTCGATCCCCATCTCATCTGCCAGTGCCTGCTCTGTCTTGTATACCGTTTCCTCATAATGCTTTCCGAACTCTTCCATTGTGAGGATATGTTCTCCGATATGCTCCTGAAAGATCGTATCTGCAAGAAAATCCCCCATCAGGATCACATTTTTGATTTCCCGGTCTTTCAGATACAGCCGCTGAAAAGCGGTCAGGTCATTTCGGATAAATTCCAGGATCAACTGGTCATAATGCGTCGTAGTCTTCTCAAGTTCTTTGAGACGTTCACGGATACGCAGACTTCCCATCTTGAGGCTCTGTGTCATCACAAGTGCATCCTTGTCAAAAAGTGACACCTGCAGCCCGCCGCCTCCGACATCCAGGATCGCCGTTCCCTTCTGGATCATCTTTTTGAAGCTTGCTTCCTTTGCCGCAATGGATTTGTAACCCAGAAAATGCTGTTCTGCGTTGCTGAGGATCTCCACATGAATCCCTGTGCGGCGATAGATCTGTTCCTGAATGATCAGCGGATTTACCATCTCACGGAATGCACTGGTCGCACAGGCACGATAATCGGAAACTCCGAATTCTTTCATCATCTTGTCAAAATCCCGCAGGATCCCGCAGATTGCATCTACGACCTCAGGTTCCAGTCTTCCCGATGAATAAGCTCCTTTTCCGATTTCCAGACGGTATCTTACATCGCTCAGCTGACGGAATCCGATCTTTCTGGAAAACTCAAAGATCTTCATGCTGACTTCATAAGAACCGATATCGATCGCTGCAAATGTTGTAATTGCCATATCCCATACCCCTTCCTGCTTATCTATTAGTTTTCCTCTTTTCCGAGAAGGTGATCAATAAACTGCTGTGCAGTTCTTCCGGTAAGTCCTCCATGGGAGATTTCCCATTTACCAGCTTCCGCAAGGAGCTGATCTTCCGGCATCTGAATGCCATGACGGGCTGCCAGTGTCTTGACGATCGTGTGGAATTCCTTACGGTCCGGTGCACCAAAGTAGATGCGGACACCAAAACGATATACCAGAGAAAGTTTCTCCTGTACGGTATCAGAGGAGTGGATATCGTCATTATCTCCAACTTCCAGTTTGTCCCCTGCTCTTTCACGGACAAGGTGACGGCGGTTGCTGGTCGCATAGATCAGAATGTTGTCCGGTTTACGCTCCAGACCACCTTCGATCACAGCTTTCAGATATTTGTATTCAATTTCAAATTCTTCAAAGGAAAGGTCATCCATATAGATGATAAACTTGTAATTACGGTCCTTGATCTGGGCAATAATCTCGTTCAGATCCTGGAACTGATGCTTGTAAGCTTCAATGATACGAAGTCCCTCATCATAATACTGATTCAGGATTCCCTTGATGCTGGAAGATTTACCTGTACCTGCATCACCGAACAACAGACAGTTATTTGCTTTTCTGCCTCGTACAAATGCCTCTGTATTCTCGATCAGTTTCTGTTTCGGGATCTCATATCCTACCAGGTCATCCAGGCGTACATGTGCGATCCTTGTGATCGGAACGATCTGTGCTTTTCCATTCTCGTCTTTCTCGATACGGAAAGCCTTGTGAAGTCCCAGCTTGCCTACACCAAAATCCTTATAGAACTGGACCATGTCTTCCATGAATTCCTTTGTATCCTTGGCTGCTGCCAGTGTGCGGCTCATCTCGCAGATGCGGTCGCGGATACGTTTGTTGAACATCTTTCCACTGTCCTTCGGTGCCTGATAGTCGCAGAGGATACCGCAGCAGGAAGTATGGAATACTTTGTCCAGAAGATTCAGGTCAAAATCATACAGTTCCTTGAAGATTGCAAAATCATGGAGTGCCAGCTCATTGATGCTTCCGTCGATATGTCCACGGATCTCGCTCGCGGTGCTGAATGCATTCTCGTTGTTCACAAGAAGCAGGGTCAGATAATTGTGCCACAGGTTTCCTGCAAATCCATAGGAACCTGCTGTCTCGATCAGACCGTTGACACATTCATAGAAATCTTCTTCCATTTCTTTTGCGTTTACGGCTGACTTCTCACAGGCATCCATAAGTGCTGTCATCTTGTCAAGGATCTCTCCATGTTCAAATCCTCTGTATAATACGCATTCTTTTACTCTGGTCATTTTTATATTTCCTCCTGCTGTCCGTAATTTCCAAGTACACGTACCCCGATCGCCTCTGCTTCAAGACCTCGAAGTGCATTTTTGACCGCCGGATCTTCCAGGTTTCCTTCGAAATCTACAAAGAAACGGTATTTCCAGTTCTGTCCCGGGATCGGTCTGGACTCGATCTTGGTCATGCTCAGACTGTTGTAGATAAAATGTGACAGCATGTGATACAGAGTACCGCTTGCATGCGGCAGTTCGAAGCATACGCTGATCTTTCCTGCATTTTTCTCATAGATCGGTTTGCTGCTGACAATGATGAAACGTGTCACATTCTGGTCATTGTGGCAGATGTTTTCGGCAAGGATGGAAAGTCCGTAGAGCTCACCTGCTGCACGGCTTGCGATCGCTGCCTGATTTCTCTTCTGTTCTTCCTTGATCCTCTTGGCTGAAGCTGCTGTGTTCTCTGCCTTGACGGTTTTCCATGACGGATGTTCTTCGAGATAATGTTTACACTGTGCAAGTGCCTGCGGATGGGAATAGACGGTGTCGATCTCGTCCACGGTCACGCCCGGAAGTCCCAGAAGCACATGCTGTACGCGGACACCCTGCTCCCCGACGATATAGAGCTGATATTCTGTCAGAAGATCATAAATATCTGTCACGATCCCCTCTGTGGAATTCTCGATCGGAAGGACTGCATAATCAGCCTTGCCAAAAGCAACCTCCTCCATCGCTGCACGGAAGGTCTTGACATGGTAGCTGTTGATCTCCTCCGGGAAATATGCTCTCATGGCCGCATAGCTGTATGCACCCTCAACTCCCTGAAAAACAACGTTTACATCTTTGAGCGGAAGTTCGTCGACCATCTTGTAGTTTCGCTCTGTTCCGACACCATTCTTGGTCAGAAGCTGGTACTGGCGTTTGCGGCTGATCGCCATGATCTGCTGAAAAAGCTCCTGCGCACCAAGGCTGTTGAAGCTTCCATGTGCCTGATTCTTGAGAACATCCAGTTTGTCCTGTTCTCTCTTCGGGTCAAGTACCTGCTTTCCTGTGTGTATCTTGTATTCTGCAACATCCTCGCAGACTTTCATTCGTTTTTCAAATAACCGTAAGATCTCTTTGTCGATGACATCGATCTCCTTGCGGCATTCCTGTAAATCTATCATTCGTTATTCCCTTCCGATGCCGGTGATTCGGACACCTCTTTTCTTGTATTTACGATCCGGGTGATGTCCCCGATAAAGGACAGTGACCCAAAGGACAGGATCACATCGTCCTTCCCTGCCATCTCAAACAACTCCTCGACCGCTTTTGCGATATTTTTCTCCGCATGGACATGTGGGTTACATGGACGGATCGCTTCGGCAAGTTCCTCTGCCGGGAGGGCCCTCGGGTTGTCCGGTGTCTCGATCGCAATGATCTGTTCTGCATAAGGGCAGAGTTTCCGGATAATATATGGATAATCCTTATCCCGGAAAACACCCATGACAAAAAACATCCGGCGGTCTTTGAAATATTTCCGTACAGAATCCTCAAGCATATCTGCCGCAGCCGGATTGTGCGCTCCGTCCACGATAAACAACGGATCTCTGTGGATGATCGTCAGTCTCCCGTTCCAGTGGGTTGCCTTAAGACTTTCCTTGCGCTGCTCTGTCGTGGTATGATAGCCTCTCTCATCCAGGATGCGTAAGGCTTCCAGTGCAAGGACTGCATTCTCCGTCTGGTAGGAACCGGCGAGAGAAAGTGTGTATTCCTCACCTTTGTAGCAGAAACGCTGTCCAGTAAAATCTGCTTCCAGCACTTCTGCCTGGGAAATATCTGCCGCACAGAGATCTGCTCCTGCCTCACGGCTTACGTTCTCTATAACTTCCAGTGCCTCCGGCTCCTGTCCGATCGTCACCACACTACAGCCTGGTTTGATAATGCCAGCTTTTTTCTCCGCGATCTCTGCGATCGTATTGCCGAGGAAGGACTGGTGATCCATACTGATCGGTACGAGAACAGCAAGTTCTGTCGTGCGGATCAGGTTTGTCGCATCGGTGATGCCGCCCATGCCGACTTCCAGGATGACTGGATCACATTTTTCTTCTGTAAAAAATAAAAATGCCACCGCCGTTTCGATTTCAAATGGGGTGGGATGCGCGAGACCTTCTGCGGTCATTTCTTCGATCACTGCAGCAACCCTGGTTGTATGTTTTGCAAACTGCTCTCTGCTGATCGGTGTTCCCTCCACCTCGATCTTTTCTCGGTAAGAATATACGGATGGGGAAATATACCGTCCAACGTGATATCCGGCATTGGTCAGTGTCGTATATAAATACGCGATCACGGATCCCTTGCCGTTGGTTCCTGCTACATGAACATATTTAAGCTGATCCTGGGGATTGCCAAGACGCTTCATGATTTCCTTTATATTGGTAAGATCCAGGGCACCGCCCGCGTACTGCTCTGCGTCTCTGATGTATGCCCTGCTTTGCTGATAATCCATGTTGTATGCTCCTGTTTCTTAGTGTTATTTATAACTATTCAGTAGGTAGTATCCCGCGAGGTGTTTTGGCATGTTTTTTGCCAAAATCCCGAGACATACAAGGCAAAATGCCATCACCGAAGGTGATCTGGACTGCATTTTGACTCGTAACTGTGAGGGTACTGAACAGTTACTGTTATTTGTATAAATATAACATCTGTGTATCTTTTTTTCAAGACCAGCCATACTAATTAACGCATCGTTAATATTGGTTTTTATCAAATCTTTTTTTACTTCAGGAGGAACCGCTATGAACCAGAATCTGACAAACTTTTTTCTCTGCGGCTCGATCGGATGGTGCATGGAGGTTTTCTGGACCGGGCTTCACTCACTTATGGCAGGGCAGTTGAATATGACCGGCAAAAGTTCTCTTCTCATGTTCCCGATCTATGGCTGTGCCGCCATCATCGCTCCCTTGTATGCACGAATCTCCTCTTATTCCTTTATTTACCGCGGATTTCTCTATATGCTGGGATTTTATATAGTTGAATTCATAAGCGGCAGTTTTCTCAAAGAAATCGGCATCTGTCCCTGGGATTACTCTGCTGCACGTTTTCAGTACAGAGGCATCATCCGGCTGGACTATGCGCCTCTCTGGTTTGCCGCAGGATTAATTTTTGAAAAAATACTTACGAAATCTGCTTGAAAAATCGATTCTTCTAGTATATGATTGTGCAAGAGAGAATTTTAGCGAATTTTCCACATCAATAAGGGAGGTTTCTTATGAGACATTTAATGAGCCCGCTGGATCTTTCCAAAGAAGAACTCGACGATCTTCTGGATCTTGCCAGCGACATTGAAAAAAATCCATCAAAGTACGCGCACGTCTGCGATGATAAGCGACTTGCCACCTGTTTTTATGAACCAAGTACACGTACACGTTTAAGTTTTGAAGCAGCCATGATGAATCTTGGCGGCAAAGTTTTAGGTTTCTCTTCTGCCGGTTCCAGTTCCGCTGCCAAAGGTGAAAGTGTCGCCGATACGATTCGTGTCGTTTCCTGTTATGCAGATATCTGTGCTATGCGTCATCCAAAGGAAGGTGCTCCGCTCGTAGCTTCTATGGCTTCTTCTATTCCTGTTATCAACGCCGGTGACGGTGGTCATCAGCATCCTACTCAGACACTCACTGATCTTCTTACTATCCGTTCCCTCAAAGGAAGACTTGACAATCTTACCATTGGTCTCTGTGGTGACCTGAAATTCGGACGTACCGTTCATTCTCTGATCGAGGCACTGGTACTTCGCTATTCCAATGTAAAATTTGTCCTGATCTCACCGGAAGAACTTCGTGTACCAAGTTACATCCGTGAAGATGTCCTTGAGAAAAACAATGTAGAATTCGAAGAAGTAGAACGTCTGGAAGATGCACTTCCAAAACTTGACATTCTCTACATGACACGTGTACAGAAAGAGCGTTTCTTCAACGAAGAAGACTATGTACGTATGAAAGACTTCTACATCCTCGACAAACAGAAAATGGAACTGGCTCCGAAGGACATGTATATCCTCCATCCGCTTCCGCGTGTAAATGAGATTGCAGTTGAGGTAGATGATGATCCTCGTGCCGCATACTTCAAGCAGGCACAGTATGGTGTCTATGTCCGTATGGCACTGATTCTTACATTACTGGAGGTGGAAGTATAATGTTAAACGTTGGAGCACTTCACGAAGGTTTCGTACTCGACCATATCAAAGCCGGCAAAGCCATGACGATCTATCACGATCTGAAGCTTGACAAGCTTGACTGTACCGTTGCCATCATCAAAAACGCAAAGAGCAACAAAATGGGGGTCAAAGACATCATCAAAGTAGAATGCCCGATTGAAAACCTTGATCTGGATATTCTCGGATTCATCGATCACAACATCACCGTCAACATCATCAAAGACGAGAAGATCGTTGAAAAAAGAGTCCTGAAACTTCCAAAACAGATCACAAACGTCATCAAATGCAAAAACCCACGCTGCATCACTTCCATCGAGCAGGGTCTTGACCAGGTATTTATCCTCGCCGACCCGGAGAAAGAAGTTTACAGATGTAAATATTGTGAAGAAAAATACAGAGGAATGAGAAATAAATAATTCTTCTTTTAAAAGATCAGAGGAGGTGCCAGCAGCATCTCCTCTGATCTTTTTATTTAATCTGCATCTGGATGAACAGCCGAAGATAAATGTACGGTTCCATCTTCTTCAATCACATATGACCTGATCACGTATTTCTCACATCCGTCAGGTGCAAATAGATAGGACTTACCATCTGCTTCATATTCCTGATATGCCAGACGGGTCCTTCCTGGGGTATCCAGGGTAAGTGCCTCGTCTTCTATGGTCGGATCTGTTCCGATAAGGATTCCGTGTTCCCTGATTTTTTCCACATTGGAAACTCTGGCTACATAAACCTCTTTTCCATCGACAAGTTCTTTTTCGAGTGTTACTCCCGTCTGCAGAACTGTCACTGTGAAACTGCAGGTAAATCCCTCATAAGTTACCGTGATATCCTGATCTCCTATCACTGTCGGATCAAAACCAGAAACCATATCTTCTGTTACATCCACGGTATCTGTCATACCATCATTATACAGCAGCTCAATCGTTGTTCCCGTCAGATCCAGCACACCTGTCTGTTCCGCATATTCTTTGACCAGTGGTTCTGTTTTCATCTGAATTCCAGTAATACTGTGCGGTACAAAGGATGCACTGACCCTGCTGTTTTCCCTGATCACAAAGGAGTAACTGCCATTCTCATCCGGCATGATCTCATTTCCATTTACCAGGATCTGGGCCAGCACGTATCCGCTCTCCGGTGTCGCTGTCACAGTAAGCTCCATACCTTTGCTGCAAAGTCCGCTTCTACTGAGGATCACACTTCCATGTTCACACTCCATAGTCTCTGCTGTACAGATATCATCTACAGAAGTAACACACAGCCACTGTGCATTCAAAAGCTGTTCATTATTTTCACCTACAGAAATCTGATCTTTCTTATCTTCTGTTCCCAGATAAATCACCGCATTCAACGCATCACATCCATAAAATGCACCGTCGCCAACTTTGGTAAGACTGTCTGGCAAAGTTACTGTCGCAGCGCGCGTACAGCCAGAATATGCAAATGCTCCGATCTCAGTCACACCATCCGGAACTACGATTTCTTCCAGATCATCCAATCCATAGAAACAATAATCGCCGATTTTACTTATGCCATACAGTTTCACATATTTAATGTTATGACGAGCAGAATACCACGGCGCATTCATGTAAGTAGAACTGTCATAAGATGACATCACACTGTTTCCTGTACCAATAATGACCAGTGTATCTGACGGCTCATTTGCCCATGTCATATCTGAGCCTAAACTGTTCGTCTTTATGGCAACAAATGGATTTTTGTGTTGATCTGCATACGCTTCTGCGGTACTTCCGGAATAGCCGGTAATAGTTGGGGTGGAATAGCAGAAGCTGATTCCTACCGGATAATTGGTAACCACAGGATTCAGGATCTTAATGCTTTTAATGTCGGAACGCATCATAGCTTCGTATCCGATCCGTGCAACACTGGACGGCAGCGTAATGTCTGTCACATGAGCATCTACAAAAGAATAATCTCCAATGGCAGTCGTACCGTCCGGAACTTCATAGCTGTCATACATACCCGGCAGCACACAAACCAGCATCGTTCCATTTTTGTTAAAAACGGCTCCATCTTTCGCTGTATAGTATGGATTCTCCGGACTGATCTCCACAGAAGTCAATAAAGAACACCCCGAAAATGCCCTTGGTGAAATATAGGAAACTGTTGACGGGACAGTAACCCGTTCTATATTAGAACACCATAAGAATTTACCACCAATAGAGGTAATTCCCTCTGAAAAAACAACTTCCCTGACATAGTAGCTATACCACGGAGGTGATCCATATGAGGTAAAATCAGGAAGTGCTCCAGTACCGGAAATCGTCAGAACATCACCGTTCATATTCCATGTCCAGTTCGTTTTTTCAATCACAAGATTGATCTGTCCACTTCCCTCACACCATCTTCCCATAAGAGCACTGTTCTTCGCATCATTGTAACAGATCTGCATCCTTACTGTAGTTCCTTTGCTGAAGGTATACGTATATCGGAAGTTATGTCCCTCTCCTCCAGTATAAACATCTATTACAGAAAGCTGATAAGGGGCGTTGACATTTGCACGAATTGATTTCGCTATCGTATAGTCATCACCTGTCGTATAAAAACTGTAAGTACCATCCTCCGGTATCACATACTTTAGCTCCGTTCTCGAAAGTGACGGCAGATCGATCGTATTTGCTCCGAGCTCAAGTATTTGCTCCTCGATATGTAAATTTACATCTCCACTTAAATAATTGCTGTAATACCTTACATCAATATAATATTTTTCATTTGCCTTAAAATATCGGTTAAGTCTGAAGTTCCGGTTTCCATTGTAATCATCATTTTCCGCAAGTTTCTCACCCTCCAGAGAATAAAGGGCACCTACCGTATCCTTACTTCCTGTTGTGTAAATATCGAAATTACCAGTGTAGGGAGCACTCCACAAAAGTCTGACTGTCTTGCCGGCTGGAATTGTAACTGTATTATCTCCTGCTGCCACACTTAGAACATCCTCTTCTATCTCCACCCAGCAGTTGAGTCCACTACCACTCTCTGTCTGATCAATAAAGAGATAATAAGTCTCATCCGCCTGCAGGCTGGCCTTAAGTGTGATCGTTCCCGTTGTTGACTCATCACAGGAGGCAAGCACAGTATTTTCTGCATCAAGCAGCTTCGCCGTCGCAGCCGAATTCGATGTGATCTTTAATCTGTAATCTGCAGCTCTCGGAACCGTAACCTTTATGCTTCCTGAATTAAGATATGAACACCTTAATGAAGTTCCACTTGGCGAAATACTTTCTTCCGAAATAGTAAGTGTAACCGATCCGGAAACTTCCGGGTCTGAAAAACTAAATTCAAGAATACTGCTTTCATCTGCCTTAAAAAATTCCCCTATCCTCAGGATACCATTCCACGATCCGCTATAGGATACCTTTCCTCTTTGATCATAAATCGTAGGGGATATTTTTTCTGCACCGGCAAACTCAATCCTGTATTTTCTGTCATACGGAAAACTGAGCTTTCTGATAACCTTGTCACCTGCATTCAAGTTAAACGTATAGGTTCCACAAGATAATGTCTCTACATCCGGCTCAATATAGAAAGGAAAATCTTCAAAATTACCACCGTTTAATTCAATTCGAATAAAATATCTTTCTCCCTGAACCAGATCGTATTCAAAGGAAAATGTCTCTTTTCTTTTTTCGGAAATCAGGCAGGTTCCTTTCTCCGAATATAACCGGATATCGACACTTGAAACTTCATTCCCATCTGAATAAAATCTGTACTTTCCAGATGCAGGAGCATCAAACGGGACACGATAGGTGGCATTGTTTCTAATAATAGCTGTATTCTTTCCCAGTCGGCCTACTTCCTGTTTAATATACAGTGTTTCATTAACATAACTGGAACCATCTGTCCTCTTTATTCCAATATAATAGTTCTCACCTTTCGTCAGTTCCATACAGATATCAACATTTTTTTCTGACTGTTTTCTATTAGCAATTAATAGTGTATTCTTCGCCGAACCATATACATATACGATCGGACTGTTCCCACTGTTTGTACGGATTATATAGCTGGCCGATTCATCTGGAATGAATCTGATCATGGAAATTTTGCCAACTTTTACACGTGTATCCACATATCCGGTAGAAACTGCAGGATCTGTGACCGTAACTGTTATTAACCTGCTTGATGAACCATGATTCTTTAATGATAAGTAATATCTCTTTCCTGCACGCAGTTCATAGGTCAGTTTGCTTCCAGTGCTTTCTACGGCAGAAAGTTCCGTGCCGTTTTCATCATACATCATGATATCCAGAAAATCATAATGCAAAAATGAAAACTCATAATTTCCTGTTATATATGATGTATAACAAAACATCTGTTCTGTATTAGGAACTGTAATGCTGTTTGCTTCATTCGAAAGCTCTGTAAAATTATCCGCCAACTCTACGGAAATAGTACCGGATATATAAGGGCTATAATATTCTACGCCAAAATAATACTGTACCCCTTTTTCCAGTGTATAAGTAATTTTAAAGTTACGATCTGTTCCGGAGTCATCATCTGATTTCAGCACAGTACCATCGGCACTATAAAGATAACCATAGGTATCTGCCGAACCAACCGAACAGAACGTATACGATCCGGAAAATACTGGCGTAAATACATATTTACTGATAGTACCCGCCGAAACATCGACATCGGTTTTCCCCACATAGATCGCAGGCGTCGATGCCAGAACATTGTCTGCATGTAATGGAACCGCAAACAATACGAATAAAAAAAGTATCAGTTTCAGATATACTTTCCTCATATGTCCTGCCTCCTACTTCATAAATTTGATTGCCTCATCCCGACCTTTTCTATATTATTCATCTTATCACACTTACCTTCCTCAAACAAGGCAATTTCCTCCTCTCTTAAGTCTCACTTATCCTTACTTTTTCCCCAAGAAAAAAAGGCACAACTTACATCTCTGTAAGTCATGCCAGTATTTGATCATTTTTCTTTGTGTGAGCAGACCGATAAGCCGGGTTATGTCGTTGAGTGATCATCTGTCTAGGCCAGCCGTTGCCAGCTGGCTCGAGCGACCCACCTGAAAGCACGACGGGCAGCCGTATCGCTTTCTTTTCGGTCTTGCTTCGAATGGAGTTTACATGTGCCCGTTCTGTTACCACAACGGCGGTAGTCTCTTACACTGCCTTTCCACCCTTACCTCCAAAGGAGGCGGTTTATTTCTGTTGCACTGGTCTGGGAGTCACCTCCACCGGACGTTATCCGGCATCCTGCCCTGCGAAGCCCGGACTTTCCTCGTCTGTACCCTTTCGTCTGTACAGCCGCGATCACCTGGCCTGCTCACATGTTTGCTATTCTAACACGAATCCCTCTTTAAGTAAAGCATAAATTTATTTTGCAGGATCAGACATCAAAGCAGCTTCCCCCTACAAACTCCCGGAGAAGAGAATTTCGCGGGATATCATCGCTTGGTACTGCCACAAAATAATCAAAGAATTTGAGAAGACGCTTCGCCTCCACATATTCCGGTTCGTCCTTGCCGATTCCAAACAGAAGTGGCTCTGCATAAAGTTTCAGACATGCCAGCTCATAAACAAGTGCAGAGTTGAACATTACATCCGCTTCTTCCTGATATGGGAAGATATTCGCTTCCTCGCCTCTTCTTACTGACGGCCATCTGGCGATCGTGTCCTTTGCACTGGTTCCCCGTGTCCTTGCATCGCGCACGATCCTTCGGATCAGCCTTCCGTCCGTGGTCGGGATACGGTTGTGCTTGTCGACATTCAGCTGTGTCAGTGCACTGATGTAGATCTTGAATTTGCTCTCTTTCGGAAGAGAATGGCTCAGCTTGTCATTGAGTCCATGAATTCCCTCGATAACAAGGACATCATCTTTGCCAAGCTGCAGAAAATCACCTCTGTATTCTCTGTGACCCGTCACAAAGTTAAATACCGGAAGTTCAACACGTTCACCGCGGAGAAGTGCCAGCATATCTTCATTAAATTTCTCCACATCCAGGGCTTCCAGACATTCATAATTCTTTTCGCCGTATTCGTCC
The DNA here is from genome assembly GCA_934424575.1 of uncultured Blautia sp. Taxonomy (GTDB): domain Bacteria; phylum Bacillota; class Clostridia; order Lachnospirales; family Lachnospiraceae; genus Blautia_A. The sequence goes on from CAKRXU010000010.1 coordinate 53,622, forward strand.
AGAGGTGTATCTTCTCTGTTTTTGAAATAATTATCCACCGCGATCGGATGTGGCTTCATGCCATGTGCTGTCAATTGGATCGACAAACGATGTGAAAAGCTGGTCTTTCCAGAAGAAGACGGGCCTGCGATCATGATAAACTTCTTATTCCCATCCGCTACGATCTGCTGTGCGATCCTGGAAATCTTTGCCTCCTGAAGTGCTTCCTGTACCAGAAGGATATTCCGCACGCCTTCACTGGTGATGCGGTCATTCAGATCTCCGACATAGGAAATATCCATCTTTTCTGCCCACTCCTGAGATTCTTTCTGTACCTGGAAGATCTTTTCCTCCGGAGCAAACGGCGGGATCACAGACGGGGCCTTGCGCTCCGGCAGTTCCAGAACGAAGCCTTCATCATAGAGTTTCAAGTCAAAATATTTCACATATCCGGTGTGGTCTGCCATATATCCATAAAAATAATCATCATAGTTCCCTATGCTGTAGATATTCACTTTGGAAACACGGCGATACCGGAACAGCTTTTCTTTGTCATACATGTGATGACGGTGAAACAGCGCGATCGCCTCATCTGTATTGACCGACTGCTTATTGATCGGTACTTTTGCATCTGCAATCTTATGCATCTGTGCTCTCACCTGATCCAGAAAATCCTGATCCAGTCCTGAAAATCCATCCATCGTAAAATAATAACCGGAGCCAACGGAATAATGGATTTCTACTTTCTCTACCGCATCCTTGCCTGCCACATCATAGATTGCCTTAAGCAGCACAAGGCAGGTACTTCTCTTGTAGGTAGAAAATCCAATATGGTCTCTGGTGGTGATAAACTCTACCTGACAGTCACCCTTGACCCTTTTGTGAAGCTCCCGAAGTCTCCCATTCACTGTGACCAGTATGATCGGAGCCTCTGTATCTTTCTGGTGTTCATTGACAATATCCCTGTAGGAAGTTCCACAGGGATATTCTTTCGTTTCACCATTGATCGTTACTTTTGCCATATCCTCCATAAAAACCCTCCCGTTTTTATAGTCAGTTACAGTATTACATACGGGCTTTTTACTTTTGCGCATGTGATCGGAAGTTCCGGGAAGTTTTCGCCGAGCTTCTTTTTCATGGCATCCATAAAAATATATTCTGTGCCATAGTGACCGGCGTCGATGATCGCCAGTCCTGCGGCTACTGTATCGATTCCTGTGTGATGGTCGATATCACCGGTGACATACACATCTGCGCCTTTGGCAAGCACATCCGAGATCATGCTCTTGCCGCTTCCTGTACAGATTGCTGCTTTGCGCACCGGCTGGTCAAGGTCACCATAAATCTTCACATCATTAAGAGAAAGTGCAGTCTTTACAAATTCCCCACATTCTCTGAGGCTCATCTGCTTCGGAAGCATACCGACACGGCCAAATCCCTCACAGCCGTCCTTCGTCTCTTCTGTCACAGAAAGGACTTCTCTCTCCTCAAGTTTCAGATAATCCGCACTTAAATCTGCCATGCCAAGAATATCATAATTCGTATGCATGGCGTAATAAGAAATATGATTCTGGATCAGGCGCATGATCTTCCTTCCGGTAAAATCATGATTGTTGATCTTTTTGATCCCACTAAAGATCATCGGATGATGTGTGATGATCATTTCTGCTCCTGCCTGGATCGCTTCTTCCAGAGTTTCCTCTGTCAGATCCAGTGCAAGAAAAACATGGGAAACTTCCGCTTCATCGTCACCGACCAGAAGTCCCACATTATCCCAGTGTTCTGCTGCCTTTGCCGGATATTTATTCTCCAGCCACGCTGTCAGTTCCTTTACTTTCATATCGATCCAGGGCAGCCAGGATAAGCTGCCGCTCCTCCTCAACTTCTTTTTTGCGATGGATTGCTGTCTCCCCGCAGGCTTCTTTGAGTTTCTCAAGAATCTCCTCATGGATCCTGAGTTCTCTTTTCAGGAATTTCTCAAGAACCGGATGCTTCCTCTCAAGAAGGAATTTTCCAAACATTTCCTCCTGAACGCTCCATTCCTCATTCTCCGCTTCCGCATTTCGTTTCACCTTCATGATCGGATAAAATTTGCCATCCTCAAGGATCATCTCTTCTTCTGTGATATGGAATCCATTCTCCAGAAGGAAGTGACGGAAATGTGGGATATCTGACTGCGGCTGAAGGATCATTTCCTGAAAATCATCCCAGACACTTCTGCCATCCGTAAGAATACGCTCCATCAAAGGACCGCCCATGCCGGCAATGACAAGGGTATCTCCCTCTCCATGTCCGACATCAGCAAGTCCGTCACAGCGCCTTGTCTCTATGTAGGAGCACAATCCATACTGCTCAATATGCGCCCGTGCTCTGGATAACGGCCCTTCTGCGACATCCGTTGCAATCGCACTCGGGATTTTGTCCTGAAGTTTCAGGTATACCGGCAGATATCCATGATCACATCCTACATCCACCAGCCGGTTTCCCTCTGTTACCAGGTCAGCAATCGCACACAGCCTCCGGGAAATCTGTACTGAAGCACCCATCAGTCCAGATAATCCTTCAGTTTACGGCTGCGGCTTGGATGACGTAATTTGCGAAGAGCTTTCGCCTCGATCTGACGGATACGCTCTCTGGTAACGTTGAATTCCTTACCAACTTCCTCAAGAGTACGTGCACGTCCGTCATCCAGTCCGAAACGCAGTCTCAGAACTTTCTGCTCTCTCTCAGTAAGAGTTCCGAGGACTTCGATCAGCTGCTCCTTGAGAAGGGTAAATGCTGCTGCATCTGCCGGCACCGGAACATTATCATCCTGGATGAAATCTCCAAGGTGGCTGTCTTCCTCCTCACCGATCGGTGTTTCCAGAGATACCGGCTCCTGAGAGATCTTGAGGATCTCACGCACACGGTCTACCGGCATGTTCATCTCTGCTGCGATCTCTTCCGGGGTAGGTTCACGGCCTAACTCCTGCAGTAACTGACGGGAAACACGGATCAGTTTGTTGATGGTCTCTACCATATGAACCGGGATTCGGATGGTCCTTGCCTGGTCCGCGATCGCTCTTGTGATCGCCTGACGGATCCACCAGGTTGCATAGGTACTGAATTTATATCCCTTACGATAGTCGAATTTCTCAACTGCTTTGATAAGACCAAGGTTTCCTTCCTGGATCAGATCCAGGAACAGCATTCCACGTCCCACATAACGCTTTGCAATGCTGACTACAAGACGAAGATTGGCTTCTGCCAGACGTTTCTTGGCTTCCTCATCGCCCTGCTCCATACGTTTTGCAAGCTCGATCTCCTCATCTGCGGTAAGAAGACTGACTTTACCGATTTCTTTGAGGTACATACGGACAGGATCTTCGATGCTGACACCTTCCGGTACAGAAAGATCAATCTTGTCCAGTTCGATCTCTTCCTCATCGTCCAGTTTGTCCAGGTCTGCGTCATCATCCAGCATCAGACCGTCATCATTGCCCGAAATACGAAGCACATCGACTCCGCTGGCTTCCAGGAAATCGTATACCTTTTCCATCTGTTCAACTTCCAGCGGCTGGTCTTTGAAGAAATCACTGATCTCCTGGTATTCCAGTACGTTTTTTTTCTTTTTTGCAAGCTCCAGAAGCTCAACCAGTTTTTCACTGAATTTGCCCATATTCATTTCCATAGGTGCTCATTCCCTCCATATAGTGTTTATATTTTATCCTTATTCAAAAGAAATATGCAGTTCCCGGCGTTTTCGGCCGAGCTCCTCCAATTCTTTTTTGGCTTTGATAATTTCCTGAAGTCCCGCTATGTCAGCAGGATCCCAGTTTCGATTTCTTTCTGCAAGACTCTCCGTCTTGATTCGAAGAAGCGTGTCAGCAAATGCATGGTCCTGTTCCTGTGGTGTCTCCAGATGGATCGTCGCATTAAACAATGATGCAACTTCCCGCTGCTCCTCACTGTCAGTAAAGCTGTTCAGAAGTCTGGCAGGGTTGATCTCCCCTTCTTTCCTCTGTTCAAACAGCATACCTGCAACTTCCCTGTACAGAGGAACCACAAAGTCCTCCGGTGCCAGATACTGTGCCACTTTATCAAAAATCCCGGGATAGGTGACAAGCCAGGTCAGCATCAGTTTCTGTGCCTTATCAGATGCACTGTCCCTTTTTTTCTTCGGAGTGCCATCCTGACTTTTCTTTGGCTGTACCCGGTGCTCTGCCGGTGTTCCCCGAAGAGCAAGTGTATTGACCCTTTTCCGGAGATCCTCTGCGCTGATTCCATACTGTCCACGGTACTTCTTTACGATCGCCTCTATATAAAGATTTCGCTCCAGCTCATCTTTCAATTCCAGAAGCATCTCTGCACAACGCTCAAAAAAACGATTCTGGCCCTGCGGCTCATTCATCGGAAATTCGTCTTCTGCAATGTTCACGCGGAACATAAAACTGTCCGATGCCTGCTCAAGTCGTTCTTCGAAAGCCTCTGCTCCCAGATTCTTGATAAATTCATCCGGATCCTTATAAGGCCGCAGATTTACGACCCTGGAATTCACTCCCGCCTCTCGAAGAATCGGAATCGCGCGAAGTGCTGCACGGACTCCTGCTTCATCACTGTCATAAAGGAGCAGTACTTCCTGTGTATAGCGCTTCAGGAGACTGGCATGCCCGGAAGTCAGTGCTGTACCGAGCGAAGCCACTGCATTCGTAAAACCTGCCTGGTGCATCGAGATCACATCCATATAGCCCTCACACAGGATCAGATACTTCCTCCTTGTCGTCCTCGCAACATTCAATCCGTACAGATTACGGCTCTTGTCAAAGATCTTTGTCTCCGGTGAATTCAGATATTTCGGTTTGCCATCTCCCATCACACGGCCGCCAAAACCGATCACACGATTATTGACATCCATGATTGGAAAGATCACACGGTTCCAGAACTTATCGTACATCCCATGACGCTCATCTACATTGAACAGTCCGGAATCCCGAAGACGGTCATCGCTGTATCCTTTGGATTTGAGGAACTGATATAAACCGCCGCCAAATTTGTCTGAATACCCAAGTCCGAACTTACGCATCGTTTCTTCGCTGAGTCCACGGCCGGCAAGATACTGATATCCCTGAGCTCCTTTTTCTGTACGAAGCTGGTAATAAAAATACTGTGCCGCCTGCTTGTTGATCTCCAGAAGCTCTGCACGCTCCTGTGCCTTTTCTCTTACTTCTTTGGAATATTCGATCTTGGGAAGTTCCACTCCCGCACGGTCTGCCAGATGCTTCAAAGCCTCTCCAAACGTATAGTTCTCATATTCCATGATAAAATTAAAAACATTCCCACCGGCTCCGCAGCCAAAGCAATAATACATCTGCTTCCCCGGCGTTACGGAAAATGAAGGTGTCTTCTCATTGTGGAAAGGACATAATCCAAAATAGGAACTGCCTTTCCTGGTTAATTTCACATATTGGGATACCACATCTACAATATCATTCTTCTGACGTACTTCTTCAATGATATCGTCCGAATAACGCATCGCCATCCTCCTCTGCTGCTTAATAGCCCTCCCAGGACTTTGGTATGTAGATCTGCCGGAATTTTTCCATGGAATACTGATCTGTCATACCTGACAGGTAATCACAGACCACCTGGGATACGGGCTCTCCTCTCTCAATGAGCCGCTGGTACTCCGCGGACATCTGCTCCGGCTGATCTATATAATATTCGTACAGCTTCTTCAGCATTCTGATCGCTTTGTATTCTTCTTTCTTTGCTTCTGAATGCGTATATACATTCCGAAACATAAGCGCCCGAAGCTCCATCAGTGCTTCAAAGATCTTCTCTGACATCTCGATACGGTCTCTGTCAAGACTGCTCTCTATAATATCATGCACAAAAGTATTCAATCTTTCCCTTGTCGTATAGCCCAAAAGCATCCGAAGTGTAACCGGTATATCATCCTCACTGAAAATACCTGCCCTCTGGGCATCATCCATATCGTGATGAATATAAGCAAGCTTGTCAGAAAAACGAACGATCTGACCTTCCAGTGTAGACGGACTGCCTCTGAGGCGATGATTCAAAATACCATCTCTCACTTCCCACGTGAGATTCAGTCCCTCTCCACTCTTCTCCAGAATCTGTACAACCCGGATGCTCTGCCTGTAATGCGCAAAACCGCCCGGATGGATTTCATTCAGTGCATATTCACCTGCATGACCAAATGGCGTGTGGCCAAGATCATGTCCAAGTGCGATCGCTTCTACCAGATCTTCATTCAACCGAAGTGCCCTGGCAATCGTTCGGGCAATCTGCGATACCTCAAGTGTATGTGTAAGACGATTCCTGTAATGATCTCCATGCGGTGCAAGAAACACCTGCGTTTTATCCTTAAGTCTGCGAAATGCCTTACTGTGAAGAATCCGGTCACGGTCTCTCTGGTAAACAGTTCTTACATCACATTCCTCCTCTGTGTGCTCTCTCCCCCTGGAATGAACACTGTGTGCTGCATATGGACTCAAAACCTCAAGTTCCTGCTGTTCCATCTTCTCTCTGATATTCATAGGCACTTTCCCCCACAGATAAAAAATACTATGGTCTACAGTAACGACAAAATACCCTATATTAAATATATTCTACATAATGTTTCAAATTCCTCTTTTTTTCAAAAAAATTTTCTTTTTTATTTGCAGGATATGAATGAAACATCAATATAAATTTCCTGTTGCAAAAAAAAAACTCCTGATGCAACAGGAGTTCTCTCTCATGCGGAAGATGGGACTTGAACCCACACGAGCGCAATGCTCACAAGATCCTTAGTCTTGCTCGTCTGCCAGTTCCGACACTTCCGCATATCGCATTTCATGGAAATAATATTTCCTCGCGATAGATGTTAGTATAACAAAAGGTAATGCAAAAATCAATACCTTTCATGCGGAAGATGGGACTTGAACCCACACAAGCGCAATGCTTACAAGATCCTTAGTCTTGCTCGTCTGCCAGTTCCGACACTTCCGCATATCGCATTTCTTCGGGAATTCTTTTGCTCTTCCCTCGCGACAAGTGGTAGTATATCAAATGCTACTCATATAGTCAATACCTTTTTTTAATTTTTTTCAATTTTTTTCGCCGTGTTTTTCAATGGTTTTTGGGACAGCAAAAAACCCTGTACCTTTTCAGATACAGGGTTCTCATTCATGCGGAAGATGGGACTTGAACCCACACAAGCGCAATGCTTACAAGATCCTTAGTCTTGCTCGTCTGCCAGTTCCGACACTTCCGCATATCGCATTTCTTTGGGAATTCTTTTTGCTTTTCCCTCGCGACATGTAGTAGAATACCAGAAACAATTGGCAAAGTCAAGCCTTTTTTTGAAATTTTTTCGTTTTTTTGCAAATTTAATTCAATTCTGCGATCCTGCTGACTGCAACATAGATTTCCTGGATCTTATACCACGTCGGATAATCGGTGATCCCGGTCTCAGGAAGCCCGAATATGTTCTGGAATTTCTGTACAGAAGCTTTTGTCTGCTCTCCATAAATCCCATCCACGCCTACCTTCGGCACTGCGGGATATGCTCCGGCGATCACATTTAACTGTTCCTGCATCTGGCGGACTTTTGGTCCTGTTGCCCCGATATTGAGATCATACCCTGGCCAGGACGCCGGAATTCCTGATACTTCTTCCGCGACATTGATATACATATCATTTCCATAGAAGTAACGAAGAATCTCTATCGGTGAATACCCCTGATCTCCCAGTGCCTTACTGCCCCACTGTGTCATCCACCCGCGATTCCTGCACTGCACCCGCCGTCCGTCACAGTACTGGGTCAGGATCGGCTGTCTCACATCCGGCCTGGACAGATAATTTTCAAAAAGTTCATCCACGATCCTGGAAATACTGTCAAAAATATTTCTTCCCGGAATCCATTTATGGTCATAAGCTGTAGAGGAGGTGATCGTGAAATCTTTGCCTTTATTCCGGTACCACTCCGTATAGACCCGGTTCAGGGTAAACGACATGATCGCCAGGACATTCGCCCGGATCGTATCGTCCGGCCAGGTCGCATAAATCTCACTGCTTGCCACGTTTTTGATATAATCCTTATAACGCACATAATAGTCCCGCGCCGTTGTGTCGTTCACAGAACCATCATGGACAACGATGTATTCCGGGATCACCACACGGCTCAGAACGATCTCGCCGCTTTCATCCACAGGCTTTACTTCTGCTTCTTCGATCTTGGGCGGGTATTCGCCCCACAGAGTATGAGGTCCGATCACCAGCCGCTCAAACGAAGCATTTGCCTGAAAATCAACACTGACTGTCTGCTGAGCAAGGACACCCGGAAGTACCTGTGTCCCGGCGACCTCGGAATTCTCAAACCCTTCTGCCTCCACCTGGACCGTATATTCCGCATATGGCTGCTGCTCCGATGGCTCCATGCTGTACTCCAGCGGTGGTGTCTTCACATCCAGGACCGGTGTCTGCCCGGACGAATCTGTCCTGACCTCCTCGATCGTCTGACCACTCTCTCCGGTATACGATATTTTCACCAGTGCATTCTCCACAGGCCGCGTCCCATCCGCCGTCATCACAGTTACTTTGAGCCCGCCCTCATCAACATTCTCCTGCTGTGCCCGGATATCTCCATAAGATCTCATTTATTTCTCCTGCCAAAAACCTCTCAGGATAATCTATGTCAGATATGACGGAAATAACACAAAGAAACGGAAGACTGCCATATAAGGGCGGTCTCCCGTTTCTTCTTATCACCAGCTGCCGTTCATAACAGCCGACATCCTTCTGTATTAAAAGATCTTCATAATGTCATTATACATGACCACGACCATCAATGCCATCAAAAGCATCAGGCCCGCAAAATGGACCATGCCCTCGATCTCCCGGTTGATCGGTTTACGGCGGATCGCTTCCACGATCAAAAATACCAGACGTCCTCCATCCAGTGCTGGAAGCGGAAGAAGGTTCATAACACCGAGGTTTGCCGACAGAAGCACAGCCATATTGAGCATGTTCATCCAGAGCATCAGTGCTCCTTCGCTCTTGCTCTCCTCATAAGTGGTTCCGATCGCATCAACAACACCTACCGGACCGCTCAGATCTTTGAATCCGAGGTTTCCTGTAACAAGCTGTTTCAGGCTCAGAAGCGTAGTACGGATCATGTATTTCACATCCAGCACACCATATTTCAGAACCTGAAGGCCACTTGCTTTCTGATAGCCCAGATTGTAAGAAAATCCAAGCTGTGGCGTACGGTATTCCTTCGGAGTGATCGTGACCGTATAATCCAGCCCGTCACGCACATAAGTAATTTCCACTGCCTCATCAGAAAGAGGATGCTCTGCCAGATATGCATCGTACGCCTCTCCGTCTGCAATCTCCGTTCCATTGATCGCTGTGATCGTATCCCCCGGCTGAAGCCCCGCTTCCTCAAGGGGCATTCCCTGTATCAGCGATTCTACCGTCATAGAAGAAGCATCTGAACGGTTAAAGCCAAGAAGATATCTCACAGACACATCTGGCGTATACTGAATCTCTTTGATCTCGCCGTCGCGGCGGACTTTAAGCGTGACGGTATCTCCCTCGTTAAGCGCATTCAGATAACTGTACACATACAGATCCTTCGCAAGATCCACATGATATCCATTGTATTCCGTGATCACATCGCCTGCTTCAAGTCCTGCTGTCTCTGCTGCAGAATCCTTCTGTACTTCAACGATCTCTGCAGGATCATATCCGACAAATCCGACGATGATCAGCGACAGGATAAATGCCAGGATGAAGTTAAACACTGGCCCTGCTGCCACAACGGAAATCCTGCCCCATACCGGAGCAGCATTAAAAGAACCCGGAAGTTCTTCCTCTGCTGTATCCTCGCCAACCATGGCACAGGAGCCGCCAAGAGGAAGCAGTTTCACGGAATAGCGTGTCTCTCCCTTCTGTACACTGAACAGTCTTGGTCCCATGCCAAGAGAAAACTCCGTTACACTGATGCCATTTAATTTTGCCAGAAGAAAATGTCCCAGCTCATGTATCAAAATGATTGCACTGAAAATGATGATCGCAATCAGAATCTTCAATTTACCACCTGCTTTCAATCCACTGATAAGTCTCGTTTTCTACTGCCAGAATATCTTCAAGCTGTGGATGTTCGATCTTTGTATGTCTTTCCATAGCCTGCCCGATAATATCATAAATATCCAGAAATCTGATCTCGCGATGCAGGAATTTCTTTACCGCCAGCTCATTCGCCGCATTAAATACCGTTGGCATGGAGCCCCCTGCTCTGGAAGCCTGGATCGCCATCGGAAGCCCCAGGAATGTCTCCATATCCGGCTCCTCAAAAGTGATCTGTCCAAGTTTCGCAAAATCAAGCCGGTCTCCCGCAAGATATCTCCTGTACGGATAATACAGTGCATACTGGATTGGAAGACGCATATCCGGTGTTCCAAGCTGGGCAATGATGCCTCCATCCTTGAATTCTACCATAGAATGGATCACACTCTGCGGCTGAACGACCACCTGAATATGATCCAAATCCACGCCAAACAGCCACTTCGCTTCCATGACTTCCAGTCCTTTATTGACAAGAGTTGCGGAATCTACGGTGATCTTCTGTCCCATCACCCAGTTCGGATGTTTGAGAGTATCCTCCAGAGTCACATGCTCCAGATCCTCTCTCTTTCTTCCGCGGAAAGGACCGCCGGATGCTGTGATCAGAAGTTTATGTACTTCTTCCTTATGTTCTCCGTTCAGAGACTGAAAGATCGCACTGTGTTCACTGTCTACCGGCAGGATCTTCACACCATATTCTTTTGCCATCGGCATAATCAGATGTCCAGCCGTTACCAGTGTTTCCTTATTTGCCAGTGCAATATCCTTGCCTGCACGGATTGCTTCAATCGTAGGACGGATACCAAGCATTCCCACGATCGCAGTGACAAGGATCTCCGTCTCCGGCATTGCCGCAAGCTCCAGAAGTCCATCCATGCCGGACACTACTTTCGTATCTGTATCCTGGATCTTCTGTGCCAGATCTCTGGCTGCATTTTCATCCCATACAGCAACGAGTTTTGGAGAAAATTCCCGAACCTGCTCCTCCAGCTTCGCAATGTTTCTTCCTGCACTGATACCAAGAACTTCAATATCTCCATTTGCACGCACAACGTCCAGTGTCTGTGTTCCGATAGAACCTGTTGAACCTAATATTGCAATTTTCTTCATAAAAACAGAGTTCCTCCATTCATCTGAATTTTATAAACCAAGGATCATCTTCGCAAGATAAAAGATGATCGGCGAAGTAAAGATCACACTGTCAAAACGGTCAAGAATACCACCATGGCCCGGAATCAGTTTGCCGTAATCCTTGATGCCGCGGTTTCTCTTGATCGCAGATGCAGCCAGATCACCCACCATGGAGATCAATGCTCCCACTGCACAGATCACTGCATATTCTGCTACAGGTCCGTGAGTCACAGCCGCATAGATCGCACCAAGTGCCGCTGCTCCGACAACACCGCCGACAGCACCCTCGACAGATTTCTTAGGGCTTAACACAGGCGCCATCTTGTGCTTGCCGATCAGCATTCCCACACAGTAAGCGCAAGTATCACATCCCCAGGAGCAGAGGAAGATCAGCCATACGATAAATTTGCCGCCTTCCAGATTTCTGGTGAGGAAAATAAAAGAAAGCATGACCGCCACATAAACGATTCCAAAGAATGCTGCCATTACCTGATCTGCCTGATATTTCGGATATGTAAACACATATACAAACATCAGAAGCACCAGTCCCAGAAGGACTGCCATCATTCCATATCTCTCAAATCCAAGAAGCAGAGACGCATAATACAGGATTGCTCCCAGATATCCTGCAAGTTCCAGAAGGCCTGTTCCGTCCTTATGAACGCCCATTGCTTTATAAAGTTCCTGGATCCCAAGAAGAGAAACACAGAGCAGTGTCACAAAAAGCACATATCCTCCACTGATGATCGTCAGAAGTGCTGCGAGCACCAGAAAGATACCGCTGATCAATCGTGTCTTAAACATGTCTACTCCTCCTTGACTCCGCCATATCTGCGGTCTCTCTCATTGTATTTCTCAATTGCCTTGATCAGTTCTTCCTTATGGAAATCCGGCCACGGAACATCTGTAAAATAAAATTCTGTGTAAGCCAGCTGCCACATAAGGAAGTTAGATAATCTTAATTCTCCGCTTGTACGGATCATAAGATCCGGATCCGGAACCCCTGCAGTATCCAGATAATTCTCAAAGCATGATTCATCGATCGCATCCGGAGCTACTTTGCCGTCTGCCACATCCTGTGCCAGTTTGCGCACACCACGCACGATCTCATCACGGCTTCCATAATTCAGCGCAATCTGGAAATAAAGTTCATCATAGTCCTTGGAAAAATCCTCAAGCTGACGGATCTTCTCCTGGATATCCGGTGCAAATGCAGATGGATCACCAATGACCTTGACACGCATATGGTTCTTCTCGGCACTCTTCATGCATTTCTTGAGATAGCTGCGGAACAGTTTCATCAATCCCTCAACTTCTTCTCTGGAGCGTTTCCAGTTCTCTGTCGAAAAAGCATAGACTGTCAGGTATTTCACTCCAAGATCCTTGATATCATCACAGATCGTCTCCAGATTCGCACATCCCTTGATATGTCCGTATCCTCTCGGCATTCCCTTTGCCTTCGCCCATCTGCCGTTTCCGTCAAGAATGATGGCTATATGATTTGGTACTCTCATATCTTTCTCCTCTTATTTCTTTTTATGCAACAGAAAGAGAGCCTGGTTCCGGCTCTCCCTCTCCTCATTCCCCACCTGACCGGGATTATACAGTCAGGATCTCTTTTGCTTTGGTATCTACTGCTGCATCGATCTTTTTGACAAATTTATCTGTCAGTTTCTGTACAGCATCTTCAAGGTCTTTGATCTCATCCTCGGAAACGTCCTGCTTGCCAAGTTTCTTGAATGCATCGTTTGCATCACGACGGACATTGCGGACAGCAACTTTGGCAGCCTCGCCTTTTTTCTTGACATCTTTTACCAGCTCTTTACGACGCTCTTCGGTAAGCTCCGGAAGTACCAGACGGATCAGTTTGCCATCGTTGTTCGGGTTCAGTCCCAGATCAGAGGTAAGGATCGCTTTCTCGATTCCTTTGATCAGGCTTGCTTCCCATGGCTGGATCTGGATCATACGTGCCTCCGGCACTGTGATGTTTGCCACCTGCTGAAGCGGTGTCGGGCTTCCATAATAATCTACGGTGATCTTGTCAAGAATATGCGGGTTCGCACGTCCTGCACGGATCGTTGTCAGTTCCTCCTCGAAGCCTTTCAGTGTCTTGGTCATTTTCTGCTCATATTTCTGAACTCTTTCATCCATTTGTCAAATCTCCCTCTTGTAATTTATTTTATACAGTTACTTTGGTTCCGTTGAATTTACCGTGAACTGTATTGATGATACTGTTTTCTTCCTCAAGTCCGAAAACAAGCATTGGCATTTTCTGCTCCAGGCACATGATAGATGCTGTAAGGTCCATAGCTGCCAGTTTCTTGTCAACAACTTCCTGAATACTGATCTCGTCATATTTCACTGCATCTGGGTTAACCTTCGGATCGCTGTCATAGATTCCGTCTACTGCTTTGGCAAGAAGGATCGCCTCCGCCTCGATCTCAACAGCACGAAGTACAGTTGCTGTATCTGTAGAAAAATATGGATGTCCTGTACCACCTGCAAAGAACAGGACCTTACCCTGTGCAAATCCTTCTTCTACTGCATCCTTGGAGTAGAGACTTGTAAACGCACCGCATACGAACGGTGTAAAGATCTCTGTACGAAGTCCCAGATATCTGCAGATATCAGATACATAAATACAGTTCATGACTGTAGCCAGCATACCGATCTGGTCTGCCTTATTGCGGTCGATGGTCTCGCTGGTACGTCCTCTCCAGAAGTTTCCTCCTCCGATCACGATACCTACCTGTGTTCCCTCTTCTACGATCGTGCGGATCTGCTTTGCAACAGCGATGACTGTAGCCTCATCAAATCCCTTCTTCTCTGCTCCTGCCAGAGCTTCTCCACTTAATTTCAGTAAAATTCTCTTCATAGTTGTTTATCCTTTCCTCCGATGCATCTGCATCAGTATTCTTTACCATACACCTGTAACAATTTCATTTCCATCATCATCAACGGTTGTTGAAACTGTGAAATTATTGTAATAATAATAACCTGTCGTTCCATTGTCAGGATCTTCATCATATTCAGACGAACCAGAATCCCCGATCACTGAGATCAGATCATCCAGAGATCTTCCAATGTACCCCTCTGCTGTCTGGATCGTAGAATCCGTCGGACTTGTGTTGCCGCCGTCATCACCGCCGTTATTATTATTGTTATTATTATTGTTATTGTCACCTGAATTCGGTGTCTGTGTCGGAGAAGTATTGTCCGAATCATCCGGCGTCTGTGTCGGAGAAACGCTGTCGGAATCATCCGGTGTCTGTGTCGGATCCTCACTGTCGGAATCCAGCCCCAGTCTTTTCTTTACTTCACTTAATGTAGAAACTTCTTTTGTTCCGTTCGCTGTCAGGTAAGTCGCATAAGGAATCGCGTCCTCCCCGCTTCCATCCATACGCAGAGTGATCTGCCTTATTGTTGACAGCGGAAGGTTCCTGAAGAAACACTCACTTGCTTCTTCATCTGTATAGGTAATACGAATATCATAGGTCACTTTTGAAGAAGAAGGTTTCTCATAATAGTAAATCGCATTTTCTCCATTTTTCAGTGTAAACATGCCATTTACAAGATCATCGCCCCATTCATCTGCGCTTTCCTCGTCATCATCTGCCGGTGTCTGTCTGATATAGATCGCCGCGATCTCTGAACCTGTCCGGTTTACAATGGCAGCTTTGGATGCAGTTGCTGTTTTCTCACCAATGACATTCTTCTCCGATGATTCTTCCATATCTACAAGTTCTACCGTGGCTGTAGGCGTCGCCTGAGGAGTTTCTGTAGGCGTTACCTGGACTGGTGTCTGTTCTGTTGTATTCTTTTTGCCACAGCCTGATACAACTACTGTCAGTGCAGCAAGCCCTGCAATAGCCAAATAACGTTTTTTTAACATGTATATTTCCTCCTGTTTCCTATTACGCATTCGTCCTGTGATGTCATCATTATATGATAGTTGTCAGTAAATCCTCTGACTCCAATATAGTTTAATTATACAGGGTCTTGGATTCTTGTCAACCAAATGTCCCAAAATTCATACAATTTTTGATATTACAGATTTTTAACTTTGAATTCTCTCTCTGCTTCCCTGCGCTGATCTTTCTTCGCAATATCCTGTCTCTTGTCATAGAGTTTCTTACCGCGCGCAACACCGACTTCAACCTTTACCAGGCTGCCTTTGAAGTACACTTTCAACGGTACCAGGGTCAGTCCTTTTTCCTGAAGTTTCCCTTCGATCTTGTTGATCTCGTGTCTGTGCAGAAGAAGTTTCCGGACACGCAGCGGGTCCTTGTTAAAAATATTTCCCTTTTCATAAGGGCTGATGTGCATTCCATAAATATACACTTCACCCTTTTCTACACGGATAAAAGATTCCTTGACACTGCACTTGCCCATGCGAAGAGATTTTACCTCAGTTCCCGCCAGGGAAATGCCTGCCTCGTAGGTATCCTCTATAAAATAATCATGAAAGGCTTTTTTGTTATTGGCGATCAGTTTGATCCCTGTAGTTGCCTTCGCCATAAAATTCCCTCCTTTACTCAACAACGGTAAAGTCTACCGTTCTTTTCAGAGCATCCGCATCTGCCACCCGGACCTTGACTTTCTGTCCGAGATGGTATACTTTCTGGCTTAATTCGCCACTCAGTTCATATGTTTCTTCATTGTAGGTATAATAATCATCCCGAAGGCTCGTCACATGGACAAGGCCCTCGATCGTATTCGGAAGTTCTACATAAAATCCGTAAGCGGTCACGCCGGAAATAATGCCCTCATATTCTTCACCGAGATGGTAAGACATATATTCTGCTTTCTTGAGGCGGTCAGATTCTCTCTCTGCCTCCTGTGCCCTGCGCTCACATGCGCTGGACTGCTCCGCAACGTGCTCCAGAATTTCTCTGTAATGCTCTGTCTTGCCTTCTCTCTGAAGTCTCCCTCTTATATTATCACGAATGATACGGTGGATCTGTAAATCTGGATATCTTCGGATCGGAGAAGTGAAATGACAGTAATATTTCGCCGCCAGCCCAAAATGCCCGCTGCACTGTGTCGTATATTTTGCCTGCTTCATCGTACGCAGCGTCAGTCTGCTGATCATCATCTCATTCGGCAATCCCTGGATGCTTTCGATGATCTCCTGGATCTCCTTCGGCGTGATCTCCTCACCGGCTTTCTGCACAGAGATCCCCTGATTCCGAAGAAGGGTCAGAAGGCTTTCCACCCGCTCCGGATCCGGTGTTTCATGGGTACGATATACAAACGGATACTCGCCCTGGCAGTACTCCTTCGCAACCGTCTCATTTGCCATCAGCATAAAGTCTTCGATGATCTCTGTGGCCACATTTGCCTCATAGGCCTGCACATCGATCGCTCTTCCGGCTCCATTGAGCGTGATCTTACTCTCCGGGAAATCAAAGTCAATGGATCCTCTGTGATGTCTGCGGCTCCGAAGGAGTTCTGAAAGTTCTTTCATCAGGAAAAACATCGGCACAAAATCCGCATACTCACTGCTTGTCTCCGTGTCTCCATCCTCCAGAATGCAGCGTACCTGCGTGTAACTCATCCTGCGGTCTACACGGATGATCGTCTCTGCGATCTTATGGGCGATGACCTGTCCATTCTTATCAATATCCATAAGACAGCTCAAAGTCAGCCGGTCCTCTCCCTGATTCAGAGAGCAGATCCCGTTTGAAAGCCGTTCCGGAAGCATTGGGATCACACGGTCTGCAAGATACACACTGGTTCCTCGCTTTAATGCTTCTTTGTCCAGTGCACTGCCTCCCTGAACATAATTGCTCACATCTGCGATATGGACCCCAAGATGATAGATATCGCCTTCTTTTGTAAGGGAGATCGCATCATCAAGATCCTTCGCATCCTCTCCGTCGATCGTGACAGTCTGGAGATGTGTAAGGTCTGTCCTTCCATCACGATCTGCCTCAAGCACATGATCCGGAACTCTCTCTGCCTGTGTGATGACCTTTGGCGGAAATTCCGATGGGATGTTAAAGCTCTTTACGATCGCCAGGATATCTGTTCCAGGGGCATTTATGCTTCCCATATCTTCCTTGATCCTGCCCTCCGGTTTGTGCCTCTCATCGCCATAATCAATGATCTCTGCCACAACCTTGTCGCCATCACGGACTCCCTTGGAATTCTTCGCGGCAATATAAATATCTTTCGCATATTTCTGATTGTCACAGAGCACAAATCCATAATCACGTTCTCTCTGGAAGGTACCGACAACTTCTGTTGTTCCACGCTCCAGGATCTCTATGACTGCACCTTCCTGGCGCTTTCCACTGCCGGATTTTGCCTTTACGAGGACACGTACTTTATCCTGATGCATCGCAGTCCCTACTGCATTTGCCGGGATAAAGATATCGTCCTCCTCATCCTCCAGTTCCACAAAGCCAAATCCCTTTTGGTTGCCGATGAACACTCCCTCTTTGATCAGGCCCTGCTTTTCAAGCTCTCGGAGATCTCTTTTCTTTAATTTAAATTTTTCTTTCTTTGTCTGTTTCTCTCTGGAAAATCTCTTTTTCTTTTCCCATTTCTTTTTTTTGCTCACTTAAGCACTCCTTTATGTTAAAAAAAAGCACTCTTGCAATTTATACAAGAGTGTTTCTTTGACTAAAAATTCATATTTAAAACAGCTGCCAGTATAAAAAATAACACTGCCATGATCGTAGTTGCTCTTACAAGTCCACCTTCCATAGAACGTCCCTTGTTTCTTCCCCAGTATGTATCTGAGGCACCTGAAATTGTTCCACCCAGGCCCTGCTGCTTACCTTCCTGCATCAGGACAACAACAGTCAGCGCAATACAATCTATAGCAAAAATAATAGTCAGTATCGTTCTTAAAATCTGCACTTCGGTCACACCTCCTAATCAACTGCAAAATATTGTACCATACCGCCCCCTGAATTTCAACCGTTTTTGGATAAGTTTCAGGGCAAAAAATCCGATCCTCCCCGCTTTTTCGGATGTCTGCAGGCAGAATCGGATCCTGTATAGCATATTTTTTATTCAGATCTCACTCTTTTTGAAACGGATCTTCATAGATCGCATCTTCTCCAAGCTGTTCACTGATCCGCAGAAGCTGGTTATATTTTGCATTCCGGTCAGAACGGCATGGTGCTCCCGTCTTGATCTGTCCGGCTCCGGTGGCTACCGCAAGGTCTGCAATAAAAGCATCCTCTGTTTCTCCCGAGCGATGGGAAATGATCGCACGATAACCTGCATGCTGTGCCATTTTCACCGCATCCATTGCCTCACTCAAAGTACCGATCTGGTTTACTTTGACAAGGATCGCATTCGCTGCTCTAAGTTTGATCCCGCAGGCAAGCCTCTTGACATTTGTAACAAAAAGGTCATCTCCCACAAGCTGCAGCCTGTCCCCAAGACGTTCGGTCATCGCTTTCCAGCCTTCCCAGTCATCCTCCTGAAGACCATCCTCGATCGATATGATCGGAAATTCTTCCAGGAGTTTTTCATAATAGTCGATCATCTCTCCTGCATCCCGGAGCACTTCTTCGGCTTTCATCTTACTCTCACCCGGAAAACGGTACACCCCCAGTTCTTCATCATAAAGTTCACTGGCCGCCGCATCGATCGCGATAAAAATATCTTTTCCCGGTTCGTATCCTGCCTTTTCGACCGCCTCAACGATCAGCCGCAGAACATCTCTGGAATCTTTGAGATCCGGTGCAAATCCGCCCTCATCTCCAACCGCGGTAGAAAGACCGTTTTCCCTGAGAAGGAGCTTTAGAAACTGATAGATTTCCACGCACATCCGGATCCCGTCCTCAAAATCTCCGGCACCACAGGGCATGATCATAAATTCCTGCAGATCCACAGTGTTATCGGCATGCTTTCCCCCTTGTGTCAAGATAATGACACAAAATTTTTGTAATTTATCCAGCATCACTTCAACTGCAGATTTTCTGCACCTGCTCTACATACTTCACAAGCTCATCAGCAAAATTCCATTCAATTTCTATTCGCTTATCATTATATACCTTGATACCACGAATAAAAGTTACTGCTATCTCTCTGGTTAATTGCTTATTTCCTTCGATCAGGTCTGTCAGGCACTGTCTGCCATCGGGCGGAAGTTCAAATAAACGTTCAGCCGCTTCACTCTGTTCTGTCTCCATTTGCGCTATCGCTAAGGTTTCTTTCTCAATTTGTTTATCCAGCTTGTCATTTTTTCTGGTGAACTCTTCTTCTGAGATTTCTTCCATTGCATATCGCATATATAGTTCAGTCTTCTGGTGCTTGTATCTGCTAATACTGTCTTTGGCATCCCGAATCTTTTTTGCAGCTCCATTCACTTTTGATTTTAATTCTGCTTTCTGTAATTCGAGTACCGGTTCAGCATCATCACTGATCTTTGCAAACAGCTTTATCGCCCTGAAAATCATCTCATTGAACTCGTCATCATATAAATTGTCTGTTACACAATCTTGATTTGCCGTATTGAATTTCCTTGGGCACTTAAAATGCGGATTGCATCTGGTTACATGCTGTAGATTCTGACCGCATCCCCCACATTTTACCAATCCTTTCAGCGGATAATTATTATTGTGAGTTTTGCTCCTCTTTCTGGAATTTAATTCCAGCTTTTCCTGTACAGCATCAAACACTTCTTTAGAAACAATCGCTTCATGTGTCCCCTCAACCACAATCCAGTCTTCTTCTTTTGTTTTCAAATGCTTATTACTTCCTACCGAAGCAACTTTCCACTTGCCGCCAATCGTAGTTCCCGTATAAGTTTCTGTCATCAGTATCAGTCTTACAGTTACCGGATACCAGATATATTTTTCTGTTGTTTTCTTTACACCAGTTTTCAGAACTTCTCTTTTATATTGACCTGGACTCATAATTTCCTGCTCATTCAGATAGCGTGCCAGCTGAGTGATGTTCATTCCATCCAGATATTTCTGAAAAATCATCTTCACAACAGGCGCTGTCTCCGGATTAACCACGAGGCTTGTCACATCTTCGTCAGGCTTCAAATATCCATACGGTGCTCTCGCTCCCATATATTTTCCAGCTTTCTGACGCTGTAACAAAGTCTTTTTTACTTTAACGGAAGTATCAATGCTATGATGTTCGTTAATAATATTTCTGAAACCGACATCAATTCCCGGCATACCAGATTCATATTTCATACTATCAACATTATCATTGATTGCTATGAATCTCACATTCATAAAAGGAAAAATTTGCTCCAGATATGTGTCAACCTCTATATGATTCCTGCCGAATCGAGAAAGGTCTTTCACTATAATTGTGCTGACTTTTCCATCTCTTACTAATTCCATCATACTTTGGAATCCTGGGCGATCGAAATTCGTTCCACTATAGCCATCATCTTTGAATTCTAACACTTCATTATTTTTGAACTCATTTTTACTGGCTATGTATTGCCCAATCACAATTCTCTGATTGGTAATACTATTGGATTCATCCAGCATATCCTCATCTTCCAGCGACAATCTTAAATACTTTACTATGCACTTACCATCTGACATCTGATCACCCCCTCCTCTAAAATTTCTGATAACGCCTGTATTTCATCTTGAAATTTAAATTCAATCTCTATGCGTTTGTCTTCATATAAAGAGATTTTCTTTATATAAGAACGGACAACATCTTTTGTAAGGAATTCCAAATTCTTTCCTTTACTGAATTCAGCAAGCCACGAGAAGTTCTTTTTACACAATTTTTCTGTAATTTTTCTACTCTTCTCAATTTCTTTCTGTCTTGTAACCAGATCTTTTTCGACCACGGTTATTCTTTCTGTCATACGATTATATGCATCCGTATCAATCTCGCCCGAAACATATTGCTCATATAGTTCAAATCGTCTTGCTTCGTTCCTTTTATTGACCTGAACAATCTTACTCTGTTCCCTGTTCAAATATTTTTTGAATGTCTCAAAATATTCATCATTAAAGCGTTTCAGTTGCGTTCTTAATTCACATACTGTTTTTAGCTGCATGATGAGTGCCCGATACACCAGTTCATCAATTACTTCTTCTTTCCAGCGATTACAGTTATATTTTTCCTTGGAAATTTTTGCATAATTACCACAAATGAAATAATAATTGTAATACAAAACACCATTCTTTTCGCTGTAATAGTATCTCCGAACCATATTAGCACCACAGTCACCACAGAATATCAATCCAACATACTTATTATCCTGTTTTCCATGAGTCTGCAAATTCGACAGATCTTTTTTTGGCAATGCTTTCTCCTGCTTTAATTTGATTACATTTTGTACTTTTTCAAATAATTCAGCGCTCACTATAGCCTTATGGGTATTCACATGTTCAATCCATTCTTCTTTATCCAGCATTACATTTTTTTCTTTTGTAAGAAGCGAAGTTCTTGTTTTATGTGAATAAGTATTTCCCAAATAGTGCCTATTTTCCGCAATCTGTTTAATTACAGATGATTGCCAATGCATATCCGTTTCGTCAATTTTATCCAAGAATAACTTCCCAGTTCTTGCGTATACCCTTGGCGAAGCCAGCAGCATCGTATTAAACTCTCTCGAAATTTTCAAATATGACTGTCCTGCAGCAAGTTTTTCAAATATTTCTACTACATACGGTGCAGTTAAAGGATCGGGAACCGTAGTAGATTTTCCTTTTTCATCTCTAGCTCTCTTATACCCATAAGGAGCATCTCCACCACAATATTCACCTGACTCCATCTTAATTTTCATAGCACTGGTCATCTTTACTGATGCATCTTTTGCATACATATCATTTGCAAGATTCGATATCATGATTCCCAGCATCTGATTGTCACATTCTGGACTGATACTGTCATAGTTATCATTGACTGATATAAAACGCACTTGCATAAATGGAAATATTTTTTCCAGATATTTTGATACTTCTTCCAAATCTCGACCAAATCGTGATAAATCTTTTACTATGACCGTATTTATTTCTTTTGTTTTGATGTCACCTAGCATTCTCACAAAATCATCGCGATCAAATTTCGTACCTGATATACCGTCATCCTTATAAAACTTTACAACTTCAATATCCGGATGAGATTCTGCATATGAAAGAGCAATCAATTTCTGTGTTTCCAACGACTCTCTTTTTTCTCCGTTGTTATCTACAGATATTCTGGTATAAATACCGGCTTTCCAAACCTTCTGTGGTGATGCCTGTACGAATGTTTCAGCCTGTTTCATCTGGCGATTTCTTGTTCTTGCCATTATACAGCCACCTCCTGTTTTGTTTTTCCAATCTGTTCCGCCAGTCTTGCAGCTGTTACCAGCTCATCCTGGAATCTGTAAACAATCTCTATTTTTTTCCCTTCAAATACATTTATTTTTTCCACATATTGAAGAAGCATATCTCTGTCAAGATCTCCCAGAGATGGTTTCTCAAGAAATGTATTCACCCATTCTTCGCACAACAGCTTATTTTCCAGCAGATCTTCCATATATTCTTCCTGCTTTTCAATATTGCTTTCCAAACTTTTAATTTCTGTCTGATACCGCTCTCTAAGTAAAGTATAATCATCCTTGGAAATAACTCCTGATGCAAGATTTCCTGATAATGAATGTAACAACTTATAATATTTATTGACTTTGTTTCGTAATTCAAGTATCAGGTCATCATGCTGTATCAACGTCTGTGTATCCAAAGAGTTCTCTTTTAAATACTCTACTGCACTTCGTATGGCATCCGTCATCTTGCTGTACATTTTCAAAGAATCCATCACCAGTTGAATCAGCACATCTTCTCTAATGCTATGCCTGGAGCATTGATCCTTCTTTTTATTGTAAGAAGAACAGATATAAAATACTGTCTTTTCTCCTTTATAACTGTTAGTTCGCCGGATCAGATTACCTCCACAGTCTCCACAGGATAATAACCCACCAAACAAATAGAGTCTGGTTTCTCCGGGTGCTATCCTGGTATCCTTTGCAAGTAACATCTGAACTGTTTCATATTCTTCTTTTGTAACAATACCTTCATGATGATTTTCAAAAATCACCCATTCTTCCTTTGGTAATGCCCTCTGCACCTTAACTTTATAGTTAATTCTCTGGGATTTTCCCTGTTGAAGCACTCCGTAGTAGATTGGATTCTTTAAGATACGGATAATTGCTACTGCTGACCATTGAGATGTCAGATGTGTCTGAAATGACGATTTGAAGTTTACTCCGGTCGCACGTTTGTAATCAGCCGGTGCAAGAACTCCCAGTTCATTCAGTTTATCTGCAATCAGCTGATTGCTCATGCCCTCCATCTTCCAGTTAAAAATATCTCTTACATGCTTTGCAGCAACCGGATCAATTTCTATCTGACTTTTATCAGTATTACATTTTCTATACCCATATGACACATAATTCCCAACATATTCTCCAATATTCCGTTTTGCGCTTAAATGACTTCGTACCTTTTGGGAATTCTGTCTGCAATATGTGTCATTGACAAAGGATTTTACCGGTAATACAAGATGTGTATCGGTAATATTTGCTGTTTCAGAATCATAATTATCATTGATTGCTATAAATCGTACTCCCAGTTGTGGAAATACTTTTTGAATATACCGATCAACATCTATATGCTCCCTACCAAATCGGGATAAATCTTTTACAATGATACAGTTGATTTCCTTATTTTCAATTGCTTTGAGCATTGCCTGAAAACCAGGTCGTTTAAAATCTGTACCTGAAAAACCATCATCTTTAAATGTCTCAACAATAGTAATATCAGACGTCGATTTCATATAGTTATCAATCAAAATTGACTGATTTACAATAGATTCACTTTCAGCCTTATCTCCGTCCTCAATACTGAGACGAAGGTACTTGGCTGCTATCCAGATATTTTTTTGCATAAAAAACACTCCTATCCAAAGATTCTGCCAAAACAGAACCCTTAAATAGAAGTGCTCTATTCAAATTTAGTCCTGTTAGCATTATAGCACACTTCGTCTTCTGTGTGAATATGAAATTTTGTTGTTCCAGTTATTCCCTTATGCCAATCCAGCTTTCTTTGCTACAAGCTGTTTTGTACAGTCTATATAGGAAAGGGAAGCTGCTGCATTAAAAACACTTTTTACGACATAGCCCATATCTTCATATACATACGGGTTATCAGAGTGATTAAGCAGCACTTCCATCTTATTGCTTTTTCTGCTATCCAACTCTGAAATCAAATCCTTGTACTTTGGCAAACTATCTCGGTTAATCTCTTTGATATCAACCGTTTTCAACGCTTCTAATCTTTCAACTGCTGTCATGGACATCGCCTCCTTTTCCTATAGTTACCATTATCAAAAATAAATATTCGTAACAGCTATGTAGTCTTCTCTTCCATTCCCATCTGAATCCGTACTGCTTTCAGTACCCGATCCAGGCTCCACTTGTTCACTCTTCCGCATTTCTCAATAATACATTTCGTAGAAATGCTCATAACCTGTTCAGCCAGTGCCAGGCTTCCTTTTCG
>CAKRXU010000011.1 GCA_934424575.1 uncultured Blautia sp.
AAGCAATGTGCAGTTAAAATACGGTAATTATATGGCTTTTAGCCACATTCACAGCTTCGCTGTGAATAATTCAGGATTAGTAGCATATTTTTCCGCAAGCGGAGTAACAGCAAAGATGGCAAAAGCCCTGGCAGAAGTTACAGGAGCTGATCTTTTTGAGATCCAGCCTGCAGTACCGTACACCAGTGCAGACCTTGACTGGATGAACAAAAAGAGCCGCAGCAGCGTGGAGATGAGTGATCCTGCTTCCAGACCGGAGATCGGAAACAAAGTACCGGATATGGATCAGTACGATACTGTATTCGTAGGATTCCCAATCTGGTGGTATGTGGCACCGACCATCATCAATACCTTCCTTGAGAGCTATGACTTCTCAGGCAAGACAGTCGCAGCATTTGCAACTTCCGGCGGAAGCGGAATGGGTAAGACAGATTCCGTTCTCAAGAAATCCGCACCATCTGCCAACTGGAAAGAAGGCAAACGTTTCGGAAGCGCAGACAAGAATGCACTCAAAGCATGGGCAGATTCCCTGGGAATGTGATCCACACAGAATAAAAGATACGACCATAGCCAGAGCGATACGGCCTGCTTCTTAAATGAGGCGGGCGTGTATCGCTTTTTTTCTGCTCTTTTACGATAGTATAAAAATATTTTTGGCAAATAAAAAGTTTTTGCAATATCCAATTGCAAGAATACATGATTACGGTTATAATGACGGCAGAGGTGAGCAAAATGGCAGATTATATCATCTGTAATGGAAAGATCGTAAATGGAAAAAACGAGGCTCCTTTTGAGGGCAATATCATAATAGAAGGAAGCCGGATCAAAGAAATCACAAAGACGACGGAGTTTTCTTCTGATTTTCCGACGGAGCGGATCCTGGATGCGAAGGGCGGCTATGTGACGCCGGGATTTATTGACATCCACAGACATGGAGACTGGCAGGCACTGGAAAATGGTGACGATGAGCTTCTGAACCGTCAGGGACTTACGACAGTTGTGAATGGAAACTGCGGTCTTTCGGTCGCACCGATCGGAACAGAACATCAGAAGGAGATTCTTGGTTTTATCAGCAGCGTTACCGGAAATCCGCCGGAGAAATATATGGAGAAAGACGGGACCTGTCCGGCAGCAGAATCCTTCCATGCTTATATGGATGCCCTGAAAGCGACGAAGCGGAGCGTAAATACAGGAATGCTCGCGGGAAACGGAACGATCCGTGCCTGTGCAGCCGGCTACAGGACAGGAACTCTTACCAGAGAAGAATTAAGGACAGCCTGGAAGCAGATCGAGGAGAGCCTGGACGCAGGAGCACTCGGTATCAGTCTTGGCATTGCCTATGCGCCGGAATTTGAATACGACGAAAAAAGCCTGATCGAAGTCTTAAGTCCGCTCAAAGATACCGGGATCCCGATCACGACGCATGTGCGCAGCGAAGGCGACAGTCTGATCGAATCACAGAAAGAAGTCCTCCATGCAGCAAAGACACTTCATATCCCGCTGCACATCAGTCATGTGAAATGCATCGGAAAGAAAAACTGGGGAACGAAATGTGAAGAAGCGCTCCGGCTTTTTGCGCAGGCGAGGGCAGAGGGTGTGCAGCTTGATTTTGACCTGTATCCGTATCTGACAGGTTCCACACAGCTCGTGCATGTGCTTCCACCGGAATGCCAGAAGGGTGGTACAGATGAGATCATCCGGAGACTGAAGGACAGGACATACCGTAAACATCTGACAGAAGTCCTCAAAACACCATCTGATGAATTCGAAAATATCGTGGAACTGGCAGGTTTTGACCAGATCTATGCAAGCACGCTCCATACAGAGAAATACAAAGCCTATGCAGGAAAAACGATCCAGGAGATTGCAGACTTTACAGGAAATGATCCGTATGATACACTGTATGACATTCTGATCGAAGAAAACTGTCAGGTCACAATGCTTGACACGATCGCATCGGAAGAAGACATGCTGCATTTTCTGAAGGATGAATATGCAAACCTGATCTCAGATGCGATCTATCCGGCAGGCGGCAAATATCATCCGAGGGTTTATGCCGCATTTCCGAAGGTGCTCACAGATTATGTGCGTGACAGGCAAATCTTTACGATCGAGGAGGCTGTCTACAAGATGACAGGAAGAGCGGCGAAACCTCTGCATCTGGATCGTGGAGTTCTGGAGGCAGGAAAGGCAGCAGATATCAATATTTTCCATCTGGAGAATCTTAAGGTGAAAGCAGATTTTGATGATCCGGATCAGTTCTGCGAGGGATTTGACTACGTTCTGACAGGAGGAAAGATCGCAGTCAGGGATGACAGATGGACAAACACAGGAAGCGGAGAAGTTCTTGTGAGAAAGTAAACAAATAAAGGGGAATTGGAGAGGGAAGTTATGGATTATCAGCAGCTCATTACATTTATCATGGAAATGGTCGGGACGATCGCCTTTGCGGCATCCGGGGCCATGGTTGCGGTAGATCGGGCAATGGATATTTTTGGCGTGATCGTGCTGGGAGTCACGACAGCTGTAGGAGGAGGGGCAGTGCGGGATGTGATCCTCGGGATCGTGCCGCCGGCAATGTTCCAGCATCCGGTTTATACGGCCGTCGCAACGGTCACATCCTGTGTTGTTTTTATGATCCTGTATCTCAAGAAGGAACTCCTTCAGGGACATAACAGGGAGACTTATGACAAAGTAATGCTTGTCATGGACTCGATCGGGCTTGGGATCTTTACTGTGGTAGGTGTGAATACAGGGATCGCCCATGGATATATGGATTATACTTTCCTGCTGGTGTTTCTTGGCACCGTCACAGGTGTCGGCGGAGGACTTCTCCGTGATGTCATGGCAGGTGTGCCGCCGTATATCCTGGTGCGCCATATTTATGCATGCGCGTCGATCGTCGGAGCGATCGTCTGTGTGGTACTGTACCGGAATTTCGGGGCAGTCGCAGCGATGGTGGGAGCCTCGGCAGTTGTGATACTGATCCGTTATCTGGCAGCGCATTACCGGTGGAATTTGCCGAAACTTACAAGAGAAGAATAAAAGACGATAGAAAAGCAGCCCTTCTACACAGAAAGAAGAGCTGCTTTTGCTTAGAGGAAAATCTATTAATACTGCCGGGGGAATCTTATTCCAGCGGCTGAGTATCCTGAAGTGCCTCAAATCCTTCTTCACCTGTACGGATCTTGACAACGTTTTCGATATCATATACGAAGACTTTTCCATCGCCGTACTGACCGGTGTGAAGTGTTTTCTTGGCTGTTTCGATGACGGTTCTTACCGGAACAAGGCTGACTACGATCTCGATCTTGATCTTCGGCAGCAGGTTCATATCCATCTCAACACCACGGTAGTAGGAACGGGAACCTTTCTGGACGCCGCATCCCATAACGTTTGTGATGGTGATACCGGTAACACCGATCTCATTCATTGCATGCATGAATTCTTCAAGTTTGCTCTGACGTGTGATGATAACAACTTTTGTCAGTTTATGTACGCCTTCCTTCGGAAGTTCCGGAATGGTTGCTGAAACTTCAGCAGGAGCAACATTTGCGGAAGTATTTGCGGAAGGAACTGCTTTTGTAACACCCATAGGTGTAGGAACAGTCATAGTGTCGTGTACAACAAATCCGTCGTATGCACTTGTAAGACCATGTTCTTTGGAGTCCAGACCTTCGATCTCTTCTTCAGCAGTTACACGAAGACCAACGGTATGTTTGATTGCCTGGAAAATGATCGTCATAGTAACAGCAACCCATGCGATGGTGATGATCATACCGATAAACTGTACACCAAATCCGTGGAAACCGCCGCCTACAAGGAGACCTTTCCAGTCTGTACCTGTACCATCGGAGAAAAGACCAACTGCGAGAGTACCAAAGGCACCGTTTAATCCGTGAACGCCGACAGCACCAACCGGGTCGTCGACCTTGAGTACTTTATCAATAAATTCAATACCAAATACTACAACAAAACCAGAAGCGATACCGATGATCGCTGCGGATGTAGGAGAAACGGTATCACAACCTGCTGTGATCGCTACCAGACCTGCAAGAGATCCGTTGAGGGACATGGAAACATCAGGTTTTTTGTATCTTACCCATGTGATAAGAAGAACAGTTACAGTTGCAACAGCTGCTGCAAGGTTTGTAGTTACGAAGATCTTACCTGCGCTTACGATGGCATCGCCTTCCATGCTGACGGTAGATGCACCGTTGAATCCAAACCAGCAGAACCAGAGGATGAATACACCTAAAGCACCGATGGTAAGGTTATGCCCTGGAATCGCTTTGGACTTGCCGTCTTTTCCGTATTTGCCGATACGAGGTCCAAGGATGATGGCACCGATAAATGCTGCAACACCACCGACCATATGTACTGCACAGGAACCTGCAAAATCATGGAAGCCCATCTGGCTGATAAATCCGCCGCCCCAGATCCAGTGTCCGGATACCGGGTAAACGATCAGGCTGATCAGGAAACTGTAGATACAATAGGAAGAAAATTTAGTACGTTCTGCCATGGCTCCGGATACGATCGTAGCGGAGGTTGCACAGAATACTGTCTGGAAGATCAGGAATGCCCAGAACGGAACGCCGTCAGGAAGCATTGCGGAACCATAATTTGCCTCTGTGGCAATGCCGCCGATCTTTCCGAAGAATCCGTTTCCTGCTCCAAACATGATCCCGAATCCGACGATCCAGAAAGTAGGAGTACCGATACAGAAATCCATAAGGTTTTTCATGATGATGTTACCAGCGTTTTTTGCTCTGGTGAAGCCGGTTTCTACCATTGCAAATCCGGCCTGCATAAAGAAGACAAGCGCGGCGCCAAAAAGCACCCATATAGTGTTTACTGATGAATACATAAAGTTACCTCTCTTTCCCTAAAAGTTGACAATATTAGTATAGTTTCAATATTCAGAAAAGGCACGAGAATGAAATTTCATCATTTTCGCGCCTTTACGAATCAAGTATATGTAAAACAGGGGATACCATATCGTGTGATTAATGGATGAGGAAATCGATAATGAATTATGAAGTAGTTCATGTTTCATGAGATATCCCCTGGTTTTACCAGTATGAAGTTGTCTGTTATCCTCTGGATCAGTCAGAGATGGAGAATAACAGTTTGCCGTATGTCGGATATGGAAGGATAGAATCCGGGATCAGAGCTTCTGCTGCATCAGCGGAAACACGAACTTTTTCCATATCGGTAAGTACAACACTCTGATAGAGTTTTGCACTCTTGAGAAGATCTTTGCCGACTTCGTATTCTGCCATTGCAGTGTCCTCTTTGAGTCTTTCCAGATCTTTGACCATGGTCTCAGAAAGTTCTGTCAGTTTGGTAAGAAGTGCAGCCTCTGCGGATACGGAGATATCCGGAACGACTGATTTCTTAAGTGCTGCAGTCTGAGCCAGTTTTTCCATGTATGTAGTAACTGCCGGAAGAAGATCTTTCTGGATGATCTCAACCATAGTGCCGGCTTCGATATGAAGTGTCTTTACATAGTTCTCAAGCTTGATCTCATAACGGGAATGAAGCTCTGCATGTGTAAAGATGTGGTGACCTGTGAGAAGTTTTTCGTTCTTCTCATCAACGAAGTGCGGCAGTGCATCCGGAGTAGATACCAGATTGTAAAGACCACGTTTTTCTGCTTCTTCAAGCCATTCGTCTGTATAACCGTTTCCATTGAAGATGATACGTTTGTGCTCTTTGATGGTCTTTTTGAGTAATTCATGAACAGCGGATTCCATTCCGTCAGCCGGAACATCTTTGAGTTCCTCATAGAACTGGCCTAATACTTCAGCAACAGCAGTGTTGAGGATGATGTTCGGGTTTGCTACGGAAGAAGAAGATCCAAGCATACGGAACTCGAATTTGTTTCCTGTGAATGCGAACGGTGAAGTACGGTTTCTGTCTGTGTTGTCTTTTACGAAGTGCGGAAGTACTTTTGCTCCGATATCCATCTGAACAGCACCGTGTCCAACGAAGAATTCGTCGTTCTCGATCGCTTTGAGTACTTCTGTCAGCTCGTCGCCAAGGAAGATAGATACAACTGCCGGCGGAGCTTCGTTTGCACCAAGACGGTGATCGTTTCCTGCACTTGCAACAGAGATACGGAGAAGATCTGCGTAATCATCAACAGCTTTGATGACTGCTACAAGGAATACCAGGAACTGTGTATTTTCTGCAGGTGTTTTGCCAGGATCAAGAAGGTTGACACCTGTGTCTGTGCTCATGGACCAGTTGTTGTGTTTACCACTTCCGTTGATTCCTTCGAATGGTTTCTCATGGAGCAGGCATACCATGTTGTGTTTGGCAGCTACTTTTTTCATGATCTCCATTGTCAGCTGGTTGTGGTCAACTGCTACGTTTGTGGTATCGAATACAGGAGCCAGCTCGTGCTGTGCAGGAGCAACTTCGTTATGTTTTGTCTTGGCAGGAATTCCAAGTTTCCAGAGCTCTTCATCCAGGTCATGCATGTAAGCAGATACACGAGGTTTCAGAGTTCCGAAGTAGTGGTCTTCCATTTCCTGTCCTTTTGGAGCTGGAGCACCGATCAGGGTACGTCCGCAGAAGATCAGGTCTTTTCTCTTATTATAGAGGTCTTTGTCTACCAGGAAGTATTCCTGTTCCGGACCAACAGTGGTATCGATATGTTTTACTTCTGTATTTCCGAGAAGACGAAGGACTTTGACAGCCTCTTTGTTCAGGGTATCCATGGAACGAAGAAGAGGTGTTTTCTTATCCAGTGCCTCTCCGCTGTAGGAGCAGAATGCAGTCGGGATATAAAGGGTACGGTCTTTGATGAATGCCGGTGATGTAGGATCCCATGCTGTATATCCTCTTGCTTCAAATGTAGCACGAAGACCGCCTGACGGGAAACTGGATGCATCCGGCTCGCCTTTTACAAGTTCTTTACCGGAGAATTCCATGATCACCTGTCCGTCGCCTGTCGGGGAGATGAAGCTGTCATGTTTTTCTGCGGTGAAGTTTGTCATTGGCTGGAACCAGTGAGTGTAATGGGTAGCTCCATGTTCGAGAGCCCATTCTTTCATGGCAACTGCAACGGAGTTGGCAACATCAAGTTCCAGGTGTGTACCGTTCTCGATCGTTTTTTTCAGTGCCTTGTACATGTCTTTCGGTAATTTCTCACGCATGATCTTGTCGTTAAAAACAAGACTGCCGTAGATTTCAGGAATGCTCTGTGCCATAATAAAATCTCCTTTCAATGCTCCATTAATCTTAATTTTCGTAATTAAAATAAAAACTCTCAGATAAACAAAAAAGGCGCCTTGGATTTTGTTTTCCAAAGCGCCGTTGCTTATGTGTTGTAGTATACACAAAAAAAACGGGATGTCAACAACTTTTTCGAAAATTTTTTCAAATTTTTTGTTTGGACGGATGAATTTATTTGTATGCTTTTTTGAGGGGACAAGGGTTGACAAATCACTTTCTTCTATTATAATTTCACTGTGAAAAGCACTTCAGAAAGCATTTGAAAAGAATGGGAGGAAATTCTGATGGCAGAATTAAAGGAAGCCTGCGGCGTATTTGGTATGTATGATCTGGATGGAGGGAATGTGGTTCCCTCTATTTATTATGGTCTTACATCTTTGCAGCACCGTGGACAGGAGTCCTGCGGACTTGCAGTTTCCCGCACAGAGGGCGAAAGAGGAAACATCCAGTTTCATAAGGATCTCGGACTTGTAAGTGAAGTCCTTCGTGAGAATACTATCCGCAATATGGAAGGAGATCTTGGCATCGGTCATGTACGTTATTCAACGACAGGAGCATCGGTAGCAGAGAATGCACAGCCGCTTGTCCTGTCCTATATTAAGGGAACACTTGCACTTGCACACAATGGAAACCTGATCAACACACCAGAACTGAAATGGGAACTGATCCAGAATGGAGCGATCTTCCATACGACTACGGACTCAGAAGTCATTGCGTTCCATATAGCGAGAGAGCGTGTACACACCAGGACAGTAGAGGATGCCGTTCTCAAGACCGCGTACAAACTCAAAGGTGCTTATGCACTTGTGGTCATGAGCCCGCGTAAACTGATCGGTATCCGTGATCCGCTTGGACTGAAACCGCTCTGCCTTGGCAAGAGGGATAATACCTATGTCCTCGCATCCGAAAGCTGTGCACTGACCTCTGTCGGCGCAGAGTTCGTAAGAGATATCGAACCAGGAGAGATGGTCACCATCTCAAAGAAAGGCATCGAATCCAACAAAGAACTCGCCGGCGGTAAACATGCACACTGTGTATTTGAATATATTTATTTTGCAAGACTGGACAGCGAGATGGATGGCGTCAAGATCTACGATGCACGTATCCGCGGCGGTAAATCTCTTGCAAAATCTTATCCTGTAGAAGCAGATCTTGTGGCTGGTGTACCGGAGTCCGGCATCCCGGCAGCCAAGGGATATTCTGAAGAATCCGGCATTCCGTTTGGATTTGCTTTTTATAAGAACAGTTATATTGGACGAACCTTCATTAAACCGACCCAGGAAGAGCGTGAATCCAGCGTTCACCTCAAACTGAGCGTGCTGGAATCAGCAGTTAAGGGTAAGAGGATCGTTCTGGTTGATGACTCTATCGTAAGAGGAACCACGATCGCGAACCTGATCCGTATGCTCAAGAAAGCCGGGGCACTGGAAGTGCATGTACGTATCAGTTCTCCGCCGTTCTTACATCCATGTTATTTCGGAACAGACGTACCGTCCAATGACCAGCTGATCGCTTCCAATCACAGCACCGAAGAGATCCGCAAAATGATCGGTGCAGATTCCCTTGGATACATGCAGAGTGAGTTCCTGGAGGGAATGGCAGGAGGACTTCCTCTCTGCAAGGCATGTTTTGACGGAAATTATCCGCTGGATGTCGAGGCAGAACTTAATAAGAAGATCGACTGCGGCTGTTAAACTGTCACTGATTTTGGCAGAATGTGCAGGAAAAAAAGATAAAAAAATGTGATTTATATAAAAATTACATATTTACAAAGTGTCCAAAATACGGTATAGTAATGCACATATTTAAGAGTCGTGTCTGACAAAGGCGTCAGAGGCAGATAAGGGTAAACCAGCCCCTTCATCCGCTTCTGGCGCTTTTTCTTTTATCAGACATTTATGTGTAACACAGATGGAGGAGGAAATCACAATGTCAGTTAAATATGTTTTTGTTACAGGCGGTGTTGTATCCGGACTGGGTAAGGGAATCACGGCAGCGTCCCTGGGAAGGCTTCTCAAGGCAAGAGGCTATCAGGTGACCATGCAGAAATTTGATCCTTATATCAATATCGATCCAGGAACCATGAACCCGATCCAGCATGGAGAGGTCTTTGTTACAGATGATGGTACAGAGACAGACCTGGATCTTGGTCATTATGAGAGATTTATTGATGAAAGCCTTGATAAAAATTCCAACGTGACAACCGGTAAGATCTACTGGTCAGTCCTGCAGAAAGAGCGTCACGGAGATTTTGGAGGAGGGACAGTACAGGTCATTCCTCATATTACAAATGAGATTAAGAGCCGTTTTTACCGCGCCAAATCACCGGAAGAAGAGAGAATCGCGATCATCGAGGTCGGAGGAACCGTTGGTGACATCGAGAGCCAGCCGTTCCTGGAATCCATCCGTCAGTTCCAGCATGATGTGGGACATGACAATGCAATCCTCATTCATGTAACCCTGATCCCATACCTCAAAGCTTCTGAGGAAATGAAGACCAAACCGACCCAGGCAAGTGTCAAGGAACTTCAGGGAATGGGAATCCAGCCGGACGTTCTGGTATGCAGAAGCGAACATCCGCTGACAGATGAGATCAAAGGCAAGATCGCGCTGTTCTGTAACGTACCGGTCAGCCATGTATTACAAAACCTTGATGTAGAATATTTATATGAAGCTCCTCTTGCAATGGAAAGAGAAAAACTTGCCGATGTAGTTCTGGAATCCTTGAGACTTGAGAACCGCAAACCGGATCTTACCGAGTGGACAGAGATGGTCAACGACCTGAGAAATCCGGAGAGTACAGTAAACATTGCAATGGTAGGAAAATATACACAGCTCCATGATGCCTACTTAAGTGTTGTGGAAGCTCTGAAACATGGTGGAATTTCCTGCAGAGCCAAAGTCGAACTGACCTGGGTGGATTCTGAAGAATTAAATGAGAAGAATCTTGACCAGACACTTCATAATGTAGATGGTATCCTTGTTCCGGGAGGATTTGGAAACAGAGGTACAGAGGGAATGATCCTGGCAGCACAGTATGCCCGTGTCCACAAGATCCCGTACCTTGGAATCTGCCTTGGAATGCAGATGGCGATCGTAGAATTCGCCCGCCACGTATTAGGATACGAAGATGCAAACAGCATCGAGCTGAGCCCGGCTACCAAACATCCGGTGATCGCACTGATGCCGGACCAGGAGAGTGTAGAAGACCTTGGAGGAACTTTAAGACTTGGAAGCTATCCATGCGTACTTGCAGATAACTCCAAAGCACTGGAACTTTTTGGAAAGAAAGAGATCCAGGAACGTCACAGACATCGTTATGAAGTCAACAACGCATTCCGTGAAGAGCTTGCTGCAAAAGGTATGACGATCGCCGGAACTTCCCCTGATGGACATATCGTAGAGATGATCGAGATCAAGGATCATCCGTTCTACGAAGGAACCCAGGGACATCCGGAATTCAAATCCAGACCGA
Source organism: uncultured Blautia sp. (assembly GCA_934424575.1). Taxonomy (GTDB): domain Bacteria; phylum Bacillota; class Clostridia; order Lachnospirales; family Lachnospiraceae; genus Blautia_A. The sequence goes on from CAKRXU010000011.1 coordinate 10,721, forward strand.
ACCATGCACATCCTTTATTCCGCGGCTTCGTAAAAGCAGCAGACGCATACGCAAAGGAGAAAGAAAGCAGGAAACAGCAAAATAAAGAATAAAAGAAATTTTTTGTATAGAGAGGACGAAGATTATGCAGGAAGTAACGAGAGAAGAACAGGGCCTGTATCGCCAGGAATTTGAGCATGACAACTGTGGTATCGGTGCAGTTGTCAATATCAAAGGAAAGAAAACACATGAAACTGTTGCGAATGCTCTCAGGATCGTAGAACATCTGGAGCATCGTGCAGGTAAAGATGCAGAGGGAAAAACCGGTGACGGTGTTGGTATCCTTCTGCAGATCTCCCATAAATTTTTCAAAAAAGCCTGTAAGAAGGAAGGCTTTGATATCGGTGAGGAAAGAGAATATGGTATCGCACAGTTCTTCTTCCCGCAGCACGAGATCAAACGTGCCCAGGCAAAAAAAATGTTCGAGATCATCGTGGAAAAAGAAGGGCTGGAGCTTCTTGGCTGGAGAAACGTTCCTGTGATTCCGGAGGTTCTCGGCCACAAGGCAAGAGAGTGCATGCCATGCATCATGCAGGCATTCATCAAAAAACCGCAGGATGTCGAAAAAGGACTTCCATTCGACCGTATGCTCTACATTGCACGTCGTGAGTTTGAACAGAGTAATGACAACACTTATGTTGTTTCCATGAGCAGCAGAACGATCGTTTACAAAGGTATGTTCCTGGTCGGACAGCTTCGTACTTTCTTTGCAGACCTGCAGAATCCAGAGTATGAATCTGCAATCGCAATGGTACATTCCAGATTCAGTACCAACACAAACCCAAGCTGGGAGAGAGCACATCCGAACCGTTTCATCGTACACAATGGTGAGATCAACACCATCCGTGGAAATGCCGACAAGATGCTCGCCAGAGAAGAAAATATGGAATCTCCATACCTCAAAGGTCAGCTTCACAAAGTCCTTCCGGTCGTAAACCGCAACGGTTCCGACTCCGCAATGCTTGACAATACACTGGAATTCCTTGTAATGAGCGGTATGGAACTTCCGCTTGCAGTCATGATCACAATTCCGGAGCCATGGGCATACAACGATACCATTTCCCAGGAAAAGAGAGATTTCTATCAGTATTATGCAACCATGATGGAGCCATGGGACGGACCGGCTTCCATCCTGTTCTCCGATGGTGATGTGATGGGTGCAGTCCTTGACCGTAATGGTCTTCGTCCATCCAGATATTATATTACTTCCGACGGCTATATGATCCTTTCTTCTGAGGTCGGTGTCATGCCGGTTCCGGAAGAGAAGATTGTTCTCAAAGAACGTCTCCATCCGGGCAAAATGCTCCTGGTAGATACTGTTCAGGGAAAAGTCCTCGATGACGATGAGCTGAAAGAAAAATACGCAAAAATGCAGCCGTACGGCGAATGGCTGAACAGCAACCTCGTACAGCTCAAAGACATCAAGATCCCGAATATCCGTATGGAAGAGTACACACCGGAGCACCGCGCACGTCTCCAGAAAGCGTTCGGATATACTTACGAACAGTACCGTACTTCTATCCGTAACATGGCATTAAACGGAGCAGAGAGCATCGGAGCCATGGGTGTAGATACCCCGCTTGCTGTCCTCTCCAATGAGCACAGACCTTTATTCGACTATTTCAAACAGCTTTTTGCACAGGTAACAAACCCGCCGATCGATGCGATCCGTGAAGAGATCGTTACCTCCACAAGTGTTTATGTAGGTAAAGATGGAAACCTTCTGGTACAGCAGCCGGAAAACTGTCACGTACTCAAGATCCTTCATCCGATCCTCACAAACACAGATATGCTCAAGATCAAAAACATGAAGGCAGACGGATTCAAAGTTGCCGTTATCTCCACTCTCTATTATAAGAGCACCAAGCTGGAGAGAGCGATCGACCGTCTCTTTGTGGAGGTTGACAAGGCATTCCGTGACGGTGCAAATATCCTCGTACTTTCTGACCGTGGAGTAGATGAAAACCATATGCCGATTCCGTCCCTTCTGGCGGTATCTGCCGTACATCAGCATCTTGTAAAAACCAAGAAGAGTACCTCTCTGGCACTGATCGTAGAATCCGGTGAGCCGAGAGAAGTTCATCATTTTGCAACTCTTCTCGGCTATGGTGCAAGTGCGATCAACCCATACCTCGCACTGGAAACGATCCGTGAGCTGATCGACAACCATATGCTGGACAAAGATTATTATGCAGCAGTAGATGATTATAACCATGCAGTTTTAAGCGGTATCGTCAAGATCGCATCCAAGATGGGTATTTCCACAATTCAGTCTTATCAGGGATCTCAGATCTTTGAGGCAATCGGTATCTCCAAAGAAGTGATCGACAAATACTTTACCGGAACTGTAAGTCGTGTAGGTGGAATCACACTGGAAGATATCGAAGAGAACGTAGACCGACTTCACTCCGAAGCATTTGACCCGCTGGGACTGAACACAGACCTGACACTTGACAGTGTCGGTGCACACAAGATGAGAAGCCAGGGAGAGGAACACCGCTACAATCCGCAGACGATTCATCTCCTTCAGGAATCTACAAGAACAGGAAGCTATGCACTGTTCAAAGAATATACAAAAGTCGTAGACCAGGAAAGTCATGGAGCCCTTCGTGGACTTCTGGAATTCAATTATCCGGAAAAAGCGATCCCGATCGACGAAGTAGAAAGCGTAGATGAGATCGTAAAACGTTTCAAGACAGGTGCGATGTCCTATGGATCTATTTCCCAGGAAGCACATGAGACACTTGCGATCGCCATGAACCATCTCCATGGAAAATCCAACACAGGTGAAGGTGGAGAGAGTGATGAGCGTATCGCCTCCGCAGGAAGCGAAAATGACCGCTGTTCTGCGATTAAACAGGTTGCCAGCGGACGTTTCGGTGTTACCAGCAGCTATCTGGTATCCGCAAGAGAGATCCAGATCAAGATGGCACAGGGTGCAAAACCAGGTGAGGGCGGACATCTTCCTGCAAAGAAAGTTTATCCGTGGATCGCAAAGACCCGTCATTCCACACCTGGCGTAAGCCTGATCTCCCCGCCACCGCACCACGATATCTACTCTATCGAGGACCTGGCACAGCTGATCTATGACCTTAAGAACTCAAACGTTTATGCAGATATCTCTGTAAAACTTGTTTCTGAGGCCGGTGTAGGTACAGTCGCAGCCGGTGTTGCAAAAGCCGGAGCACAGACAGTCCTGATATCAGGATACGATGGAGGTACCGGTGCAGCACCGAGAAGTTCCATCCACAATGCAGGACTTCCGTGGGAACTTGGTCTTGCCGAGACACATCAGACTCTGATCATGAACGGACTCCGTAACCGTGTCCGCATCGAGACAGACGGTAAGCTGATGAGCGGTCGTGACGTTGCCATCGCAGCACTTCTCGGTGCAGAGGAATTCGGTTTTGCGACAGCTCCGCTTGTAACCATGGGATGCGTCATGATGCGTGTCTGCAACCTGGATACCTGTCCGGTCGGTGTGGCAACACAGAACCCGGAACTTCGTAAACGTTTCCGTGGAAAACCGGAATACGTAGAAAACTTCATGAGATTTATCGCCCAGGAGCTGAGAGAATATATGGCACGCCTTGGTGTTCACACTGTCGATGAGATGGTAGGACGTACAGACCTCTTAAGACAGTCCGCAGAAGCTTCCCAGGCAGAGCCGCACAAAGGTAAAGTTGACTTAAGTGCGATCCTCAATAACCCATATGCCGGAAACGGACAGAAAGTGACCTTCGATCCAAAAGCAGTTTACAACTTCGAACTGGAAAAAACTCTGGATGAAAAAGTCCTTCTCAAGAAATGCGGCAAAGCGATCGCCAAAGGTGAACATATCGAACTCGATGTAGACGTAACAAACACAGACCGTACCTTTGGTACGATCCTCGGTGCAGAGATCACCAGACAGACCGGCAAAGGACTTCCGGATGATACGATCGTGATCAACTGCCACGGAGCCGGCGGACAGAGCTTCGGTGCCTTTATTCCAAAAGGACTTACACTGAACCTTACCGGTGACAGCAACGACTACTTCGGAAAGGGACTTTCCGGTGGTAAACTGATCGTCAAAGTTCCGGAAAAAGCAGCTTACAAACCGGAAGAAAACATCATCATCGGTAACGTTGCACTCTATGGTGCTACCAGCGGATATGCATTTATCAACGGTGTTGCCGGAGAACGTTTTGCAGTCCGTAACTCAGGTGCTTACGCAGTTGTAGAGGGTGTCGGCGAGCACGGATGCGAGTACATGACAGGCGGTCGTGTCGTAGTCCTCGGACGCACCGGAAAGAACTTCGCAGCAGGTATGAGCGGCGGTATCGCTTACGTACTTGATGTTGAGAACAAACTTTACAAAAACATCAACAAGGCAATGATCTCTATCGAAAAAGTAGAGAACAAATATGATAAGAAAGAACTTCGTGATCTGATCGAAGCCCATGTTGCGGCAACAGGCTCCAAACTGGGTGCAAAAGTGCTTGCTGACTTTGATGCTTACCTGCCGCACTTTAAGAAACTGATTCCGAACGAATACAAAAAGATGCTTACACTCAGCGCCAAACTGGAAGAAAAAGGACTGACAAGTGAGCAGGCACAGATGGAAGCATTTTACGAAAGCATCGGAGCAAAGCATTAAGGAGGATGAGGAAACATGGGAAAGCCAACAGGATTTTTAGAATATAACAGAGAGACAGCCAAAGTACTGCCGCCAAAGGTCCGGATTGCCAATTTCAATGAGTTCCGGACTCCACTCAGCAAAGAAAAACAGAAACTTCAGGGGGCACGCTGCATGGCATGCGGCGTTCCTTTCTGCCAGTCAGGAATGATGCTCGGAGGAATGGCATCCGGCTGTCCTCTGCACAACCTTGTTCCTGAGACAAACGATCTGGTATATACAGGAAACTGGAAACAGGCATATTTGAGACTTTCCAAGACACACAGTTTTCCGGAGTTTACTTCCAGAGTGTGTCCTGCACTCTGCGAGGCAGCCTGCACCTGTAACTTAAACGGAGAGCCGGTTTCCACAAAGGAAAACGAAAGAGCAATCATTGAGACCGCTTACAAAGAAGGCTGGGTCCAGCCGCAGAAACCGAATGTCCGCACCGGCAAAACCATCGCCGTGATCGGAAGCGGTCCATCCGGACTTGCAGCAGCACAGCAGCTCAACAGACGAGGCCACAGCGTTACCGTTTATGAAAGAAGCGATCGTCCGGGAGGACTTCTCCGCTATGGTATCCCGAACATGAAACTGGAGAAATCTGTGATAGACAGAAGGATCCGCCTCATGGAAGAAGAGGGAGTAAAATTTGTCCTCAATACAAACGTAGGCAAGGACATCAAAGCAGAAGATCTCCTGAAACAGTATGACAGAGTTGTGCTTGCCTGCGGAGCTTCCAACCCGCGTGACATCAAAGTGCCGGGAAGAGAAGCAAAGGGGATCTATTTCGCAGTAGACTTCCTCGGAATGGTCACAAAGACACTCCTCGACAGCAACTTCGAAAAGGTTCCATATGAACTGGCAAAAGGAAAACATGTCCTCGTCATCGGTGGTGGTGACACAGGAAATGACTGCGTAGGAACTTCTGTCCGTCTGGGAGCAAAATCCGTGACCCAGCTTGAGATGATGCCGAAGCCGCCGGTTGAGCGTGCAGCAAACAACCCGTGGCCGCAGTGGCCGAGAGTCCTCAAGACAGACTATGGCCAGGAAGAAGCGATCGCAGTCTTCGGACATGATCCACGAATCTATCAGACAACCGTTACAGAATTTATCGCTGACAAAAAAGGCAATGTGTGCAAGGCAAAGATCGTAGACCTCAAATCACAAAAAGATGAAAAGACTGGAAGAATGATGATGGTTCCGGTTGAGGGAAGCGAGAAAGTGATCCCTGCAGACCTGGTCCTGATCGCAGCAGGATTCCTCGGAAGCCAGAAATATGTAACAGATGCATTCCACGTAGCACTCAACGGAAGAACAAACGTTGAGACAAAACCGGATGCTTACGCAACTTCCGTACCGAGAGTCTTCACAGCCGGCGACATGCACAGAGGACAGTCTCTGGTCGTATGGGCGATCCGCGAAGGCCGTGAAGCCGCCAGAGCCGTAGATGAATCCCTGATGGGCTATACAAATCTCTGAAAAAAGACGTTGACAAAGACCATGCCGGTTGCTATAATACCTGCATGAACAAGGGCGTTCTTTTGGAGGGTAAACCTTCCGAAAGTACGCCTTTTTTGTATTTAGTTTTAATAGATAAGGAGAGAATGGCATGGGGAATTATACCAGAGAAGAAATATTACAGATGGTTGAGGAGGAAGACGTAGAATTCATCCGCCTTCAGTTTACTGATATGTTCGGTGCTATCAAAAATATCGCTGTTACGACCCGGGAACTTCCCCGTGCGTTGGACAACCAGTGCATCATCAACGGAGAACAGATCGCGGGAATGGATCTTGAGAATGGCTCAGATCTCTATCTCCGCCCGGTTCTGGATACTTTTGCGATCCTTCCGTGGAGACCGCAGCAGGGAAAAGTTGCGAGAATGATCTGCGATCTCTACTGGCCGGATGGTACACCATACAAAAACAGCCCGAGATATATTCTTGAGAGAGTAGCCGAAGAGGCGGAGCAGGAAGGATATACCTGCTACATTGACCCGGAGTGTGAATTTTTCCTTTTCCACACAGACGACAATGGCAATCCGACAACTGTAACACATGAGAAAGCAGGATACCTGGACATGAGTCCGCTGGATCTTGGCGAGAATGCAAGACGTGACATGGTGCTGACACTCGAAGATATGGGAATGGAAGTAGAATCCTCCCATCATGAGGCAGCTCCGGCACAGCATGAGATTGATTTCAGCTATGGCGAGATGCGTGATATCGCAGACTGCATCATGACATTCAAGATGGCAGTCCGTATTGTTGCAAAACGTCATGGACTTCATGCGACTTTTATGCCGAAGCCAAGAGCAGAAGTAAATGGTTCCGGAATGCACATCCAGTTTTCTGTATTCAAAAATGGAAGGAATCTGTTTGAAGACGCAGATCATCCGGGAGAATTAAGTGAAGAGGCACGTTATTTTATTGGAGGGCTTCTTGCACACAGCAGGGAAATGGCACTGATCACCAATCCTCTTGTGAATTCCTACAAGCGTCTTGTTCCGGGATATGATGCACCGACAGAACTTACCTGGACAGAAAACAATCAGAATTCACTCGTCCGTATCCCTGTAACAAGAGGAGAGGGAACAAGAGTGGAACTGAGAAGCCCGGATGCATCTTCCAATCCATACCTGGTGTTTGCAGTATGTCTTGCAGCCGGACTGGATGGAATTCGAAACAAAATTTCTCCTACAAAATCGTCAAATATCGCAACACAGGATCAGGAGACCGAGCATCTTCCGGAAACACTCAAAGATGCGATCGAACTTTTTGAAAACAGCACCTGGATCCGGGGAATACTGGGCGAAGAATTCTGCAGGACTTATCTTGCACAGAAGAAAGATGAGTGGCTGCGCTATACCAGACAGGTAACTGACTGGGAAGTAGAGGAATACCTGTATCGCCTGTAAGCATAAGACAAAAAATAGGAGAACACTTGTATGAGCAGCATTGTGATCGCATTACCCAAAATCGAAGATGCCAGAAAAATCCGTGCGGTTCTGGAACGGCACGGATTTACCGTTGCATCTGTATGTACAACCGCATCAAATGCTCTGTCAAGTGCTTCCGAACTTGGAAGCGGCGTACTGATCTGCAGTCATCGGCTTCCGGATATGAATTATCTTGATCTTTCAGAGTGTATGCCAAGAGATTTTGAAATGCTGCTTCTTGCGTCTGCGAGAGTGATCTGTGAAGTGCCGACATCGATCCTGTCGGTACAGATGCCTGTCAAGGCAAGTGATCTTGTCAATACGGTAAATATGATCCTGACGCAGCAGGAGCGGAGAAAAAGAAAAGAAAAAAAGAAACCGAAGGCACGGTCCTGGAAAGAACAGAATTATATATCCAATGCAAAAATGATGCTGATGCAGCGAAATCATTTAAGTGAAGATGAAGCCTACCGTTATATCCAGAAATCCAGTATGGATTCCGGAACGAACATGGTAGAAACAGCACAGATGCTATTGATGCTTTTATATGATGAATAATAAAAATAAAATGATAAAAAACTTTTAAGAGACTTAATATATGGAGGATGAGGAAATGGAGTTTTTGGATGGTACATGGAAAAAAGAAGTTACTTCGTGGGAAGCACTGTTAGGAGAGGAACTTCTGGATCAGGAAGTTGTTCTGGAGGGAGCCGTTCACAGCATCCGAAATATGGGCGATGTTGCGTTCGTGATCCTCAGAAGAAGAGAGGGACTTTTTCAGACTGTTTTTGAAAATGAAAAAGCAAACTTTTCCATTCATGATCTCAAAGAGGCAATGACACTTCGCGTGAAAGGAATCCTGAATGCAGAAGAACGTGCGCCTCATGGAAGAGAGATCCGCATCAGAGAAATTGAGATCCTGTCACAGCCGGCAGAACCGATGCCGCTGGCGATCGACAAATGGAAATTAAACACATCTCTGGAGGCAAAACTGAATTTACGTCCGATCGCACTCCGTAACATCCAGGAACGTTCCAAATTCAAGATCCAGGAAGCGCTGACACGTGCTTTCCGTGATTACCTCTATGAGAACGGTTTCACAGAGATCCACACACCGAAGATCGGTGCAAGAGGAGCCGAGGGTGGAGCAAACCTTTTCAAATTCAGCTACTTCCACAAACCGGCAGTCCTCGCACAGAGCCCGCAGTTCTACAAACAGATGATGGTCGGTGTGTTTGACAGAGTATTTGAGACAGGACCGGTATTCCGTGCAGAGAAACACAACACCAAACGTCACTTAAACGAATATACCAGCCTTGACTTTGAGATGGGATACATCGACAGCTTCGAAGAGATCATGGCAATGGAAACAGGATTTCTTCAGTATGCAGTAGCACTTCTTCAGAAAGACTACGCAAAGGAACTTCAGATCCTTAAAGTACAGCTTCCAAAAGTAGACAAGATCCCGGCAGTCCGTTTTGACAAAGCCAAAGAACTGGTTTCTGAGAAATATAACCGTAAGATCCGCAACCCATACGATCTGGAGCCGGAAGAAGAAGCTCTGATCGGAAGGTATTTCAAAGAAGAATACGATGCGGACTTTGTATTTGTAACTCATTATCCGTCCAAGAAACGTCCGTTCTACGCAATGGATGATCCGAGTGATGAGAAGTTTACCTTAAGTTTTGACCTTCTTTTCCACGGACTGGAAGTAACGACCGGCGGACAGAGAATCCATGACTACGATCAGCTCAAAGCCAAGATCGCAGCAAGAGGCATGGAAGAAGAAGGAATGGAGCAGTATCTGGATACCTTCAAACATGGCATGCCGCCACATGGAGGACTTGGTATTGGTCTGGAACGTCTGACCATGCAGCTTCTTGGAGAAGAAAACGTCCGTGAAGCGTGTCTGTTCCCGAGAGACCTGAACAGACTGGAGCCGTAAGAGAAGGAGGAAAAGTCAGATGGCAAAGATCATAGATGACGAAACAATCGAAAACGTATGCATCCTCGCAAAACTTTCCTTAAGTGAGGAAGCCAAGGAAAAAGCAAAGCAGGACATGCAGAAAATGCTGGATTATGTAGAAAAACTGGACGAACTGGATACAGATGGCGTGGAGCCTCTGTCCCATATCTTTGGTGATGAAAATGTATTCCGTGATGACGTTGTGACAAACGGAGACAACAAAGAAGCAATGCTTGCAAACGCACCAAAGGAAAAAGAAGGACAGTATCAGGTACCGAAGACCATAGGATAGGAGAATGAGGATGGAACTGCAGACGATGACAGCCCTGGAGCTGTCAAAAAAGATCAGACAGCGTCAGGTCAAAGTAGCAGACGGTGTCAAAGAGGTTTTTGATCAGATAGAGAAAAAAGAGGGTAAAGTACACGCATATCTTGACCTTTATAAGAAAGACGCTCTTGCAAGAGCAAAAGAAGTCGAAAAAGGAATCATGGACGGCACCTACACCGGACCGCTCGCCGGAGTGCCGATCGCAGTCAAAGACAACATTTGTATCAAAGGCAAAAAAACAACCTGTGCATCAAAAATATTAGAGAACTTCGTACCACAGTATAACGCAGAAGTCATCGACCGTCTGGAAAAAGCCGGAATGATCGTGATCGGAAAGACCAACATGGACGAGTTCGCCATGGGAAGTACCACAGAAACTTCTGCTTGCGGTGTGACAAGAAACCCGTGGAATCTGGAACACGTTCCGGGAGGTTCTTCCGGTGGTTCCTGTGCGGCAGTAGCAGCAGGAGAAGCCTTTATGGCTTTAGGTTCTGACACCGGCGGTTCTATCCGTCAGCCAAGTTCTTTCTGCGGTGTGACCGGAATCAAACCGACTTACGGAACTGTATCCCGTTATGGACTGGTAGCCTATGCTTCCTCTCTTGACCAGATCGGACCGGTCGGAAAAGACGTGGCAGACTGTGCCGCACTTCTTGAAGTGATCGCAGGACATGACCCGAAAGACAGCACTTCCCTCGACCGCAAAGACCTTGATTTCTCAAAGAGCATTGAGGAGAAGAAACTTCTCGGAATGAAGTTCGGCGTGCCGAAAGAATTCCTCGCCAAAGGTCTTGATCCGGAAGTCAAAGATGCTTTTATGGAGACTCTCAAAGTCCTCACCTCACAGGGCGCGATCGTAGAATTTTTCTCCGTAGAGACAATGGAATATATGATACCTGCCTATTATATCATCGCCAGTGCGGAGGCCAGCTCCAACCTGGAACGTTTCGATGGTGTAAAATACGGCTATCGTGCAGCAGAGTACGAGGGACTTCACGATATGTACAAAAAGACCAGAACAGAAGGATTCGGTGAGGAAGTCAAACGCCGTATCATGCTTGGTTCCTTCGTTTTAAGTTCCGGTTATTACGATGCCTATTACCTGAAAGCACTTCGTACCAAAGCCCTGATCAAACAGGAATTCGACCGTGCTTTTGATAAATACGATGTGATCCTTGCGCCGGCTGCTCCGTACACAGCACCAAAGATCGGAGAAAGCCTCAAGGACCCGCTTGCCATGTATCTTGGCGATATCTATACCGTTGCCGTCAACCTCTGCGGTCTGCCAGGAATCACCGTTCCGTGCGGACAGGACAAGGCAGGCATGCCGATCGGTATCCAGATGATCGGAAACTGCTTCGGAGAACACAAGATCCTCCGTGCAGCGGCTGCTTATGAAGCAGAAAGAGGGGCATTCCCGACTCCTCTGAAAGGAGGCAAAGAGGCATGAAACAGTACGAAACCGTCATTGGTCTTGAAGTCCATGTAGAACTTGCAACAAAAACAAAGATATTCTGTGGATGCTCTACAGAGTTTGGTGGAGCACCAAATACACATACCTGCCCAGTCTGCACCGGTATGCCGGGTTCTCTGCCGGTACTGAATAAGAAGGTCGTAGAATTTGCACTCAAAGCCGGTATCGCGGCAAACTGCCAGATCAACCAGTACTGCAAATTCGACAGAAAGAACTATTTTTACCCGGATAACCCGCAGAACTACCAGATCTCACAGCTTTACCTGCCGATCTGCCACGATGGATGGGTAGAGATCGAAACTTCTGCCGGAAAGAAAAAGATCCGTATCCACGAAATGCATATGGAAGAAGATGCCGGAAAGCTGATCCATGATGAATGGGAAGACTGCTCTCTGGTAGACTATAACCGAAGCGGCGTGCCGCTGATCGAGATCGTATCCGAGCCGGATATGAGAAGTTCTGAGGAAGTTATCGCATACCTCGAAAAACTTCGCTGCATGATGCAGTATCTCGGTGTATCTGACTGTAAATTACAGGAAGGCTCCATGCGTGCCGATGTCAACCTGTCTGTCCGTGAAGTCGGCAGTGAGACATTCGGAACAAGGACCGAGATGAAGAACCTGAACTCCTTCAAGGCGATCGCGAGAGCTATCGAGGGTGAGAGAGAACGTCAGATCGAACTGATCGAAGAAGGCAGAGTCGTTGTCCAGGAAACCCGCCGCTGGGATGACAACAAAGAATCTTCCCACGCCATGCGTTCCAAAGAGGATGCCAAAGATTACCGTTACTTCCCGGACCCGGATCTTCCGCCGATCCATATTTCCGATGCATGGATCGATGAGATCCGCACTTCCCAGCCGGAACTCCGCGAGGAAAAACAGCTTCGTTATCAGGAAGAATTTGAACTTCCGGTATACGATGCAGGAATCCTTACCGAGTCCAGACACCTTTCTGAGCTTTTTGAGGAAGTCGCAAACCTCTGCGGCAGCCCGAAGAAAGCAGCCAACTGGTTCATGGGTGAAGTACTCCGTCTGACCAAGGACAAGGGCCTTGACGTGGAAAAAGTTTCCTTTACACCGAAACATCTCGCCGACCTGATCCAGATGGTGGAGAAAAAAGAAGTCAGCGCACAGAATGCAAAGAAAGTTTTTGAAAAAGTCTTTGACGAGGATATCGAACCAGTATCCTATATCGAAGAACACGGTCTCAAGATCGTAGAAGATACAGGACTTCTCAACGATACCTTACAGAAGATCATGGATGAGAACCCTGGACCGCTCGCAGAACTTCTTGGCGGTAAAGAAAAAGTATTCGGATTCTTCGTCGGTAAGATGATGAGAGAACTCAAAGGCAAGGCAAGCCCGGATGCAGTCCGTGAAGCACTTGTAAAAGAAGTGGAGAAAAGAAAAAATCAATAATGCTTCAATAGAGAAGCGCAAACATAGAGATGAGGAGAAATTATTATGGTAACAGTAAATAAAAATTATCTGAAACTGCCGGGAAGCTATCTTTTTTCCACGATCGCCAAAAAAGTAGCAGCTTATCAGGAAGCGAATCCGGATGTACAGATCGTACGTCTTGGAATCGGTGATGTCACACAGCCGCTTGCACCGGCGATCATTGATGCACTTCACAAATCTGTCGATGAGATGGCAAATGCCGAGACTTTCCACGGCTATGCGCCGGATCTCGGATACGAATTCTTAAGAAGTGCGATCGTAAAAAATGATTACGAGGCACGCGGATGCCAGATCAGTGCGGATGAGATCTTTGTATCCGACGGAGCGAAGAGTGACTCCGGAAACATTCAGGAGATCTTTGGCACAGACAACAAAGTAGCAGTCTGCGACCCGGTTTATCCTGTTTATGTAGACACAAACGTAATGGCAGGACGTACCGGCGAATACAACAAGAAAAACGAAAATTTTGATGGAGTGATCTACATGCCGTGTCTGGAATCCAATGGATTTCTGCCGGAACTTCCGGTAGAGACACCGGATCTGATCTATCTCTGCTTCCCGAACAACCCAAGTGGCGCAGCAATCACAAAGGACAAACTTCAGGAGTGGGTAGACTACGCAAACAAGAACGGTGCAGTGATCATCTACGACGCCGCTTACGAGGCATACATCACAGAGGAAGATGTGCCGCACAGCATTTACGAGTGTGAAGGTGCACGTACCTGTGCGATCGAGCTGAGAAGCTTTTCCAAGAATGCAGGATTTACCGGTGTCCGTCTTGGATTCACCGTTGTCCCGAAAGACCTTGTCCGCGAAGGTGTTGCCCTTCATGATCTCTGGGCAAGACGTCACGGAACCAAATTCAATGGTGCCCCATATATCGTACAGCGGGCAGGCGAAGCTGTTTATTCTCCAGAAGGAAAAGCACAGTTAAAAGAGCAGGTTGCCTACTATATGAGAAATGCCCATACGATCTACAACGGTCTGAAAGAAGCAGGCTATTCTGTATCCGGCGGCGTGAACGCTCCATATATCTGGCTCAAAACACCGAACAATATGAGTTCCTGGGATTTCTTTGACTATCTTCTGGAAACAGCACACGTTGTCGGTACACCGGGATCAGGATTTGGTGCACACGGAGAAGGCTTTTTCCGCCTGACCGCCTTCGGAACCTACGAAAATACCTTAGAGGCGATCCGCAGGATCACAGCTTTATAAAAAATTATCATGAAAAACTGGCAGCAGGGTGTCGAAATGGCACCCTGTTTTTGCATGCCATGAAATCCTCCGGCGAGATTGGCATTGCCAGAAAGAAGATAATAACGTATAATCAAGTGCAGAATAAACAACAGATGAGGAGTGGCTGATTATGTATTATGAAACAACAAAAGAACTGCTTGCTTTTATCAAAAAAAGCCCTACGGCATTCCACGCTGTAGAAGAAATGCAGACGAGACTGATGGAAGATGGATTCCAGGTGCTTTCGGAGAAGGAACACTGGAAGCTTACCCCAGGCGGAAAATATGTGGTAACGCGAAATCATTCTGCTCTGATCGCTTTTACCATACCGGAGAGGGAATCCTGGAAGTTTCATATCATTGCCAGCCACAGTGATTCGCCGTCTTTTAAGATCAAAGAAAACTCGGAGATCGTTGTAGAGAAGACTTACGTGAAACTGAATGTCGAGAAGTACGGCGGGATGCTGATGGCACCGTGGTTTGACCGTCCGCTGTCCATTGCCGGAAGAGTGATCGTGCGAAAAGACGGAAAGTTAGAAGAAAAACTGATCAATTTTGACAGGGACCTCGTGATGATCCCGAACCTTGCGATCCATATGAACCGTGAGGCGAACAGCGGCATTTCCTATAATCCGCAGAAAGATGTGCTGCCGTTATTCAGTATGGGAGGATCTGAGGTATCCCTGCAGAAACTTCTCAGTGCACAGCTTGGTATAGAAGAAAAAGATATCCTGAGTCATGATCTCTTTCTGTACAACCGCATGGAAGGCTCCATATGGGGTGCAGAGAACGAATTCGCATCCAGTGGCAGACTGGATGACCTGCAGTGTGCTTTTGCGTCTCTGAAGGGCTTTATGAGCGCACAGAAGCAGGAATGCATTGCAGTTCACTGCGTCCTTGACAATGAGGAAGTCGGAAGCGGCACGAAACAGGGGGCTGCATCCACCTTCCTCAAAGACATACTCCTCCGTATCAACAGCGGACTTGGAAGGACTTACGAGGAATATCTGATGACACTTGCGGACAGCTTCATGATCTCCGCAGACAATGCCCATGCGCTCCACCCGAACTACACAGACAAGGCAGACCCGGTCAACCATCCGCTTCTGAATCAGGGAATCGTGATCAAATACAATGCAAACCAGAAATACTGCACAGATGCAGTGTCAGCGGCTGTGTTCAAAGATCTCTGCGACAGGGCAGGTGTTCCGTGGCAGACATTTGTCAACCGTTCTGACATCCCGGGAGGTTCCACGCTTGGAAATATCTCCAACACACAGGTTCCGATGAACACGGTGGATATCGGTCTGCCGCAGCTTTCCATGCATTCTCCGTATGAGACAGCAGGGGTGAAGGATACAGAGTATTTGGTTAAGGCAGCAAAAGAATTTTTTGCATAAACAGGCATAAGAAGAGGGAAAGAGAATGAATACAGACAAAAAAGCAGTTTTTTTTGATGCAGACGGTACGATCTGCGATATTGAAAAAGGAGTTCCGGACAGTGCGGTAGAGGCGATCCGTAAATTAAGGGAAAACGGACATGAGGCATGGCTGTGCACCGGAAGAAGCAGGGCTTTTGTCCCGGGCTATCTGGAACAGATCCCGTTTACCGGTATGATCAGCGCATGCGGCGCGACCATCGAAAAAGACGGACAGAGACTTTATAACAAGGAGATGCCGGTGGAAGTGGCGAAACTTTCCGTAGAAACTCTGCGCAAATATGGTCTGATCCCGGTCATGGAAGGTGCAGATTTCATGTACTATGACAAGGATGAGTATACGAATGAAGTCAACTGGTACCGCGACCTGATCACAGAGGCTCTTGGACCGAAATGGCGGCCGATCCGCGGCTATGAGGACAGTATGCACATCAATAAGATCAGCGCCAAGATGACCGAGGGCTGCAACGACGAACAGGCATGCAGGGAGCTGTCACAGTATTATGACGTGATCCGCCATGAGAATAATGCATTCGTGGGAACAACGATTGAGCTGGTTCCGAAGGGCTGTAATAAGGCTGTCGGAATCGCTGCAGTCTGCCGTATCTTTGATATTCCGTGGGAAAACACAGTAGTCTTTGGAGACAGCAACAATGACCTGTCCATGTTTGAATATGCGGCGACAAAGGTGGCCATGGGAAATGGTTCCCAGAAGATCCGTGAACTGGCAGACTATGTGACCACAGATATGTTCCACTATGGAATCCGGAACGGTCTCACAAAGCTCGGTCTGATCTGAGAAGGCAGGAGAAAAAGTTATGAAATATGGAAAAATAAGAATCGAAGACGGCAATCTTATCTTCGCAAAAAGAATGCTGATCAATTATCTGCCATGTAAGGATATTCTGTGGGCGTATATGCGAAAAGAAGGTGTGGAAGGCGGACGGCAGAAGCAGTTCAGCACCAGCTCTCTTGTGATCATCACCCGGCGAAAAAAACGCTATGAATTTGAGATGACAGACAAAGAGATCAGAGACTGCATCCAGCTTCTCAAAGTCCTGAACCCGAAACTTGCGACAGGTTTTCCGAAGGGTGCGAGGATTCCGCTCCAGAGCCTTCCAAATACCCGTGATCTCGGGGCGCTTGCCACGAAGGATGGAAGACATATCCTTCCGCGCAGGCTTCTGAGGAGCGGTAATCTGTATCATATGTCTCTTCAGGATCAGGATACGCTCCTCAATGAGTATCATCTGTCGACGGTTGTCGATTTTCGTACCAGAATGGAAGTCCTGGAAAAACCGGATACCGTTCTTGAGGGAGTGGAGTACCACGAGATCTCGATCGTGGATGAAGAAACTCTTGGTATTACCCGTTCCGGAAATCTGCTGGAAATGCTTCTGAAATTTAATCAGCCGATCGATGAGTTCATGCAGAAACAGTATGTTTCTTTTGTGCGGGATGATTTTTCGGTCAAACAGTATGCCCGTTTTCTGGATGTCATCCTGCAGCAGGAAGAGGGTGCCGTCCTGTGGCACTGCAGCATGGGTAAAGACAGGGTCGGCGTTGGAACGGCACTTCTTCTCTATGCGCTCGGGGTACCGATGGAGACGATCATGGAGGACTATCTCCGTACCAACCGCTGCTTGGAGGAAGACCTGCAGCATATGATCCGGCTTCTGGAAACCAAGATGATCGTGGACAATGAAGTGATGGACAAGATCAAGGCACTGTACCGTGTCAAGGAAGAATATCTGGAGGCGGTTTTTGACGCGATCAGACAAGATTATGGTTCCGAAGAAATGTTTTTGAAGAGGGCTCTCTACATGACTCCAAAGGCAGTCGACGCTCTTCGCAAAAAATATCTTGTATAAAATACAAAAAAGGTAAGAAAAACCACGAAATATATGCATAGATATACAAATACAGCAAAATTTGACGTTGACAAACGGGCTAATGTTGTTATAATGTAAAACATGCAAACAATTTTACAATGGAATTGTTTACAAGGTTAAAGTGATGAAAGCAGGTGGGTTATGCAAAAGAGAATTTTGTCCCTGTTAGTAGATAACACCGCAGGTGTATTGAGCCGGATTTCCGGACTTTTCAGCCGACGCGGTTACAATATTGACAGCCTGACAGTTGGTGTGACTGCAGATGAGCGTTATTCCAGAATGACAGTTGTATGCAGCGGAGATTCCATGATCCTGGAACAGATCACCAAACAGCTTGCCAAGCTGGTAGATGTAAGAGACATCAAGGTTCTGGAGCCGGACAACAGTGTGAGCAGAGAACTGGTCCTCGTGAAGGTCGCAGCCAGACCGGATCAGAGAGAGGGGATCATTTCCATCGCAAATATTTTCCGTGCCAATGTCATTGATGTCGGCAAGACTTCCCTCGTCATTGAGATGACAGGAAGCAAGAGCAAGTTAAGTGCCCTGATTGACCTTCTGGGAGAATATGAGATCCTTGAACTTGCAAGAACTGGTATTACCGGACTTTCCAGAGGTGCCAGTGACGTAAAATTCTTATAAGGATTTTACATAACAATTATGTTTGCTAAGGGCAGCGGCCCTTAACGATAAATTATGAAAAAATTTTACAAATAGCTTAGGAGGAAACAAAGATGGCAAACAGGATTTTTTACCAGGAAGACTGTAATTTAGGATTACTGGATGGTAAGACCATTGCGATTATCGGCTACGGCAGCCAGGGACATGCACATGCACTGAACTTAAAGGAATCAGGCTGCAATGTCATTGTTGGTCTGTATGAGGGAAGCAAGTCCTGGAAGAAAGCCGAGGAGCAGGGCTTTAAAGTATATACAGCAGCAGAAGCAGCAAAACAGGCTGATATCATCATGATCCTGATCAACGATGAGAAACAGGCTAAACTTTACAAAGAAGATATCGAGCCGAACCTTGAAGAAGGCAACATGCTGATGTTCGCTCATGGTTTCAACATTCATTTCGGATGTATCGTTCCACCAAAGAACGTAGATGTTACTATGATCGCACCAAAGGCACCAGGACATACAGTAAGAAGCGAATATCAGGCAGGTAAAGGAACTCCTTGTCTGGTAGCTGTTGAGCAGGATTATACAGGTAAAGCACTTGACAAAGCACTTGCTTATGGTCTTGCAATCGGCGGAGCAAGAGCTGGTCTTCTTGAGACTACATTCCGTACAGAAACAGAAACAGACCTGTTCGGTGAGCAGGCAGTTCTCTGTGGTGGTGTTGTTGCACTTATGCAGGCTGGTTTCGAAACACTTTGCGAAGCTGGATATGACCCGAGAAATGCATACTTCGAATGTATTCATGAGATGAAACTGATCGTTGACCTGATCTATCAGTCAGGATTCGCAGGAATGAGATACTCTATCTCCAACACTGCTGAATATGGCGATTACATCACAGGACCGAAGATCGTTACAGCAGAAACAAAGAAAGCTATGAAACAGATCCTGACAGACATTCAGGATGGTACATTCGCAAAAGAATTCCTGCTTGATATGTCTGACGCTGGAAAACAGGTTCATTTCAAAGCAATGAGAAAACTGGCTTCCGAGCATCCGTCAGAAAAAGTCGGCGAGGAGATCCGTAAACTGTACAGCTGGAACGGCGAGGATAAACTCATCAATAACTAAGGAAATTTTAAGGCGCACCCGTCAGGGTGCGTCTTTTTTTGATGTTTTCTGACTTTTGGCTGTCGAAACAGGGGGAACGAATCTGGTTGACTTTCTTTGGCTCACAGCGTATGATAAGACCATCTGAAACAACGGCAGACATCTCTGCCAGGAACTCTTCTTCTGAAGAGGATCATTGGAAATCCATTTTTATTAAAATCTTAAAGCATGTAGAATTCTGAAATTCTGGTACAAATCTGTACAAAAACAATCCAATTTTAAATATAAGGAGTTTTTTTATGATGTACTTTTCATGGAGCAGGCCTCCACCGGGAAAGTGCTGCTGTTTGTGGCAGCAAAATACAACAGGCCGGAAAAGAAAGGGGAAAATATGAAAGCAGCAGAAAAAGCAGGACGGCTTTTTTTTACAGTGATCGCACTGGCGGGTCTGCTGTTGTTGATACTTCCCTGTGCAGGAATTTCTGTAGATATTGTTTTGTCAGGTTCTATGGAACCGGCAGTCAAAACAGGAGGTCTTGTGTTTACAGACACCAGACAGAAAGATCCAAAAATCGGAGATATCATCACCTACCAGATAAAGAACAGCAAAGTAACCCATCGTGTTGTGCGAAAAGAAGGAAAAGATCTCATTACAAAGGGAGACGCAAACGATGGGGAAGACCCGGTGGCGGTAGGATCAGAGCAGATAATCGGAAAGGTTGTTTTTACAATACCATTTGCTGGATATGTTGCAGCCTTCTTAAAGAAAAAAACAGTTTTTGCCATCCTGATTTTGATGATAGGGCAGGAACTATTGTTTGTAAGCCAGAATGAAAGGAGAGCGCGGAAAAAGCGCAGGAATAAAATATGAAAACAAATAAAAAAGGAAATATGAAAAAAGCAGTATTTGCAGCAGGAGTATTATGTCTGGCAACTATTGGAGGTGTATCCGCATATCTGACCGATTTTGATAAGGCAGAGAACCAGTTTACAGTAGGTAAAGTATCGATTGAAGTAGATGAGCCAAACTGGCATGAGGATGAACAGACCAAGATCGAGCCGGGGAAAGAGATCAGCAAAGATCCGCAGATCAAGAATACAGGTGTGAATGATGCGTTTGTTTATCTGGAAGTGTCTGTTCCGATGGCAGATGTGGAGGCAGTAGCTGATGATGGAAATAGACTGGGAAGCAAAAATCAGGAGCTCTTTTCGTTTCAGGCTTCGACAAACTGGACAAAGCTAAGCTCGAAAAAGAATGGAAATAACCAGGTTTATACCTATGCATACAATGAAATCCTTCATCCGGAGCAGACCACAGAGGCTCTGTTTGATTCTGTGAAATTTTTGAATATTATCGAGGATCAGCTGGATGAACAGCAGTTGAATATTCCAATCAGAGCGTACGCAATCCAGTCATCTTATACAGGAGGAGATGCCAGTGATGCAATTGGTCGGGCAAAGATTGCATATGAGAAATATGTAAACCAGAATAAAGATGAGGAAGGTCAGGTCACACAGTAACCAGACACAGAAAAGAAAGCAGGTAGTTAGAACGTGAAAAACAGAGAAAAACTGGCAGCGATACTCTCTGTGATGCTGGGATTTGTTATTGGGATCGGTGGTACAAATGCATATCTGACTTCTTTTGACCAGGCACGCAACACCATTGGTGTGGGACAGAATACAACGACGATAGAGGAGGAATTCCCAACTCCGTCTCCGATAACCGGAGATGGAGATTCGGGATTTTCCAAAACAGTATGGATCGCAAACGGAGATGCACAGAAAAAAGAAGCATCCGTAGACTGCTATGTAAGAGTTTCCCTGGGGTATTCTGATCATGATATAGGAAAAGCAGTAATCTTGAAGAATCTGAACCAGACGGACTGGGTGAAGGCAGAAGATGGATTTTATTATTACAAAAAGATATTGCGTGAAGGAGAAACAACGGTTCCGCTTTTTTCAGGAGTTTCTGTGGATTCTACAAAGATAGAGAAAACCTATCTGGACCGGTTTGATACTTTTGAGATCCAGGTTTATGAGGAATCGGTACAGGCGGCAGGATTTAAAGATTATAGGAGTGCATGGACTTTTTATGGAGCAGATACAGGAACGATATCGACTGCAGGATGAATGTTGGAAAGGATGATACAGAGATAAGAAAGAGAGTAAAAATAGCAGCAGGGTTTCTTTCACTGGGCA
Source organism: uncultured Blautia sp. (assembly GCA_934424575.1). Classification (GTDB taxonomy): domain Bacteria; phylum Bacillota; class Clostridia; order Lachnospirales; family Lachnospiraceae; genus Blautia_A. The sequence continues at coordinate 32,087 of CAKRXU010000011.1, forward strand.
TTCTGGGGATATCGGGAGTATATGGGTATTTTTCTGATACCCTTCAGGTTGTGAATCATATTTCCACAGGAGATATCAAGATCAGTGTGCAGGAATATGAAAAGAAAGGGACAAAAGAAGTTCCGTACAGCAACAGCGGCAGGGTTCTCCCGGGTGAGGTGGTTTCGAAGATACCAAGGATCACGAATCATGCCCTTCCCTGCTGGATACGGGCGAGGATCCTGTATGCAAATGACCGAAAAGAACTGGAAGGGCTGGATGATACAGACCTGTCGGGGTTTCCTGCCAAATGGATCCGGCGAGGGGAATATTATTATTACACAAGTATTCTGAAGAAAAACGAAACGGTAGATCTGTTCCAGAGTGTACATATTCCGACTTCGTGGAAAAAAGAGCATGAACTACAAAAACTTGGACTTACTATTCAGGCAGAGGCAATCCAGGCAGCCAATTTCACACCGGATTTCAGTGCCATGTCACCGTGGGGAAACCAGCTGATACAGGAGTGTGTTCATGAAGAAAACGGCGCGATGACCTGTAAAAAACCGCAGACCAGATTATCGGTGGAATTTAATGGAAAAGCGCATAAATTAATGTCTGTTCCCGGAGATTTTTTTACAAATCTCGGAACGGCAATGCCAGGAGACATTCTTACAGATACGATCACAGTTTCCAATACGACAGACAAAACAACGGAAATCCTGTTTCGGACCAGTACAGAAGGGCGAACCAGAGAACAGCTTGCAATGCTTGGTGAGGTGAAACTTGCGGTAGCATTGGGAAATCAGATCCTGTACAGTGGAACTTTGGACTCGGCAGAACTTGGACAAAATAAATCCCTTGGAAAATTACTGCCGGGACAAGAAGGAAATATGAAATTCAGGCTGGAGATTCCTGCTGGATGGGATAATCGTATGGCGCAGAAAAAAACGGATGTTACTTGGATTTTTACTGTGAATGAAGAAGAATCAGAAGACGTACAGGAAGGGTCCGGAAAAGGAAATTCCGGAGATTCGGCTTCTTTGTCGAAAAAGAATACTGCGGGTCAGAAGAGCGGACAGGTAAAAACAGGGGATACTTCTGAATGGGAGATCATGTTTATATTCCTGGCAGTGTCGGGAAGCCTGATCATTCTGATAAAAGTCCGGAAGGGAGGCAGGAAAACATGAAAAAAATAATAGCAGGCATTGGAGCTGTACTGTTTTCTGTTTCAGCAGTTACTGGGGCATTTGCTTTCTCCGATCCGGGATATCAGGCGACAGAGCAGGAAGAAGTCTGGGATGGCAGTCTGGATCCGGAAGATCCGGAAATGGAAAAAGATCCTTCAGACTGGGAAGAAGATAGGGATGATCCTGGATATATGGAAGAAATTCCGGATACAGACTTTGAAGAAGAAGCACCGGGAGATGTTTTTACAGTAAATGTGAAGGCGGATTATGGAAGGATTTTGTTTGATTCGGATGTGTCGGGAATGTCAGAAGAGGAAAAAATTCTTCTAACAGATGAAGAACTTCTGGTAATGCAAAGTTGGGAGCATAGCTATGCTGTGGGGGAATCTGTAAGATTTTATGTCCGTCCTTTTGAGGGGTATGAATGTGACAAAGTAACGGTATCTGATGAAACGGGGCCTCTTTCGCTGACTTTAGATGAGAAGCAGAGATATGAATTCTATATGCCGGAAAGAGCTGTAACGCTGGAGGCAGAGTTTGTAAAAACTATGCAGGAAGAGGACGAAGCAGAAATGAGTTTTACAGATGGACAAGATGCGGTACCGGCGGTCAATGCGGCTGCCAGAGAGATTGCAGTTAAGGCGGTAGATGCAGATTACAAAATGAATCCGGAGTATGCATTTACCTATGCTTTTCGAAAGAATACTACAAAGCTTGCATTTGTTCAGGGCGCTTTGGCAGAGCTTCCGGAAAAACTGGATCGTCAGTTCGGATGGTCAACGGACAGTTCTTATGGTGCAAATTACAAAAATACATTTTTGGCATGCAGTATTCAGAATACCCTGCAAAAAGGAAATATTTCTGCCAGATATACAAATGTGGGAGAATATCGTGGGAAAATTGTGGACCTTCAGATCACGGCAACGGAATGGGGAACGGTGAGCAACAGTCATATCGGTGTTGACAGGACAGAGATCACGCCGTGTATTTTATTTTACAAAGACCGGATCGCATTTTCAACGATATCTGTAGGGATTGTACGTTTCAGATTTGAATTTTTTGATAATGAAACAGGCACACAGATTTATCCCAAAGGCCATATCACAATGATGGATCTTGACGGAGGTCAGGGATTTCGTATTTACGATGCATGGGGCGTGGATGGGATGTATATTCGAAAAGGATTTGACCATTTAAGCGCAACAACGGGTGCATCAGATTCTGGCAATGTATATACAGAGGTCCGTGCTCCGGAAGGAGTATCGACAAGAAACGATGATGTAAAAGGGTGGTGTCATGTTGATTTCGACAGTTCTTTTACTGTGAACTGGCTTGCCGGCGCAGCTGCATTAAAAGGAACAAGCCCTTATATGGCATTTTTTATGTCGGGAGCACAGAGTGTCGGAACGTATGAACCAAATGCTGTTCCAGAGAAAAAAGTCGGAAATACAGGAAAAGACTATGAGGAGATGACGAGACATGAATCAGAATCTGATGCATCCGGAGAGGCCCCTTATGATATTCCGGAAAATAGAGAATTTGATTATATGATTTCCCAGACCGTCCTTCCTGGAGATTACAGAAAATTTGTGGTTACAGATACGCTGGATCCTTGTCTGCAGTATCAAAATGCCTCTGTTGTTACCGCGCTTGGAAATGATGTGACCAGCCGGTTTGAGATTTCTGAAGAACAGAATACTGTGAAATTTGCAGCAAAAAGTGATTTCCTGAATACTGATGAATCCTGCAATGATGTGACTTATTATTTCAGGATCCATGTAAAAGTAAGAGAAAAAAGGGCAGTGGCTGAACATGGTCATTTTGGAGATGGTATTTATTATCATATTCCAAATCAGGCAGAAAGATTCCTGGAATCCTCGCAAAAAGAAGATGTCAGAGAGACGAATATCTCCTGGATAAGAGGAACGATTGAATCTGGCTGTAGTATCCGGAAAACAGATGCAGAGGATCAGGAAAAAATTCTTTCAGATGCTGTCTTTGAGATCTATGAATGGGATACGGGAAAACAAGATTATCTTCCAACAGGGCAGCAGATGCCTTATATAGGAGAGTCAAAATTATATACGACTGTGCAGAAACTACAGTATCGTTCTTCGAATGCAGGAAAATTCAGACTGGTTGAAACAAAGCCGCCAGAAGGATATAAAGGAGGATGGCAGGCAGATATCGATATTCTGGAAGAGACATTTCAGGATCCAATCCTGCAGGCGGAAAATACTTTGCTCCGTGCTCCTTATGGCGAAATTACCGTAACGAAAAAAATCCGAAAGGAAGATATCATCTGGGCTCATGGAAATCCGGTTTTTCGTTTTGTGATAAGTGGTACAGATCAGAAGGGCCTGGAACATACATACGAAAATTATGTGGAATTCCAGGAAAAAAATTATCAGGTACAGGGAGAGTATGCTGTACTAAACTGTACGTTTCAGAAAATCCCGTTTGGAACATACACGATCTGCGAAAAAGAAACCTTACGTTATCAGCTTCAGGAACTGACAGCAGACACGTCAAATGTGAAAATCGCAGGCAGAGAAGGAAAAGCAGTTCTTGACAGGGTCAATAAAACAGCAGCCGTGACTTTTGTAAATACAAAGACACGCTATGACGGATACAGTCACACAGATGTGATAAGAAATCAGATCGCAGTCCGCGGATAAAGAAAAAACTGAATAGTCAGCAGTAAAAAAAGTTGGCGAAAATTCCCTGCTTCGGGGAAGACTCGTCAACTTTTTGATTTTACTGAGGTTTTAATAAACATCGGGGCAACAGGATTTGAACCTGCGACCTCACGGCCCCCAGCCGTGCGCGCTACCAAGCTACGCCATACCCCGGTGCATAATATTATAACAAGTCCAAATTTGTTTTGCAACTGCTTTTTAATCAGGGGAAAATATTGAAATAAAACTGGGATTATATTATAATATGATCATGAAAAGGAAAGGAGGGGGCAGAGTGAAAAAGAGAATTTCCCAAATTCAACTTCTGCTTATGATGGTTGTTCTTGCACTGCTTCTGTCAGGCGGGACCTGGAGTGTTTATGCGGCATCCACTCAGACTGAAAAAGCAGCATCTGCATCCATAAAGAAAGGACTTGTCCGGGAGAATGGAGGTTATCGCTATTATTCTAATAATAAACCAGTCAGAAATACCTGGAGGAAGGTAAAGGGTAAATATTATTGGTTTTGCGCGAGTGGCATGGCAGCACGAAATGGCTCCTGCAATGTAAAGGGCGTGAATTATATCTTTGATTCACAGGGACGTAAAGTCACACCTTCCAGGACAAGCGTCGTACAGATCAATGGGATGAAATTTATTGTCAATAAATATGGCAAGGGTCTCAGTGGCTGGCAGGAAGTGAATGGAAGATTTTATTATGCATACAAGAGTGGCAGATGCATTGTCAATAAAACAGTAGGCGGGATCAAGCTTGGTGGAAACGGATACGCGGCAGATTCTACGCAGGTTCGCTGCAAGATGGCTGCAAATAGATTTATTGCGAATCATACGACAGCAGACATGAGTAACCGTCAGAAGCTGCGGGCTTGTTTTAATTACATTGTGGCATATAATCGATTTGTTGGAAGTATGGATCCTGCACCGTCCGAATTTAAGAGTGGGAAGTGGGTATACAAATATGCCCTTCAAATGTTTGAAAATGGTCTGACCGGTAACTGCTATGGTATAGCAAGTTCCGTGGCGGCAGTTGCCAAAGAACTGGGGTATCAGCCATATGTGATCACACTGGCAGAAGGACATAGTTTTGTGATGATCAATGGACGTTATTATGACAATATGTATGGAGCTTTGTTTGATGCTGCTTCACGTCCGTCATATGTGACACAGTATAAAATTAAATTTTAAATAAAGGAGAGGAAAAATGAAGAAAGCAAAAAAGATTCTGGCACTTGTACTCTTTTTACTTCTGATGCTGACACCAGTTGTTTCTGTTTCTCAGCCAGTTACAGTACAGGCTGCCACAAAGACAACCCTGAAAAAGGTAAACGGCAGATACTATGCCTATGAAAACGGCAAAAAAGTATGTAACAGCTGGCGTACGATCAAGGTTGGACAGAAGAACTACAGATACTATTTTGGAGCAAGCGGAGCTTCCTATCAGGCCAGCAGAGATATGATGGGACGATATGGAGTGCTTGTAAAGAAAATCAAAGGACAGTATTACGGATTTAACTATCTGGGACGTATGTGTACAGGAGTCCGTGTTGGAAGTACTTCCGCATATGGAATGCCGTACGTATTTTACTTTAATGCAAATGGTACTTATAACAAGACTAAAACCATACAGCTGAGAAGAGCTTCCATGACAAACAAAAATGCAGCAACGATCAAGAAACTTCTTGGCAAATATCAGAAATGCAAAATTTCCAAGAACAGCTGTTTCATGAACGGAAACGGAAGCGATGTGACTTATACTTATGCAAATGTAGAATTATCTGTATTCCGTCCGAAGGGAAAGAGTGCAAAATACGAAGTTGTAGAAAGTATCGTTCAGCGTTATTAAGAGATAAGAGGGAGGTTTCAGCATGAAGAAAAAATTAACAGCACTTGTTTTAAGTCTGGTGATCGCAGCAATGCCGGCAGTACCGGTGATGAATGTACAGACAGTATCAGCGGCGACGACTGCAAAAGCAACTGTGCAAAAGAACACCTGGAGCAAGGATCATAAGTATTATTACGACAATAACGGCAAAAAAGTTAAAGGAATTCGTAAGATAGGCAAATATACTTATATCTTTGATTCTAAATACAGGCTGATCACAAACAAAAAATATTATAAATATAATGCCAAGACCTATTACAAGATCAACGCAAAGGGTCAGGCAACGAAATTATCTCAGGTAGAGACTCTGGCAGCGATCCGTCTTCAGAGATGTGGCGGAAATTTAAGAAAAGCATTTAACTGGTCTGTATCTATCCGTTATAATGGAAACTACAGAGTTGCAAAGAAAAATCAGATGTATTATGGAATCTACGGATTCCAGACAGGAAGCGGTGACTGTTATGTTATGGCAAGCACCTTCTACTGGATGGCAAAGGTGGCAGGGTATGATGCACACTATGTGACCGGTTATATCAAAAAAGGAACGAAAAACGGACCTCATGCATGGGTTGAGATCAGATCTAACGGCAAAACCTACGTATACGATCCGAACTTCCAGAAAGAATACGGATCCAAAGGATATACAGGATACAGAATCACCTATGGACAGAAGGGAACTCTGAAATATATCAAAAAGAAAGTTTACTAAACAAAGACAGGCAGGGCAGAAAAATGAAGAAAAAAATAGTAACAGTTTTACTGACAGCAGCACTTGGAAGCAGTATGTTAGCAGGCCAGGCGGTTATGGCAGCTGAGACAACAATTAAAACAACAGAAACCACTACTGCGACAGAAACAGCAGATGCAGAGAAAGTGACAGAAGAAAAGACCATCGGAGTTAAACCGGAGAAGGACACAGAAGGTGTTTTCAGCATGAAACTGAAAAACCTTACAGGCAAAGCAATTACCGAAGTGACTGTCAAGAATGAAAAGGATGAAAAATATCCGGATAATTTCCTGGAAAAAGATGACAAGTTTGCAGCAGATGAAGAGAGAACTTTATGGTTTGATCCAAATGCATCCAAAGAGGCAGAAGAGACAGCAGATGCTGCAGATGCCAAAGAAACAGACAGCAAGACTTCTGAAGAAACAGAAATTCCGAAATATGACATGCAGATTACATTTGAGGATGCAACAACTGCAGTCCTGCATACATTGCCATTTGGAGATACAGAGGAAGCAGAACTTCATCTGGAAGGAGAGATCGCTTACCTGGTATTTGACAGCACAAGCCTGAAGAAATCCATCAATACTAAGGAAACAGAGCAGGCACTGGCACCAAAACCGACAGAAGCACCGGTACAGCAGTCTTCCTCACAGACACAGGATTACAGCTATAATGAGAGCTATGATGACAGTTATGACTATGATTATAGTTATGACTATGATGACAGTTATGACGGAAGCTATGATAACGATGATTATGATGACTCCGGAGCTTCCGATGACGGTGGCAGCGATGATGGATGTCTGGATGATGCACTTTTGAATTAAACGAGCAGGGCACTGCATTAAGTGATTAGTGCAGTGCCTTATTTTGGCTTATGCAGGAGAAAATATCATGTCATTAGTATCAAATCTTTTTTTGTTATTTGTAGCTGCAGGAGTGATCGTATATTATCTGGTACCTGCAAAATGGCAGTGGATCGTGCTGCTGTGTTTCAGCTACATTTATTACATAGCAGGAGGCATTAAATATGTGGGATTCCTGCTTTTTTCTACGCTTGTTACCTGGCTGGTCGCTTTGCTCATAGAAAAGGAAGAAAATGCAGGCAGACATAAAACAGCAAGGAAACTCGTGATTCTCGGCCTGGTGCTCAATTTTGGAATGCTTGGTCTTGTAAAATATACAAATTTTGCCATTGAAAACTTAAATGCTTTGTTTCATATGAAGCTGAGAGGAATGGAGATACTGCTTCCTCTGGGTATTTCATTTTATACATTTCAGTCGTCCGGATATATTCTGGATGTATACTGGAAACGCTGTAAGGCAGAGCATCATCCGTTAAAATACGCATTATTTGTTTCTTTCTTTCCTCAGATCCTGCAGGGACCGATCGGAAGATACAGCCGTCTGGCACAGCAGCTTTATGATACACATAAATTTGAGGGAAAAAATATCACAAGAGGCCTGGAACGGATCCTCTGGGGATTTTTCAAAAAAATGATACTGGCGGACTGGGCAGCCGTTTTTGTTGATGCCATTTTTGACAATCCGGATCAGTATGCTGGTCTGGCCATTTTTGGAGTCCTGTTTTATACGATACAGCTGTATGCGGATTTTTCAGGTGGAATGGATGTCGTTATTGGTATTGCATCTATGTTTGGGATTGAGCTGGATGAGAACTTCACACGTCCGTTTTTCTCAACTTCCATTACAGATTTCTGGCATCGCTGGCATATCACCCTTGGTACCTGGATGAAGGACTATGTATTTTATCCGGTGACACTTTCCAGATGGATGAAAAAATTTGGAAGATGGGCAAAAAAGGTTTTTGGAAAGAAAACAGGCCGTACACTTCCGATCTGTCTGTCGAACCTGATCGTTTTCTTTGTAGTTGGTGTGTGGCATGGTGCAGCGTGGAAATACATCGTTTATGGTATGTATAATGGTATCATTATTGCATTCAGCGGTCTTATGGCAGGAAATTATAAAGAATGGAAGAAGAAACTTCACATTACAGGCAAGGAAACCTGGTATTATGTATTTATGGTGATCAGGACTTTTGTGCTGGTCAACATTAGCTGGTTCTTTGACAGAGCAGATACCGTCGGTCAGGCATTTCATATGATGAAACTGGCAGTGACCAGATTCACACCGTCTGAACTTCTGTTGATTCCGGCAGGAAAAGAAGGTACAGCATTTACGCCATATGCCTTGGTGATCCTTGCAGTTGGATGTGTGATCTTATTTATCGTGAGTGTTCTTCAGGAACGTGGTATCAAGATCAGGGAAACTCTTTCCAGATGCAGTCTGCCGGTTACCGTGGCAATTTATTTTTGTTTGTTGTTATCCATAGGATTTTTTGGATCCACAGCAGCAGTAAGGGGATTTATTTATGCACAGTTTTAAGAAAATTTCAAAGCCAGTTCTTGTAATCGCAGTGTGCACGGCAATACTCATTCTGCTGGATACAGCACTTTATCCTTGCACTTTTATGAGAAACGATGTACATGCAGTTGTGACACAGCAGTTTGATGATATCATTGTAGGAACTTCTCACGGGAAAATGGACATTGATCCGGAAACAATGGAGAAAGTCAGTGGGCGGACTGGACATAACCTCTGCGTAGGAGGGGAGTATGGAATTGATGCATATTATCTTACAAAGTTAATTGCAGAAAAACAGAAACCAAAACGGATCATTTATGAGGTGGATCCGGGATATTTTGTTACCGAGAAAGAAGAGGGGAATAATTATCTGCTGTTTTATCATGAGTTCCCATTTACGAAGGCAAAAGCAGAATATTTCTGGGATTCTATTGCAAAATGCAATTTCAGGACAATCCTGTTTCCATGGTATGAATACTCTCTTAGCTATGAGTTCCCGAAGATAAAAGAAACTTTTTCACAGAAACTGAAAAAAGACTACAGCATTGAAGGACTGAAAAGTGATTCTCAGGAATATCATGAAAGTGGCTTTATTGAAAGATATCCGGTAAATGTAAAGAAACTCAAAAAATCAGAGCCGAAACTGTTTGAGAAGGACAAAGTAAATCTTCAGAATATGGAGTATCTGCAAAAGCTGATCTCCTTCTGCCGGGAAAATGAGATTGAATTTGTGGCAGTTACAACACCGATTCCGATCGCAACGCTGAAAGATTACAGCGATAATTACAATGCAGCATGGAACTATTTCGGTAAATTTTTTGAAGAACAGGGTGTAGAATATCTGAATTTTAATACACAGTATTTCAAGGCCTTTACACATGACCTGAAAGCTTATACAGATTATGACGGACATATGAATGGAGATGCAGCCAGACAGTATTCCGAAATTCTTGCCGGGCTTCTGGATAAAAAATAATATCGCCGTACCGGGTTCTGTCAGAGGAATCCGGTACGTGATTTTAAAATTGACTCTTGACAAGGGACTTCTGACATGTTAGTCTAACTACATCAGAAAAAACAAAATGACGAAATGCAATGACAAGGAATAGTACATGCAAACCGGAGCGCAGAGAGCTGTCGGCTGGTGTAAGACAGCAGAAGGAATCCATGGAACTCGCCTTTGAGCATCTGTCCGAAATTCGATAAGGAGAGTAGACACAGACGGTATCCACCGTTATATGGAGAGGATATAAGGATTCAATGATCCCGTATCCCTTGAGTGTATGAAACCGTTCATAAATAAGAGTGGTACCGCGAGAGTTACTATCTTTCGTCTCTTACAATAGCCTGTAGAGATGAGAGATTTTTTTTTGCACAGAATTTTTTACAAGATGGAGGAAAGATCATGAAAAACGTAACAAAATATCAGAGACAGTATTTTATGCCGCCAGTAAAATGTATGAAATGGGCTGAGAAAGAATATGTGGACAAAGCCCCGATCTGGTGCAGTGTTGACCTTCGTGATGGAAACCAGGCCCTGGTCATCCCGATGAGCCTGGAGCAGAAGATCGAATTCTTCAAACTGCTCGTTCAGATCGGTTTCAAAGAAATTGAAGTTGGGTTCCCGGCAGCATCTGAGACAGAATACACCTTTATCCGTACTCTGATCGAGCAGAACCTGATCCCGGATGACGTAACCATCCAGGTACTGACTCAGGCAAGAGAGCACATCATCCGCAAGACTTTTGAAGCTGTTAAAGGTGCACCGAAAGCAATCGTTCACGTATACAACTCTACTTCCGTAGCACAGCGTGAGCAGGTATTCAAGAAATCCAAAGAAGAGATCCTGAAGATCGCCGTAGACGGAGCAAAACTCCTCAAAGAACTGGCTGACCAGACAGAAGGAAACTTCCAGTTTGAATACAGCCCGGAGAGCTTCACAGGAACAGAGCCGGAATATGCACTGGAAGTCTGCAACGCAGTTCTGGATGTATGGAAACCGACCGCAGACAACAAAGCGATCATCAACCTGCCTGTTACCGTACAGCATTCCATGCCTCATGTATATGCAAGCCAGATCGAATACATGTGCGAAAACATGAAATACCGTGAAAACGTTATCGTTTCCCTTCATCCACACAATGACCGTGGCTGCGGTGTCGCAGATTCTGAGATGGGTCTGCTGGCAGGCGCTGACAGAATCGAGGGAACCTTATTCGGAAATGGAGAGCGTACCGGAAACGTGGATATCGTTACTGTTGCAATGAACATGTTCTCCCAGGGCGTAGATCCGAAGCTTGACTTTTCCGATATGCCGCATGTATGCGAAGTATACGAAGAGTGCACAGGCATGAAAGTTGACGAGAGAAGCCCGTACAGCGGTGCACTTGTATTCGCAGCTTTCTCCGGATCCCATCAGGATGCGATTGCCAAAGGAATGCACTGGAGAGAGGAAAAAGACCCGAGCCGCTGGACAGTTCCATATCTGCCGATCGATCCGACCGATGTTGGAAGAAACTACGATGCGGATGTTATCCGTATCAACAGCCAGTCCGGAAAGGGCGGTGTAGGTTATATCCTGGAGACAAAGTACGGACTGAACCTGCCGCCTAAGATGCGTGAAGCTATGGGTTATGCAGCCAAAGCCGTATCCGATCACAGCCACAAAGAGCTTCATCCGGATGAGATCTTTGACCTGTTCAAGTCCACTTTCGAAAACGTAGTCAGCCCATACAGCATCAGCGAAGTACATTTCCAGCAGAAAGACGGAGGAATTGTGACTCAGGTAATCTCCAGCTTTAATGGAAAGACAATCACAACAGAAGCAACTGGAAACGGTCGTCTGGATGCAGTCAGCAACGCACTCAAGAAAGCTTACGAACTGAAATTTACACTGGTTACCTATCAGGAGCATGCACTCGAGAAGAGTTCCAGTTCCAAAGCAATCGCTTACGTAGGAATCCAGAAGCCAGACGGAACTCTCTCCTGGGGAGCCGGCGTTGACCCGGATATCATCCGTGCATCCATCGATGCACTTGTAACTGCGATCAACAACCGCTAAATGAAAATCAATCATCTCTTTCTTTTCCGTAGTTCTCCGTAAAACTGCGGATCAGAAAGGGATTTTTTTATGCATGTTTCACAGAAAAATTGATCCCTCTGGAAATTTTGAAACTTTTCTGCTAAAATTAAATAACGTATATCTTTAAAATTGGATGAAAGAAAGGAATCGATGCACAGATGCTAAAGATTAAAAGCTATGTGAAAGTAAACAGCATTGAGGAAGCATATGAGCTGAATCAGAAAAAAACAGCGATCGTGCTTGGCGGAATGGTATGGCTTAAGATGGGAAATCGAAATATTTCCACGGCCATTGATCTTTCCGGACTTGGACTTGATGGCATTCAGGAAACGGATGAGGAATTCGTGATCGGATGCATGACGACTTTGAGAGAACTTGAGACTGATAAGAGACTGAATGAATATACGCAGGGGGCCGTGAGAGAAAGTGTCCGGCACATTGTTGGCGTGCAGTTCCGAAACTGTGCGACTGTCGGCGGCAGTATCTGGGGACGATACGGTTTCTCGGATGTACTGACCATGTTCCTTGGAATGGATACCTGGGTAGAACTTCACAATGCAGGGAAAATCCCGCTGACAGAGTTTGTGAACCGAAAGAAAGATAACGATATCCTTGTAAATATTATTGTAAAGAAGCAGCCTCTCCGCGTCTGTTATATGAGCCAGAGAAATACAAAGACCGACTTTCCGGTACTGACCTGCTGTGCTTCTCTGATCGGAAACGAAGCGAGGACAGTGATCGGTGCAAGGCCTGCCCGTGCCATGGTCGTAGAGAATCAGGAAGACATCCTTGGAAATTTTGACCAGAAGAGTGAAGAAGCAAAGAAAGAAGTAATTCAGAAATTTGCAGACTATGCAGCAGAACATGTTCCGACTAGCGGAAACATGAGAGGATCCAAAGAATACAGAACCCTTCTTGTAAAAGTTCTTACAAGAAGAGCCTGGGAAGTAGTAGGGGGAATGAAGGATGAATATTAAATTCTGGCTGAATGGAATACAGCGTCAGGAAGAAGTCGATCCGGGAATGCTCCTGATCGATTTTCTGAGGGAAAAAGGCTGTTACAGTGTCAAGAGAGGCTGTGAGACAGCAAACTGTGGTCTCTGTACGGTGTTGATGGATGAGAAACCGATCCTTTCCTGTTCCATGCTCGCTGTAAGGATCGATGGAAAGAAGATCGTGACACTGGAAGGACTTCAGAAAGAAGCAGAGGAGTTTGGAACTTTTCTTGCAAATGAAGGTGCAGAACAATGCGGCTTCTGCAATCCGGGATTTATCATGAATGTGATCGCGATGCTCCGTGAACTCGAGGAACCGGATGAAGAGCAGATCAAGGAATACCTTGCAGGAAATCTGTGCAGATGTTCCGGTTTTGTCTCCCAGACCGCAAGTATCCTGAAATACCTTAATTATAAGAAAACACAGGAGGAAGCATAAGATGAAATATGTAAATCAACCTGTCCAGAAAACAGATGCCATGGCACTGGTAACAGGAAAGCCTGTGTATACGGACGACCTGGCACCGAAGGATTCCCTGATCGTCAAAGTCCTGCGAAGTCCTCATGCCAATGCATGGGTTGACACGATCAAGACAGATACTGCAAAGAAAGTTCCTGGGATCGCCGGCGTTTTTACCTATGAAGATGTTCCACAGAAGCGTTTTACACTTGCAGGACAGACTGCACCGGAGATGAGTCCGGATGACAGACTGATCCTTGACCGTCATGTGCGTTTTGTCGGAGATGCAGTTGCGATCGTTGCAGGTGAGACAGAGGCGGCTGTTGATCTGGCACTTAAGCGGATCAAGGTCAAATATCAGGTGGAAACACCGGTCTTCGACATCCACACTGCAAAAGACAATCCGATCCTGGTGCATCCGGAGGAGGACTGGAAACTCAAGATCCCGCTTGGCGGCGATAATAAGAGAAACTTATGTGCTACAGCAAGGGAAGAACATGGTGATGTAGATAAAGTCTTAAGTGAATGTGCATATACGGTAGAATACACTTACCACACCAAAGCAAACCAGCAGGCTATGATGGAAACTTTCCGTACTGCCTGTTACATGGACCATTTTGGACGTCTGATCGTACTTTCTTCTACACAGATTCCTTTCCATATCAGAAGAATCGTAGGTCGTGCACTGGATATTCCGGCATCCAAAGTTCGTGTCATCAAACCAAGGATTGGCGGTGGCTTTGGCGCAAAGCAGACTTCTGTCAGTGAGATCTACCCGGCATTTGTAACCTGGAAGACAGGCCGTCCGTCCAAGATGATCTATTCCAGATATGAGTCGATGATCTGCTCTACACCGCGTCACGAGATGGAGATCACTGTCCGTGCAGGTGCAGATGAGAACGGTATCATCCGTGCACTGGATGTCTATACATTGTCAAATACCGGTGCGTATGGAGAACACAGTTCTACAACCGTAGGATTAAGTGGTCACAAATCCATTGGACTTTACCGACATACCGAAGCATATCGTTTTTGCTTTGATGTCGTTTATACGAATGTGCAGGCAGCAGGAGCTTACCGTGGATATGGAGCAACGCAGGGTATTTTTGCAGTTGAATCTGCGGTCAATGAACTGGCACACAAGATGGGAATGGATCCGGTCAGGATGAAAGAACTGAACATGCCGGTAGAGGGCGGTCCGCTTCCGGGATATCCAGATGTCCCATATGCACAGAGCTGTGCAATGGATCGCTGTATGGCAAGAGCAAAGGAAATGATGAACTGGGATTCCAGATCACTTTCTCAGGATATGGGCAATGGCAAAGTACGCGGTCTGGGTGTTGCGATGGCAATGCAGGGTTCTTCTATTGCAGGTGTTGATGTCGGCGGTGCAGACATCAAGCTGAATGAAGATGGTTCCTACACTCTGGCACTTGGCTGTACAGACATGGGAACCGGATGCGATACTGTCATGGCACAGATTGCTGCAGACTGTCTGGAGACTCCGATGGAAAATATCGTAGTATTCAGTGTAGATACTGATATTTCTCCATATGACTCAGGTTCCTATGCATCTGCAACAACCTATACAACCGGTATGGCAGTCGTAAAAGCCTGCCAGGAGCTCCGCAAAAAAATCTGTGAACTCGGAGCAGAAATGCTGCAGACAGAGCAGGAGAACGTTGATTTTGACGGCTCTTATGTATTCTGTACCGAGGATGAGAATAAAAAAGTTTCTCTCGAGGAAATTGGGCTTAAGAGTACTTTCTTTAACAATATAGAACTGCAGGTAGTGAAACAGCATTCCTCACCGCTGTCCCCTCCGCCGTTCATGGTCGGAATGGTCGAGGTCGAAGTAGACAAAGAAACAGGAAATATAGATGTTCTTGATTATGTTGCTGTTGTTGACTGTGGAACACCGATCAACCCGAATCTTGCCCGGGTGCAGACCGAGGGCGGTATCGCACAGGGAATCGGAATGGCACTGTTTGAGGATGTACAGTATACAGATAAGGGAAAGATCCGCAACAATTCCTTCATGCAGTACAAGATCCCGAGCAGAATGGATATCGGTAAGATCCGTGTTGATTTTGAGAGCAGTTACGAGGAGAGTGGCCCATTCGGAGCGAAATCCATTGGAGAGCTTGTCATTGATACCCCGTGTCCGGCACTTGCAGAAGCGATCTATAATGCAACAGGAGTCCGTGTACGTGAACTTCCGATCACTCCGGAGAAGATCGCGATGGGGATCCTTGAAAAAGAGATGGAGAAATAAATATGGAAATGGCAATGAAGGGAATCCTGGCTGTTTTCTGGCTTATCCTTGTACCGGTTGCTGTGGGAAGACTGCCGTTTGTCAAAAGACGGCAGCCCCTTCTGGCTGAACGTTTTGTGAGCGGTTATCTGATCCTGTTTTCGATCATGGAATTACTGACACTTCCGATGACGTTTTTGAAAACGCCGCTGCATGTGCTGGTGATATCCTATGGTATTATTGCTCTGCTTCTGGCAGCCGGCGGTATTTTTGCCACGATAAAACAGAGAGATAAAATTCGTATCAAGGATATTTTCGGAACAGAAAATATCTATCTCTGGGCGGTCATGCTTTTGATCCTGGCACAGATCGCGATGTGTGTCTTTCTGGCACACATGGATGCGGATGATGCGTTCTATGTGGCACAGGCGACAACGGATGTGCAGACAGATACTATTTTTGAGGTGATCCCGTATACCGGTCTGAAATATTATGGCTTCCCGAGCCGCTATGTGCTTTCACCGTTTCCTGTATTTCTGGCAGTAGTGAGTCAGCTAAGCATGGGATTACATCCGGCGATCATGGCACATATGATCTTTCCGGCAGTATTTCTCCTGGCTGTTTACTGTGTGCAGTATCTCATTGGAAAAAAATGGTTCGCAGATGACCGCAGAGGTCAGGGAATGTATCTCTTTCTTGTGGCGTGCATCGCAAGCTTTTCAGCATATTCCGTATATAATGCGGGAAGTTTTCAGATGGTACGTCTCTGGCAGGGAAAGGCCGTTTTGGCTTCTGTTTTTCTGCCGCTTCTGTTTTATCTCTGTCAGAGTATATTAATGGAGAAAAAAGCAGAATATCCGTGGCTTCTGCTCGCAATGGCAGATTTGAGCTGCTGTCTTCTGTCGTCAATGGGGATCATCCTGGGAACATTGATGCTTGGAGTATTTCTGCTTCTCTGTCTGGTATGCAAAAGAGACTGGAGGAGTTTCCTGAAGGGAAGTTTCTGCTGCCTGCCGTCGTTGATACTTGGTGTTTTTTATATTTTGGTGCTTAAAGGATAGGGAACATAATGAAAGAAATGATAAATAAATCTCTGGAGTTCTGGAATAATTACTGGGGAGGCAGCCTTTTTCCCTGGCTTCTGGCAGCATCCGTTCTCTATCTGCTGATTTTTAAACACAGAAAAAAAACGGTCCGCTATGTCCTGGCATATGTCTGTGTGACATTGTTTTTGTTCTTTTTTCCGTATACGGCAAAGATCATACAGAAATGTGTCGGTGAGAGTGTTTACTGGAGAGTTTTGTGGATCGTGCCGTCGGCACCGGTGACAGCTCTTGCGATGGTAGAGTTTATCCGTGGAAGAAAGGGCTTTCTGCAGCCGATCCTGCTGGTGCTTTTTGCAGGGGTGATCGTCTGGAGCGGAAAAGAATTTTATACAGAAGGCTATTATCATAAGGTGAACAATTACCAGCAGGTTCCGGACAGCGTGGCAGGCATCTGTGAGCTTGTCAGACAGGATGCAGGAGATCAGGACTTTGTTCTGGTGGCGGATGACTATATCAGTTCGTATGTCCGGGTTTATGATCCGTCGATCTATCTGCCATTTGGAAGGCGAGGGTCCGGCGGCGCAGTGGGAGCGAGAAGACAGCTCTATCTGGAAATCAATGCACCGGTATTTAATTACACCAACATCGCGAGATATGCAAGATGGGTGAGATGCAATTACCTTGTTGTCAAGATCCCGAATGAACAGCAGAAGGCTGAACTGGAAAGATATGGGTATCATGAACTTGGCGTAGTAGGAGAATACAGTGTCTGCCGTCTGGGAGATTCTGTACAGGACTACAGGAGCCAGCTGCTGCCAGAAGAATAAAGTCACTGTTTAAAGCAGCCGAAAACATTGGTCAAATTGTATGTGAAAAATAAAAAACTTTACTTTTTTTTAGGAATATGATAATATATCATGTGTTAAGAATATTATATCTTAGCACATTTGCACCTGTAGCTCAGTGGATAGAGCAGTGGTTTCCGGTACCATGTGCGGGGGTTCGATTCCCTTCAGGTGTGCTGCACGGGGTAATGGGTCTGCCTCGGTGCGTTGTAATTTAAGGAGGACAAGAACTTGGATAATTTCAGGGAATGGTTATCGGATAACCTTCGCTATTTTATGCTTGGCGGAGCAATTCTGGTAATCGTAACTGTATTGTTCTTTGGCGTTCGCGCCTGTGTTGGAAGTGGGAAGGGTACTTCTAAGAAAGAACAGAATACAGTGCAGGACAACAGCCAGGGAAATGATCCTTCTTCTCCGGAAGATGATGGGGAGACAAACGACGGGAAGAAAGAAGAAGACACGAATCCCATGGAAGAAGGCAGTGATGAGATCACCGCACTTATGAAGAGCTATTATCAGGCTTTAGGGGAAAGAGATATTACCACACTGAAAACACTGGTCAGTAATCTGACGCCTTCTGATGAGTCGAAAATTACAAATGCAAAAGATTATATAGAAGGATATCAGGTCGATGCAGTTTATACGAAGAAGGGCCTGGACGAGAATTCCTATGTAGTATATACGCGCGGAAGTCTTATTTGTAAGGGGATAGACACACCGGCACCTTCCTTATGGAGTTCTTATGTGGTAAAAGACAGTGACAACAGTTACAAGATTCTGGGGGATTTGGAACAGAACAAAGAAGTTTCTGACTATATGGATTCGTTGAAATCTGATACAGATGTTAAGGAACTTACCTCAGAAGTACAGGCATCTTATGAGCAGGCTCAGCAGGACGATGCAGCACTTGCGCAGTTCTTGAATGGTCTGGGAGAGGAAGTAGATTCTACCGCTCAGCAGGATGGAACAACTATGACAGTTGCAGAGGGATGCAATGTAAGGTCAGCAGCCAACAGCGATGAAGACAATATCATCGGCGGTCTGGACGAGGGAGATCAGGTACAGGTTCTCGGCCAGGAGGGCGACTGGGTACAAATTGAATATGACGGGCAGACTGGATATGTATACAGTGGACTGCTCCAGTAATCTAAGTAAGACAAAGGCACAGAAGATTCTGTGCCTTTTGTTGTGTCCGTATATTGCAAAGACACCAGTAAAGTCTTTGCTGATTTTACATTATTGAGTGATAAAATCACCGTATGCAATGCCTGTTTCAAGTTCTGTTCCCTTGATCTTGGCAAGTTCGTGGATTGTGACCAGCTGGTAGCCTTCCTCGATGAGCTGCGGGATAAAGATCTCGGCAGCGTCTATCGAAGTACTGAAGATATCGTGCATCAGGATGATGGAACCGTCCTGGACCTGTGACATAACGGTATCTACTGTCTGCTGTGCATCCTGTGTTTCCCAGTCCAGCGTGTCAATTGACCACAGGATCATAGGTGTACCTACGGTCGATCTCACAGAATCGTCGATGCTTCCGTAAGGTGGACGCAGTACAGTAGCACCATGTCCGACCAGATTTACCAGATCCTCATCTACACCGGCGATCTCGGCCGACATATCTTCCGGAGAAAGTGTTGTGAGGTCTACATGGGAGTAGGTATGGTTTCCAAGTTCGCATCCCAGAGATTCCATACGTTTGACTTCATCAGGAAAGCTGTCGATTTCTTTGCCGACCATAAAGAACGTTGCTTTGGCATTGTTTTTTTCCAGACAGTCAAGAAGTCTGTCAGTAAAAGAACTCGGACCGTCATCAAAGGTGAGTGCTACGTATTTGGTCGCTGCTTTTTTTGATGATTTACTTTGTGATTTTGAGCTTTTGGTTTTGGGAGTCGGTGTGGCTTTTTTTGTTTTGGCTTTATAGCCTTTCAGTGAACCGTCATCCAGAAGTTCATAGCTCTTGCCGTCAACTGTGATGATGCCTGTCTGCATGATGCCATCCTGATCCATGTAGTAACGCTTGCCGCCGGAATTTACCCATCCCGTCAGCATGATCCCGTTTCTATTAAAATAATATTTTTTACCGTCTGTATCGGTAAGCCATCCTGTAAATGCTTTTCCGTCTACCATAAAAAGCCAGTTACTTCCGCTGGAAGTCCAGACACCGGAGGCAGCTTCTTTGGAAACCTCGTCTTTTTTTGAAGGCGTTTCTGTTGGCGCTGGCGTGGCGGTTTCTGTTGGTGTGACAGATTGCTTCTCAGATTTTGTTTCTGTTTTTTTCTGGGCATCGGAAGCGGTGGCAGTTGTTTTTTCCTCAAGAATGGAAAAATCAGCATTTGACTGTCTGAGCGTGATGCCAAAAATAAGACAGATAGCAATGGCAATGAGCAGCAGAAACGGATTTGTATGTTTTTTGCGGCCTGGCATGCCGTTTCCTCCTAACTAACATTTTGTTGAAATAGCTTCGGGACAAAAGCCCGAACTTCTATACATGATACAATAATCGACATAAAAATACAAGAGCCCGGCAAAATTAAGGCTGGAAGTAAACGGAAACCTGAAACTCTTTGTTGCGGTCAAAAAGAAAAAATTATATAATAGAACAATGGACAAAAAAATCAAAACAGAAAATACAGAAACGATCAGAATAAATAAATACTTAAGTAATGCAGGCGTATGCTCAAGACGAGATGCCGATCAGCTTACCGATGCGGGGAGAGTTACGCTGGATGGCGTTGTGATAAAAACAGGAGAGAGGATATCAGCAGATGCAGTAGTCTGCCTGGACGGACACCCGATCACGAGAGAAGATAAGAAAGTCCTTCTGCTGTTTTACAAGCCGAGAGGGATCGTCTGCAGCACCAAGAAACAGCGAAATGAGACGACGGTGACGGAGTACCTTGATTATCCGCTGCGTGTCTATCCGGTCGGACGGCTGGATAAGGATTCGGAAGGGTTACTGCTTCTGACGAACCAGGGCGATCTTGTGAATCGGATCATGCGTGCAGGGAATTATCATGAGAAAGAATATCTCGTGACAGTAAATAAGGAGATCACAGAGGAGTTTCTTAAGGGGATGCGAGGCGGTGTTCCGATCCTTGACACGGTGACGAGACCCTGCACGGTGAAGAAAACCGGACGGAGAAGTTTTCAGATCATCCTGACACAGGGGCTGAACCGTCAGATACGCAGGATGTGCGAATATTTCGGATATCAGGTGCAGACACTTAAGCGAGTCCGGATCATGAACCTGACCCTTGACGGGCTGGATCCGGGAAAATGCCGTGAGATCCGAAAGGAAGAATGGAAGGAATTAGAAACACGGATCCGAAATTCATCAAGTGAAACGATTAAAGAGACAGGAGGACATCATGGAAACAGCAGCCGTAAACCAAATGAAAGAACTGGTAAAAAAACTGAACAAAGCGGCAAAGGCCTATTATCAGGAAGACCGGGAGATCATGAGCAACAGAGAATACGACGCTCTGTACGATCAGCTGGAGCAAATGGAAGCAGAAACAGGCATCGTTCTGGCAGACAGTCCGACTGTTAATGTAGGATATGAGGCAGTAGATGCATTGCCAAAGGAAACACACGAATCTCCGATGCTCTCTCTTGACAAGACCAAAGAGCGAGAGACACTCAGAGCTTTTATTGGAACTCATCCGACACTGCTTTCCTGGAAAATGGATGGACTTACCATTGTCCTTACCTATGAGAATGGGGAACTACAGAAGGCAGTCACCAGAGGAAACGGAATCGTCGGAGAGGTCATTACTAATAATGCAAGGACATTCAAGAATATCCCGCTTAAGATTGCCTATCAGGGCAGGCTTGTGCTGAGGGGCGAGGCGATCATCACCTATTCCGATTTTGAGAGGATTAATGAGACGATCGAGGACGTCGACGCCAAATACAAAAATCCGCGAAATCTCTGCAGCGGTTCCGTCAGACAGCTGAACAACCAGATCACCGCGGAGCGAAATGTAAGGTTTTATGCGTTTGCACTGGTATCTGCACAGGATGTGGATATGCACAATTCTAGGGCATACCAGATGGAATGGCTGAAATCTCAGGGCTTTGAGGTGGTGGAATACCGTATGGTGACAGGCGAGAGTCTGGACGAAGCGATGGATTATTTTTCTCATGCGATCGAGAATAATGATTTTCCATCCGATGGACTTGTTGCGCTTTATGATGATATTGCCTATGGGGATTCGCTTGGAAGCACTGCGAAATTCCCGCGAAATGCGTTTGCTTTCAAATGGGCAGATGAGATCCGTGAAACGACGCTCCGTGAGATTGAGTGGAGCCCGTCGAGAACGGGACTGATCAATCCGATTGCAGTATTTGACCCGGTGGAATTGGAGGGGACGACGGTCAGCCGCGCAAGTGTCCACAATGTCAGCATTGTAAAGGAATTACAGCTTGGGATCGGCGATACGATCCAGGTCTACAAGGCAAATATGATCATTCCGCAGATCGCAGAGAACCTGACCAGGAGCAGTAATCTGGAAATCCCGCATATCTGCCCGGTCTGCGGTGAGGAAGCCAGGGTCATTCAGGAAAATGAAGTAGAATCTCTCTACTGTATGAATCCGGATTGTGTTGCGAAGAAGATCAAGGCATTCACACTTTTTGTAAGCAGAGATGCCATGAATATAGACGGATTATCTGAAGCTACACTGGAGAAATTCATCGCAAAAGGTTTTATCCATGATTTCGGAGATATTTTTGAGATCGCGAAGCATCGAGAAGAGATCGTGACAATGGAAGGATTCGGAGAGAAATCCTATGACAATCTTATAGCAAGCATTGATAAAGCAAAGGAGACAACACTTGCGAAGGTGATCTACAGTCTGGGAATCTCCAACATCGGGCTTTCCAATGCGAGAGTGATCTGCCGGCATTTTGATGATGATCTGGACAAGATCCGGACAGCCGAGGAAGAGGAGATCAGTGCGATCGATGGAATCGGCCCGGTGATCGCAAAGAGTCTCACGAAATATTTCAAAGATCCGGAGAACAACCGCAAGCTAGATCATCTGCTTGGATATCTTCATATTAATAAAGAAGAAGTTTCTGAGAACCAGACACTGGCGGGAATGAATTTTGTTATCACAGGAAGCCTGGAGCATTTCAGCAACCGCGGCGAAGCCAAGAAGCTGATCGAATCCCTGGGCGGCAAGGTGACAGGTACCGTCACAGGCAAGACAAACTACCTGATCAACAATGATACCACATCCAATTCATCCAAAAACAAAAAAGCTAGGGAACTTGGGATTCCGATCCTGTCTGAGGAAGACTTTATCAAAATGACAGAACAATAATATATAGAAAGAAGCACATAAAGGAGGAACGGAAAATGCCTATTAAAATACAGGGGGATTTACCGGTAAAAGAAATTCTGGAAAGAGAAAATATATTCGTCATGGACGAGGGAAGGGCTGTGCATCAGGACATTCGTCCGATCCAGATCCTGATCCTGAACCTGATGCCGCTCAAGGAGGAGACTGAGCTTCAGCTTTTACGTTCTCTCTCCAACACACCGTTGCAGGTGGATGTGACTTTTATGGCAGTGGAGAGCCATGAGGCAAGAAATACTTCGATCAGTCATCTGAACAAATTCTATGAGACTTTTTCTGATCTCAAAGACAGACGTTTTGACGGAATGATCATCACAGGAGCTCCGGTCGAGCAGATGGAATTCGAAGAAGTAGACTACTGGAACGAACTCCAGGAGATCATGGACTGGACTTCGGATCATGTGACCTCTACGATCTTTTTGTGCTGGGCTGCACAAGCAAGTCTTTATCATTTCTATGGACTTAAGAAACGCCAGCTTGACCACAAGATGTTTGGCCTGTTCTGGCACAAAGTCTTGAACCGCAAGATCCCGCTGGTAAGAGGATTTGACGATATGTTCCTCGCACCACATTCCAGACATACAGAGGTCCCGATCGAGGACATCCGTGCCTGCAAGGACATCACGATCCTGGCAGAATCCGAGGAAGCGGGTCTTTTCCTGGCGATGGCAGAGGGCGGAAGGAAGATCTTTGTGATGGGACACCCGGAATATGACCGTGTCACACTGGACGGCGAGTACAAGCGTGACATGAGCAAAGGACTTCCGATCGAAATTCCGGAAAATTATTATCGCGAAAATGATCCGGCAAACAAACCGCTGCTTATGTGGAGAGCACATGCAAACAATCTGTATACAAACTGGCTGAATTATTATGTATATCAGAGTACTCCGTTCGACCTGTACGGAACACCTGATTTCGACAGTATTAAAGGGCATTGATAAATTAAAAAATAAGAGGGGGAAACGAAATGGATGGATCAATGTTTATCGGAACCTGGTGGTCACTGGTTCCACCGCTGCTGGCGATCGCGCTGGCGCTGATTACAAAGGAGGTTTACAGCTCACTGTTTATCGGTGTGGCGATGGGAGCACTGCTTTATACAGGCTTTCATCCGTGGAATGCGTTTGTGGCATTGTTTGACATCATGAAGAGTAGCATGAATCTGAATATTCTGATCTTTGACGTTCTGCTTGGAATGATCATTGTACTGATGGCGAAGTCAGGAGGTTCAGCGGCGTATGGACGCTGGGCGGGCAGCAAGATCAAGAATAAAAAGAGCGCGATGTTTGCAACGACAGGACTTGGTATCCTGATCTTTGTGGATGACTATTTTAACTGCCTGACCGTAGGTTCTGTTATGCGCCCGGTCACAGACAAGTATAGAGTGTCACGTGCGAAACTTGCCTACATAATCGACGCGACCGCAGCACCGGTTTGTATTATCGCACCGATCTCAAGCTGGGCGGCAGCAGTCAACTCTTATGTGCCGGCAGATGCAGGAATCACAGGATTCCAGCTTTTTCTCTGGACGATCCCATATAACCTGTATGCACTTCTTACCCTGGTCATGGTATTTTATATGATCGGTACCGGATTTGATTTCGGACTTATGAAGAAACATGAACAGAATGCGGCAAGAGGAGATCTTTTTACTTCCGGCGGAGAAGAATTTGATCAGGTCAAGGAAGAAGAAATTTCTTCCAGCGGTCATGTCATCGATCTGATCCTTCCGGTCCTGGTACTGATCGGAACTGCGATCGGTGCGATGATCTATACAGGATTCCTTGGCGGAGCGACAGATATCGTCACTGCTTTTTCCGGCTGTGATGCAGAGACCAGTCTGATCTTTGCAACGATGATCACCGTATTATTCATGCTTGTGCTGTATCTTCCGCGAAAAGTTGTCACATTCAAGGGATTTATGGACAGCTTTGTAGAAGGATTCAAGATGATGATCCCGGCGATCGCGATCCTGATCTTTGCATGGTCACTGAAAGGAATGGGCGATGCACTTGAGATCGGAACTTTTGTCAAGACGATCGTAGGCACCAATGCATCTGCAAGTGTGATCCTTCCGGCGATCTTATTCCTGGTGGCGATCTTCCTTTCTTTCTCAACAGGAACAAGCTGGGGAACGTTTGCGATCCTGGTTCCGATCGCGATCGCAATGTTCCCGGGCGCAGACGATATGCAGATGATGATCATTGCAGTGTCCGCAGTTCTTTCCGGAGCTGTCTGCGGAGACCATATTTCACCAATCTCTGATACAACGGTTATGTCCTCAGCAGGTGCACAGAGTAACCATATCAATCATGTAACGACACAGATGCAGTACGCGGCTGTAGTTGCAGTGGTATCCGCAGTGGGCTTCCTGTTTGCAGGTTTTGTCCATGTGTGGTGGATCGTCCTGGGAGTTAGCCTTATTCTGCTGCTTGCGGTCCTGACTGTGCTCCGCAAAGTTGCAAAGTAGACGATATCTGACAGGAAAGAGACAAGAGATATGACGAAGATCAAAGTACCTTATATCGACCAGAGCGGCAGATATCCGACAGGATGCGAGAGCGTCACCGCTGTCATGCTTCTCCGTTATCTTGGATGTGATATTACAGTAGATGGTTTTATTAGGAACTGCCTCAGGTGCAGGGCGATGGAACAGAGAGAGGACGGACTTTATGGACCGGATCCGAATGAATTTTTCTGTGGGAGTCCTTATGATGATGAGTCTTTTGGCTGCTATGCACCGGCGCTTAAGGGAGCACTTGAGCGGGTGGCAGGAGATGCTTTTGCATTTGTCAATGAGACAGGAACTTCTATAGAAGAATTGTGCAGAAAGTACATTGACCGCGGGATGCCGGTAGTTTTCTGGGCCTGCATCAATATGCGAAAGGAGATCCCGGGACCGGAGTGGAAACTTCTGGATTCCGGTGAACGGTTTGAATGGACTTCTAATGAACATTGTATGCTTCTGGTGGGATATGATGAGAATGGCTACTGGTTCAACGATCCATATGATCATAATGGTGTGATCTTTTACGAAAAGGAACTGACAGAGCAGCGTCATGCGGCACAGCACAGTATGGCGATCGGTGTTTCAAAGAAAAAAATTTAAAATTCACAAAATCCCTATTTTCAAATGGCCGGATATCTGTTATAGTAGATGTTGGTTACAGCAAACAATTTATTTGCACAGAAAGAAGTGTTTATTTTGCGAAAGAAATCACACATACTGTTAGCAAGATATCTGGCAGACCAGATGCCTGCTAATGAGAGCTTACAGTCACATAGAAAAGCATTTTGTCTCGGAAATATCCTTCCGGACATTCAGCCATCCTTTGTAACCAAGAGACATGAATATTTCGGCACTTTTGATGAGGTACAGGGAAAGATCCGCCGTCTGGTAGAGAACGGCCTGGGAGAATACAATGATCGTGTGTTCTGGAGAAGAGCAGGCGAGATCATGCATTACATTGCAGATTACTTTACATTTCCACACAACAGAACATTTGACGGATCACTGCGTCAGCACAATACTTATGAGAAACATCTCAAGAATGAGCTCAAGGCTTTCGTTGAGAGCGGGAGAGCAGATGTTTATGCAGAGAAGAATCTTCGTTTTGATACATTGAACCAGCTTCTTGATTATATCAGAGAGCGTCATAATGTTTATCTTGACCGCAAACGTTCGATCGAGGAGGATATCCATTATATCCTGAGTGTATGTTTTCAGGTGTTCCAGGGGCTGTTCCAGCTTTGCCTTCGTGCAGTGTCAGCAGGCGTACCGGCAGTGAATATCTGAAAATATGAAAAAAATATGAAATTTACCCAGATCCGCCGGAGTGTTACACTCCGGCGGTTGATTTTAAAAAAACAGTATGCTAAAATAAGCACAGTTATTATGTGAGTTAGAAAGTTTTAACATATTCCTACCCGGAAGGAGGAATATGGTCACAGAAGGGAGTTTTTTTGGCAGAATGAAGAATAAATATCTGACAAAGTGTTTATGCATCTCGATGATTTCAGCAATGGTTTTGTCCAGCCCGATGTCTATTCTGGCTGCGGATGAAGAAATAGATGTGGCGAGTGATCTGAGTGACGGCAGTGATCTGAGTGATGGCTCAGAAGCAACACCGGCGCCAGAGCCGACTGTGGCACCGGAACCAACTACAGCACCGGAGCCGACTACGGCACCGGTACCGACCGTGGCACCAGAGCCGACTACGGCACCGGAACCAACTACAGCACCGGAGCCGACTGTGGCACCAGACCCAACAGCGACTGTAACACCAGGTCCAACGGCAACTGTGACACCAACACCTACGACAGCGACTGTACCAGAAGCAGTTACATCTCTGATCAACAGTATCGATGCGCTGGCTAAGCAGACACTTACTCTGAATCATGAGACGAATGTACAGGAGCTTCGAAAAGCATATAATGCTCTGCCGGACGACCAGAAAGCAATGGTCACAAACTATCAGACGCTGGTAGATCTTGAAGCAAAGATCGCAGAGCTCAAGAAAAATCAGAACAACAATAACGGAAATACAGCAGATCTTTCTGATGGAACGAATTCTGTAACAGGTAAGACAGGCACTCCGGTATACTATGTATCCAACCTCCATGCAGGCAAGGATTTTTATCTGGACAGTCTGAAAGAGAACTATCAGCTCAGTTTTTCTGATGATTTTTCATCTGTAATGGATGAGATCGAAAAGGAGTACAAGCAGAAAAACAAACTGACAGATGCCAGCGACAACAGGAGTGATGGACTGACTACATCAGCAGATTCTCTGCTTGTTCGTAACTGGCAGGATATTCTGGCAATTTATGTATATGAACAGAGCCAGAATGGTGTCAAAGAATTTAAACTGGATTCCTCATGCAAAGAGGATCTGGCAGCAATCTTTGAAAAAATGAACCCTGTTGTCTGTGATAAAGAAAATATCACGCATGTTTCCTACGGAAACTATCATATCAATACTTACATCAAACAGAATAATATCGCACAGGATCAGAGAGCGGTTCTTAAGAAATATACAGAGACAGACTGTAAGCTTCTCTGTGCGATCGTTACAGATGCCAAGGGATTTGTACGCCAGAGCGTGGGCGATGATGTTTCCGAAGAACGTGTCAATGTCATTACCGCAGCTTACTCTCTGGTAGGCGAGGTCGGCTATTTCTGGGGTGGCAAATCCACTACGATCGGCAAAGATCCGAGCTGGGGAACAGCGGAGAAGGTTTCAGCAGATGGAAGTCCGAGTACAGGAACAACCAGAGCATATGGTCTGGACTGCAGTGGTTTTGTTACCTGGGCTGTCATCAATGGATATGACAGTACAGATATGCAGGGCAGTGTTGGGGACGGAACTTCTGACCAGTGGGAGAAGGCTAATGTGGTCAGTGAACAGGATGCACAGCCGGGAGATCTGGTATTCCAGAATGGACCGGAATCAGGAAGCGACAACCACGTAGGTATCATTTGTGGTAAGACGGATGCAGGTGACTGGATCGCAGTACATTGTTCTTCCAGCAAGAATGGCGTTACTGTAGGTGAGGCATATGGTGCAAGCTTCCGTTATATCCGTCAGCCATCTTTTTATCCGACCCAGGAAGAACTTGCCGAGATGGTAAATGATGGAACAACTGCAAGCAATGCGGAGGCAGATCTGACCATTACAGACACAACTACAGATATAACTACAGCTTCTGATTCTTCAACAGCTTCTGACATTGAGTTTATTTCAGATACAACAGCGGATAAACAGGAAACAGAAGAAATATCAGGAGTTGATATCAGCTTTGAAGATGATTTTAGCAGCGGAGCAGATGAGACAGGCGATGTGGTATCTGATGGAAGTGCAGCAGTAGAAGCGACAGATAGCCTCGAGGAAATCCTTAAAAAAGGTATGACTGTTTCTTACGACAGTGTGGCAGTGTATCCACAGTTACCAGATAACAGTGATATTCAGGTTGAATTTGAAGATTAATGCCAGAGAAAAGCCCGCGAAGATCGGTATATGATTTTCGCGGGCTTTTTATAAAAAGATCATTCTGAGAATGTCTGCAATACAGATTCCGTTTTCTGATATGTTATAATACACAGAATTGTGTAAACTGGGTAGAAGTAGAGCAATTTAGCAATAATTATCATAGTATAAAATATTATAATAGATAAATCAGAAAGATAAAAAGGAGAGCAGGAAATGAAAAAACGTGGACGGCTCAGAAAAATCTGTCTGTTTGCGGTCACAATCATAGCTTTGGGCTGGGGAATACGATCAGAAGTCTCGAGATTCGGGGAATCTGGTGATACAGGACAGCAGTCGGTGCTCCTGGATGTTGCAAAGGGAATTTTCAGCAAAGAGCCTTCGGAAGTACAGGATTTACGGAAGCAGGATATACAAGAGACAGACGAAAACGGATATCAGGAATATTATTTTAATCTTCTGGAAGACACTGAAAAAAGGATCTATCGAGAGATGCTGGATGGAATCCGCAAACGGGAAGATAATTTTTACCTGGCAACGTCAGAGGAGACAGTGATCAACAAGGTTTACCATGCGCTTTTGAAGGATCATCCGGAGCTTTTCTGGGTACATAATCGTCAGGAGGTTTATACAACTTCTTATCAGGGCAGTGATTATTGTGAATTTTCTCCAGGATATACTTATACCGATCAGGAAGTGTCAGAGATCCAGCAGTCTATGCAGTATGCTGTTCAGGAGGTAAGTGCATTGATCCCGCAGGGGGCAGATACCTATGAGAAGGTCAGAGTCGTTTACACCTATCTGATCGATCTTGCGGATTATGGCTCCTCTGATGATGACCAGAATATCGCGGGAGTTTTCTGGCGAAAACAGGCAGTCTGTGCAGGATATGCGCGAGCTGTGCAGTATCTGCTGGAGCAGCTTGATATTTTCTGTATTTATGTGGAGGGTGATACCAGGGACAGCGATGAAGGTCATGCATGGGATATTGTACAAATTGACGGAGCATATTATTATGTAGATGCAACAAATGGAGATCAGCCAAGGTTTCTGGAGGGAGATGCAGTCCAGCTTGCAGAACATAAGACGATCATTTATGATTATCTGTGTCCGTTTCCACAGGAGTATGAGCAGGTTTATACGGCTTCAGATGAATTTCCGGTACCAGAGTGTACAGCGACAGACAAGAATTTTTATGTACTGAATCAGGCGTGTTTTGATTCTTATGATTATCAGAAACTGTATGATTTCTGCTGCATGCGGCTGGACAATGGGGCGGTAGTGGTGCGCTTTAAATTTTGGGATCAGGATGATTTTGATACGGCGTACAGCCAGTGGCTTCAGGGCAGTGGCGGAGAATATATTCAGAATATAGCAAAGTATTATATGGAACTCTATGGAATCAGTACAGTAGAATATCATTATGGGGTTCTGGAAAATTTCAAAACTATGTATTTTATGTTTTAGTTTTACGAGGAGGAGCGTTATGACAGGAATTTTACAACAGATAATGAATACAATGGAACAGACCCGGACGGCGTCGGTGCTGGACAGTGTTTCAATGATCGGTTTTGCTGCGTTACTTGTTCTGGGCGTGATCAACTGTGTTCTGGGATATAGACTGCTTCGATTTTGGATGATGCTGTTCGGCTTCCTGATCGGAGGAGGAATTGGACTTGGCGTGGCGTATACCATGGGGATCCAGGAAAAATATATGTATGCAATGATCATGGTTGGCGTGGGGATTCTGGTCGCAGTGATCGCGTTTCTGAGTTATAAAATCGGAATTTTTATTATCGGAGCCGGTATCGGACTGGGACTTGGAATCTATGTATTTCATCCGACTACTTCTCTGGTGTTCTTTTTCTGCCTGCTTTTGGGAGCCGGACTTGGCGTGCTTGCAATGAAGTGGGCGCGGGTCGTCCTGATCGTTGGAACCAGTCTGCTCGGAGGTGCGATGGCAGGATTTTCTCTGGCGAAGCTTGGAGGACTTGCGGATATTCCATATGGACTTGGCTTAAGTGTGGGCTGTGCACTTCTCGGTATGCTGATCCAGTTTGCGACAAACCGCCGTACTGTGATAGAAGAAGAGGAAGTTGATCCGCAGGAATACGAAAAAGCCCGGAGAAGTTCAGATTATATGGATACAGACGACTACCTTCCACGTAGAAAACGGGAAAGAGAAAACGTGGAGGAACAGAAACCTCAGAGAAATCGTAAGAAACGCGAGGAGCATTCTAGGGAACATAATTCCACACAGCAGAAGAGGGTAGTGGATGTTTCTCTCGAAAAGAAAAAAACACGCAAACGCAGATTGGATGATCCGGCTCCAGAGCAGGAGGCGACAGTCATATACCGACCAAAGAGAACCAGCATGTCTGCGGAAACTGCACGGAACAGCAGCAGTAATGTGAATAATAGAAATGTCGATAACAGAAATAGCAGACGTGATGTTTATGAAGATGACTATTATGATGACGGCTATGATGATTATTACGATGATGAGCCGATCGATGAGGAGGATCTTGACGAGCAGATCATTCAGGAAATGATGGCTGAGGATGACCGTGAAGGTGAAAAAATCTGGAACAAGATTTCCCGGAAAAACTCAAGAAATACAAGGAACACAAAGAATACAAAACGAAACAGAAATGCCAGATAAGAGGCAGGAAAGAAGGTCACAATGGCAAAAGAAGCAAAGACAAATGCAATGAGAATGCTGGACCGCCAGAAGGTCAAGTATGAAGCGTTCCCTTATGAATGTGATGAATTTATAGATGGACTCCACAGTGCAGACCTGATCGGCGCACCATACAAACAGTCCTTCAAGACGCTGGTCATGGAGGGTAAGAGCGGCGGCTACTATGTGTTTGTAGTTCCGATCGAGAAAGAAGTAGACCGCAAGGCAGCAGCCAAAGCAGTCGGTGAGAAAGCAGTAGATATGATCCATGTCAAGGATATCCTTAAGATCACGGGATATGTCAGAGGCGGCTGCAGTCCACTTGGAATGAAGAAAGCATATCCGACAGTTTATGATGCATCCGCGGGAAACTTTGATGAGATCTATGTGAGTGGCGGAAGGATCGGACTGACGCTCAAGGTTCCGCTTGAACCGCTTCTCAAGGTGACCAATGGAAAGCTTGCTGATATCACTATGAAATGACAAATATATAAAAATCCCCTGTTCCATGAGAAGTGTCTCGGGAACAGGGGATTTCTTGTATATGGAATAAATCAGATGCAAAGATTTAGTTATCCGCAGCGTCTTCTTCGTTGACCTGGAAGACATGGCGTTTCTTGGCCATTTCGTCGCTTGCCAGATATTCGTCATAAGTTGTGATCTTGTCGATCAGCTTGCCGTCCGGAAGGATTTCCATGATACGGTTTGCAGTTGTCTGTACAAACTGATGATCGTGTGAGGTGAAAAGGATAACACCCGGGAATTTGATCAGTCCGTTGTTCAGGGCAGTGATGCTTTCCATGTCAAGGTGGTTGGTAGGCTCATCAAGGATCAGGATGTTCGCACCGGAGATCATCATCTTGGATAACAGGCAGCGGACTTTCTCACCACCGGAGAGTACGCGGAC
Source organism: uncultured Blautia sp. (assembly GCA_934424575.1). Taxonomy (GTDB): domain Bacteria; phylum Bacillota; class Clostridia; order Lachnospirales; family Lachnospiraceae; genus Blautia_A. The sequence continues at coordinate 64,572 of CAKRXU010000011.1, forward strand.
TTTCTTGACACCGTCTTCGCCCGGGAAGAGCATTCTTCCGAGGAAGCCACGTACATAAGTAGCGTCCTTGATCTCAGAGTACTGGGTCAGCCAGTCTGTGATGGTAAGGTCATTGTCGAATTCCTGTGTGTTGTCCTTCGGGAAGTAAGCCTGGGAAGTAGTAACACCCCATTTGTAGGTTCCTTCATCCGGTTCCAGCTCTCCTGTAAGGATACGGAAGAATGTTGTGATCGCCTGCTCGTTGGCACCGACGAAAGCAACCTTGTCGTCATGACCGAGAGTGAAGCTGATGTTGTCAAGAACTTTCACACCGTCAATGGTCTTGGAAAGGTTTTCGACCATAAGTACTTCGTTTCCGATCTCGCGGTTCGGGCGGAAGTCGATGTAAGGATATTTACGGCTGGACGGACGCATGTCGTCAAGCTGGATCTTCTCCAGGGCACGCTTACGGGAAGTAGCCTGTTTGGACTTGGAAGCGTTGGCACTGAATCGGGAAATAAATTCCTGGAGTTCTTTGATCTTTTCTTCCTTTTTCTTGTTGGCTTCTTTCATCTGTTTGATGAGGAGCTGGCTGGATTCGAACCAGAAGTCGTAGTTTCCGGCATATAACTGGATCTTGCCGTAGTCGATATCTGCGGTGTGAGTACAGACTTTATTAAGGAAGTAACGGTCATGGGATACAACGATGACGGTGTTGTCAAAGTTGATCAGGAATTCCTCAAGCCATTCGATCGCCGGGAGATCCAGGTGGTTGGTAGGCTCATCGAGGAGCAGGATGTCCGGATTTCCAAAAAGTGCCTGAGCAAGAAGGACTTTGACCTTCTGGCTTCCTGTCAGGTCTGCCATCTGTGTGTAATGAAGATCGGTATCAATTCCAAGTCCGTTCAGAAGAGTAGCAGCGTCAGATTCTGCTTCCCAACCGTTCATCTCTGCGAATTCGCCCTCGAGTTCACTGGCACGGATTCCGTCCTCATCTGTGAAATCTTCTTTAGCGTAGATTGCTTCTTTTTCTTTCATGATCTCGTACAGTCTGGCATTTCCCATGATGACGGTGTCGAGAACCTGATAAGCATCATATTTGAAGTGGTCCTGCTGCAGGAAAGAAAGACGCTGGCCAGGAGTGATAACGATATCTCCGTTGGTCGGCTCAAGCTGTCCGGACAGGATCTTGAGGAACGTAGACTTACCGGCACCGTTTGCACCGATCAGACCATAACAGTTTCCCTCTGTGAATTTGATGTTGACATCCTCAAAGAGAGCTTTCTTGCCAACACGCAGTGTGATATTATTTGCTGAAATCATAAAGTACCTCTTTTCTTGATTATGGTTTCTTGGTTTTCCTATTATTTTTATGCATTCACATCTCATTTTACAGTAAAAAGAGGATTTTGCAAGACTTAATCCTTGATTTTTGCAGGAAAAACGAAGAAGCTGTTGAAAATAATTAAAAATCAGGTTAAAAAATTAAAAATAATGTTGAATTTATACAATATAATTGTTATAATCCATAGCAATAGGCTGTAGTAAGAAACAAAAAGGTACACAGACAGACAAGGACGCAGAGGAGAGGGACATCCGAGACAGCAGAGAGAGGGCTTAAACTATGTTGATTACCAGAGAATGTGATTATGCAGTAAGGGTCGTGCGCGCACTGGCGGCAGGCGGGAGGATGAGTGTTGGGGATATCTGTGATAAGGAATTTATCACAGCACCTTTTGCCTACAAGATCCTTAAGAAACTTCAGAAAGCAGAGATCGTAAAGGGATTTCGGGGAGTGCATGGGGGCTATTCCCTGAACCGTAAGGCAGAGGATCTGACTCTTTACGATATTTATACAGCGATCGATCCGGAATTTCTGATCATCGACTGTCTGGAACCGGGATATGAGTGTCCGCGCAATGGTGAGGGTGACCATGCGTGTACCGTACACTGTGAGCTGTGTGAGATCCAGAAGGAACTGGGAGGATTACTTAAGCGCAAGAATCTTAAGGATCTTCTTCCATCAGACTTTTTGGAAGAGCCGGCCGATTCCTGAAAAGCAGAACAAAACATCATTTTTGCTGCAAAACACCAGAGAATTTGTTACAGTTCACAAAAAGTAAGTGGACTGTAACTTTTTTGTATGTAAATATGTACAGAAAAAATACAATCCAGATTGGACAATCCGAAAGGCGTATGCTATAATAATGAATGGACTTTTAGACCGCTTACTGGTCTAGAGATAAAAAATTTTTCATCATACCTTTAAGGAGGAAACAAACTATGGCAAGAAAGATGAAAACCATGGATGGTAACCATGCAGCCGCTCATGCTTCTTATGCATACTCAGATGTAGCTGCTATCTACCCGATCACTCCTTCATCTGTTATGGCGGAAGCAACAGATGAGTGGGCAACTCAGGGAAGAAAGAACATCTTTGGACAGGAAGTACAGGTTACAGAGATGCAGTCTGAAGCAGGTGCTGCAGGTGCAGTACACGGATCTCTGGCAGCAGGTGCTCTGACAACTACTTATACTGCATCTCAGGGTCTTCTTCTGATGATCCCGAACCTTTACAAAATCGCTGGTGAGCAGCTTCCGGGCGTTATCAACGTATCCGCTCGTGCACTTGCTTCTCACGCACTTTCCATCTTCGGAGATCATTCCGACGTTATGGCCTGTCGTCAGACCGGATGCGCAATGCTCTGCGAATCATCCGTACAGGAAGTTATGGACCTGACACCGGTTGCTCATCTTGCAGCAATCAAAGGTAAAGTTCCGTTCATCAACTTCTTCGATGGATTCCGTACATCTCACGAGATCCAGAAGATCGAGACATGGGACTATGAGGACCTGAAAGACATGGCAGATATGGAAGCTATCCAGGCATTCCGTGACCATGCACTCAACCCGAATCATCCATGCCAGAGAGGTTCCGCTCAGAACCCGGATATCTTCTTCCAGGCAAGAGAAGCATGTAACCCGTTCTACGATGCTCTTCCGGCAGTGGTTCAGGAATACATGGACAAAGTAAATGAGAAGATCGGAACAGATTACAAACTGTTCAACTACTACGGAGCAGAAGATGCTGAGCACATCATCATCGCTATGGGTTCCGTAAACGATACAATCGAGGAGACAATCGATTACCTTGCAGCAGCAGGCAAAAAAGTCGGTGTTGTTAAAGTTCGTCTTTACAGACCATTCTGCGCACAGGCACTGATCGATGCTATCCCGGATTCCGTTAAACAGATCAGCGTTCTCGACAGAACAAAAGAGCCAGGAGCACTTGGCGAGCCTCTGTACCTTGACGTTGTTGCTGCATTAAAAGACAGCAAGTTCAAAGATGTCAAGATCTTCACAGGACGTTACGGACTTGGTTCCAAAGATACTACACCGGCACAGATCGTTGCAGTATACGAGAACACAACAAAAGAAAAATTCACAATCGGTATCGTTGATGATGTTACACACCTTTCTCTGGAAACAGGTGCACCGCTTGTTACAACTCCTGAAGGAACTACAAACTGTAAGTTCTGGGGACTTGGAGCAGATGGTACTGTAGGTGCTAACAAGAACTCCATCAAGATTATCGGTGACAATACAGACATGTACGCTCAGGCTTACTTCGACTATGACTCCAAGAAATCCGGCGGTGTTACAATGTCTCACCTTCGTTTCGGTAAGAAACCGATCAAATCCACATACCTGATCCACAAAGCAAACTTTGTTGCATGTCACAATCCGTCCTATGTAAACAAATACAACATGGTTCAGGAACTTGTTGACGGTGGTACATTCCTTCTTAACTGTGCATGGGATATGGAAGGTCTTGAAAAACATCTCCCGGGACAGGTTAAAGCATTCATTGCTAACCATGATATCAAATTCTACACCATCGACGGTGTGAAGATCGGTATCGAAACCGGCATGGGACCAACACGTATCAACACAATCCTTCAGTCTGCATTCTTCAAACTTACAGGAATCATTCCGGAAGAGCAGGCAATCGAACTGATGAAAGCAGCAGCTAAAGCTACTTACGGACGTAAGGGTGATGATATCGTTCAGAAGAACTGGGCAGCTATCGACGCTGGTGCAAAACAGGTTGTAGAAATTCAGGTTCCGGAAAGCTGGAAAGATGCAGAGGATGAAGGTCTCTTCATGGCTCATGCAACTCATGGTGCTCAGGATGCTCAGGATTTCGTAAACAACATCCAGTGCAAGATCAATGCTCAGGAAGGTAATACTCTTCCTGTATCTGCATTCACAGAATATGTTGATGGTACTACACCATCTGGAACAGCTGCATACGAAAAACGTGGTATCGCAGTAAATGTACCGGTATGGCAGCCAGAAAACTGTATCCAGTGTAACCGTTGTGCTTATGTCTGCCCGCATGCAGCAATCCGTCCGGTAGCACTGACAGAAGAAGAAGCAGCAAACGCTCCTGAGGGAATGGCTACACTTCCAATGACAGGAATGAAAGAATACAAATTCACCATGACTGTATCAGCTTATGACTGTACAGGATGTGGTTCCTGTGCAAATGTCTGCCCAGGCAAGAAAGGTGCAAAAGCCCTTGCTATGGAAAACATGGAAGCAAACGCAGGACTTCAGAAATTCTTCGATTACGGAAGAGAACTTCCGATCAAAGAAGATGTTGTTGCTAAATTCAAAGAAACAACAGTTAAGGGAAGCCAGTTCAAACAGCCTCTGCTTGAGTTCTCCGGAGCATGCGCAGGTTGTGGTGAAACACCTTACGCTAAACTGATCACACAGCTGTTCGGTGACAGAATGTACATTGCAAATGCTACAGGATGCTCCTCTATCTGGGGTAACTCTTCACCGTCTACACCATACACAACCAACGCTAAGGGCCAGGGTCCGGCATGGGCTAACTCACTGTTCGAAGACAACGCTGAGTTCGGTTATGGTATGCTTCTTGCTCAGAGAGCTATCCGTGATGGCCTCAAAGCAAAAGTTGAAGCTGTTGTAGCAGAAGGTAAAGACGAAGCAGTTAAGGAAGCAGGTCAGGAATGGCTGGATACATTCTCTGTTGGAGCAACCAACGGTGCAGCAACAGACAAACTGATCGCAGCTCTGGAAGCTTGCGGATGTGACGCAGCAAAAGAGATCCTTGCTCAGAAGAACTATCTGTCCAAGAAATCCCAGTGGATCTTCGGTGGTGACGGATGGGCTTACGATATCGGATTCGGTGGTGTTGACCATGTTCTCGCAAGCGGACGTGACATCAACGTTATGGTATTCGATACAGAGGTTTACTCCAACACAGGCGGACAGTCCTCTAAATCCACACCAACAGGTGCTATCGCTCAGTTCGCAGCTGGCGGTAAAGAAACCAAGAAGAAAGATATGGCTTCCATCGCAATGAGCTATGGCTATGTATACGTAGCACAGATCTCTATGGGTGCTGACTTCAACCAGACTGTTAAAGCAATCGCTGAAGCAGAAGCTTATCCGGGACCGTCTCTGATCATTGCATACGCTCCATGTATCAACCATGGTATCAAGAAAGGTATGGCAAAAGCTCAGACAGAAGAAGAACTGGCAGTTAAGTGCGGATACTGGCACAACTTCCGCTTCAACCCGGCAGCAGACAAGAAGTTTGCTCTGGATTCCAAGACACCGGATATGGAGAACTACATGGACTTCCTGAATGGCGAGGTTCGTTACAACTCCTTACAGCGTCAGAATCCTGAAAAAGCAGCTAGACTGTTTGCTAAGAACGAATCTGAAGCAAAAGCTAGATATGCATATCTGAATAAACTCGTAGCTATGTACGGCGAAGAAGAATAATTCAGAATCATTGGCCGCGGTACTTTATGTACCGCGGCTTTTTTGATACATGCAGGATGGATTTATATAAGAGAGAATGGCATGAATAAAAAACTGGATAAAAAAAGAAATATAGATTTTTACCTGTTATATACGTTAGCTTTTTTTGCAGTTGCCCTGGCACTGTATCTGAAATTTTTTGCAAATGGGAAATCACTTGTCTGGAGCCATGACGGTGTGCCACAGCATCTCAACTCACTGGCATATTATGGAAAGTATCTGAGGAAGGTACTTCATACTTTGTTTATAGAACATAAGCTGTCCCTGCCTCTGTGGGATATGCATATTGGCTACGGTTCGGACATTTTGACGACCTTACATTATTATGTGATCGGGGACCCGCTGACACTTTTATCTGTGTTTGTCCCGGCATCAAAGACAGAAGCCCTCTATGCGTTTCTGATCTTTCTGCGTATTTATCTGGCTGGCATTGCGTTCAGCAGATACAGTTTTTATCATAAGAATTCAAAACAGGCGACCTTTATGGGAACGATGATCTACATCTTTGCAGGATGGACGATCTATGCCGCGATGAAACATCCGTATTTTTCCAATCCCATGATCTACCTGCCTCTGATTCTTCTGGGAATTGACAAGATTTATAAGAAACAAAAACCATATGTATTTATATGGTCTGTTGCCCTGGCAGGACTTTCAAACTTTTATTTCTTTTATATGCTAGGGATCTTTATGGTACTTTATGCGATTTTCCGCTACTTTGATCTGTTTGCAGACAGATCCATCAAAAATATCGGGAAATGGCTTGGGATTTTTGCGGTATATTCCGTGATCGCAGTACTGATCGCTGCGGTGATCCTGCTTCCGGTGATTCTTCCGGTGTTTGGGACAGACCGCTTCAAGGCAGAGAACTATGTACCGCTGTTTTATGACAGAATTTACTACGAAAAATATCTTGGATGTCTGATCGGAGAGAACATGATCCAGTGGGGCGTTGCCGGTTATACGGCAGTTTCCCTTGCCGGTGTGTTCGTACTGTTTTCCAAAAAGAAAAAGTATACCGCGCTCAAGGCTGGTTTTGTACTTTTGAATGTGTTTCTGCTGCTGCCTTATGCAGGGCATGTCCTGAATGGATTTTCCTACGTTTCCAACCGCTGGATCTGGGCGTATGGAATGCTGATCGCGTACATCTTTGTAAAAATATATCCAGAACTTTTTGCTCTTACGCTTACAGAAAAGCGAAAAGTTTTTGTGATGCTCCTAATCTACTGTATTCTGGCACTCCTTCCGGAGGCGGCAAGGACACAGCGGAATCTGATGGCGATGGTCCTTTTGTCAATTTCGACATTTACCGTGCTTTCCTTCGGAAATATCTTCACCAGGGAGCGAAATCTTACAGTAATGGTTGCAGGTTTTTTGATCGCAGGCATCCTGTTTAATATGCATTATCAGTATTCCTATGAGAAAGATTACCTCTCGGAGTTCACTGACAGCGGGGAAGCCCTGGAGAAGCTGGAGACGGGCGTTGACCGTGCGGTACTCAGTACCGATGATCCTTCGGTTTACCGTTATGACCAGATGGATACAAATTCCAGCGAAAACTCTTCGATGCAGATGGGAACGAACAGTACGGCCTATTATTTTAGCGTTGCAAGCTCAAGCATCGCGAATTTCTTTGACGAGATGTATCTGAATACACCGTGGGAACAGCATTATAACAATCTTGACGGACGGACGATCCTGGACCGTCTTGCCTCTGTGAAATATTTTGTGGTCAAAAAGGGTGAAGAGTCAGACCTTCCATACGGCTATTCCAGGCTCAGCGGTGAAGCAGAAAAGAAGGACAAGACTTATCTGGCGTATGCAGATGAAGATGCATTGCCGCTTGGCTATACCTATGATTCCTGGATATCCAGAGAAGATTATGATAAGATGACCGTGACAGAGAAACAGCAGGCTCTTTTGCAGGGCGTGGTTCTTGATGACAGTTCCCTTCCGGAAACAGAAACACACTTCAATGACCGTGAAGTTTCCTATTACACATCAGAGGGCAAAGGCTGCCGCCTCAAGAATGGTAAAGTGGTGGTCACACAGGAAAATGCACAGCTCAAGCTGGTCTTTGAAGGAGAGGAAAATGCGGAGACGTATCTGATCACGGAAGGGCTGGACTACGAAGGACTTTCTCCGAGAGAAATGATCAGCGACAAAAAATGGTCAAAAATGACAACTTACGAGCAGAACAAACTTCTGGAAGAAAACAGCAACTGGCGTTACTGGAAGGAGAGTCAGAAGGCTTCCATCCAGCTTGAAGGACATTTCCTCAGGAAATCCATCCAGATCTTCACAGACAAGTATAACGCATACAGCGGCAAGCATAATTTCCTGTGCAACACCGGATACAGTGAAAAAGGCAGACATACGATTACTCTGACTTTTGAAAATACAGGAGTCTACAGTTTTGACAGTCTCAAGATCTGCTGCCAGCCAATGACAGAGATCGACAGTCAGACCAGGAAACTGGGAGAGGAAGTCCTGACGGATGTAAAAGTTGGTAATAATGAGATCAACGGAAACATTTCTCTTTCTGATGCCAAAGCACTGGTACTTTCCATACCGTACAGCGAAGGCTGGACAGCTTATGTTGATGGAGAAAAAACGGGGCTTAAGGAAGCAAATACCATGTACATGGCACTGGAACTTCCGAAAGGTGACCATGAGATCCACCTGGTATACTGTACACCATATCTTGGAACCGGTCTGTGCTTGACTTGTATCGGGGTATTGTGCTACATTGTGTTGGTGTTAATAAACAAAAAGAAAAAGAGGTTTTAAAAATCATGAAGAATATGCTGTCAGTTGTGCTTCCGGCTTACAATGAGGAACTTATGATAGGAAAAACCTGCAAAGTTCTCCGGAAAGTGCTGGAAGGAGCAGGAATCCCTTACGAACTGGTTGTAGTAAATGACGGTTCCAGTGATGATACCTGGGATTCGATCCTCATAGCAGGATGTTTGGATCCGGCAATCGTAGGTGTGCGTTTTTCCAGAAATTTCGGCAAAGAAGCGGCAGTTTTTGCGGGAATGGCACAGGCATCCGGAGATGTGATCGCTGTTATGGACTGTGACCTCCAGCACCCGCCAGAAACACTGATAGAAATGTATGCACTCTGGAAAGAGGGTTATGAAGTGATCGAGGGCGTCAAGAAAAGCCGTGGCAGAGAAAGTTTTCTGCATAAAGAAAGTGCGGGCTTTTTCTACAATATCATGTCCAAAGCGACAGGCGTGGACATGCAGAATGCTTCCGATTTCAAGATGATGGATCGCCGGGTGGTAGAGAATATCCTTGCGATGCCGGAGAGAAATATGTTTTTCCGGGCAATTTCATCGTGGGTGGGATTTAAGACGACTTCTGTAGAGTTTGAAGTCCGCGAAAGAGAGGCAGGAGAGTCCAAATGGTCTACCTGGTCGCTGGTCAAGTATGCGTTTACAAACATTGTGGCATTCACGACCTTACCGCTTCAGTTTGTGACAGTGGCGGGCGGGATCTGTTTTCTTGGATCTCTGCTCCTGATCATTTATTCTCTGGTTCAGTATTTTTTAGGATATGCGGTGGAAGGCTACACGACAACTCTTCTGGTACTTCTTCTGATCGGGAGTGCGATCATGCTCAGTCTTGGGATTATTGGATATTATATTGCTAAGATCTATGAAGAAGTCAAACGCCGTCCACGTTATATTATTTCCGGGATTTTCCGTGGCGATGAAGATGTCTGGGAGACTGCCAGACACGATGGAAGATAGGAGCAAATAATTATGAGAAAACTAAAAGATATGATCCTGCGTTTTTACCAGAATGATGTGATCCGCTATGTATTCTTTGGAGGATGCACGACACTGGTCAATCTGGTCTGCTTTTTTGTACTCCGCAAATGTGGTGTGGAGCTGAATATCGCAAATCTGATCTCGATCATCACGGCGATCCTGTTTGCCTATGTCGTTAATTCCAGGTTTGTATTTCAGGACAAATGTGAGACACTTAAGGATCATTTTCGGCCGTTCTGTAAATTTATCAGTGCGCGTCTTGTGACCATGGTGATCGAGGTCGGCGGTGTGTGGCTTCTTGTAGAAGTCTGCAAAATGAACGATATGGCGGGAAAATTTATCACACAGTTTATCGTTCTCGCCTTAAATTACATATTCAGCAAGTTTTTTGTATTTACAACAGGAAAAAAATAACATGATCTTGTGGATCAGAAATATACGATTGGGGGATTTCAGAAATGACATTAGAAGAAACACTTCAGAAGATTCATCCGCTGGATGAAAAGGCAATGGAAATTTCCAGAAAGAGATGGGACAGTATCGCCAAACCGCTGCATTCTCTTGGAAAGATGGAAAATCTGGTCGTTCAGATCGCGGGCATCACAGGAAACCCGGACATGAACCTTAAGAAACGTGCATTGGTAGCAATGTGTGCAGACAACGGTGTGGTAGAGGAAGGCGTGACACAGACAGGACAGGAAGTAACCGCGATCGTTGCGGAGAACTTTCTGACAGGAGACACTTCTGCCTGTACGATGTGCCGCCAGTGCGGAACGGATGTATATCCGGTGGATGTCGGAATGGCAGTGGATACCAAAGTCCCGACAGATCTCAAAGTCGCAATGGGAACCAGAAATATGGTCAGAGAACCGGCAATGACAAGAGAAGAAGCGGTGAAAGGGATCGAGGCAGGGATCGAGATGGTTTCCCGTCTTAAAGCGAAGGGATACGGTCTTCTCGCAACCGGAGAGATGGGGATCGGAAATACCACGACCAGCAGTGCCGTTGCATCTGTTCTCCTTGACCGCCCGGTTGAGGAGATGACAGGACGCGGGGCAGGTCTTTCCAGCGATGGTCTGAACCGTAAGATCACTGCGATCAAAAAGGCGATCGACAAACATCAGCCGGATCCACAGGATGCGATCGACGTTCTTGCAAAAGTTGGTGGACTGGACATTGCAGGCATGGCGGGCGTATTTATCGGTGGTGCTGCGCTTGGTGTTCCGGTTGTGATCGATGGATTTATCTCCTGTGTGGCAGCCCTGATCGCACAGCGGATCTGCCCGACCGTAAGTGATTATATGATCGCTTCCCATGTATCCAAGGAACCGGCAGCCCACCTGATCCTGGAGGCTCTTGGCAAAGAAGCTGTGATCCACGGTGACATGTGCCTTGGAGAAGGCAGCGGTGCCGTTGCCCTGTTCCCGTTCCTTGATATGGGAACCGCAGTTTATCAGTCTATGAGTACGTTTGATGACATTCATGTAGAACAGTATGAGGAGCTTGTCTAACCATGATGATTCTTGTAACAGGAGGCAGCGGAAGCGGGAAATCTGCTTTTGCGGAAGATCAGGTCGTATCTTTTGGCGAAGCAGAGAGAGTCTATATTGCTACGATGTTCCCTTTTGATGAAGAGAGCAAAAAGAGAGTTCAGCGTCATCGGAATATGCGAAGCGGCAAGGGGTTTGAGACCGTTGAATGTTATACTGACCTTGCACAGGTAAGCGTTCCAAAGGGAAGTACTGTCCTTCTGGAATGCATGTCGAATCTTGTTGCCAATGAGATGTTCCAGGAAAACGGAGCGCATGAGCGGACAGTTTTGGAAATCCTCAAAGGTGTGAAGTCCCTTCTTACACAGGCGGGGAATCTGGTGATCGTCACGAATGAGATCTTTTCGGAGGCGGCTTCCTATGAGGGAGAGACGGAAACTTACCAGAAATATCTGGGGAAGATCAATCAGGAGCTTGCACATCTTGCGGATGAGGTCGTGGAAGTAGTCTACGGAATCCCTGTTTATCACAAAAAATCAAAAGGAGGCACTTCCCATGAAAAGTCTGTGGAACAGTTTTAAGATCGCATTTGCCATGTTTTCCAAGATTCCCATGCCGCAGGCAGAGTGGACAGAGGAAAATATGCGCTATATGCTGTGCTTTTTTCCGTTTGTGGGAGCGGCAGCAGGTATCCTCACCTTGGGGGTAAGCTGGCTGGGAGAGTACTTTGGATTCGGTACAGGCTTCATGGTAATGGCGCTGATCCTGGTTCCGGTCCTTGTGACGGGCGGGATCCATGTGGACGGGCTTCTGGACACTTCAGATGCCTTAAGTTCCTGGAGAGACCGTGAAAAACGTCTGGAGATCCTCAAAGATTCCCATGCGGGTGCATTTGCCGTGATCACAGCATGCGTGTATTTTATGGTCCTGTATGGCGGATTCAGCCAGATCACGGATGACTGGACAGCGATGAAACTTATCGCACTTGGCTATGTAGTATCGAGATGTTTTTCCGGACTCGGTGTGATCATCCTGCCAAAAGCCAACGCCGGCGGCACGGTAGCAGAGTTTTCGCGCAAGGCACAGGATACCACAGTTCGAAATACTCTGATTGTTTATCTCGTGCTTCTGGCGGCATTGATGCTTCTGATCCAGCCGGTATGGGGTGCAGTGACTTTTGTGACGGCTGTGCTTGTTTTTCTTTTTTATAAACATAAGGCGATGAAATATTTTGGAGGAACGACCGGGGATCTGTCGGGGTATTTCCTGTGTCTCTGTGAGGCGTGGATGGTACTTGTGCTGGCGGTTCTGACGGTGGTCTATCCGCTATAGGAGTGTAGATTATGGAAATGATAATTGGAGGGGCTTTTCAGGGAAAAAGCATCCTGGCAGAAAAGGAGCATCCGGACATAACATGGATAAACGGTGCAGAGGCAGACTGGGAGAGTCTTTCCTATGCAGAAGGTGTCCTGGGATTTCATGAATATATCCGAAAAGAAATGAAGGCAGGAAACGATATCAGCAGTCTTGCCGAAGATCTGATCCGTGTAAATCCGGACCTGATCCTGGTATCGGATGAAGTCGGTTATGGTGTTGTGCCGATCGATGCATTTGACCGTGCCTACCGTGAGGCGGTCGGCAGGATCTGCACAAAACTGGCAGCATACAGTCACCGGGTAACGAGAGTTGCCTGCGGGATCGGGACGGTGATCAAAGATGCTTAAGTTATGGCTTATCCGCCATGGAATGACAGAGGGAAACAGTCGCCAGAGATACATTGGAGTGACAGATGAACCTCTCTGTGAGGATGGACGGAAATTACTGGAGAAATTTACTTATCCTGCCGTACAGGCTCTGTTTGTAAGTCCGCTGAAACGCTGCCGGGAAACTGCCTCGATCCTGTTTCCAAAGGGAGAGCAGAGGATCGTGCCGCTTCTTGCAGAGTGTGATTTTGGAGAATTTGAGAACAAAAACTACAAAGAACTTTCGGACAATCCTCACTATCAGGAATGGATCGACAGCAACGGAACCCTTCCGTTTCCAGGAGGCGAGAGCAAGGAAGAATGCGCGGACAGGAATCTTAGAGGGTTTGATGAAGTGCTCAGAACCTGTGCAGCCGAAGACATTACCGAAGCAGCACTCGTGGTCCACGGGGGCACGATCATGAACATCATGGAAGCGTATGC
>CAKRXU010000012.1 GCA_934424575.1 uncultured Blautia sp.
CACAGCCTCTTCTCTTTCAGAAATCTGAACGCGATAAGCTTCCACCTGCGTCTGGTAAACCATATTACGTGTCTCCAATTCAGCCTTCTCACCCAGACCTTCGTAAATTTTAATAATGATAATTGACATTCCCATCATAATGGTTGCAATTAAAACTGCATAATAATCATCTGTTGCATTTTCCTGATGTATGTAAATACGATATACTCCCCAATCGACCATAACTGTAGCGAATGCTAAAAGTAATAAAACAATACCACTCCGGATTTTTATATTTTGATATTTTTTGTCAGAAATAATTTTATTAATAAATAATGTCAAAAAAACAAATAAACATTCTGATACTATTTGCGCCATGCTATAATAACCTGGTTTAAATATTGTCTCTTCTGTATAAGATATTGTCATTATAAATAAAATCACATATTCACAAAGGCATCCCATTACTTCCCATAACATACCATGAAAAAATATTTTTCCTATTTTTCCCTGATACATCCAACTCCCACATATCCCCGCCAATAGACTCATTATTATTATATTTCTTATAAGTCCTAGGTTAGGCAAAAAAGAAAGTAAGATATATAGAAATATAAAAATACATTTATTAATCCCTTGATTTTTATATTTTTTCCTTTCAAAAAAACTACCCATATAAAACTTATATGCACAAAACATAAAAACATAGTAACAAATGTTATTTACTTCAATTAACCTTCTCATTTTTTATAATCCCCCATGCTATTTGCATATAATAAGTAAAAATTACATTTTTATCTCTCTTTTTCAAAAATTATTACATTCTTACGTAAAGGAAGCAGCTGCACTTGGGGTTTCCAATATGGATGTTAAAATGATGTGTGCTAATTTCAGACATCAGGGAGGAGCCTCTGCTGTAAAAAGAATTTTGGCAAAAACAACAAAGCCTTACACTCTGGATCATCTCTACGCAGCCTGCCAGACAGATACCGGAAATCAGGTAGGAGCATATATTTATGTTCCAACACTGGCAGGATTATTCACTAATTATGCTTCCCCCAAGGTCGGAGACATTTTCATGTATCATAATGGATCCGAGTTTTCACATACAGGACTGGTAATTTCAGTAAGTGGTGATAAATTTGTAACTATTGAAGGTAATACCAATGATGGAAGCGGTGTCGTTGCTGAAGGAATTGGAGTTTACCAGAAAACAAGGTACAACAGCCAGCTTCCAGGCTCAAAATTTGCCCATCCAAATTACAGTATCGTAACCTCAATTAATGGTTCCGGAGGAGACATCACACCGCCATCTACATGGGTAACAACCGGTACCGCTGTATGCACAGGAGATGACGTTTATGTACGCCAGACTCCAGGCGGTACTGTTATGGGTATGGTGTCCAAAGGAACAAAGTTAGAACTGGATGGAACAAGTTCCGGTGTATGGGTTCATGTAAAAGTGGCAGGAATCGGTATTGGTTACATGCATCAGGATTATGTTGGGAAGGATTCTGGCTCCACAGGCTCTTCCCCGATAAAAACAGCACAGAATGCGCTGAACAGTGGAATTGACAGTTCTTTTGGACCTTCTACAAAACAGGGAGTTATTAAATTCCAGACTTCTCAGGGGTTATCTGCTGACGGAATTGCAGGCCGTGACACTTTTGCCAGACTTGCAGGTGTCTGATTTTCTGTTTCTCAAAAGGAGTCGCTGCATATGCAGCGGCTCCTTTTTAATATCTGTTTTATTCCTCTGTTTTTCCCTCCATAGTCTGCTGTTCATGATTATAAATCCAGCTGGGCGTCATACTTTCGCTTCCATCTCCGTATACAGAAACAGCAATGTACTTTCCGTCTTTCACATAATATCCAATTTCCAGTTTCAGATTCGCTGCCAGTGGTCCGCCTTGTTTCCGGCTTTCTCCTATCTGAATATCGGCATTGCTGATATCAAAGGTGGTCTGTGTAAAATTGCCTTCCGAACCATATTCCATCGTTACGCTGTCCTCATCAGATTCTGTAAGGACTCCGTTTATATATATGATTTCCGATTCTGGTTCGTCGGCAGCACTGCTCTCAGAAGAGGAAGTCTCTTTATTATTCGGGGACTGTCCACATCCCGGAAGACCTGCCAGCAATATCCCAAGCATTATGAATCCTGCTGTCATTCTTTTGTATCTCATTTTTCTCTTTCCCCTGTTGTAAATAATGGTTTTCCGTAACTATTCAGCAGGTAGTATCCCGCGAGGTGTTTTGACATGCTTTTTGTCAAAATCCCGAGACATATAAGGCAAAATGCTATCACCGAAGGTGATCTGGAATGCATTTTGACTCGTAACTGTGAGGGTACTGAACAGTTACGATTTTCCTTTGATTCTGCCCTCCCTGTTAATAATCCTCAGAAGTTTCCTCTTCCTCGTCTATATAATCTGCATCCCCGGATTCTTCATACTCCTGCGTATCCTCTTCTGCCTGGGTATTTCTCTGTTCCATATTATACAGCTGACTGGGTGAAAAATATTCTGTCCCATCGCTGTATACATAAGTAGCAATGTTCACTCCATCTTTCACATAATAATTTACATCTACATTAAGGCTTGTTCTAAGACCACTGACTCCGATCACTTCATCTACCTGAATATCCAGCTCTGCACTGCTGATGTCAAAAGTCATTTCATAGAAATCTCCATCAGAGCCTGTCTCTATTGTCATGGTAGAGTCATCGTTATATCTTACATTTCCGCTGACGGACTTCATTTCATAATTATAAACCCAGCTTGGGGTCATACTTTCACTTCCGTCTCCATATACAGAAACAGCAATGTAATCTCCATTCTCCACATAATATCCAATTTTAAGATTCAGATTTGCCGCTAAAGGTCCCCCCTGTTTCTTGTTTTCGCCTATCTGAATATCCGCATTACTGATATCAAAAGTTGTCTGATTAAAATCCCCGTCAGATCCATACTCGATTGTTACACTGTCCTCATCGGAATCTGTTAAAACTCCGTTTATATATGTAATTTCTTTTTCCGCTTCTGAAGATGTGTTTCCTGTATTGCCGGACTGAGACCCTGAGCCTGTCTGCGCAGCTGCTTTCGTAGGTTTTGGTGCTGCTGTGGCTTTTGGAGTTGGCGTAGCTGTATCCTTCGGTGCTGCTGTGGCCGCCGCCTTGGTCGGTTCCGAAGCAGATGTTCCTCCATTCCCCTCTGTCAGTCCGCATCCGGAAAAACACGTTGCTGCTATTCCCAATGCCATAAATACTGCTGTCAATTTCTTGTAGTTCATTTTCTCTTTCTCCTGACATAATATTTTTCTTTCATTATACGCCTTTAACTTATCCATTTTGCAGAAACTGTCAAAATCACGTCTCTTATTGGAATAATTTCCTTTTTTTCTTTTTTATTTATTTTTATTTTATACCTGCAAATTCATATTTTGTAAAACTTACCTTCCTGATATTCTGCTTTTATAAGCTTGTCCGATATGATAAAATATTGATAAGATAAAGAAAAAGGAACTACACATTATGACGCCAAAACAAAAAATCAAACAAATTATCTTATTGGTTTTCGGTCTGTCTGTTGCTCACCTGGGTGTGACTTTTTTTATTCAGGCAAATCTGGGAACTGACCCCTTTAATGTCCTTGTGCAGGGAATCTTCCGCAGTGTCCCATGGCCGGCAGCTCTTAACTGGACCCACGGACGAACTCACATGATGATCTGTTTTCTGATCATTATGGTGCTGCTTTTCATTGACCGAAGCTACATACGAATTGGAACGATCATCTGTATGTTTCTTGGCGGACCTATTATTGATCTTTTTACCGTCCTGCTTGGAGACTGTATCAACAGTTCTCTGCCCATAGCAGTGCGCATCATCGTCCTTGTAGCAGGATGTATCATCCTTGCTCTTGGCATGACCATAGTGATCAAATCGGAAGTGGGAACAGGTCCCAATGATCTGGTTGCCATTGTCATCAGCGACAAAAGTCACAAACCTTTCGGCATCGTGCGCATCCTGACAGACTGCTTCTTTGTGATCGCAGGTTTTCTGCTTGGAGGAACCTTTGGACTGGGAACTATTATCTGTGCCTTTATCGTAGGTCCTGTCGCACAGATCTTTATGCCATATTCCCAACGCTTCTGCAAAAAAATAATCGGAAATTAAACTCATACCCGGCTGCCATGTTGTCACGGCTGCCGGGTACGGGTTTTTATTTTACTTACTGCGGGACTCCCACAGAAGCAATCTTACGATTTAAATTTTTGGAATTCCATCAAATCCAGCCTGGAGTTCTGCATCTGTGGGAATATAATCACTCATTTCTCCATCATTATATCTTCCATAAGCAAACATATCAAAATATCCTGTTCCGGTAAGTCCAAACACAATAGTCTTTTCTTCTCCAGTCTCTTTACATTTCATTGCTTCATCCAGAGCTGCCCGGATCGCATGAGCGCTTTCAGGCGCCGGAAGAATTCCTTCCACGCGGGAAACATCTGAGCCGCCTCAAAAACAGAAGTCTGTTCAAACATCACAATATTTTTCTGCCGATATCACGGCATTTGCACCGTCAGCAACCGCTGTTACAATCTGACGAAGCTGTTTGGTCCTGATATCTCCTGCTGCAAAAATGCCCGGTGTACTTGTTACACAGTCTTCTCCTGCAATGATATATCCTCCCTCGTCCAGAGCCACCAGATTTTTAAATTTCTCTGTATTCGGGAGAATGCCAACTGCAATAAAAACTCCGTCAACGGCGATCGTTTTTTCTTCATCGGTTCTGACATTGCGGACTTTTAAGCTTTCTACCTTTTCCGTTCCTTCGATAGAAACCGGCACATTGTCCCAGACCATTTCCACATTAGGGCATCTGAACAGCCGGTCCTGAAGCACCTTATCCGCCCGAAGTTCTCCTCTTCTGTGAACAAGATACACTTTTCTGCAGGTTCTGGAAAGAAGAATCGCATCCTCAACAGCCACATTTCCGCCGCCGACAACGGCAACCGTTCCGCCCTGAAAAAAAGCACCGTCACAGGTCGCACAGTAGGACACTCCCATGCCGCTCAGTTCCTCTTCCCCCGGAATCCCAAGCTGACGATGTGCCGCACCACAGGCAAGAATTACTGTCCTGGCTCTGTAGATATTTTTCTTTGTGCGGATTATCTTGAGTTCACCCTCATCCTCTATGGAAAGTACAGGCTCTCTTTTGGGACTGATTCCAAGCTTCTCTGCATGATTGACCATAGCCTCCCCAAGATCCAGTCCTGTAATTCCCGGAAGTCCCGGATAATTGTCCACCTCATAAGTGTCCACGATCTGACCGCCCTGCACAAACTTCTTCTCAAGCCACAGAGTATTCAGTTTGGCTCTGGTCGCATAGATCGCTGCACAGATTCCGGCCGGTCCCGCACCCAGGATCACCAGATCATATATTTCTTCCATAAGCTCAACCTCACTTTCTTAACTCTGTCACCCAGTTTAGCATACAATCCCGTTTTTTCCAATAAGATAGTAAAAACCTTTCTTTTGAGAGGAATCTATGAAACCTTCTCTTCGCAGACCCCATTCTCCGATCGTTATCGCACTTCTTTTGTCTCTCGCACTGGTCATCGGGCTTTTTATGGGATGGCTGTCCGGAAGTGTAATATCTGAGGACAAAGCTTTTCGTTCTCTTACCCGAAAGATCTTTCAGGAAGAAGTCTCTGGAAGCATGCTGACACTCCATTATTCCCTTGCTTATCCCGAAAAAAAACATATTTCCCGCCCTTCTCCCACCCTCGGAACGATCTCCGATGACACCAGTGCTACATATCAGAAATATGAACAGTACCTTCGGAAGCTGAAAGATTTCACTCCTTCCGGTCTGACCCGTCAAAACCAGATCACGCGGGATATGCTGCTCCTTTACTATCAGACACAGCTTTCTGCCAGAGATTATCCACTTCTCGACGAGCCATTAAGTCCAAGTCTTGGTATTCAGGCACAGCTTCCTGTTCTTCTGGCAGAATATGCCTTTTATGACGATCAGGATATTGCAGACTATCTGAACCTTCTCACCTCAGTAAAGCCATATTTTCAGAGCATTCTCGCCTATGAACGACGCAGATCTGATGCAGGATATTTCATGAGTAATGCAACTTTAAACCGTATTCTGGAACAGTGCAGTACTTTTATCAAAGATCCACAAAACAACTATATGCTGGATGTTTTTGCCCGGAAACTCAAAGATTACGGCCATTTTTCTGAGGAAGATCAGGAAAAACTGAATGAACGCCACAAAGAGATCCTGCTTACCAGTGTGATTCCTGCCTATCAGGAACTGATGACAGGGCTGAATGAATTAAAAAATACCGGAAATTCCAGCCGGGGACTCAGTCATTTCAAAGGAGGAAAGGAATATTACCGTTATCTTCTACAGTCTCAGACTGGTTCCTATCTCTCCGTCGAAAAGATCCAGCAGCGGCTTACTTCCCAGCTTGCAGAAGATATGCATACGGTCCAGCAGATGCTCAAAGAACAGCCATCACTTCTCCGAAAACTCACGAATGGTGCAGAAATAAAAGATTTTGAACCAGCGTCTGCCCTTCAATATCTGAACCAGCAGATGCAGAAGGACTTTCCTGCTCTCGATACCACCGATTATGAGATCCGCTATGTTCACGAATCCATGGAGGATTTTCTGAGTCCTGCATTTTATCTTACGCCACCGCTGGATACGAGCAGCCCGAATGTGATCTACATCAACCGTGCAGACAGCCGGTCCAATCTGGAGCTTTTTACAACGCTGTCCCACGAAGGATTTCCGGGGCATCTGTACCAGACGGTTTTTTTCGGAAAAACACAGCCAGACGACATCCGATATCTGATCACCTCCAGCGGCTACGTTGAAGGCTGGGCGACTTATGTCGAATCCTATGGATATCAGTACGCTGCTTCCCTTCTCACCGACAAGGCAGCTGCTGATATCACCACCCTGATGTGGAAAAACCGCAGTATCAACCTCTGTATTTATTCTCTGCTTGATACCGGTATCCACTATCAGGGCTGGAATCAGGCTGCCGCCGCAAAGTTCCTGAATGCTTTCGGTATCCAGGATGAAAAAGTAATCGCAGAGATTTACCAGTATATCGTGGAAACTCCCGGAAACTATCTCAAATACTATCTCGGCTATCTGAATTTCCTCGACCTTAAGACCTCTCAGCAGAAAAAACTTGGAGATTCTTTTGACCTCAAAGAATTCCACCGCCAGGTCCTGGAGATCGGCCCGGTGCAGTTTCCTGTTCTTGCAAAATATATGCAGCCTGCTGCCGACAGTTCTTCATAACGCTACCTCCTCGCTGTGCATAAAAAAAGCAGGCATGTTCATCGTTCTGATGATATGTCTGCTTTCTGTATTTCTTTTATTTGTCATTTCCATAAGTTCGGAAAAACTTCTGGAGTTTCGTCAATGCCCTTGTCAGCACCTCTGTCTCTTCTTTGTCCATGCCATCAAGCACTTCCATGACCATCTTCTCGTGGAACATCCGATGATGGAAATATGCTTTCTCCCCCTTTTCAGAAAGAGATACCAGTACAACCCTGCGGTCCTCCTCGCTTCGGCTGCGCTCTACATATCCCTTCTTGACCAGGTGATTGATCGCGATCGTCAAAGTTCCCACCGTCACAGATACCGCACGTGCCACCGTGGACATATTCTTCGGTTCCCGGATTCCGATCGCTTCGATCACATGCATGTCGTTTACAGAAATATCCTTATATTCTGAAGTGATCAGCGCACGCTCTTCCACATCCATGATCTCGTTGAACAGTTTTACCAGAATATCATTTACAGTTTCGTATGAATTCATCAGCATACCCCTTCCCTGTCTGTTTCTTTATTATAGCGTAAAGTAATTTGAAACACAAAGCAATTTTTTTAACAACATCTTTTTTTGCTGAGTTTAATTTGCTATAATGGGGAAATGAAAGGAAATAAATTTATGAAAAAAAATAAGAATATACCACTGAATCTCAGGGAACAGATGAATTCCCGTATTGGTCTGATCTGCTCCGTTATTTTACTGCTGCTTCTCGTTGCAGGGTTACGTCAGCTTGACTACAACCTTATCGAGAAACCCAAAGAAGAAACTGCCAAAGTCGCCCAGAAGGAAACAGAAGCGGCAAAGAAAGCTGCTGAAGAACCGGAAGTTTCCACAGCAAGTGTGATCGCTGTCGGCGACAATCTTTATCACGGAAGTCTGATCGAATCCGGCGAAAATGATTCCGGAACCTGGAATTATGATCAGATTTATGACAAAGTACGTGATGAGATCCAGGCTGCTGATGTGGCAATGGTCGACCAGGAGACTGTTTTTACTACAGAACATGATGCTGTCAGCTCTTACCCGTCTTTTGCAACTCCTACGGAAGTCGGTGATGCACTGATGAATGCAGGATTCGATGTCGTAGAATCCGCAACAAACCATATCGATGATTATGGAATTGATTTTCTTCAGGAAACCTTTAATTTCTGGAGCAGCAAATATCCGGATGTTCCTGTCCTTGGAATCCACCCGACACAGGAAGATGCTGATACAGTCAAGACACTGGAAGTAAACGGGATTACGATTTCTTTTCTGGATTATACATACGGAACCAACAACGGCGGGGTCGGCGAAGGAAATGAATACATGATTGATCTCTTCGACAAGAATAAAGTCTCCACCATGATCCAGAAAGCCAAAGCCTCCAGCGACGTGCTAATCTTTGTCGCTCACTGGGGCAAGGAAGAAGAACCGATGCCTACGGAATATGAGAAAGAATGGGCCACCTTCCTGATGCAGCAGGGTGTTGATGTCGTAGTCGGCGGTCATCCACATATCCTGCAGCCTTATGGACGGATGTCTGACGACCAGGGTCATAATATGCTGATCTTCTATTCCCTTGGAAACTTCGTTTCCACTCAGCAGACCCTTACCGGACTTCTGGAAGGAATGGCAAGCTTCACCATCCAGAAAACTGTCAAGAATGGCGAAACAACGATCGATATCCTCGATCCGACTGTCAAACCAATGGTCATGCATTATAACAAAGATGAGGGCGTTTTTAACCCATATATGCTTGAAGACTACACCGAAGAACTCGCTTCCCAACATGGAGTCAAGGACATCATCGGAGACGAATTCACCCTGGCAAACCTCCAGGCCAAGTTCAAAGAAATCATGTCCATGAATGTAGAACCATCCACCAGGACAGACCTTCTCGATGTATCCTTTGATTACGAACTCAACATGATCAACTCTGACGGAAACATCGTAGACGATATCTGGTCAACCAGCGCAGAAGAATATCTTGCACAGCAGGGCACCTCTTCCAGCACTGGTGAATCTGACAGTTCCGACGAAAACACTGACAGCTCCAGCAATAGCAGCTCAGAGGATTCCTCATATGATGATTCTTCATACGATGACTCTTCCTATGATGATTCATACGACGATTCATATGATGACAGCTACTACGACGAAGATTACTAAAATGAAATACCGGACTATGGTTTAATTATCCAACCATAGTCCGGTATTTATATTATCGCAGTAAAAGCTTCTCAGCATTTTCTTCTGTCACCGCAATAACCTCTTCTTCTGTCACACCTTTGATCCGTGCGATCTCTCTCGCCACATACACCAGATTCCTGGAATCATTTCTCTTACCGCGATTCGGTTCCGGGCTCAGATATGGACTGTCCGTCTCCAGAACAATCTGATCAAGCGGCGCATACTCCACAACCTCTTTAAGTTTCTTCGCATTCTTAAACGTGACCACGCCACCAATTCCCAGATAAAGTCCCATATCCAGATACTCCCGCGCCATCTCCTTCGCATAAGAAAAACAATGAATGATACCGCCGTACATTCCACCCTTCATGCAATCCTTCACTATGTCCAGAGTGTCCTTCGCAGCTTCCCTGCTGTGGATCATAAACGGCATCTGTGCTTCTCTTGCAATCTCCATCTGTGCACGGAACATCTTTTTCTGAATCTCATGCTCATGTTCTTCCTTGTGCCAGTAATAATCCAGCCCGATCTCACCGACCGCTACTGCTTTCGGCAGTTTACAAAGCTTCCGGATCTCCTCAAGAGTCTCCTCTGTCATCTTATCCGCATCATCCGGATGGATTCCAAATGCACCATAAACAAACGGATATTTTTCCATAAGAGCTTCTGTGTCTTTCAGGCTTTCAAGCGAAGCGCAGGCATTGACGATTCTGTCAATTCCGTTTTCCTGCATGGAATCCAGAAGTTCCTCCCTGTCTGCCTCAAAAGCTTCGTCATCATAATGAGCATGTGTTTCAAAAATCATATGTGTTTCCAATTATTCATTCTCCTCGATTATCACCAATTCATCTCCTTCATGGATCACGCCTCCATGAAGAACTCTCGTAAAAACGCCCTCTCTCGGCATGATGCAGTCGCCCATCTTCTGGAAGATCGCGCAGCCATGATGGCATTTCTTGCCAATCTGCGTCATCTCAAGAACTACATCGTTGCATCGAAATTTCGTTCCCACCGGAAGTTTGGCAAAGTCAAAGCCTTCGACTACCAGGTTTTCTCCAAAAGCACCGTCTTCGATCTCCGCACCTTTTGCGCGGAATTCCTGAATCTTGTCATAGGAAAGAAGACTGACCTGGCGGTGCCATTTGCCCGCATGTGCATCATCCTTGATTCCCCATTCTTCTATGAATTCACCTTCCGGTATGCGATACTTCTGTGTTCCTTTTTCCTTGCTGATACATACTGCGATTACTCTACCCATAATAAAAAACCCTCCTGTTTCTGTTTACCCCTTTTTATTTGCGTGCACAGTTTTCTGCTTCTCCTGTCAGGATCTCGATTCCATGTCCCAGTGCATCGATGATGTATTCCAGACTTTCCTTAACTGCTTTCGGACTTCCTGGAAGATTGATGATCAGTGTCTTTCCGCGGATTCCGGCAGTTGCACGGCTCAACATTGCTCTTTTTGTGATCGTCATACTGTATGCACGCATTGCCTCCGGGATTCCCGGTACTCTGCGCTCAATGACTTCTTCGGTTGCCTCCGGAGTTACATCCCTCTCTGAAAATCCTGTTCCACCTGTTGTCAGAATCAGTTCTGCCATCTCTTTGTCTGCAATTTCCTGCATTTTGCCGGCAAGCATGACCTGATCATCCGGAAGGATGTCCATGGATACCACTTCATATCCCTCGCGTTCTACGATTTCTTTGATCGCAGGTCCACTTAAGTCTTCTCTTTCGCCACGATATCCTGTATCACTTGATGTGATGATCGCTACTCGTTTCATATTTCCTCCATTTTCTTTTATCTGTTCTCAAAACGGAAATCTCCGCTTTTTCCGCCTGTTTTTTCGATCAGATAGATCTCTGACATGACCATGTGCTTGTCGATTGCCTTGCACATGTCATAAATGGTCAGAAGTGTCACCTGGACACCTGTCAGTGCTTCCATTTCCACGCCGGTTTTGCCCTCTGTCTTTACGGTACAGAAAACGTGGATCCGATTTTTTTGCTGATCCAGTTCGTAATCAATGGAACATTTCTGTATCGGCAGCGGATGGCACATTGGAATCAACTCGGAAGTTTTTTTGACTCCCATGATTCCTGCAACTCTGGCTACGCCGAGGACATCACCTTTTTTGACATTCCCGGCAGTTACTGCTTCCATGATCTCCGGTCCTACAGAAATGTATCCTGTCGCCAGGGCAGTCCTGTATGTGACCTGTTTCCCGGAAACGTCAACCATCACCGCATTTCCATTCTGGTCAAAATGTGTAAAACCCTTTTCCATAAAAAGTCCTGTCTCCTTTTAAATATAAATTCAGGAAGTTCATCCTGGACAGTCTCTGGTTACTGTTCTGAACTTCCTGAATCATCTTTTATAGCCTGGTAGTTATTTTTTTAGCAGATTTCTGCTCCTGCCGGCATTTCTTTCTCCGGTACCATCAGGGACAGGTTTCCGTCTGCATCTTCTGCACAGAGGATCATGCCTTCACTGAGGATTCCTGCAAATTTGGCAGGTTTCAGGTTGGTAACGACCATAACTTTCTTTCCTACCATCTCTTCTGCACTGTAGTGAGATTTGATTCCGGATACGATCTGGCGTACCTGGCTTCCGATCTTAACCTGAGAGCAGAGAAGTTTA
This sequence comes from uncultured Blautia sp., assembly GCA_934424575.1. Lineage (GTDB taxonomy): Bacteria > Bacillota > Clostridia > Lachnospirales > Lachnospiraceae > Blautia_A. The sequence continues at coordinate 12,164 of CAKRXU010000012.1, forward strand.
CGGGATTTCTTTACTTCTTCGCAGGCGATGATCTCACCAACCTGGAACTGAAGTTTTCCGAAATCGTCAAATGTGATCTCCGGTTTTGCTTCGATGTCGATCACGTTTTCTTCTTTTGCTTCTTCAACCGGCTCTTCTTTCTTCGGATGAAGTTCTTCTACTTTTGCAAGTACTTCTTTGAGGTCAAGACGTGCAAACAGGATCTCAGGTTTTTCGGTTACTTTGTTTCCTGACGGATAGAGTCCGAATGTCTTCAGGTCTTCAAGAGTACGTTTTTCTGCATTTAACTGAGCGAGGATGCGCTCTGTTGTCTCCGGCATGAAGGATTCCAGAAGAGTTGCTCCCATGGTGATTCCCTCAACCAGATTGTAGAGAACGGTTGCAAGACGATCTTTCTTTGCCTCGTCTTTTGCAAGAGCCCATGGCATAGTCTCGTCGATGTATTTGTTCAGACGTTTGAACAGAGTGAATACTTCTGTCATTGCATCTGCAACACGCAGTTTGTCCATCTTCTCAGCAACTTTGCCCGGAACAGCCAGTGCAAATACTTTGAGGTCATCGTCAACTGGCTCAGCAACACCTTTGTTTTCTACTACGCCGCCGAAGTATTTATTAGACATGGAGATGGTACGGTTTACAAGGTTTCCGAGGGTATTTGCAAGCTCGGAGTTCAGTCTCTCTACCATCAGTTCCCATGTGATGACACCATCGTTTTCGAATGGCATCTCGTGAAGTACAAAATAACGGACAGCATCTACACCGAAGAAGTCTACGAGTTCATCTGCATAGATAACATTTCCTTTGGATTTACTCATCTTACCATCGCCCTGAAGCAGCCACGGATGTCCGAATACCTGTTTCGGAAGCGGCAGGTCAAGTGACATCAGGAAGATCGGCCAGTAAATAGTATGGAAACGGATGATGTCTTTACCGATCAGATGAAGGTCTGCCGGCCACAGTTTGTTGAACTGTTCAGAGCTTTCGCCGTCGCAGTCATAACCGATTCCTGTGATATAGTTTGTCAGGGCATCCAGCCATACATAAACAACGTGCTTCGGATCGAAATCTACCGGGATTCCCCATTTGAAGGATGTTCTGGATACGCAGAGATCCTGAAGTCCCGGAAGAAGGAAGTTGTTCATCATCTCGTTTTTACGTGATTCCGGCTGAATGAAATCCGGATGTGTGTTGATATAGTCGATCAGACGGTCTGCATATTTACTCATTTTGAAGAAGTATGCTTCTTCTTTTGCCGGAACGCATGGGCGTCCGCAGTCCGGGCATTTGCCGTCTACGAGCTGGGATTCTGTGAAGAAGGATTCGCAAGGTGTACAGTACATTCCTTCGTAATGTCCCTTGTAGATGTCTCCTTTTGCGTACATTTTCTTGAAAATCTTCTGAACCTGTTTTTCGTGGTCAGCGTCTGTGGTACGGATGAATTTATCATAGGATGTGTTCATCAGATCCCAGATTCTCTTGATCTCACCGGATACGTTGTCTACGAATTCCTTTGGTGTGATTCCTGCTTCTTCTGCTTTGAGCTCGATCTTCTGACCATGCTCGTCAGTTCCTGTCTGGAAAAATACATCGTATCCTTCCTGTCTCTTGTAACGTGCGATCGCATCTGCGAGTACGATCTCGTAGGTATTGCCGATATGCGGTTTACCGGATGTATAGGCGATCGCGGTTGTAATATAATACTTCTGCTTGTCCATTTTATAATTCCTCCTGGATAATAATAAAAAAACGCCCTCCCTATCATATATAGAGAAGACGAGTCCTGCCCGTGTTACCACTTCTGTTCGTTCCTGCCTCGCGGTCAAAAACCTTGTTGGGTACGATTCCATACGGATAATCCGACCAATACTGTAATAGTCTGATAATCTGCTATTGTCCTGATACCCTTCCGCTATAACAGGCGGTCCTGTTGCAGTCTGAATAGTACCTGAAATCTCACTTCCAGCATGCCATACGATCACTTCATCGACATCGATACTCATCTCGACTGCACCTCTCCCAAGCCATCTTCCATCTGCACCTGCACTTCCCTCTCAGCCACGGAAATCTGAAATTTCCTCCGGGGAATTCTCTGTAATGTGGTCAGCAAATGTACTCTCTTGTTCGTTGAGTTTGCTTATATTTCGCGGGAATTCATGTTTCCGCTCCTTTAAAAATAGTAGCATATTTGCCTATATTTGTAAACCGCGAATTTCGGTGTTATAACTATGCATAATCCTGCATATTTAGCACACACTATCTTCTGTCAGCATCTCCTATCCAATATGAGCAGAGACTACCTAATGTTCCAATTGACGAACATATATTCTTAGTTGTACAATAAATTCAACAGACAAAAACAAAATTATCTGACACTAACTGTTCCTATTTTTCCTCAAAGGAGGTATTTTTATGCAGGCTTTATCACAGACAAATGCAGGCGATACCTGTACTATTAAATGGATGTTCGGCGTTCCGGAAATTCTTGAAACTATGCGAAAGATGGACATCAAAGAAGGCAGCACCATCCAGGTCATCCAGAAATGCCGCGACTGGCTGATCATCGGAAGCAATAACCGCCGCCTGGCAGTTGGAAATGAAGTTGCGGATCGGATACAGGTATAATAATAATCTAAATCAAGACTCTCATTTTGATAAAGAAAAATTTTCCGTTTATCAAAAATCTCACTCAAAGTAGGCATGATGTTGACTCCCCTTTTATCTGAATATTTTGTATTTTTTGTGCCCTAAATATCATAATCCTATCTCTTCTCATAGTACCGAAGATTTTTAGATTTTCCTTCTTTAACGAGGATATCTGCTCTGACCATATCCCGCAAAAGTACGATTGCCGTGGCCTGAGATATGCCCAATGCTTTTTCCACATCTTTTCGAATCACAAAACCGTTAGTCCGGCACAATTCCAGAACTTCGTTCATCTGTTTTCTTTTTCTATTTGTATTTAGACTATTACCTGTTTTAGAAACAATCTGTTTCTCCTGTTCTTCAGTATAAAAATTGATGTTAGGTAATGTAATCTTAAACGCATTATTCGTCGTTTCAATCACCGGTTTTACTTTATAATCTTCGTAACATTCATTAATTTTGAGAATTCCTGTTCCATATGCCTCAATCAGTTTCAGGCGATAAAAAACATTTGCCAGATACTGATTACGTAACACAGATACTCCTAATTTTACATCATCTAAAGTAATTCCTCTTACTAACCCGCCAATTGTCACAAATTCAATCCTGTCTTCAAAAATACTGACAAGTGTAGATTCGCTAAATAAATAGTCTCTGTGTACAACGGCATTCAATAAAGCTTCTCTAATCGCCTCCGTAGGATAGTCTCGTATATCTATCCGATCTAAGCCTGAAAATTCCGCACGAGTGCGGTTATAACGATCAATATAATCAACTGCTTCTTCTAATTGCTCCAGAATTGATCCAGACAATTCCTTACGGTCCCTGAATACAGTTTTTTTACTTCCCTCAAAAACAGCCAGTTTAATCGTGTGTGTACACTGTTCAGACAGCAAAAATGCCAGATTCGTATACGTATTATCCTCGCCAATCAAATGAAGACTTTTCATCTGGACTTTTCCAAATTGTACTTTCCGTTTTTTAAAAAAATCCGATGCTTTTTCAAATGTAAGCTGCTGATTAATAGAACGGGCTTTTTCATAACTGTCACCACTGGTTTCTTTGATCATATTTAAAATAGCCGTATCTGTCGCCGGAACTGTAGAAGCTCCCTGACGAACATAAACGCCCTCCGGGCGGATTCCCTTTTTCTGCAAGTAGTAAGGTCTTGCTGTACCACGCTGCACAGTTACTCGAACAACAGATTTACCATCCATAATATCATTGCTGCACTCTACAAACATAGTAACATCCGGTCGTACTGCATCTCTGATTGCATTCGTTACACGAAGCATCGTATCATCTACATCACTAACTCCGCAAATCTCGCCATCATCATTCACACCAATATAAAGAGTTCCACCATCACAGTTTGCGAAAGCAATAATTGTATTTTTGATGTCATCGACATATTCTCTTTTGAATTCAATCGTCTTGTTTTCAACAAACATTTTTACCTCCTGATGATTATAATCATTTTTATCATTATAATAATTATTATAATCATTTTTATTAGAATTACAATCAGAATCTGATTTTTTCAAAAAATTCTTTATCGCAAAAAGACCTCCTTCTGACATCCTTCAGAACAAGGTCTTTTGTTTTTACATTTCATATTGCTCTATCACACAACTATGCGCCTTTGTTTTTTTATCATAATTGATTCCAACCAACAGGATTTCACCTGTATATTCCTGAATGGTATCAGGATAGCTTTTATCTTTTATCTGCCGGATAGCCGTCTGTGCATTTTGGTTCCATTTGAGTTCTACAACCAGTGCAGGGTAGCTTTGTCTGTATTCCGGTTTTGGAATGAACACAAAATCAGCAAATCCTCTACCTGAAGCCAGTTCTCTTAACGGTTTAAAATAATACTGCATTGCACTCAGATAGGCAATTGTAAGTACACTGCTCAGTGAGTTCTCATCATTATATTGAATCACAGAAGTATATTCACTGTGAATTTTTTCAATGCTTTTTGCTACTGTTTCCGTATCCATATCCAATGTCGCATCCAGTAAAACAGAAGACTTCTGCTGAAAGCTCAACAGCTCATTCCATTTTTTTCTTTTTGTTGCGCGAATCAGTTCTTCCCGGATTTCTTCATTAGGAACAAATGCTTTCTTCAGTCTCTGATTATATGCAAGATATCCCAGATGAATCATATAAGTGAGCACATCATCTTTATCTGCAAAATTTACTGTATCATTCTGAAAAGATGTTACATCAATCTCCACAGAATTTCCCGCTACCATTTCAATAACAGATGTTTTCAATCCGTCAAAATCCATATTAATAAGCGGAACAATTACTTCATAAGACCCCGTTCCAGACCAGTAGCTCTGAAATTCTCCCTCTATCATCAGACTGACCACTGCATTCGGATTATATACATGATAATTTCCCAGCTGATATCCATCATACCAGCGTTTTACTTCTTCATAATCCTTTCTGTAGTCGGCACATAATTTCTGTACCTCTTCTTCTGTGAAGCCAATATACGAAGCCAGCGGTCCCGGACCAAGCATAGAATACTGTCTGAAATTATTAAGTGCAGACTGTGTTTTTAATTTTTTAATTGGTAAAATTCCTGTAAGATATGCAAGCTGAATATATTTTGTCGGTTCTGTTCCTTTGAACATGCCCCTCAGAAAATTGATATATTCATCCTGTATCTTCCTGTTTGTTGCTTCATCACGAATCAGAACATCCCATTCATCGATAATGACAATAAATTTCCTGCCCGTTTTTCCGTTAATACAAGACAATGCTTCCGGCAAAGAAGAAATTTTTTCTGAAAGTTCTTCGTTATAATATTCTCTCAGTTCTTCAATCGTTTTTGTTGTAATATATGCAATTACATTCTCTGCCCCGCCAGCCGGTTCCATGCACCATTGAATATCAAGATGTATTACATCATATCTATTTAAGTGTTTTTTGAAATCAGGATTCCGTACAATTTCCAGCTCAGAAAACATTTTTTCAGAATCACATCCCCTGCTATAATACGCAGCAAGCATGTTTGCCGTAATGGATTTCCCAAATCTTCTCGGGCGACTGTTGCAGATATAAGCATCTGAAGTGTTCAAAACACTGTTTGTGTACTCGATCATCCCTGTTTTATCTACATAAATCCTGGAATTCAAAGCGACCTGAAATGCACTGTTATCGGGATTTACAAATCTTCCCACCTGACACACTCCTCTCAAACAAAAAAACGGCTTCATGTTACCCTCTTAATAATGATAACATGAAACCATTTTACTCACAAGCCTTGTTACTTCATCTGAAATTTAATCGTCACCTTAAACAGATCTCCATCAAGATACAGCTTAAATTCTCCACCCTGGAGCTGGACGAGGTCTTTGGCGATTGACAGGCCGAGGCCGCTGCCTTCGGTGTTTCGGGAGACATCGCCGCGGATGAATCTTTCTGTGAGTTCGTCTGCGGAGATGTTCAGTGGCTGTGCGGAGATGTTTTTGAGGGAAAGCTGCACGTTTGGCCGGTCAACTTTTACGTCGACGTAAACTCTTGTGTTTTCCATTGCATATTTTGATGTGTTTCCAAAAACATTCTCGAGGACTCGCCAGAGTCTGCGGCCATCTGCACAGATGATTGCTTCTTCCTCATCGAAATGAACTACCATCGTCAGATTTCTTTCTTCGAATTTCTCTTCGAATTCTCCGATCACCTGATGTACCAGTTCAACGAAATTCAGGTCCGTCATTTCCAGTGTGATATTTCCGGTGCTTGCTTTGGAGGCTTCTACGACATCTTCGGTCAATACTTTGAGCCGCTGTGCCTTGTTTTCCAGAACTTCCAGATAACCTCTGATCTTGGGGTCTTCCGGATTCTCGCGCTTGAGAAGATCCACATAATTGATGATCGAAGTAAGCGGTGTCTTGATATCATGGGAGACATTCGTGATCAGCTCTGTTTTCATGCGCTCGTTCTTGAGGCTGTTTTCTACAGCTGCATCCAGTCCCTCTCCAATATGGTTGATATAATCTGCCACCTGCTCCTGCTCACCGGAGAGTTTTTCTGTTGGAATCTTGTATTGGAGTTCTCCGTCAGTAATCTTCTTCAGACCGGCGATGATCTGTTCTCTTCCCCAGGCTTTTTTTACAAGATAGTAAAGAACCGCACAGTCCATTACAATCATCAGAAGAAAAGCAAATACTGAGTCACCAGCAACCGTCATTCCAGAAAACATAAACTGCAAAAATACAAAGATGCCAAATAACAAAATTATTTTGACCCTGCTGATCATATTGCCACCGAGAAAGACAACCAGATCACTACATTTAGAAAAACACTTTTTTACCAATATCAGAACGTGTCGGAGCAGGCTGTCTCTCCAGAGAGATCTTGCCTTGATCCTGCGAACCAGACTCAGCCAACCGGTCAGAAACCATCCGCCACACCAGATTCCCAGGATGCTGAATCCCGTCACTTTCCAGACCATTCGTATGTCTTCAAAATCCATTGTCTGGACGATCACCGAAGTGCCCAGCAGCCAGATCATAAATATCATCCATGCCACAATCTCGGTATACCATCTGTCCAGGAAATTCAGATGCACTTTCTCATCTTCATTGTTTCGTCCGGCCCCGATCGTCAGGATCACAAGTCCTGCAAGTGCCAGAACCAGTGACACTACAGAAATTACCATGATCGGCACCAGCCATGGTTCAAACTTCTCATAGACAAGTTTTTCCTGCTTGATCCTGTCTAATACCGGAAAATCTTTATCTACAGAAACGAAATAGAGATAATTTTCCTCACCAAGTCCTGTATTCTCGATCATGCTCTGCCAGTAAGATACTGTCCAGTCTGCGATATTAGAAAATCCCAGGGCACAGTCCTGCAGATCCGGAGCGATCAGCATAAGCGGATCATCACTGGAAGTCAGTTCATTCAGTTTTTTTGCATAATTTGCTGATGTGATGCCTTTTATATTGGTGTACACTTTATCGGATTTTGTGTCTACGTACATGTAGTTAACATTTGTTACACCTGTTGCATAAGTTTTCAGGACTTTTTCACCATAAGAAGCATCACTGTATTCAACCAGCGCCGTGTATAAATACTCATATGCCTTGCTGATATTTCCTTTCCATTCTTCACTGTTATTTACAACATCAAGGATACTGTCAGCTCCGTCCGGTTTGTACGCTTCTTTCAGAGGGGCATCGTTATTTCCACTGGCTTCATAATTATATACATCTGTGTAAACAACATCACCATCCGCATTTGTAACGTACTCCACACCATCATTACGGATTCCTATGTTATCACTGGCATCGCCATAATACGTATACTCTTTGCCGGAGAGCATGGACAGTATATTCTTTGCATTCTCTGTCCATCCGTCATCACCGCCAAAAACAAATTTCAATTCACCAGTAGTTATCTTATCTGCAAAATCATTATAGTACATATAATAGTCGCTGCCATCCGGCTGACGGCAGATCAAAACATTTGCACTTCGATCCCAGGATGATTTCTTCGCCCAGTCATACAGATCCCCTGCCTTGTAGGCAAGTCCGGATGAGTTCTTGTGCGTCAGTGTCTTCCCCTTATTCAGCTCTGTAAGGTCAACCAGTTCCTCATCATCTGCCTCATCCAGAATCTGCCTCTCATTGATTGCATCAATGATCGTATGAGAAAGGCTGTACATATTATCCTGGAAGCTCTGGGAATCCACATAATTTTTGCTGTCCAATGGCTGAACGCCTTTGCTCATGATAAGCACGGATGCCCCGGCTCCCGCGCAGACTACCGTCACAAAAACTATTGTCAGCAGCACCAGAAGCCCTTTTACACCGCTTTTTCTGTACCATCTTGTCTCCATTTATACCCCATTTCCTTTCTGCAAAAATCCATATAACTCTGTCATGAACACAGGAGTTTTCCACAGGTCCATTCAGAAAATCAGATCTTTTCCACTTTATACCCAAGTCCCCACACAACTTTGAGGTAGCGCGGCTCCTTTGGATTGATCTCAATTTTTTCTCTGATATGTCGGATGTGAACCGCTACCGTATTATCTGCCGCGATCGCTTCCTCTTCCCAGATACTCTCATAGATCTGATTGATGGAAAAAACTCTTCCCTGATTTTTGACCAGAAAAAGAAGGATCCTGTACTCGATCGGTGTCAGCTTGACCGCTTCTCCATCGACAGTAACTTCCTTACGATCATCGTCGATCATCAGTCCACCCGTCTCGTAAACATTTCCTCTCTTTTCTGCCATTGCACCCAGCTGTGTATATCTGCGAAGCTGTGATTTCACCCTTGCCACCAGTTCCAGTGGGTTAAAAGGTTTCGTCACATAATCATCTGCACCGACATTCAGTCCTAAGATCTTGTCTGTATCCTCTGATTTTGCAGATAAAATGATGATAGGAAGAGCGTTTTTTTCGCGGATCTTCAATGTTGCCCGGATTCCGTCCAGCTTCGGCATCATCACGTCAATGATCAGAAGATCCACCGGATTATTCTGCAAAACCCGGATCGCCTGTTCACCATCGTATGCTTTGAGAATGTGATGCCCCTCCTGTGCCAGATAGATTTCTATTGCCTCCACGATGTCCTTGTCGTCATCACATACCAGTATCTCTGCCATTTCCCCTGCCTCCTGTGTTTTCATGTTTTTACTATACTGCTTAAGAATTAATATCTATGGGGTAAAATATTAAGATTTTCTTATTTTTTTCGCTTTTCTATTGTATCAGAAAATCCGTCTGAAAAAAATATATTTTCCTTGTTGACAAATCTATACCATTATGGTACAGTATAGTCACAGCAAAACAATAACGATTACTATTATTAAATAAAACAAACTTAATCAGCAAAGGAGATCAAGATTATGGCAAAATGGGTATGTAATGTATGTGGATATGTTTATGAAGGCGACGCTGCTCCGGAGGTATGTCCGCAGTGTAAAGCTCCTGCTTCCAAATTCACAGAGCAGAAAGGCGAGATGACATGGGCTGCTGAACACGTTGTTGGTGTTGCGCAGGGCGTAAGTGAAGACATCATCGAAGACCTGAGAGCGAACTTCCAGGGTGAGTGCTCTGAGGTTGGTATGTATCTCGCAATGGCAAGAGTTGCCCACAGAGAAGGCTATCCGGAAATCGGTCTTTACTGGGAGAAAGCTGCTTACGAAGAAGCTGAGCATGCTGCTAAATTCGCAGAACTTCTCGGTGAAGTCGTTACTGACAGCACAAAGAAAAACCTTGAGATGCGTGTAGAAGCTGAGAACGGTGCTACTGCTGGTAAATTCGACCTGGCTAAACGTGCCAAAGCTGCTAACCTTGATGCGATCCATGACACAGTACATGAGATGGCTCGCGATGAAGCTAGACACGGCAAAGCATTCGCTGGATTACTGAAAAGATACTTCGGAGAATAATTTAAGGAACTGATTTACAGAAAGGAAACGCGATATATGGCTACATTGAAATACAGTCGTCAGCGAGAATCGATCAAAGAATTTCTCATGACCCGTAAGGATCACCCTACCGCAGATGTTGTTTACGAAAATATGAAAAAGATCTACCCCAACATCAGTCTGGGAACCGTATATCGTAACCTTTCTCTGTTATCTGAAATCGGTGAGATCCAGAAACTGTCCAACTTCGGCGGTGCAGATCATTTCGATGGATGTGTTACTCCTCACTGTCACTTTATGTGCACAGAATGCGGAGATGTCCTGGATCTGGAAACAGAAGGCATGGACGATCTGATAGAGAAAGCCGGTCGAAACTTTTCCGGCAAGATCACTGCATGCGATATACGATTTTTCGGAACTTGCCCGAAATGTATGAACAAATAATGTATTTTCAGACATTTGCTTGACTTCGAGCATTCAATGTGATAGATTGAAACTACAGTTATTGAGAATTATTACTATTATTAAACAGAACTAACTTAATTAAGAAAAGGAGATCAAAATTATGGCAAAATGGGTATGTAATGTATGTGGATATGTTTACGAAGGTGACGCTGCTCCGGAAGTCTGTCCGCAGTGTAAAGCTCCTGCTTCCAAATTCACAGAGCAGAAGGGCGAGATGACATGGGCTGCTGAACACGTTGTTGGTGTTGCTCAGGGTGTGAGCGAAGACATTCTTGAAGATCTGAGAGCAAACTTCCAGGGTGAGTGCTCTGAAGTTGGTATGTATCTTGCAATGGCAAGAGTTGCTCACAGAGAAGGATATCCGGAAATCGGTCTCTACTGGGAGAAAGCTGCTTACGAAGAAGCTGAGCATGCTGCTAAATTCGCAGAACTTCTCGGTGAAGTCGTTACTGACAGCACAAAGAAAAACCTTGAGATGCGTGTAGAAGCTGAGAATGGTGCTACTGCTGGTAAATTCGACCTGGCTAAACGTGCTAAAGCTGCTAACCTCGACGCAATCCATGACACAGTTCATGAAATGGCTCGTGATGAGGCGAGACACGGCAAAGCATTCGCTGGTCTGCTTAAGAGATATTTCGGAGAATAAACCATCATATAAAACAATCATCCCCAGGGCTTATAACCCTGGGGACTTTTTTTATAATACCAACAATTAATCCAATGACTGTAACCATTTAATATTTCCTCCACTTCAATAATAATGCTGAGTTTATGATAACGACTACAGATCCCGCGTTATGCACCAGTGCTCCGACTACCGGGTTCAGGATTCCGGTAATAGCGAGAACAATCGCGAGGAAGTTTAATCCCATGGAAAAGCTGAGATTGCATTTGATCGTGATCATCATTCGCTTGGATAAGGCGATCAGATGCGGAAGTTCTTTGACCTCATCATCCACAAGTGCAATGTCTGCCGCGTCTACGGCAATGTCGCTTCCGACACCGCCCATAGCGATTCCGACATCTGCTTTTTTAAGAGCAGGCGCATCGTTGATGCCGTCGCCTATCATACAGACTTTTTCCTGCTTCTGCTGATAGCTGCTGATCCAGTTTAGTTTGTCTTCTGGCAGACAGTTCGCATGGACTTCTCTAATATGAAGCTGGCCTGCGATTGCCGCTGCTGCATTTTCGTGATCTCCTGTAAGAAGCACAGGTTCTACTCCAAGTTCTGTCAGCTTGTCGATCATTTCCGTACTCTCGCTTCGAACAGTATCTGCAAGTGCGAGATAACCTGCCAGGCTCTTATCGATGGCGACATAGATCATCGTACATCCCTGATTCACGAATTCTTCTGCCTGTTTTTCCACATCTGCCGGGAAATTAATCTGATTTTCACGAAGCATATCCACATTTCCCGCCAAAATTGTGTGTGTATCCACTTCGCAGGAAACACCACGTCCCGGAATCATCTCAAACTGTCCGGTGGATAACAGTTCTTTCTTCATTTCCTGTCTGTAACAGTTTACGACTGCTTTTCCAAGCGGATGTTCGGACAGCTGCTCTGCCGCTGCACAATATCCGTAAATCTCTTCTTCCTTCCATTCTGGAAGAACGCTTCTGACTGCAATTACCTTTGGAGTTCCATAAGTCAGGGTTCCTGTCTTATCAAATGTGATTTTCTTAACAGATGCAAGACGCTCCAGTGCATCTCCCTCTCTTACAAGAAACCCATGCTTTGTGGCATTTCCGATTGCCGCCATAATCGCGGTCGGTGTCGCCAGGACCAGTGCACATGGACAAAAAACAACGAGGATCGTTACCGCACGAATGATCTCTCCGGAGATCAGCCAGGTCAGAGCCGCCGCGGTCAGGGCGATCACTACGATCCATGTTGCCCAGCGGTCTGCAAGTCCAACGATTTTGGCTTTTCCCGCATCTGCAGACTGTACGAGACGGATCATTCTCTGGATCGAGCTGTCCTCTCCAACCTTGGATGCTTTCATCTCAAAAGCTCCAAACTGGTTCACCGTTCCAGACGACACCTCATCTCCCACGGTCTTGTCGACCGGAAGTGATTCTCCTGTCATGACTGCCTGGTTTACAGAAGTCTGTCCTGATGTGATCACACCATCAACAGGAACCGTCTCTCCCGGGAGCACCCGAAGGATATCTCCTACCTTGACCTGCTCTGCCGGAATAGTCTTCTCTCCTGCTTCTGTGAGCACTCTGGCTGTCTGTGGTGTCAGATGCACCAGTTTCTCAATACCTGCTCTTGCCTTGGCAACAGTCAGTTCTTCCAAAAGTCCTCCAAGCTGCATGATAAATGCAACTTCACCGGCCGCAAAATCTTCTCTGATGAGTACCGATGCGATCAGAGCCAGCGAAACAAGTACGTCTGCCTTGATATCAAACTCTGTGACAAGTCCGATGACTGCTTCCAGAATGATCGGGATTCCGCAGAGAATGATCGCAACCCATGCCGGATCAAACGGCAGGAGTTCTTTATCAAAAATGCTGATCAGAAGTGCGACTGCGGAAATCACCAGGAACAGAATGTCTCTTTTGGTTCCACCAAATTCCAGAAGTTCTTCCAGTTTATCTGTTATCTTCTTCACTCTTTTTCTCTCCTTTATACCTATAGGGGTATATGTAATTTATGGTTGTTATTATACCTATGGGGGTATTGGTTGTCAATGGGTATATTGAGAATATTTTTCGATAACAGATTTTCTTTATAAAAAAATACAATAAAAAAAGCCATGGCGTTCTCTGCCACAGCTTTTGTGCAATAATTTCTATTTCATATTTGCGAAGCGTTCTACTGCTTTTGTGAAGTTTTCGATGGTTTTGTCCGGATCTCCATGTTCGATTCCCTCACGAACGCAGTGTTTGATGTGTCCTTCCAGAATGACCTGTCCTGCTTTGTGCAATGCGGATTTGGCTGCATTGATCTGTGACAGAACATCCTCACATGGTACATCCTCGTCTATCATCCGATCGATCGCCTGTACCTGTCCGATGATCTTTTTTAATCTTCGGTGAAGATTTTCTGAATCCATACATTGTTTCATTCTCTGTCTCTCCTGTTCTCCGCGATTTTTTTCTTACTGTCATTCCGCACTTCGTCACGAAGTTTTGTCAGATACTCCGAAAACTGAACTTTGTCATTGCCATAGGTCATCTGCAGATCATATTCCAACGGAATCCATGTGCTGATATCTGACTCATTATGCTGGATCAGTGCCTCCAGATTGTCCAGTGCTTTGTAGATCCGAGCCTCCAGCGTCTCCCGTTCTTCCATTTCCTGATAAAGAGCTCGCATTTCATCCGCAAATGGCTGCGGTAAACCTGCTACCCATTCACCCAGAAGAGAGGATTCTTTCTGTTCATCTGCTTCTGTCTTATTAAAAGTGGGGATATCGCCGGTAAAAGCTTCGCCCAGATCATGGATCAGGCACATTTTCATTAATTTTTCCAGGTCTGCCTCAGGAAATTCATCACTGACCCAATATGCCATCAGAGTGATCCTCCAGGAGTGCTCCGCAACACTTTCCCGGCGTCCTCCGGACGTATAGCAATGTCTTGTGGCATCTTTGAGGCGCTCTGCCACTGATAAACTTTTTAGTAATTTTTCCGGTTCCATCTTACTACTTATTTCCTTTATTGTGATTTTTTGTTATAACATTTTTAGGCAAGCTTTTTTTTGAATTCTGGTGATAAAATATAAACACCATAAGAAACGTTATAGTTTCTGCTGTAGCTTTTTGCCTCTGCAAAAAGCGGATCATACACGCGACCATTGATCTCTGTCCATGCATGAGCATCATCATCACTTCTCGGTGCATCTGCACAGATATAAACGTTTGTATAACCAAGTACTTTCGCAAGATAAGCAAATGCAGATGCATCTGCAATGCAGTCACCACAGCCTCGTTCAAAATGATCATTCGCCTGCACTGCATACCATGCCGCACCACCCTGATCAAACCGACGCCACGTATGATAATACTTGCTCATAACCCAGCGGAAACATGCTTCCAGTTTCTGGCTTTTTGACATTTTTGGAGTTGTTACACGGTCTACTACATCTTTGGCATTCTGATATGCACGGAATTCCTGTGTTTTATATTTTCCCATCCTGGTTCCATTTTTATAATAGTAAACAGAACCTTTTTTCCATCCCTCTACATGGGCTCTGTTGTCAATATAATACATAATTCCTTTGTATGCTGTATCTTTCTTCATCAGTACGCCGTACTTATTAAACAGATACACATTCTTACCAATCTTCTGGCATCCTGTTAAGTATTTTCCGTTTTTGAAATACTTCTTGTTACCATTTTTAAGTCTGTACCATCCCTTTCTGGCTGATGCGGAAGTTGTCTTTGTTGCTGCCGCACTGGCTGTCTCTGTGAATACTGGTACTGTTATCAGCATTGCGCAGAGAAATAAAACCATAATCTTTTTCACTTTTTTCATGTTACTCATGACCTCCCTTTTTCTTTTTCAAAAAACGTCCATAAATTGTACGCTTTATTTTCCATATAATACGGATGATGCCTCTCCAAGACGGTTATACAGCTTAACTGCATCATCAATATGCGGCGTTCCTGCCTGATATGCCCCGGCTGTTACCAGTATATAATCTATATCATCAATTTCCGCAAAACTTGCAAGACAGCATCCTGCCTCACTGGTAAATCCTGTCTTTCCTCCCATAATCTGTCCATCGATCACAGTAGTATCTGAAAGATTCTTGAACATGGTACTGTAAAAAGTAATTCCATCTGGATGTACGTTTGTTCCCGGAGTAGAATGATATGGACTTTCTATGATCTCACGAAATGTGTCATTTTTAAGTGCATAGCGCAGAAGATCTGCAATATCCTTGGCTGTGCTGTAGTGATCATCCGCATGAAGACCTGTCGCATTGCAAAAATGTGTATTCTCAAGCCCCAGTTTTTCTGCTTTTTGATTCATCAGCTCTACAAATCCCGTTTCTGATCCGGCGATCGTATCAGCCAGGGCAATACAACACTCTGCCCCCGAAGGAAGCAGCACACCATAAAGAAGATCGATTGCCTGTACTGTCTCACCAGGTTGAAATCCCGCCTGTGTAGCATCCTGTGCATAAAGATCTGCTACCATATCGTTCGTTACTGTGATCTCCTGGTTCAGGTCACTAAGATTCTCGATCGCTACGATTGCTGTCATGATCTTTGTCATAGAAGCTGGATACATCTGTGTTTCTCCGCTTATATCCCCAACAACCTTACCACTGTCTGCCTGCATAAGGACTGCATAAGAACTGTTGATACCTGTAATATCCAGCTCCCTGACTGCCGGCTTTATAAGCTGATTTATCCAGACTGTGATCTGATTACCAAATCCAAAGCTCTGCGAAAGTACCAAAAAAAGTGAAATTACAACAATTATTTCTGCTACAAGACAGATAATCTTGTTTCTCCAAAAATTTTTTCCTTTTTTCTTCGCCAAACTGACTCCCTCATTTCCAAATTGTTTCTCAAACATTATTTTAACATAATATCAAAGAATATCGTAAAATCCATTTAATTATATATCAAAAATTTATTCATCTCAATACAAAAAAAGACATCCCTGTGCTTTCGCGAGGGATGTCTCTCTTATTTATTTAGGCAAACTTAACCGGGTTAACCTTTACTCCTGGTCCCATAGTAGGTGTCAGGACAACGCTTCTTAAGTACTGTCCTTTCAGGGTGCTTGGTCTAGCCTTTACAATTGCCTCCATGAGCGTCTGGAAGTTGTCGCTTAACTGCTCCTCAGTAAAGGAAGCTTTACCGATCGGAACATGGATGATATTGGTTTTGTCAAGACGGTATTCAATCTTACCTGCTTTAATATCATTGATTGCTTTTGTAACGTCCATAGTTACTGTTCCAGCTTTCGGGTTCGGCATGAGACCTTTTGGTCCAAGTACACGACCAAGACGTCCTACAACACCCATCATATCTGGTGTAGCAACAACAACGTCGAAATCAAGCCATCCTTCGTTCTGAATTCTCGGGATGAGATCTTCTGCTCCTACGTAATCTGCTCCAGCTGCTTTTGCTTCTTCTGCTTTTGCGTCTTTTGCAAATACGAGAACACGAACTTTTTTACCAGTTCCATGAGGCAGAACTACTGCACCACGGATCTGCTGGTCTGCATGACGTCCATCGCAGCCTGTACGGATGTGAGCTTCGATAGTTTCGTCAAATTTAGCAACTGCTGATTTCTTTACAAGGCTGATAGCTTCAGCGGTATCATATAATGTTGCGCGGTCTACTGCTTTAGCAGCTTCCACGTATTTCTTTCCTCGTTTCATTTCTATAACCTCCTGTGGTAATTGCGGGAATTTCCCTCCCACTCACTTCAATTTGTAATTTCTCAGTCTACGACTTCGATTCCCATGCTTCTTGCAGTACCAGCGATCATGCTCATAGCTGCTTCAAGGGATGCTGCATTCAGGTCTTTCATCTTCAGTTCGGCGATTTCCTGAACCTGAGCTTTTGTTACTTTTGCAACTTTTGTTTTGTTCGGTACGCCGGAACCGGATTTGATGTTAGCTGCCTTCTTAAGAAGAACTGCTGCCGGCGGAGTTTTGGTTATGAAGCTGAAACTTCTGTCTGCATAAACAGTGATAACTACAGGAATGATAAGGTCTCCCTGATCTGCTGTTCTTGCATTAAACTCTTTTGTGAACTGTACAATGTTTACACCGTGCTGTCCAAGAGCCGGACCAACCGGTGGTGCTGGAGTTGCTTTACCAGCAGGAATCTGTAATTTAATATAGCCTGTTACTTTTTTTGCCATTTTTCGGCACCTCCTATGTGGTATTGGCGGGGGTTGTTCCCTCCCACTTGAATGTGTTTACGCTTTCTTAATATCTGCGAAACTTATTTCTACCGGCGTTTCGCGGCCAAACAATTCAACATTGATAGTAACCGTCTGCTTCTGAGTGCTGAGCGCAGAAATAACGCCTGCGGTGTCCTTCCAGGCTCCGCCTGTTACGACAACCATGTCACCCTCTGCAAAATCTACCTGAATGTCTTCTTTCTTGATTCCTAACGGAAGCATTTCTTCTTCTGTAAGAGGAACCGGTTTGGATCCCGGTCCTACAAATCCGGTAACACCTCTGGTGTTACGAACAACATACCAGGTATCATCATTCATGACCATGTTGAGAAGCACATAGCCCGGAAACATTTTTTTCTGGACCTGCTTTGCAGCACCGTTTCGCATCTCTACCACATCCTGCAGCGGAACACGAACTTCCAGAATCTGGTCTTCCAGGTGTCTGTTTTCGATTGTTTTTTCAATGTTGGCTTTTACTTTGTTTTCATAACCTGAATAGGTATGAACAACATACCATTTTGCTTCTGACATACAATCACCGTTATCCTTATTTCATTAAAAGATTTACACCTTCCAGAATTGCAGAATCCATAACACTGATGATCACAGCAACAACTACTGTAATGGCAACAACCGCGATGGTCTGTTTAACCAGTGTAGGTCTGTCAACCCAGACAATCTTTTTGAATTCCGATTGAAGTCCCTGAAACCAATTTTTCTTCTGACCAGTGCCAGCAGATTTTTCTTTCTCTTGCATAGTCTAACCTCACAATCGTTACTGTTCACTTCATTCACAGTAACTTGGTCAAAATGCATTCCAGATCACCTTCGGTGATAGCATTTTGCCCCATATGTCTCGGGATTTTGCCATATTCATGGCAAAACACCTCGCGGAATATTCTCGTGAACAGTTACCTTAATTCTTTGTGATTACTTTGTTTCCTTGTGCAGAGTATGGGTACGGCAGAACTTACAATATTTCTTAGTTTCAAGACGCTCAGGATGATTCTTTTTCTCCTTGGTCATATTGTAGTTACGCTGCTTGCACTCCGTACATGCCAATGTAATCTTAACGCGCACAACTTCCACCTCCAGTGTTTTCATTTGCGTGAGTCTTTCTTTTATTTTTTGCATAAAAAAAAGACCTAACTTCCATGTCGCCCGTCTAGTTTATCACAACTTATATATGAAGTCAAGTGTTTTGCATTCTTTTTATAGAAGTATTTCTTATAAAAATAAGATTTCTCTTGTCAATGTTCTCCTCGTAGTGTATGATAAAAAAGTCGAACGCCCTCAGTTTTCTGGGGGTCTATAATTTTATCAAAAAATAATATAGGAGCGGATTTTATGTTTAATCGATTCAAGGATGACTTGAAGAAGTATTGGAAGTACGCAATCTATTCTTCCAAAGCTCAGTTAAAATCCGAAATAGCCAATTCCTATCTGAACTGGCTCTGGTGGATACTGGATCCTCTTTGCTTTATGCTGATCTATGTATTCATGTTCGGATATGTTTTCAAGTCCAAACTACAGTACTTTGCAATTTTCATCTTTATCGGTATCACTCTGTGGGATTTCTTTAATAAATCTCTTCTCCAGAGTGTCAAGCTGATCAAGTCGAATAAACCGATCGTGTCTAAAGTATATATACCTAAATTCATTCTGATCTTCGTCAAAATGGGAGTAAACGGTTTCAAGATGTGTATTTCTCTTCTGATCGTTGTTGCCATGATGATCGTATGGAGAGTTCCGGTGACCTGGAATGTGCTGTATTTCATTCCGATCCTGATGACACTGATCGTTATCGTATTTGGATTTTCCTGTTTTCTCCTTCATTATGGAGTATTTGTAGAGGATCTTTCCAATGTGCTGAACATCGCGCTGCGTTTCCTGTTCTATCTGACCGGTGTATTCTGGAATATCATGGACAGACTTCCGGCACCTTACAACAAATACATCGGAAGAGGAAACCCGATCGCATTTTTGATAACTTCAACCCGTGACTGCCTGATCTATGGCAAGACACCTCACAGGAAGCTTCTTCTCCTGTGGTTTATCGTCGGACTTATCATCAGCATCCTGGGCGTGCGCAAAATCTACAAGAACGAAAACAGTTATGTAAAGGTGATATAATATGGAAGAAAAACATGCTATCGAAGTCACAGACCTGGTCATCAGTTATCAGAATCTCAAAAAGACTTCTATCAAAAAGAACCTGCTGCACTTCCGTCGCCAGAAGGCTGACCGTTTTGTAGCGGTAAAGGGGATCTCCTTCTATGTTCGTGAGGGAGAGATCCTGGGGATCATTGGCAAGAACGGATGTGGTAAATCCACAACATTGAATGCCCTGGCCGGTATCTTTTCTCCAGACAGCGGAACGATCGATCTCAAAGGACATTCTATTTCCCTTCTGTCTATCGGTGTTGGTTTCCAGCGTGAGATGACAGGAAGAGAAAACATTATCCTTTCCGGTATGCTTCTCGGATTCTCTGAGGAAGAAGTTCGTTCTAAGGAAGATGAGATCATTGAATTTGCCGGAATTGGAGACTTTATTGATATGCCTGTAAGAACATATTCAAGTGGTATGTATTCCAAACTGGCATTCTCCATCACCGCGATCCTGGAAACAGACATTATGCTGATCGATGAGGTCTTAAGTGTCGGTGACCAGAAATTCAAAAAGAAAAGCTATAACAAAATGAAAAGCCTCATTTCCAATAAGGACCGTACTGTTATTATCGTATCCCACAACATTGATACTCTCAAGCAGTTATGTGATACTGTTATGTGGATGCATGACGGACAGATCAAACGAATTGGTGATCCAGAACCGGTTCTTGCAGAATATGTAGACTTCATGGAAAAAAATTAAAACAAAAATGTGCTGGTCATCTGACGATCAGCACATTTTTTATTGACATATGATTTATTTGGCATTTCTGAGAAAAATATGATAAAACTTCTCTCTGGCACTGCCTGGAATCAATCCCACAGTCGTACGGACCATGCAGTTCTTGATATATTCTTTACGGGTGATAAACTTCTTACAATAAAGATATTTCTGGAAACGGAGCACCCAATGAAGATAAGATCTGCCGCCTCTGCGGTCATACATTCCATTTCCCGTACGCATATCCAGAATCACTTCCTGAATGTTATAACCCTTACATCCCTTTCTCAGCATGCGCACCCAGAGATAATAGTCTTCAAATCCCGGGAAATCCTGATAATTTCCTGCCCGAAGGACCGCTTCTCTGCGAAACATGATACACGGATGGTTGAATGGATTTCTTTTGCAGGCATACTGTCGAATTTCCTCATGAGTCCTTGGAAGCATCCTCAGTCTCTCCATATCACCAGGAGTTTGAGAAAACTCCTGCAAGGTACCACTTACCAGATCATAACCATCTCTCTTTATCACTCGAAATTGTCTTTCACAGCGATCTGGTCGACTGATATCGTCACTGTCCATTCTGGCAATTACAGAACAGCGGCATTTTGGAACGCCAATACGCAGGGCATTCCCAAGTCCTTTATTCTCCTGGATACGAATAAGCTGGAGTTTTTCTCCCATCTGCTTCTGTGCCCATTCGATCACTTCATCCAGTTCACGGGTCAGAGGCCCATCACAGACAAGCACAAAATCCGAAAACGGCAAGGTCTGAGCCAGCATACTCTCAATACTCTGACGGAAAAACTCCGGATTTTCTCTTCCATATACAGACATCAGAACAGAATACGTCATCTCTGAATCTGTTCCCATACGATCACTCCTTAATTCTTGTATTGTGATGATTCATCTCCTGAGCATCCGGTGGATTCCAGTATTCTCCATACATCTGACGAAGAACAAAATCATAATCTTTCGGTCCCCTCAGTGAAACATCTTCGAAAGGATAGTTTGCACCCTTTCCATAGTGCTTTCTGTGGAACATTTCTTTGAGCTTGTGGATTCCCATAAAGTTTACCAGATATGGTGAACTGTCATAGGAATACTTCTGCATCATCCGATCCAGGCGCCTCAGTTCTCTGTCTGTACGGAAGATTTTTTCTACAGGAAGGATCTTACCCGCATTAATCAGAAGCTGCTCATGAAACGGTCTCTTACGCTTAAGGTCGACATTTGTCGAAAACAGGGAATAATTCACTCTCGCCCTGGCGATCAGAAGCCGGAAGCAATGGATCTTGCGGAGATATTTGTTGCCCGGCATTCCATCCAGCGGAAAAATATCGATCCATGCTTCTTTTTCCGCATCAACAGCCGCAGATTCATCGATCACCTTGACACGGCTGTCTGTGATCCTCGGTACATAATGATTATAACCTTCTGTTTTCTTGAAGCTGCAGTAATGAAGATACTCCGGAAGCTCTTTCTCTACGATCTTCTCGAAGCGTCTGAAATCCGGTCTCGGCATTCCCACATCAATATCATCATCCCACGGGATAAAACCTTCATGTCTGACCGCACCCAGAAGTGTTCCTCCAAGTGCATAATAACGCAGATGATGTTTCTTACATATTCTCAGGAATTCTTTCAGAATATCCAGCTCTACAAGCTGAAGTTTCCTGAGATCATTTTGATTCTCTGTTTTCTGTTCTGCCATGGTGGAGATCCTCCCCTGTAATTTCCTCCACTGAATCTTTCAGTGCATTTACCTGATTATCGTCTACCCCCTCGGAAACTTCCTTCTGGAAAAAGATCTTAACTGTCATCAACAGAAGCTTCAGATCAAGGAAAAACGAATAGTTCTCAATATAAAAAAGATCCAGTTTAAGTTTGTCATATGGTGTCGTATTATACTTACCGTAAACCTGTGCATAACCGGTAAGTCCGGCTTTCACTTTGAGTCGATAATAAAATTCCGGAAGTTCCCTGCGATACTCACGCATGATCGTCTGGCGCTCCGGTCTCGGACCCACCAGAGACATGTCTCCCTTAAATACATTGAACAGCTGTGGAAGCTCGTCCAGATGAAGGTTGCGAAGCACCTTGCCTACAGGAGTGATTCTGGAATCATGTTTGGATGCAAGGCGCGCACCATGTTTTTCAGAATCCACACACATGCTGCGGAATTTGCAGATCTTGAACGATCTGCCGCCGAGCGTAAGTCTCTCCTGAAAATAAAATACAGGACCACCGTCGTATAACTTGACACACAATGCAGCGATCAGCATGATCGGAGAGGATATGACAATTCCGATCGCAGATACTACAATATCCAGAAGTCTCTTGGCCGCACGCTGTTCCACAGAAAGTCCCATGTTCTTGGCAACCAGCAGTGGTGTATCAAAGAGATGGATACGTTCACTTCCCATCAGTATGACATCCGAGATCTTCGGGCTCAGATAGCAGCGAATAGAATGTGCAAAGCAGTGCTTCAGGTAACGGTTACGGATCTGTGAAGGAAGATCCCAGATGATAACACCATCATATTCCTTCATCAAACGATAAATTTCCTTCTCTCCTGCATCAATATGGACTTTGCCACTGATCTCATATTTGTCCTTACGGGAATTCATCTTATGGATCAGGTCACCTGGATCTCTGTCTCCGTAGATCACCAGTAGTTTTCGTGCACGATAAAGTCTGGAATAAATATATCTGGATCCCCAAATCCAGATCAGGATGATCACAAACTGTACCAGTGTCATCTCCACCATAGGCCACGGATCCAGAAACCATCGGTTGATCAGTGTGATCTGGAAATATGTGATAACATTCGTACAGATCGTTGCGATCGTCATCGAATAAAATACATCGATACGTTTTAGATATCCAACCTTCAATCCTCCATAAAGTCTGGAAAACAGTATATTGATCAGCGCATAGATCGCGATCAGTACCCAGTTACCTTTTCTCCAGAAAGGTTCAAAGATCAGGCCTCTGTAAAAGTCGTACCAGATATACGCAAAAACAGCTGTCTGTGCGATCACCACAAGGCTTGCCAGACAGAAAACAATAAAGCGTTTAAAATCTTCTCGTCTTTTCACCAGAATACCTCTTATTTTTTATCATTCCTATTTATTATCTCTTTTTCCTGACGTTGCTATTATAACGTATATCTTCTTTTCCGTCCAGTCATTGCAAAATGTTTGCCGTTTTTCCGCTCTTATCATTGTGGTTTTATGGATGTTTCAGACAAATTTCGATCGTATTTTGTAGTATTTTAGTGCATTTTACATGATTTTTGTTTGTTTTTTACTTATTTTTCCTTTTTTTTCATTTTTTTTAATGCATTCTTTACAACACGCAAAATTTTTCTTCAATAAAATAGACTTTTTTGCTCAAAAATGTAGAAATGTTTTTGTAAAAATTGTATAATAGAAGATATACAAGCATTATTAAAGGAAAGTGAGGGTTCACTATGAAACAAAACAACATGTTAGCGATGATCCTGGCTGGCGGCCGTGGCAGTCGTCTCCATGAACTTACCAACAAAGTTGCCAAACCGGCAGTTTCATATGGCGGTAAATACCGCATCGTTGATTTCCCGTTAAGCAACTGCGCTAACAGCGGTGTCGACATCGTGGGTGTTCTTACCCAGTATGAATCTGTCCTTCTGAACAGTTATGTAGCAGCAGGCGGTCGTTGGGGTCTTGATGCAAGAGAAAGCGGAGTTTTCGTTCTCCCGCCTCGTGAAAAAGCCGATGCTGATCTGGATGTATACAGAGGTACTGCTGACGCTATTTCTCAGAATATCGACTTTATTGACAAATACTCACCAGAATATCTTCTGGTTCTCTCCGGCGACCATATCTACAAGATGGATTATGACAAGATGCTGGATTACCACAAAGAAATGAATGCAGACGCTACCATCGCTGTTATCGAAGTACCGATGAAGGAAGCAAGCCGCTTCGGTATCATGAACACAGACGGTAACGGACGTATCGTTGAATTCGAAGAAAAACCGGAACACCCGAAGAGCAATCTTGCATCTATGGGTATCTATATCTTTAACTGGAAACTGCTTCGCAAGATCCTTCTTGCAGATATGAAGAATCCTGATTCTCACCATGACTTTGGTAAAGACGTTATCCCATGTCTCCTGAATGACAATAAGACACTTGCAGCTTACAAATTCAAAGGCTACTGGAAGGACGTAGGAACCATCGATTCTCTCTGGGAAGCCAACATGGATCTTATCGATTCCCGCAACGAACTGAATCTGAATGATCCGGCATGGAAGATCTACACAGAAGACACATCCGCTCTTCCTCAGTACATAGGACCAAACGCCAAAGTAAATAAGGCCTTCATTACCCAGGGCTGTGTTGTAGAGGGTGAAGTAAATCATTCTGTACTGTTCACCGGATGTAAGGTCGGCGAAGGTGCCAAGATCATCGACAGTGTACTGATGCCAGGCGTAGAAGTAGCTGCAGGCGCAGTTGTACAGCGTGCTCTTGTTGCCGATAATGTCAAGATCGGTCAGGATGCTGTTGTCGGCAGCGCAGACAGTGAAAATATCGAACTCGTGTCCAAACGTGTAAAGGGGGTAGAATAATATGGCAAGAGCATTTGGAATTGTCACATCTTCCGGATCCCATGTTAATGTAGGAGGACTTCAGCAGTATCGTCCGATCGGTGCTTTCTCCTTCCTTGGAAGATATCGTGTCATCGACTTTCCTATTTCAAATATGAGCAACAGCGGCATTGACCGCATTCAGGTATATGTAAAGAATAAACCGCGTTCTCTGGTAGAGCACCTCGGAACCGGCCGTCATTACAACATCAACTCCAAGCGTGGTAAACTCCAGCTTATGTTCTCCCAGAACAGCTCAGAGAACGATGTATACAATACAGATATCGCAGCTTTCGCTGAAAACCTTGAATTCATCGAGCGTATGCATGAACCATATGTGATCATCGCTCCTGCTTACATGGTATACGCTGCAAACTACAGTGAACTTCTTCAGGCACATATTGATTCCGGTGCAGACATTTCTCTTCTGTATCATTCCGTTGATAACGCAAGAGAATCTTTCCTGAACTGCGATATCCTGAACCTGAACAAGCAGAAAGGTGTCGAATCCATCGAAAAGAACCGCGGAAGTGCTCAGAAACGCAATATCTTCATGGATACCTACATCATGAACAAAGAGCTTTTCATTGACCTCATCAAGAAGGCTAAGAAGATTTCTTCCATGTACACTCTGCCGCAGATCGTAGCAGCTTCTCTTGGAGATCTGGATATCCGTGGTATTGCACACAGAGGATACTTTACATCTATCACTGACTTTAACAGTTATTACAATGCAAACCTCTCTCTGATCGATATCAAGACTGCTGAGGGACTGTTCAATCCGGAATGGCCGATTTACACCAGAACCAACGATTCCTGCCCGACTCAGTATCTTGAGGGAGCAGATGTTAAGAATTCCGTTATTTCCAACGGCTGCATCATCGAAGGAACTGTAGAGAACTCCGTAATCGGACGTGGCTGCCAGATCAAACCTGGTGCTGTAGTTAAGAACAGTGTTGTACTTGCTCATACTGTTGTTGGTGAGAATGCACACATTGAGAATCAGGTTATGGATAAATGGGCCAGGGTTATCCACGGCAATGAGATCATTGCTGAGGAAGGACATCCTGGATATATCCGCAGAGATGATATACTGTAATCCAAACTTTCTTTTAATAAAATGAAAAAATACCCGGCGGGCAGTTTGTCCATCGGGTATTTTTTCGTCTCTGATCCTTTTTTATAAGATAACGGTAATCGTTAATCCTCTGCCATTTTTGTTCTCTGCCGTGATCTTTCCTTTATGTGCCTGCACGATCGCCTTCGCCACAGAAAGCCCGATACCAGAACCGCCTGTACCGGAGTTCCTGGAACTGTCCAGTCTGTAAAATCTCTCAAAGAGCACATCCAGTTTTCCCTGTGGAAGATCATCCGCGTCGTTGTATACTTCCAGAAAAATCTTCTTACCTTTTTTCTTAAGAGTTAATGTGATATTTCCGTTCTCAGAAGAATATTTCACCGCATTGTCCATCAAGATTCCGGCGAGCTGACGGATCGAGCGTTCATCTCCTGTGTAAGTAATATCTTCTTCTATATTTAATGTCAGATTCTTTTCACAGGTCTGTGCCAGTGATTCGTAAGGCTGTACACATTCTGACACAGCTTCTGAAAGATTGAATTCGCATTTTTCTTCCAGTCCTTTTTCCTCGTCGAGCCTGCTCAATGTCACGAGCTGCTGAACCAGTCCGGAAAGCCGCTGGATCTGTTTCCGGGTGCTCTTTGTCCACTGGGATTCTCCGCTTTCCATTTCCATGACCTCTGTGTTTGCATCGATGATCGTCAGTGGTGTCTTGAGCTCGTGGCTCGCGTCTGTGATAAAGCGTTTCTGTTTCTGGATACTCTCTTCCACCGGTCGGAATACCATCCTGGAAAAGATCACCACCAGCACAAAGACTGCTGCCAGACCGAGAAGCGATACAGATATCGTTGTCACCAGTACTGTCCTGAAATTCGATATCTCCCGGCGGCAGTCCAGAAAGACGTATTTTGCTCCGTCTTCTGTCTCCGTCACTCTGTAGCGGTAGATTCCCTGGAATCCTGTGGTTTTGTTTTTTTGCTGAGCTGTCTGTGTGTATTCCTCGGCAGTCTCCTCATCAACCGCTGCGATCCTGTCCAGATCACAGTCTGTGACTTCTCCGTTCTCATCCACAGTCACAGTAAAATAGCGAGTCTCAAATGGCGTCTCCACAGAAAAACGACTCTTGTCTTTTTCATCATTCTCTGGTTTCGCCGGTGGAGTTTCTGTGTCGTCCTGCTCATGCCATGACGGCTCCTCCGGGAATTTCCCGTCGTTCTGTTCGAGAAGTGCTGTCATTTCATCTGCACGGTCCAGCATTTCTCTGTAATTGCTGAAATTGACAACGCCCATGATGGCGGTGAGCACCAGCATGGTCGAGAGCATTGCCACTAGAATAAATTTTTTTCTTAAATCCCGTATCATGACTGTATCTCCAGATAATAGCCCTGTCCTCGTGCTGCTTTGATCTTCACGTTAGCACCAAGGGCCGTGAGCCTTTTTCTTAAATAGGAAATATAAACCCAGACAACTCCGACATCTGCCTCACTGTCGTAGCCCCAGATTTTTTCCATAAAACGGTCTGTTGAGATCACCTGACTCGGGTTTGCCGCAAGGAGTTCCATGACCTGAAACTCCTTGTTTGGCAGTCTGCACGCATCTGTGGGGGATTTTAGTTCAAAGGTGGTGCAGTCAAGGGAAAGATTTCCGACTTTTAATGTTGAGCTGACGGCTTCTGTCCGCCGTCTTGTCACGGAGCGTATTCTTGCAAGAAGTTCTTTCGCTGCAAATGGCTTGCTGAGATAATCATCTGCTCCGCTGTCCAGTCCGAGAACACGGTCGTCCACCTCGGACTTGGCAGTAAGGATCAGCACCGGCACATCGTTGCCCTGTGCACGGATATTTTTGAGTACCGTGATACCGTCCATCTTCGGCATCATGATATCCAGGATCGCACCGTCGTAATTATCAGCCTCCAGATAATTCAATGCGTCCTCTCCATTGTAAACCGCATCTACGGAATAATTATTATGTTTCAGGATCGCCACCAGCGCATCGGAAAGTTCTCTCTCATCTTCTGCAAGTAAAAGTCTCATACGCTCCTCCTTTATTGTCACTATTTATAATTTTTATCTTCATTCCTGAACAAGCAGTCTCGTTGTTCTGGAATATCTTTTCGCTTAAGCAAGTTCTTCCGGCATTTCCACTTCATAGTCGGACCACTGGGTTGTGGAAGAAGCACCGGACAGATCTGCATTGTCTGAATAAGAATCTACAGTTACAGTATAGCTGCTTTCGCCCTCTACGTAAACTGTTCCGTCAGTTCCTTTTACAGTTACTGTGTTTCCATCAGCATCTACGATAGTTCCACTGTTGGAAAGGCTTGTCAGAGTGCTGTCACCAGTTACAGTCCAGGTGCAGTCTTCACCGATATAAAGATTGCAGTAACCGTCTCCGCCTTCTCCTGCGTTGCTCTCGTCATCTGTAACTGCACCGGTAAGGGTACTTCCGTCTGTCATGTAGAAATCAAGCTGACTGATGCTGTCCCATACCACGTCGCCCTGCATTTCCTGTTTTGTTGCAGTGAACAGGCAGTCCGCACCATTATTTCCACTTTCGCCCCAGCCTCTCTGGTTGCTGTTTCCTGTACATTTCAGGAAGAAGTCATTGTCATCTGCGTAAGTGATATCTACATCAGAAAGTGTGATCGTAGACTCTGTATTGGTTGTATAGAACATTCCACCATTCTTTGCTGTCAGAGATCCACCGTTCATCTCGAAAGTACTGTTTCCAACCTCGGAGTCACCGGACATACTCTGATAAAGGATTACGTTCCAGGTGCAGTCGTTCTGTTCGTTATCGCTCATATTTCCTGTCAGATCTGAATCAAACAGATGAATAGAATTCAGACCTTCGATGCAGATCGCCTCAGATCCGTTTGCGGTAAGTGTTGCATTGTTTACGGAAATATCTGCTGTGCTGTAGATTGCCGGGGAGCCAATGCCGTTTGAAGTATAAGTTCCACCGTCAACTACCATTGTTCCGCCACCACGGTCACTTCTGATCGCCGCGGAGGATTCTCCATTTGTCTCCACTGTCATATCCCAGGCATACAGCGTACCGCCGCCTGCTGCGTGGATGCCACCGGAAGTATCCTGTGTGGTTGTGATCGTATCATTTGCCGCGTAAACAGTTCCATCGCCATAAGCAAACAGTCCTGCTGCTCCTTTAGCATCTGTGTCGATCGTGGAATTGCTTACATAAGCTTCACCGTCTGTTGCAAGGATTGCTGCACCAACTCCATAGAAACTGGAATTATCACCGCCCTGGCTGTCTGAGGATTCTCTTGTGATCGTTGAATTCTTGATAGAAACCTTCGCACCTTCGGAAATGTGTGCCACGTTTTCATCTGTTCCTGTGGAGGAAAGTGTTTCGCCGTCTACGGTTGTATCTTCTGTGTAATCATTTACTGCATCGTAGCTTTCAACGCCCTGTGACTGTCTGCCAGGTGCTCCTCCAGGTCCTCCCTGTCCATCGCCCTGCGGTGGTTCTCCGTCCGGTTTCTCACCTGTTGGCGGCTCACTGTTGTCTCCATCCGGTTTTGCCGGCGGCTCTCCGTCTGGTTTTTCGCCCTGCTGACTATCGCTGCTGTCCGAAGAACTGTCGGTAGATTCTGCTGCTGTCGCTGCGGAGCTTCCTGCTGCGTAAACGCTTGCTGTTGACATACTTAATACTAATCCTAACATTACTGCTACATATTTTTTCTTCATAAAAAAGTTCCACCTTTCTGTGTACGTTTCGATAAGTACACTATACAGGTGGAACTTTAATTTTACTTTAAAGTAGTTGTGAAGATTTTGTGATCAACGATAATATCTTTTTCCACTGAATGCTGTCACTACACACTCAATCCCCTCAAGGATCAGATAAGAGCCAACCAGCACTCCCATGGAAAGAATCGTGACCATCGGCCGGAACACCAGCATAATTCCGACGATCAGCCCAAGAATATTCAGAATCAGGGAAAGTGTGTAGTAAGTACTTCCAAAATGCATCTTCATATACTGCAGATGCGAAAGTCTGGAAATACAGTGTGCAATGATCCAGATCGGAAGGATCATTGCGATCGCCCAGGTTCCTGCACTCGGATGTACCATCAGCATAAAACCTGCCATGACACCCAGAATTCCAGTCACAAGGGAAATGATCGGTCCGAAACCGGTGAAACGTTCCATTTTAACATACAGAACGATATCAGCGATTCCACTGAAAACTGCGATCAGTCCACACAGTACTACGATCCAGGTAATAATGCCTACCGGCTGTTTAATGATAAAAATCCCAAGAATGATCAGAACGATTCCCAAGATCAGCTCTGTCCATCCAATGTCAGACTGTCTTCTCATGATCGTTCGCCTCCTTTGTTTCACTTCCATTCAGGATCGCCATAAACTCATCTCCCGTGATCGTCTCTTTTTCATAGAGATAATTAGAAAGTTCATCAAGTTTCTGGCGATTGTCCAGAAGAATCTTTTTCGCTTTTTCATGTTCTCTCTTGACGAGTTCAACTACCTGACGGTCGATCTCTTTCTGCGTATCTGCGGAGCATGCCAGAGATGCATCACCGCCAAGGTACTGATTTGTCACCGTTTCCATTGCCATCATGTCAAAATCATCGCTCATGCCATAACGGGTGATCATAGAACGTGCGATCTTGGTCGCCTGCAACATCACTGAAATGAATACCGTCGGTTGATGGTACATAAACCTTGGCATTGCTTTTGCCCATTCCAAATGCCATGGAATTCTTGCCGCCCGCCTGGTTTATCATTTTGCGGCCCATATACTGACCAAGTGCGATAAAGATCACCAGCGGAAGAATACCTGTGAGCAGAAAACTTGCCAGCGGTGATATCTGCTGATCGATCTCCTTGGAAAACTTCGCTCCGGCATCATAAAGACGCTCTGTCAGAGTCGGGTCGTCCATCACACCTGTTTTGTAAACGATACTCGAGTCATCCTTATCTGTAAAAAGGATCTGATTGTCCTCAATCTGGACATCCTCGATCTTTTTGTCTTCAATCTTTGACATAAAAGTTCCATAATCTACTTCCCTGACCATGCTCTTCGTGATCATCGGTGTCACGATCACGTTAAAAATGACAAGGACCAGAAGCACGACTCCGTAATAATAAAGCAATGGCTTCTTTGGTGATTTCACTTCTTTCATGAAACAGTTCCTCCTTACCCTGGTTATCTTTTAATTCATTATCCATTATATCCCAGATCCGGTCTTTTTTTATATAGACAAAATCCGCAATATGTTTAATTTTGTCACACATTGCGGATTCTGTCCTACGTTTCTTTTTTTATGAAATTTATCAGAATTTGCGAAAACGCGCATATCTCATCTCAAGGAGTTCTTCTTCTGACAGAATTGTATATTGCTTAAGGAAAACACGGATTCTGTCGTCCAGCCGCTCAGTCACCTGCCACAGACTTTCAGGAGTCAGATTCTCCGGTTCCGGGATCACCTGCTCGATGATTCCTTTCTGGTAAAGGTCAGATGCTGTCAGTTTCATAACTGCTGCAGCTTCTTTGGCTTTGGTGCTGTCTTTCCAGAGAATGCTTGCGAACCCTTCCGGTGAAAGAATGGAATACACGGAGTTTTCCAGCATCCATACCTGATCTCCGGCCGCAAGTGCAAGTGCACCGCCGCTGCCGCCTTCGCCTGTTACAATGGACAGAACCGGCGTTTTCAGTCCGGCAAGTTCCCAGAGATTACAGGCAATTGCCTCGCCCTGTCCCCGTTCTTCTGCCTCGATCCCGCAAAATGCTCCCGGGGTATCCACGAAACAGATGACCGGTCGGTGGAATTTCTCTGCCTGTTTCATCAGACGAAGAGCTTTGCGGTATCCTTCCGGCATCGGCATGCCGAAGTTGTGCGCGATGTTTTCTTTTGTGTTGTTTCCTTTTTCCTGCACGATGACAGTGACCGGTCTTCCGTGGAATTTTGCGATCCCGCCGATAACTGCCCTGTCATCTCCGTAATTTCGGTCTCCGTGTAATTCCATGAAATCAGTAAAAAGTGCTTCTATATAATCACTGCCGGACGGACGGTCTGTCTTTCGTGAAAGCTGGACACGGTCCCAGGCCGTGAGATACGGGTTGATGCCACTGTGAACAGCATCAGTTCCAGATGATATTTCATCCTTATTTATATAGGAAGTTTTTTCATTTTCCAAAGTACTGTTATCTGCACTCACTGCATCCTGAGATTCATGCATCTCCAGGATCTTTCCAAGGGTTTCTTTCAGATCCTCACGTCTTACAATATCATCCACAAAGCCGTGCTCTACAAGAAATTCTGCTCTCTGAAATCCCTTAGGCAGTTTCTGGCGGATCGTCTGCTCAATGACACGCGGTCCTGCAAATCCGATCAGTGCTCCCGGTTCTGCCAGAATGATATCTCCCAGCATTGCAAAACTTGCCGTCACACCTCCAGTCGTAGGTTCCGTCAAAACACTCACATAAAGTAATCCTGCTTTACTGTGGCGTTCCAGTGCCGCCGATGTCTTTGCCATCTGCATCAGAGATGTAATGCCTTCCTGCATTCTGGCTCCGCCGGAACAGGCAAAAATGATGACCGGAAGTTTTTCTTCCGTTGCACGCTCTACTGCTCTTGTAATCTTTTCACCGACAGCCCAGCCCATGCTCGCCATCAGAAATCTTCCGTCGCAGACTGCGATCACGGTCTCTCTGCCGTTTATTTTGCCCCTGCCTGTGACAACCGCTTCCTTAAGTCCTGTTTTCTCTTGAAGTGCCTGCACTTTTTCCGGATAACCTTTGTAGTTTACAGGATTTCCACCAGTCAGATCATGATCCCACTCTTCAAAAGTTCCCTCATCAATGACCATCTGAATCCTTCGGTATGCATGGATACGAAAATATCCTCCACACTTCGGACAGATATAATTTCCCTGTTTTACATCTTCTGCAATGATCGCCGCCCCGCACTTGTTGCATTTACGAAGCAACCCCTCCGGCACTTCCGGTCTGGAAGCACGGGCTGCATTATGGCTCTGTATTCTGGAAACAATTCTTGTCTTTTTGAACATGTTGTCCAACTTCATGGTCATTCACTCCTGTTATATCTGTTAATCCGAATTTTCGGACACCTGTCTGTTATCTTAACCCACTCTCTTCTCCGCATCCAGTTTCTTCGCTTCGTTTTCCATCCGTTCGATAAACTCTACATCCGTATTCCCGGACTGAAAATCCGGGTGATCCAGGATTTCATACTGGTAGTCCACGTTGGTATCGATCCCCTCAATGATCACTTCACCAAGTGCACTCTGCATCTTACGGATTGCTTCAGTACGGTTCTTTGCCCATACGATCACCTTCGCGATCATGGAATCATAGTACGGCGGGATCGTATATCCACTGTATACGGCAGAGTCAATACGGATTCCTTTTCCACCCGGAAAATACATGTCTGTGATCGTTCCCGGTGACGGTCGAAAACCTTTGGACGGGTTTTCGGCATTGATCCTGCATTCGATCGCATGACCGGTCAGATGAATATCTTCCTGCTTGCAGGAAAGCGGAAGTCCGGAAGCGATACGGATCTGCTCTTTGACAAGATCCACGCCAGTCACCCACTCTGTGACCGGATGTTCCACCTGGATTCGGGTATTCATTTCCATGAAATAAAATCTGCCGTCTTTATCAAGAAGGAATTCGATCGTTCCGGCATTTTCATAACCGGCCGCTTTTGCCGCTTTTACTGCTGCCTCACCCATTCTTGCACGAAGATCATCGGAGATCACTTCGCACGGAGATTCCTCGATCATCTTCTGATGATTTCGCTGAATGGAGCAGTCACGCTCTCCCAGATGGATCACATTTCCAAACTTATCTGCCATGATCTGAAACTCGATATGTCTCGGATGGCGCACAAAATGTTCCACATACATCGTGGAATCGCCAAAAGCCATCTGCGTTTCTTTCTGTGCAGTACGGAAACTTTCTTCAAAATCTGCCGGTGTGTCGGCAACTCGCATTCCTTTGCCGCCGCCTCCGAGAGCAGCCTTAATGATGACCGGATACCCGATCGTTTCTGCTTCTTTCATTCCCTCTTCTACTGTGTAGATTGGATTTTTACCGCCGGGAATGATCGGAACACCTGCATTTGCCATCGTGTTTTTTGCCGCCTGTTTGTTTCCAAGACTTGCGATCACACTGGATGGCGGTCCGATAAAAGTAATATTACACTGCTCACAAAGCTCCGCAAAACGACTGTTTTCGGAAAGGAAACCAAATCCCGGATGGATCGCATCGGCTCCTGTAACGATCGTCGCACTGATGATATTTTCCATGCTGAGGTAGCTCTGGGATGATGGTGCCGGTCCGATACAGACTGCCTCATCCGCAAGCTGTGTATGAAGCGCATCTCTGTCCGCTTCTGAATAAACAGCCACTGTCTCTATTCCCATTTCTCTGCATGCGCGGATGATCCGCACCGCGATCTCCCCTCGATTCGCGATCAGCACTTTTTTAATCATAGTGTGTCACCTATCCAATCATAAAAGTCAGTTCTGCATCAACTACCACTTTGCCATCAACACTTGCAACTGCATGACCGACACCTACCGGTCCTTTGCATTTGATAATTGTCGTTTCCAGTCGAAGCTTGTCTCCCGGGACAACTTTTCCACGGAATCTGCAGTTTTTGATCCCGCCAAAATATGCGATCTTGCCTTTGTTTTCTTCAAGGCTCAGGATCGCTACAGCTCCTGTCTGCGCAAGAGCTTCCACCATCAGGACACCCGGCATGACCGGTTCCTGCGGGAAATGTCCCCTGAAAAAGTCCTCACGGAATGTCACACATTTATAACCAACGGCAAATTTGCCCGGTTCATAATCCTCGATATAATCCACCAGAAGAAATGGATGTCTGTGAGGAAGAATCTGTTCAATTTCTTTTACACCTAATTTATTCATGATCTATACTCTCCAGTTACTTCACACAATCCGGAACAACGGCTGTCCATACTCCACTGCCTGTCCGTTCTGCACATAAATCTCTGCAACTTTTCCGTCGAAATCGCTTTCGATCTCGTTCATCAGTTTCATCGCTTCCACGATGGCAAGTGTCTGGCCTTTTTTCACCTGATCACCAACAGAAACAAACGGATCTGCATCCTCAGACGGTGCTGCATAAAAAGTTCCCACCAGAGGAGATTTTACGATCATGCCCTCCGGCTCGCTGGACGCTGCCTGTACAGTTTCAGCATTTACAGTCGCCGAACTGGCTGCTGCCTGTGCTGCTGCAAGACCCGCGATCGGCACATCCGGCTGATTTCCTGCAACCACTACCGTTTCTTTTTTCTTCTTCAGATGAATGCTGGTTCCGTTTTCTTCGTAAGCAAAATCTGTCAGTTCAGAATCTGATACTGTTTTTATTAATGTAAGAAGATTTTCAAACTCCATAATCTATCAACCCTCGTATTTCTTCACAAGAAGTGTCGCATTGTGTCCGCCGAAGCCAAGAGAATTGCTCATTGCATAGCGGATCTCTTTTTCCACCGGAGCACCGATCGCATAATTCAGGTCACACTCTTCATCCGGCTCTGTGGTTCCAACCGTCTGATGGATAAAGCCCTCTTCCAGAGATTTTACACATGTTACAAATTCCACACCGCCAGCAGCACCGAGCAGATGTCCGATCATGGATTTGGTTGAATTTACAACCAGATTTTTTGCCGCATCTCCAAATGCCTTGTGGATCGCTCTTGTCTCGAACAGGTCGTTGTGGTGCGTGCTTGTTCCATGTGCGTTGATGTATTCCACCTCAGATGGCTGTACGCCGGCTTCTTCCATTGCCAGTTCCATTGCTCTTGCTGCGCCTGCTCCGTCCTCTGCCGGAGAAGTGATATGGAAAGCATCAGCTGTTGCACCGTAACCGACAAGCTCTGCGTAGATCCTTGCTCCTCTTGCCTTCGCATGTTCCAGTTCCTCAAGAACCACGATGCCGGCACCTTCGCCAAGCACAAAACCACTTCTGTCTTTATCAAACGGGATAGATGCTCTTGCGGCATCTTCTGTCTTGGTAAGGGCAGTAAGAGCAGTAAAACCTGCAACACCTGTCGGGCAGATGCAGCTTTCCGTTCCACCTGCCAGCATGATCTCGGCATCGCCGTACTGGATCGCACGGAATGCATCACCAATGCTGTGAGTTCCGGAAGCACAGGCGGTCACAACGTCTGTACATTTGCCACGAAGTCCGAACTGAATGGAGATATTTCCCGCTGCCATGTTGGAGATCATCATCGGTACCATCAGAGGATTTACTTTTCCAGGTCCTTTGGTGAGGATCTTTTCATAGTTATTCTCTACCTGCGGAAGACTTCCGATACCGGAGCCAACGATCACGCCTGCACGGAAAGAATCTTCTTTTTCCATATCGATCCCGGAATCTTCCAGGGCTTCTTTTGCTGCTGTCACTGCATACTGGCAGAACGGATCCATGCGTCTCGCAGATCTCGGATCCATATGGTCTTTTGCATTAAAATCCTTCACCTCTGCGGCAATCTTTACTTTGTAATCGGTGGTATCAAACTTCGTGATCGGTCCGATGCCGACTTTTCCCTCACGGATCCCTGCCCAGAAATCCTTTACATTATTTCCAATAGGGGTAACTGCACCAAGTCCGGTGACAACGACTCTTCTCTTACTCATATGACCATTCCTCCATCGACCTGAATTACCTGTCCTGTGATGTATGCAGCATCGTCAGATGCCAGAAAAGCGACTGTTTTTGCGATATCTTCCGGCTTGCCAAAATGTCCGAGCGGAATCTGTGCGGCAGATGCTTTTTTTACTTCTTCGGATAATACTGCTGTCATTTCTGTCTCAATAAATCCCGGTGCCACTGCATTTACAGTAATTCCGCGGGATGCAAGTTCTCTCGCCGCACTCTTTGTCATACCGATGATCCCTGCCTTGGATGCCGCGTAGTTTGCCTGTCCTGCATTTCCGGCAATTCCAACTACGGATGCCATGCTGATGATACGTCCGCTGCGCTGGCGGAGCATCTGTCTGGAAACAAAACGCATCATATTGAAAGTTCCCTTGAGGTTGACATCGATCACACTGTCAAAATCTGCTTCTGACATTCCCATCAGAAGACCATCCTTTGTGATCCCTGCATTGTTCACCAGGATATCAATACTTCCATGTGTCTTTACGATATCTTTTACAGCACTTTCGCATGCTTTATGATCAGCGACATTCCACTGTCTGATCTCTGCTTCGCCGCCTTTTTCCTCAATTTCTTTCTGCACTTCTTCTGCACGTTCCAGAGAACCGTTATAATTGATCACAACTGTTGCACCTCTCGACGCAAGTTCCAGGGCAATGGCTCTTCCGATCCCTCTGGAAGCACCTGTTACAACAGCAACTTTCTTTTTATTCTGCTCTGCCACTTATTTTCTCCTTATTTAAGTTCCTCACACACCGAAACAGCTTCTTCCCAGCTTCCAATGTGATAGGATTTTACATTTTTATCAATCTTTCGAAGGAATCCTGTCAGTGTTTTGCCCGGTCCGATCTCTACGAAGGTATCCACGCCTTCGCGGATCATGGTCTCCACACTCTGCTGCCAGCGGACAGATCCGCTGACCTGCGCTACTAGAAGTTCTTCGATCTGTCCGCAATCCGTGACAACTTCTGCATTGATGTTTGCCACATACGGAACTTTCAGAGGATTCATGCTGACTCCGGCAAAAACCTTCGCCAGTTCTTCTCCTGCCGGTCTCATCATTGGTGAATGGAAAGGTCCGCTTACTTTGAGCGGAAGTACCCTTCTTGCACCTGCTTCCTTGAGAGCTGTTCCTGCCTCGGCAACTGCTTTCGCTTCACCAGTAATAACGATCTGTCCCGGGCAGTTGTAGTTTGCAATGGAAACGCCCTCTCTGCCATTTAAAACATCCTCAATGACTGCTGCATCAAGTCCGAGTACTGCGGACATTGCTCCGGTTCCCTCCGGTGCTGCATGTTCCATAAAAATCCCTCTGGAACGGACAGTGCGTACTGCATCCATATCGCACATTCCGCCTGCCACTGCGATCGCACAGTATTCACCAAGGCTTAAGCCCGCTGTCATATCTGCATAAAGACCCATAGATTCGACAGCTCTCGTCATTGCAAGACAGGCTGTTACCATCGCCACCTGTGTATATTCTGTTTTGTTCAGAAGATCATTTTCTTCGAAACAGAGTTTCTTAAGGTCAAGTCCTGCTGCTTCTGATGCCTGGTCAAACACGGCTTTGGAAAGAGGGCTTTTTTCATAAAAATCCTTTCCCATTCCAACTGCCTGTGCGCCCTGTCCCGGATAAATAAAAGCAATCTTACTCATCTGCATTTACCCCGTTCATCAGTCTGGCTGCCCCGGAAACCGTTGCTTTGATGATGTCCTCGCAAGAACGTTCTTCTTTGATCATACCTGCGATCTGACCTGCCATCAGGCTTCCGTTCTTTGCATCACCTTCCTGAACGGCTTTTCTGAGACTTCCCAGAGTAAGCTGCTCCAGTTCTTCAAACGGTGCACCTGCTTTTTCCAGTTCCAGATATCTGCGGACCATGTCGTTACGGAGAACACGGATCGGATGTCCGGTGCTTCTTCCTGTTACACGGCTGTCGATGTCTTTTGCTTTGATAATACTGTTTTTATAATTTTCATGGATCACAGATTCTTTGGATGCTGCAAAAACGGTTCCCATCTGGATTCCTTTTGCACCAAGCATAAATGCTGCTGCCATTCCTCTGCCGTCTGCGATACCGCCTGCGGCGATTACCGGAATCTTCACTGCATCAACGACCTGCGGAACCAGTACCATTGTAGTAAGTTCTCCGATATGGCCGCCTGCTTCACATCCTTCGGCAACGACAGCATCTGCGCCGCAGCGTTCCATACGTTTTGCAAGTGCTACGGATGCAATGACCGGGATAACTTTCACTCCGGCTGCTTTCCAGTCTGCCATGTATTTCTCCGGGCTTCCGGCTCCTGTGGTAACGACTTTGACGCCCTCTTCCACGATAACCTTTGCAACTTTTTCTGATTCCGGATTCATCAGCATGATATTGACACCAAACGGTTTGTCTGTCAGCTTCTTTGTCTCACGGATCTGCTCTCTGACCCATTCTGCCGGTGCACCGCCTGCAGCGATCAGACCAAGGCCGCCTGCATTGGATACAGCTGCTGCCAGATGACATTCCGCAACCCATGCCATACCGCCCTGGATCACCGGATATTCAATTCCTAATAATTCTGTGATCTCTGTTTTCATAATAAAATCCTCTTGTCCTGTGACTCTTATGCCTGATGCTCTGTCAGGTAGTTCATTGCATCTGCTACAGTTGTGATCTTTTCAAGATCTTCGCTTGGGATCTCTACAGAAAATTCTTCCTCAAGTGCCATTGCCAGCTCAAAAAGATCAAGGGAATCTGCATGAAGATCATCCATGAAAGATGTCTCTGCAGTGATCTCTGCTGCGTTTGCTCCTAAAGTGTCTGCTGTAAGTTCGATGATTTTTTCTAACATTTTTGTTTTCTCCTTTTTCTATATAAATTTAAAATTATATGATCTCTATTTTTCTGTATCTATCTTTCGTATTGCTGTCAATTTCCCATTCCAATACGCTCGCTCCCCACGAAAGCCCGGCGCCAAATCCTGCCAGAATCAGCTTCTGTCCTTTCCTGAGGATACCCTTCCGGTTCAGCTCATTCAGCAAAATCGGAATGCTCGCGGATGACGTATTTCCATAATCCTGAAGATTCATTGGAAACTTCCCGATATCCAGGCGAAGCCGCCTCGCAACTGCATCCACGATCCTCGCATTCGCCTGGTGAAGAACAAACCAGTCAATGTCTTCTGTGGAAAGTTCATTTTCTTTCAAAACTTCCTGTATCACCTGCGGGACCTTGCGGACCGCAAACTGAAAGACATCCTTGCCATTCATGGTAATGTATTCTATTTTTGCTTCTTCGCAGTCTCTGTCAATACTGCGGACTCTGCCTGCGGCTCCCGGTCCGGTAAGTGCCGGTCCGCCTTTTCCATCAGAGTGTGCCACCGGTCGGTAGCTCCTTCCCTCTGCAGCCTTCAGAAGAACCGCTCCGGCCCCATCTCCAAACAGGATGCAGGTTCCGCGATCCGTCCAGTCCACCAGTCTGGAAAGGCTCTCGCTTCCTATGACCAGGATCATCCGGCAGATTCCGGATGAGATATAAGCCTGGGCAGTATTGTAAGCGAAAAGAAATCCGCTGCACGCAGCATTGAGATCAAATCCGACCGCCCTGACCGCTCCAAGTATTTCCTGTACCTGACAGGCTGTGCATGGAAAAACCCGGTCAGCCGAACCCGTTGCCACCAGGATCATATCTACTTCTTCCGGTAGAACTCCGGCTTCCTCAAGTGCCTGGCGGCCTGCTTCTGCAGCCATGGAAACGGTCGTTTCCTTCTCCACAATGCGCCGCCGCTCCACACCTGTCCGTTCCCGGATCCATTCATCGCTGGTATCTACAAAACCTGCGATCTCATTGTTATCCAGAACTCTCTCAGGGACACAGGCTCCCGTTCCCCGGATGACTCCGGTTATGGTCTGTTCTTTATTCATAATAGTTGTTTCCTCATATTCCTGACTTGTTTTGATTTTAGAATATTTTGATTGTCAAAGTATATCTCCAAAAAAAGCTTTTGTCAAGAGAAAAAATTAACAACTTTGCATTCCACATCACCTTCGGTGATAGCATTTTGCCCCGTATGTCTCGGGATTTTGCCATATTCATGGCAAAACACCTCGCGGGACATTACCTGTGAACAGTAACATCATCTGACTTTTCAGCTTTTCCTTTTGTCGATTTCGCGCTATAATAGAGTTATCAATATACAACATAGGAAGGGAGATTTTATCATGTCCAAAACAATCCGTGAATTAACAGAAGACCTGCTCGCATCACCATCCGCATGTGCTGAAGTCAAAGAAACCGCACAGAATTATCTCGATGCTATCGGCGGCGAAAATGAAGCTGCCGCTGCCAAAACATTCGTAGCAGAACTTGAAGAAGACATCATGCCGATCGACGGTCTGATCGCTTTTGCAGAGTCCGATATGGGTGCCAAAGTTTTCGGTGAAGAAGGTGCCAAAAATATTCTGATCCATGCCAAAGACCGCAAAGCTGCCGGAGAAAAATACTGCGACTGCCCTGCATGTGCAGCGTGTGAAGCACTACTTGAGAAGAAAGATGAAATCCTGAAATAAGGGTTATTGTTTATCAGATAATTACATAAGCATTTAGAACGCCCAGACAATGCCGTATCATGTTTTATCAGATGGCATTGCCTGGGCGTTTGTCTGACAAACTAAAGATACCTGCTGGCATTTACTCAATGTCTATCAGCTTCTCCTGCACTTTCACCGGAACTCTGATCAGTCCGAATTTCCAAAAAATACTATATATGTAAGAAATTCCAAAAATCTGCCCAATCGCCTTCGGCCCCTTATATTCCGGCAGGATCAGCTCTGCTTTTCCATCTATATCACAAATCTGAGTTGCATCGATCACTTTGTGAAACGCCAGAAGCACTGAACTTCGAGTCAGAGTTTTGCTGCTTTCCTTACGGGACACCAGCAGTTCTCCACTGTATTCCCCGTTTCGCTTTCTCTTCACAACATAAGAAAACGGAAGCCCCGATGAAGTATTAAAAAACTCCCCCTGACCTGCCAGAAGTGCATCCCACAATAATTTATCAAGTTCTGTTTTCTCCTCCAAAATCCCCTTCTGCAGCCTTTTCACTGCCACCTCACGCTCACTCTGATACATACTCACAAAACATCACCGTTCCTTAGTCTCAAGTGTTTTAGTTTTTTATAATTAAGTCATTATGTGTAATATATCACTTAATTTAAGTCTGGCATTATGCAAGAACGAAACGCTCTTTAATCTTGCCAGTATCTCCAATATTTCTCTTCCAAAGATAATTTTGTCTCTGGTTTTATTCCATATTTTTCCAAAATTAAGTATTATATATCTTGTTTTTTATATTTCAAGTTTTATATATCCTATTTCCAGTAAGTTGGTGATATAAAATGTCACAAAAAGGAGAATTTGTGATATGAATACGAAGGAAAGTTTCAGCACACGGCTTGCGCAGTTAAGAACGGATGAAGAAATCTCTGCCAGAGAAATGAGCCTTGATCTTGGTCAGAATCCCAGTTACATAAATCGAATTGAAAATCAGAAAGCTTATCCATCTATGCAGGTCTTCTTCTATATTTGTGATTATCTCAAAATCACTCCTGGAGATTTTTTTAACCAACATATGAACTATCCTAAAGAAATAAATGAATTAATCAAACTCCTTCAGAATCTGAATTCTGAACAGCTTAAATTGATCAAACAGATTGCGGAGCAATTCTGCAAAAAGAAATAAAAGAGTAAAAAATGAACCACAGAGCAGATTTTTGACAGCTGTTCTGTGGTTTTTTGTTTTTTATTTTAATGCATTCCAATCAATCTTACGATCTCTGTAATAGTACTCTCTGTCATGTTCGTTGAGTTCTCGAAGAACTCGGCACGGATTTCCAACAGCGAGACAGTTGGCAGGGATATCCTTTGTTACGACGCTGCCGGCTCCGATGACGGTGTTGTTGCCGATGGTTACACCTGGTACTACGATCACGCCGGCGCCGAGCCAGCAGTTTTTGCCGATGTGGATCGGAAGGTTGTACTGGTAGGCTTTTTCTCTTAATTCAGGGAGCAGTGGGTGATTGGCTGTGGCGAGGTTTACGTTTGGTCCCATCATGGTGTGGTCGCCGATGTAAATGTGCGTGTCATCTACACAGGTCAGCCCGAAATTGGCATAAACATGGTTGCCAAGATGAACATGCCGTCCGCCCCAGTTTGCATAAAACGGCGGTTCAATATAGCAGCCTTCTCCTGCTTCTGCGAACATTTCTTTGATCAGCTCTGCTCGTTTTTCCATCTGGGATGGACGGGTCTGATTATAGTCGTACATTTTTTCCAGGCAGGTCATCTGGAAACCTACAAGTTCTTTGATGTTTGGATTGTAAATATTTTCGCCGTGAAGTTCTTTGTCCCATTTATTCTGAGGTGTAAGTTTCTGTTCCATAATATATGATTTCCTTTTCTGCGAGATGATTTTAATGATTTTATCTCCAGTATAATCAACCCTCCTGTAAATTACAATCAAAAAAATACCAGCTTATAAAGCATAGTGTTGATGTTCCATACTATATCTTTATAAACTGGTGTTTCTTCTATTTATCTAACTCAATTACTCTTGTGCAGACTTTCTTGATCAGTTCCGGGCTGTGACTGACTACGAGCATTCCGATATTTCTTCGTTCTGTTTCTTCGATGAGAAAATGCCAGATCTGGCTCTGGGTGATGAGATCCAGCATAGTTGTGATCTCGTCTGCCAGTAGGAAACGAGTTCTCTGTCCCAGAGCTCTTGCAATGCAGAAACGCTGTAATTCTCCTCCTGAGAGTTCTGTCGGAAATCTGTTCATCCAGTCTGGTTCTATTCCCAGCTTTTCGATCAGTTCCGGTGCTGTCCTGTCTCCTTCTTCGATTACGTTTTTCATGCGGAGTCTTGGATTTACCGCCTGTTCCGGGTGCTGCCAGATCATCTGTACCGGACAGTATGTGCCATATTCGCTGAGTGGTTTGCCATCAAGAAGCACTTCGCCACTTTGCGGTGCTTCATATCCGGACATGATCTTACACAGAGTTGTTTTGCCAAAACCACTGGGAGCTATAATTCCTACACGTTCACTGCTGTCTGCACTTAAACTGAACTGTCTCAGTATCTGTCTGCCTTTTACATCATAACTAAAAGACAGATTTTTTGCTTCAAGTCTCATAATATGCACCTCACATATCCACTGCCGGAAGCTTTCCATGGAATCTCGCCCTGACATTCCTGTGATTTCCTGTCGCATCGTGGTGCAAACGGGCATCCCTGCAGGTTATCTTTTACATAAGGCTGTACCCCGTTAATATATTGGAAACCGTGCTTCGGCATCGCACGCCAGAGTGCTCTGGTATATGGATGTCGAAGAGTTTCTTCCTCATTAAAATCATCCACTGCCGCGTCTTCGATCGTATAACCGGCATAAAATACCTGTACTCTGTCTGCCGTTTCCAGGGCAAGTTCCAGATCATGTGTAATGACAAGAACAGCAGCTCCCATATCCGCAAGCTGGCGAAAATGTTCCATTGCACGTTTTGCGAGTTTCGGATCCAGCCCCGGTGTTGGTTCATCCGCGATGACCAGCTTTGGATTCTCGATCAATGCTGTAGAGATCATGATTCTCCTGGTCATTCCCCCGGAAAGTTCAAACGGATACTGTTCCTGAACCTTTTTATCCAGAGAATATTGTTCAAAAATAGAATCCAGATGTTTCTTCTTTTCTTTGTTCTTTTTTCCTTTGCAGATCTGCTGTCCGACCTTCATTAATGGATCCAGATAAGAGGTACTCTGCGGGACCAGAACGATTTCTTTTCCCCGCAGTTTCCGGATGTTTTTTTCTGTCAGCGGCTCTCCGCAGTATCGTATTTCTCCACCCATTTCAGCATTATATGGCAAAATCCCCATGATTCCATGTGCCAGCAGACTTTTGCCCGAACCTGAAGAACCGACTACTGCCACCATTTCTCCTGCATGGATCGTGACACTCAAATCTTTGATCACAGGCAGTTCTGTCTGCTGTATTCCTTTCTGGTACTGGGTAAAAGATATTTTCATGTTGTTGATTTCCAGAATTTTTTCCCTTTCCATTCTCTTCTCCTATTC
This sequence comes from uncultured Blautia sp., assembly GCA_934424575.1. Lineage (GTDB taxonomy): Bacteria > Bacillota > Clostridia > Lachnospirales > Lachnospiraceae > Blautia_A. The sequence goes on from CAKRXU010000012.1 coordinate 56,961, forward strand.
GTGTGCACTTGCCGGATCCAGCAGCCTGCGGAGATTTTCACCTGTTGTATAAAAACATACAACAGTGATCACCAGCATGATTCCCGGAAACAGTGCAAGCCACCATTTGCCTGTGATCAGATATTTCATTGCTTCTGACAAAATAATCCCAATCGCAGGCTGCTCATTTGACAGCCCGAACCCAAGGAACGTAATGCTGGATTCATGAAGGATCGCATGCGGAAAAAGAAGGACAAGTCCGACAATAAACTGCGGAAGCAGATGTGGAACCATGTGTTTCATTGCAATATACAAGTTACTTTTTCCCAGTTTTCTGGCTGTTTTTATATAAATCTGTTCTTTGAGCTGCAGCACTTCACCTCTGATCAGTCTCGCCAGAGATGTCCAGTGTGTCAGTGCAACTCCAAGAATGACTCCCTTAAGTCCTCTTCCGCATGCAACGCAGATAAGGATCAGAAGAAGCATATGCGGAATTCCCATGACCAGGTCTATGATCCATGTCACAATGGTATCTGCTGTTTTTCCCATTGTTGCAGATACAACTCCAAGAATAAATGCCATGACCGCGCTGAACGTAGCTGCACATACTCCTATGATGATACTGATAGAAAGTCCTCTGACTGTCCGTGCAAACATATCTCTTCCAAGCCAGTCTGTACCAAACGGATATTTCAGGCAGGGTGCAAGGTTTTTTCTGGAAAAATCTGTTGCCCTTGCTGCATCTTCGCAGAACAGGCCGCTGATACAGACTGCTATAAGAAACACCACGGCGATAACAAGCCAGAGTACCAGAGTTTTTCTGCGGTTCCATCTGTTTTTCATCTTCCCGCACCCCCTCTTCGGATCCGCGGGTCGATGACTCCGTACAGAATATTGGCTATAAAGTTTCCTCCAAACACAAACAGTGCACTTATGATTGTGATCGCCATCAGAAGCGGCATATCACTTCCAAGACCTGCACTGACCGCTGCCTGTCCAAGTCCCGGATAGGAAAAAACCTGCTCCACAAGCACTGAGCCGCCAAATATCTCGCTGATCGAAGCAAACTGAAGTGTCACTGCCGGGCCAAGGACATTGCGGAAACCATGGTTTTTGAATATCTGCCAGTTATTTTCTCCTCTTGCTTTTGCAAAAAGCACGTAATCGCTGTCACAGATGTCGATCATTTTTTCTCTGGTATGCATGGCAATATTGGATATCCCTGTGATGGAAAGTGTCACCGCCGGAAGGATCGCATGACGCACACGGTCAAGAAAAGTTACTCCGCTTGCCTCCATTCCAATCGGTACACTTAATCCTATCGGAAGTATTTTGAGCCATACTCCAAAAATGATAAGCAACAGCATAGCAATCCAGAATGCCGGGGTACTGGAGATCACCAGACAGTATCCTTTGATGATCTTATCAATCGGTTTTCCACGGTTCATCCCTGCAAGTGAGCCCAGCAAAAAACCAATCAGTCCTGACAAAATCCATGCAATGATCATCAGAAACAGGGAATTTCCAAGTTTTACGGCGATCACTGTCGTTACCTTCTGTCGATAAAGGAGAGATATTCCCATATCTCCCCTCACAAAATCTCTGAACCATGCAATGTAGCGCTGCAGGGGCGGCTGTCCCACGCCCCAGTATTCTTCAAGTTTTGCGATCTGTTCCTGACTCATGCTTCCAAGCGCAGCCTGTCCGACGTTCGCTTTCAGAGGATCGATCGGAGAAGCTGTCATAAGTGCAAAAGCAGCAACACTGACTGCAAACAGCAGAAGCAGCACTTTAATGAAATTTTTTAAGATAAATTTTGCTTTTGAATTATTCAAGATCTGTTACTCCCATGACCACTGATCTACGTTATTTACGATAGACCAGCCATGTCCGTGTGGATGGATCTTCTGGTCAGCTACTTTGAGTCCGTCTTTTACAAAGTACAGATGATCGATATTGCAGAGCCAGATCCACGGGATATCTCCCTCCTGTGTAATTCCGCTCTCTCCGTCCCACTGGGCTTTTTTCCAAAGGTCATACGATGCTTCCAGATCACTGGATTTCAGAGCTTCATCCATATATTTGTCTACGGTTTCGTTCGCATATGGAGAGTACTCTGCAAGGCCGGTCTCGCTCATTGTATGATAGATATTGTACAGTTCCATTGGTGTATGTGCGCCCCACCCCCATACAAGCGGCTCAGACTCTGCTCTTGTGTAGGCGGTATCCCAGTCAACACCCTCTGTTGTCACTTCAATTCCAAGTTCGGCAAGCTGATTCTTGCTGTCCTCTGCCAGTGCCTGGCGAACAGAATCGGATGCCGGATACAGCATGGTAAGTTCCGCACGTACACCGTCTTTTTCACGGATTCCGTCATCACCTTCTGCCCATCCTGCTGTTTCAAGAATTTCTTTTGCCTTATCCAGATCGTATTCTACTTCCGCTTCCTCGTTATACCATGGCATTTTGTCACACACGCTGTATGCCGGGGTTCCGTAACCATTCAGGACATTCTGGATCATTTCTTCGCGGTCAATGCCGATATTGATCGCACGTCTTACTTCTACATCGCTGGTGAAGTCATTTCCATAAGTTACTCCGTCAATTTCCTCTGCTGCTGTTGCCGGAAGGTTGAATCCTCGGTTATCTACTGTCTGCACGCTGAACAGATCATATCCGTCAACCGTCATATCTGAATAAGATGCCGCCGTATGTGCCACGTCTACCGTGCCGGACTGAGCTGCTGCCAGTGCTGCATCTTCTTCCATGAAAAGAACGGTTACTTTTTTCATTTTTGGTGCTTCGCCGTAGTAGTCCGGATTCGCCTCAAAAATAACCTGCTGTCCTTTGTCCCACTGTTTCATGATATAACGTCCGGAACCGATCGGATCCTGTCCGTAATTCTCATCATAAGCATGTTCCGGAACGATTCCTACAATTGCCATTGTATATGGCCAGACTGCAAATGGTGTGTTCATGTGAAATTCAACCGTTGTATCATCCACAGCCACTGCTTCTTTCAGCATGGAAAAATCATTGACGGAACTGTTATCGCGGCAGTTGTTGTATGTAAATGCCACATCGGATGCTGTCAGAGCTTCACCGTCTGTAAATTTGACATCATCCCGGATCTTAACAGTCCAGGTAAGTCCATCATCGCTCACAGAATAATCTGTCGCCAGGTCCATACCGATAGAAAGATCTGTGTTTGTAGTAGTAAGTGTACTCTGGATCAGAGGCTCATGCACATGCTCTCCTGCGCCCCATCCATATGCCGGGTCAAATCCAGCTTTCGGCTCGGATGTCGTCGGCATAGTCACGATTACTTCATCTTTCGCTGTGCTTTCTTCCTGTGCCGCAAATACAGTTGCAGATCCTCCTGCAAAGGATGCTGTCACACAGACCGCCATCATAATTGCCAGTAATTTTCTCTTCATTGTCTCATTTCCTCCTTTTGTTCTTATTTATGCATAACGCTGTGTCTATCAACAGTTTTATGGTTTATTTTTATTTATTATGCATAACAAGTTCTATCAGTATACCATCAATTTCGGTCATATATAACCGCCCCTGGGGGATATTGACATATTCATATATCGCATGGATCATACTGTTTTTTTCATGGCTTTACATCCCCCTGGGAGGCTTGTTTTTACACTGCGTTTTGTTAAAATATAGTCAACACAAAGAACTGTGTTATTTTATCAAATAAAGGTGCACAGACCTCCACCCTTAAGGCACCAGTTAACCCATAATTTAAAAAAAGTACTTCCAACTCCGCGGGAAGTACTTTTTTATATCATTTTTAGTTCATGGTCCTCATTCATAACTGCAAACCTGGTTCCAATCGTCTCTGCAAGATGCCGATTATGTGTGATAGTAATCAATGTCTTTCCTGCTCTATGAAAACTCTGTAGAAATTCCAGCAGCATATCCTGTGTCTTTTCATCCAGACCGGCAAGCGGTTCATCCAGTATCAGTACCTCCGGATTCAGCGAAAGAATACAGGCAAGTGAGACTTTACGTTTCTCACCTCCGCTCAGATGATATGGTGGTCTTTCCCTGAGCCTCTCTATTCCAAACAGCCGCAAGCAATCTTCTGTTCTTTGCCTGATCTCAGTTTCTGACATTCCCATCTGAACAGGACCAAACGCAATTTCCTCCTCTACACTTCCGCAGAACAGCTGTGTATCCGCATTCTGAAACACATAGCCTAGCTGCTGATGGAACCACTTTGCAAACTGCCTGTCTTTCAATGCTTTTTCTGTAATTTCATAATCTTTATAAAAATAATGTCCCTCAGATGGAAATATAATTCCATTCAATAACCTGATAAGAGTTGATTTTCCACAGCCATTTGGTCCCTGAATAACCACAGAATCGCCTTTTTCAATCTGGAGATTCACATATCTTAGTGCCACCTCATGCTCATATGCGAAGCAAACTTTTTCCAGTGTGATCATAATTGTCTACCTTTATCCTCTCTCCTGCTGCCTTTATGTCTTTATGAAACAGATGTATCGTAAACGTTACTGTTCATTCAGTTCAGGTGAATAAACAGTGCCACGCACCCTGCCATGATCAAAATATGTACAATGTCGTACGGACACACTCTGTATTTCTGTTTTGACTGATATTCTCCGGTAAATCCCCTGCAGCACATGGCTGCATACATTTCTTCTGCCATTTCGCTGGATTTAAGAAATGTAATTCCAAGAATACCGGAAAAAGATTTTGCCTTGTCCGGATTTTTTCCCACAGATCTCAGTCTGACGGACCGTAAAATCTCCACACATATCTCACCCAGAACTGAAATATATTTCAGTGTAATATCCAGAGTAAAAATAAACAACGATGGTACATGAAAAGTTCTCATGCCGGCTGTGAGTTTATTCCACGAAGTCCCTGCTGACAAAATACCGACCAATGTTACCGATACGTATACTCTCGCTGTAATGTTTGCCAGAGTCTGAGGATTCCCCATAAAAACCGCCGGCAAAAGAAGAAATATCGAAATCAGGACTGCACCAGCAGTTCCACTTAATATCTGCCGGATAGCAGCTGCTGAGAAAAAGGCCAGCCTAACTGTTACAGCTGCACACATAATCAGCACAAACAGATAATTTCCCGAACATGCTGTAAGAATGATATAGAGTATCGTATAAAACAACTTAAGAGAAGGAGTAGCAGAAAATCTGCCATCCTTCCCTTCATCAAATTTTAGTCTTGCCAGCACAGACAAAACAGATTTTGTGCTTCTGGTAAGAAAAGCTTCTTTATCTGCAGAGGGAACATACTCTTCCTGCCTGCACATCCAACTCGGAATCTCTGTTTTTCCTGTTCTGTAATCATCCATCATTATGCCGCTTTCTTTTTGAAATCAACTTTGTCTTTCATAAGTGAAGAAATGATCTTAAAGAAAATCACCAGAAGTGCCACACCGACAACTGCCGACAGAATATATCCTGTCCATTCCGGCATACCTGCCATGGAATAATCCGGGAACAATGTTGAAAGCTCAAATCCACTTTCCATTCCTGCCGGAGTGTATCCCAATTGTGTACCACCACTGACAAGAGTTGCCATTTCATCAACGCCCCATTCACCCCAGGCAGTACCTGTTGCAAGAAGACCGATTGGTGTCAGAACAATAAGCACTGCAATCAGTATGTACAAAGGTTTAAACGAAGTTTTATTCGGAACTGCATCCAGAGCGGATGGTGAAACTTTCTCTACAAATGTCAGTACCACTACAGTCAGTACAATCTCTGCCAGTCCAAACAAAGTAATATGTCCAATCATCATTGCCGGTATGGACACGCTTAAAGGATATGGACAGTAAAGTGCCTGACCTGCTGCATTCTTAAACAATAACGGCTGAATACCAAATTCAACAGCGGCACAGAATGCTGCTTCATTGATTCCTATATATGCACCAATCGCGGCACTGAGCTTACGCATACCCGTTTTTTTCAGAAGCAGCTTATACAGAAAAAATCCCAGATACGGCAGTACAAACGCCATGTTGAAACAGTTGGCTCCAAATGCAAGGATTCCTCCATCTCCAAAAAGCAGTGCCTGTATCAGCAGCGCAATAGAAACGGATATACATCCGGCTGCTGGACTGCCTGTAAGGATTGCAATAAGAGTTCCACCTACTGCATGTCCTGTAGTGCCTCCCGGAAGCGGCACATTAAACATCATTCCAAGGAATGAAAAAGCGGCACCAATGCCAAGAAGCGGCATCTTCGCTTTCGGTATTTCTGTTCTTACTTTGTTGATTGAATATCCCCAGACCGGGACCATGGCGGCTGTCATTACAGCACATGTCGACGGGCTTAAATAGTTCTCAGGTATATGCATAGATATACTTCCTTTCCCTGTGAAAACTTTATTTTATTTGGTGCGCGCCTCATAATTAACTGTATTGTATCACCACGTTAAAGTATCAACAACCTACCCCGGGGGATATGGAAGTATTCTTATCTGTTATAGATAAGTACTAATATTTCATAGGTAAAGACTGCTGTCCCATGCATATCCTGTTTCTTCTGCAGCTTTTTCGGCAATACCAATATCCAGCATATCACCAATCAGCCCCAGTGTCATATCCAGAGCCGCCATTGTCGTACTGCTGGAATAATATTTCCCGTCCGAAATCCAGTTCTCTCTACTGATGTAATTGATTCCCACTGTAAACATCCGCTTCCAGTTTTCATCATATGCATAATCTGCCACCTGCCTATGGAACAGAAGCCCTGTTCTCGCAAGCATTGCAGAAGCATTCTGAACCATCACACAAAAAGATGCTTCTTCTACGGCCTGTTTTAACATCTGCTGTCCCTTATCTCCTTCTGTATGCAGAAAGCTCTTGACGCCCTTTCCTCCTGGAATCAAAAATATATCCTCAATCTCGATAGGATTTAATGGTTCGGTCCATACTTTTATTCCCTGCTTTCCGGTGATCAGTCCTCCGCGCAGTGAAATAAAGCGTATATAAAAATGCTCCGGTACACATCCAAAGATCTGCACCGGGCCAAACGCATCCATCACTTCAAAATCATCAAACAGAAAAACATTTACTACCATAATTCCTGCCCTCCGGTTATTGTCGTTGATTATTATGCTGTTAATTTTATAAAACTGAATCTATTAAGTTTTTTGTATAGTCCATCTTCGGATGATTGATGATATCATCTGGGGTTCCGTATTCTACTGTCTTTCCATGATAGAGCACCAGCACTTTGTCACAGAATGCCTGCACCAGTGCAAGATCGTGACAGATCAGGATAAACGACAGATTCTCCTTCTCTTTCAGTTCGATCAGAAGTTCCAGAATCTGTTTCTGCACGGTTACATCCAATGCACTGGTTGCTTCATCGCAGATCAGGATTTCCGGATCTACTGCGAGAGCTCTGGCAATCGCCGCTCTCTGGCACTGCCCCCCGCTGACCTGGTGAGGATAACGGTCAGCATATTCTTTAGAAAGGCCGCATCTTTCGAGAAGGTTTTCCACACGTTTCCGTGTTTCTGCACGACTTATCCCCATATTCCGGAGACTTTCCCCAATTCCGTCGCCTAAAGTGCATCTTGGGTCAAAAGATTCCATCGGCATCTGAAAAACCATCTGGATATTCTGATATGTTTCTCTCAAATCTTTGCCTCTGGCATGAGTGATGTCCTTTCCCTTAAGAAAGACCTGTCCCTCTGTGATACTTTCCAGATGTGTGATCATTTTGGCAATCGTACTTTTACCGGAACCGGATTCGCCTACGATTCCAAGGCATTCTCCACGTTTCAGTTCAAAGCTTACATCATCCACAGCTGTCATGGATTTTTTCCCTGATATAAATACTTTTTTGAGATGGTCTGCTTTCAGGATAATGTCTGTCATTTTACTGTACCTCCTGATTTCTGTTCCGTTTCAGATGAAGCACGGAACTCATCAGTTTCTTTGTATACGGATCTTTCGGATGATCCAGAACAGTCTCAGTTTCTCCATACTCCCTTGCCTGTCCATTCTGAAGTACCAGTATTCTGTCTGCCATCAGCCTTACAACACCGATATTATGCGTTACAAGAATCATCGCGGTATTGTATGTTTTACGCATAAGCAGAAGTTCCTCTACTACCTGTTTCTGAACGGTCACATCCAGCGCACTGGTAGGTTCATCTGCCAGAAGCAGGTTCGGATGCATGATCATAGCTGTACAGATTCCCACTCTCTGGTTCATTCCACCGGAGAGTTCAAACGGATAGCTGTCCAGCACACGGTCACTGTCATCCATGCCAATCTTCTTCATGATCTCTCCTGCACGTTTCCGGACTTCCTTTTTGCTGATTTTCTCATGTTCTGACACTGCCTCATGTATCTGTGCCCCAATCGTCCGGACAGGACACAATGCGGCTTTGCAGTCCTGAAATACCATTCCGATCTCTGTTCCCAGAAGCTTACGGAGTTTTTTTTCACTCATATCTGTAAGGTTTTCGCCTTTGTACCAGATATCGCCGCTTGTAACCAGACCTTCTTCTCCCAGAAGCCCCATGATTGCCTTGATGATCGTACTTTTGCCGCTTCCGGACTCGCCCACGATTCCAAGGATTTCGCCCTGCTTTAATTCAAAGCTGACATCCTCAACCGTTGGTTTTCCATTATAAGAAATTGTCACATGCTCTACACGAAGCAAAGAATCCATAATTTATTTTCTCCTCAAAAATTGCTGCTGCAAGCAGAAGCAATAATTTTATTCTACATCCAGGTCAGCAGTGATCTCATAGTAATCGCATGGATGTGCTGCCATTCCTGTAACATTTGACTTGGTTACGATTCCCATGTTCAGATGTGATATGAAGAAGAACGCATCATCATCCAGTATATCCTGCTGAAGTTCTACGGCAAGCTTGGCTCTTTCATTCTTATCAAAGGTCTGATGAAGCTGATCTGTCAGTTTTGTTACTTCTTCATTCTGATAGTTTCCATAGTTCTTGGCACCTGTAACTGTACTGGTAAAGAAGTATTCCGGATCTCCGGTCGGTGCTGTGGTTGTAGAACTTACATATACATCAAAATCTCCACTCTTGGCAATTGTCATATGATCCGAAGTATTATTTACGACCACATCAATTCCGATATCTTTCAGCGTAGCCTGTGCATACTCTGCAAGTTTCGGCTGTTCCAGGCGGGTTGGGTAAGTCAGCCAGTTAATGCTGAGTTTCTGTCCATCTTTATCTACATATCCATCACCATCAGTATCTGTCCATCCTGATTCTTCGAGAAGTTTCTTTGCGCCATCCGGATCGTAAGAAACAGTTTCCACTGCATCGTTTCCATAAGAAAAACTGTTCGGGAATGCTGCTTTTGCCGGAACTCCACGTCCCTGCATAATTACAGAACAGAATCCGTCTTTATCGATTCCCATCTCCACTGCTTTGCGGACATTCTGGTCTTTCATGATCTCTGAATCCATATTAAACTGACCGAAGAAGCAGCGGCTTGTTGCACAGGAATTAATTGTGTAATCTGTATTTCCGTCAAATAATGCATAGTTATCATACTGGAGTCCATAAGTTCCCTGAATGTCTCCGGTCTGCAGTGCTGCTGTCAGTGCACTTCCGTCTGCAAAAGATTTGACTGTAACTTTATCTACTTTCACTTCACCGCCCCAGTAGTTATCGTTTTTTACCAGATCGATCTGGGTTGGAGTGACGTTCTCTGCAATATATGGGCCAGTTCCGGCCACATTGGCAGAACCGCCTTCACCCTGGATTCCATAATCCATGTCAATGATCGCACCATATGGATCACCAAGATAATTGATGATCGCCGGACATGGCTCTGTTGTATAAATGGTAAGTGTCAGACCATCTGCATCAATATGATCGATCTTCAGATCATAAGGTGCACGGTCATGCACTGCAATCAGGTCTTCCAGGCATTCCTTCACTGCCTCTGCATCCATCGTACGCCCGCTGGAAAACTGCACACCGTCACGAAGTGTGATTTTTACAGTTGTGTCATCTACAAATTCATAATCTGTTGCAAGCCACGGTTCTACTTCCATGTTGTCATTGTATTTAAAAAGAGTTTCGCCGACGCCATAGCGAAGTGCACTCCATCCGGAATAGTTATCATGCGGATTTAATCCGGCATCTCCCATTTCTTCACTGTATCCGGTTGTTCCATACACAAATGATTTTTCTCCATCAGCCCATACACTTGTAGACATTCCTGCCACCAGCATTGCTCCTGTAAGAATTGCTGCAATCAGTTTCTCTTTCATAATTATTGTTTCCTTTCTTTATTTTTATTGTCTCTTTGCTCTCTCTTTCGGATCCAGATAATCTCTGAGTGTATCTCCGAGAAGATTAAAGATCATAACAGTTATAAATATGGCAAGTCCCGGCGCAAGCACCATCCATGGTGAGATCTGAAGCATACTTCTCCCATCATTGATCATACTGCCCCACTCTGCCATCGGCGGCTGTACTCCCAGTCCAAGGAAGGAAAGCCCGGCAAGTTCCATCATCATAGTTCCAATGTCAAGAACAGAAGTAACCAGTATCGGACCTGCAATATTTGGCAAAATATGTTTAAACATAATTTTGAGTGTGCTGCTTCCAGACAGTCTCACCGCCATCAGATATGGAGCATCTTTCTGGGCAAGAGTCAGACCTCTGGCAAGTCTGGCAAACTTCGGCCATCCGATGACCGCCAGCGCTATGATCGCATTCTGAATGCCACCGCCAAGTACGCCTGCTACCGCAAGGGCAAAAACAAGGCTTGGGAACGCCAGAAACAGATCAGATACACGCATCAGAACAGTATCCAGAATTCCTCCACACCAGCCACATATAATACCGATCACGGTTCCAAATACAGTAACGATCGCTACCAGCAGCAATGTTGCATAAATGCTGGTGGTACTTCCTACCAGTACACGTGAAAGCATATCTCTTCCATAACGGTCGGTTCCCAGTATATGTTCTGCACTGGGTGGTTTCTGCGCCAGAAGAAGATCCTGTATATCTGGATCATACGGACAGAGTTTCCGTGCAAAGGCTGCGACAACAAGTAAAACCATCGCCAGTATAGTAAAAAAGATCAGCTTTTCTCTGACATGATTTTTCTTTATTTTCTGTTTTCGGACAGATATCTGTTTCTTTTTCTGTGTCATGTTCTGTCACCTCCTAATCTTACCCGAGGATCCAGATAATGATAAATGATATCTGTGATCAGATTTACAACCACATAAATAATTGCCATCCATGCCACATATGCCTGAATGATCGGATAGTCTCTCATGGTAATGGCATCTACTGCCATCTTACCAACGCCATCCCACATAAAAATGGTCTCGACAATCGTAGTTCCTCCAAGAAGACTTCCTATTGATAATGCCAGCAGGGTAATGATCGTGAGCATGGAAGATTTCATCACATTCTTCCAGATGATCACACTGCCTCTCACCCCTCTTGCCCTTGCTCCGGCTACATAGTCCTTATTCAGTTCTTCAAGGATCGTTGCCCTCACCTGTCTGGTATATTTGGATGCCATAGAGATGGCAAGAGTCAGTGTCGGGAGCACCAGACTTAATGCTGTATTGTCACTGGTAATGACCGGAAACCACCCCAGTCTGATAGAAAAGAAGTACATCAGCACCAGCGCCGCAAAAAAATTTGGCATGGAGTTTCCGATAAAACTTAGAAATCGAATCAGATAATCACTCCATTTATTATGTTTTACTGCTGAGAGAATTCCGAGAGGAATTGCGATCAGCATTGTCAGCAGGACTGAAGATACTGTCAGCATGATCGTTGCCGGAATTTTCTCTATGAAAGTTTCATAAACATCCCTCTTGGATACATAGCTCTTGCCCATGTCTCCGGTTGCCATCCCCGCAAACCACTTTGCATACTGAACAAGAAACGGCTGGTCCAGACCATACTCCTTTCTTGTCTCGTCGATCACTTCCTGCGAAACTGCCGAGCCTGCATTCTCATACATATAAGTAACCGCATCACCGCCCGCCAGACGCATCATCGCAAAAGACAAAAAAGTGATTCCGATCAGAATCGGAATCAACTGAAGAAGTCTTTTTAAAATGTATTTAATCATTCGTTCTCCTTTATGTCTGCATAACATCAGACAACATATCCGCATAATAACTCGTCAGATAAAGTCTAACAAATGTCAAAAAAGCACACAACCCCGGGGGAGGGTTATGTGCTATTCTTAGTTCGCATACTTCGGGTCTGTTTTGGAATAAGTAAAGATTAACTTTTTGGAAGTCTGCTTATAAGAAAATCAAGAAGTTCCTGTATACTTTCATCGGTTTCTTCTCCCCTGCGGAGCATATATCCAAAAATAACTTTACTGTCACCCATGTTCAGAGGAATCCCTGGCGTAGTACCTGTTTTATTTTCTGAAAGGTAACTGCCGCTCACATTGGAAACTTTGCTGTTCTGAAGCATTTTTTCCATAATATAGTCACTGTTGGTCAATACGGATATGTCAAGATCCTGCCACTGAAAAGACTCCTCACTGGCGGCTCCGATATCAAAAAATTCATCCTGATAATTTTGTATGAAACGTAATCCCTCCAGTTCCTCGAGATCTACTCTTTCTCTTTCAAAATCATAAAGTTCTGTCTGCCGTCCAGGATAAAGGATTACATCTGTTTCATACAGGGCAACAAACTGCATTTTATTCCTGGCAAGTTCATGAAGAAAATTTTCTTTCTGCTGGCTCAGAATATAAACAAATCCGATATCATCCATATAGTCACGGACACGCTCCATAACACTCCGCACGCCTGCCGTAGTGATCTGAAAATGGTACTTTTTTTCGTATGTTTCATTATAAAAATCTACAAACTGATTTGCAAACCAGGAACTTGGATTCAGGGAAATCCGAATCCATTTGGTCATTCCGTGTGCTGCCATATTTTCCAGTACATCGATCTCATTTGTAATCTTGCATACATAATGGTAGACTTTCTGTCCCTGTACAGTCAGACGGATTCCTCTCGGAAGTCTGTCAAAAAGCTGGATTCCCAGAGTATTTTCAAGTGTCTTGATCACCTTACTGACGCTGGACTGTGTTGAATAAAGGATCTTTGCCGCGTCACTGAAAGATCCTGACTGGGCACATGCCACAAAATATTGTAATTGTTTTAAATCCATATGATTCTCCGCATATTCTTATAGTCTGTGTAGCTGCCTGCCCATTATTTAACTGTCCGCAGCATAAACAGCGGAGTCGGATTATAAAATTCGTCTTTTTCAAGATAGATCCTGCTGCTGATTCCTAAGTCTACCCGGAAATCTTTAAGGTCCATAGATCCCAGGGTTTCCAGATCCCACGCCGGACGGCTGTAGGAACTGATCGGAAGCTGACGTTTGATCTCCTCGCACTCGCGCATCATGTCATTTCCGAGTGTGTTATGTGCATGATTTTCCGGAAGGTCTTCCACATTTGAGAAGTCTGTGATTCCGTAGTTTGCATCAAAATTAAGCAGTACACCGCCTTTTTTGAGGACGCGAAGCCACTCCTGATATGCGTGACGCACATGCGGCAATGTCCAGGTCAGGTTTCTGGAAATGATCACATCAAAGGTGTCATCCGGGAATTCCGGATTCTCTGCATCCATAACTGTAAATTCGCAATTTACGCCCTCTTCTTCTGCAAGGATGCGGGCGTTTTTGATCATATCCGGTGTCAGGTCGATTCCAGTCACCTGATGGTCTGCTTTTGCAAGAAGGATAGTGAAAAATCCTGCTCCACAGCCCACATCGAGAATCTTGAGATTTTTTCCCTCCGGAAGCTGTGTATTGATTTCTTTCATCCAGCGTTCTGCCATGGTGCTGTGAAGTTCCTGTCTTCTCTGCTCCAGGAAACTGTCGCTTCGTTTTTCCCAGTATTTTACGATTTTTTCCTTGCGCTCGTCGTAGCGGCTCACGATTCTTCCGTAGGTGACCATCGGTCCATTGCCAAGTACCTGCAGCGTGCCGCACTGATAGAGAAGAACGCCGTCGAACTCTGCGATGCTGACTTCTTTGACTTTTCCCTCATAGTCACGGACTTCTCCGAGGATATCGCCTTCCTGGATCATGTCGCCGACTTTTTTGAACGGATACCAGAGACCGCTTTCCTCTGCATCCTGATAGCGGACATCTGCCACATCCAGCGGATAGTATGTCCTGAAATCCTTGATTCCCTGATAGATTCCCATATGACACAAAATATTACGGACATCTCTTCTGGTAGAGCGGACTTCTTCGTAATTCCAGTCGCCCATTCCGCCGCGTTCGATCAGAATACTCGGGATTCCCTGCGAAGCTGCATAGTTGTAGGAACCACCGGACGCCACGTTGGATTTTACCATGTATGGAACATCGACCTGTTCTGCCATTCTTCTGGACACAGCAACAACTTCTTCTGCCGCTGCTCCTGCATAATAGACATACGGTGTTAATTTTTCATAGTCATCTCCACTATGGAGATCGATGTAGTAATCTGCCACCGGCTGAAGTTCCTGAGATACTACCCATGCAAGGCGTTCCATCTCTGTCCCCTGCGGGTCTCCCGGGAATTCGCGGTTGAGGTTTTTGTCATCGGTCAGTCCCATACTGCCGTTACGTGCCTCAAATGCAGGACGGTTCATGACTTTGACAATGACGATCGTTCCTTTTACTTTTTCAATTTTGAGTTTCTGGGACAGTTCGATCGCTGCCTGAATCCCGACATATTCTCCGGCATGAACACCTGCAGTGATCAGCATGGTCTTTCCTGTACCGTGTCCGTGCAGGACAGTCGCCGGAAGTTTGATCTCGCCGTTTGCAAGTTCCAGTTCCCCGTTCCACTTCTCACCCGGCTCCACTGTTATATTTTTGAGGTTAAAAACATCTCTCTTTCTTCCTGTCAGGAGGAAGATCGGGGAAGTGCTGTTATTGATGATCTCTTCTTCTGTCCAGACTTCTTTCCAGACCTCTTCATCACAGGAAACATCAAGAAATCCTGTTTTCTGCATAGTTTCGATATCCCACTTCGGACGTTCCAGACGACTTAATGGAACCTGGCGGGCAATCTCTTCCATCTTTTCGATGTCAGTTCCGCTGTAATAGTCCTCCACGTTTTGTTCTTCTGTCTGCTGCCGGTCTTTCTCATAGCTGTTTCGCTTTTCTTCATTATAAAGATGACCGTACCAGTCTGCATCAAAGTTATAAAGCATACCGCCTGGTTTGAGCACACGCAGCCATTCTTTATATGCGAGGTCCGGGCGTGGAAGATTCCATGTTACATTTCTGGTTACAATGGCATCAAAGCTGTTGTTTTCCACATCAAGAGCCTGTGCGTCGCCGGTTTTCCACACAATACACTCCGCTAATCCACCGGCATTCTGTTGTGCTTCCTTGAGCATTTCTTCTGTATAGTCGATCGCCGTCACCTGATAGCCGGCTTCTGCGAGAAGGATTGCAAAAAATCCCGGGCCGGTTCCGACATCAAGGATTTTAATCTCTTTTGGTTCGCGCTCCGGGAACTGTTTTCCCAGTAGATCAAGGAGTTTCGCCCTCCACATGGTCTGTCTGGCATCTGCCATTTCCTGCTGATTATATTCTGAATAACCTCTGGCCCGGTTGGTCCAGTAGTCATGGATTTCGTTTTTAAGATCGCTCATGATTTGTTCTCTTTTCCGTATAAAATGTTATTTTTTTAGTATATAAAAAAAACACCCCTCCTACAAGCCGGGAGGGGGGATGTTTTATCAGAAATTTGGCAAATATGTTTTTTACTGGAGAAAAATGCTCCACAGGCAGATGGTCGGAAGGGATAACAATGTTGAGAAGATGACCATTTTTGTCGCAAATGGAGAATCGACCTGGTATTTTTCTGCGAGGATACTGGTCGTTGCACCTGCCGGCATTGCTGCAAGGAGTACACACAGTCCCAGAACCGTTTTGCTCAGAGGCAGGAAACGGCAGACGATATAAACGATCGCCGGAATGATAATAAGTCTGTGAACTGTGTATTTCACAACTGTCCAGTCCCAGAAATCTTTGAGATTGATATCTGCAAGGATCATTCCAATGACCATCATCGACATTGCCGTATTACAGTTTCCGACAGCAGTCACCGCACCGTCGAGTCCTGGCGGGATTGGAAGTCCTGTAATCATCAGGATCATTCCAAGTACACATGCCAGAATGCATGGATGTGTGACGACTTTTTTCACCGTTTTCATCTTATCGCTGCTTCCGGAAAAAACAGCCAGACCGGAAGACCACATCATGATTCTCTGCGGGATCAGGTACACGCTGGCGAGAACCAGTCCTTCTATCCCGTAAACTCCTTCCGCGATCGGGTTCCCAAGAAATCCTGCGTTTGAGCAGATAGTTCCGTACTGCAGGCATTTCCGACGGTCTTCGGATTCTTTTCGGAACATGACTTTTCCATAGATAACACAGAATACCTGAATACCGATCGAGATAAAAAGAATCGCCAGATAATTGCTGAAATCTCCATCCGTTGCACTCTGGGTAAATGCATGAAGAATGTTGCATGGCAGGATCAGATAGATGACCAGATCATTGATGTTCTTCTGCCCCTGCGGACCGATGATATGTATCTTTTTCATTAAAAATCCTACAGCTACCAGAATAAAGATCGTGAGCTGCAGTGTCAGCAGTGTTTTCATATTTTTTCTCCTCTAAGTGCCTTTTTCCCTATAACAATAACGCTTTTTCTGTGATTATTTTCAGCACTTTTTGAGTGTAGCACATTGAAGTATGTACCGCAAGAAGGACTGATGTATGTTTACGGTTATGTACAAAAAACGTGATATTCTACACGGTTTTTGAATGTTTTTCTGTCTGAAACTGTCTGTACCGTTGACGCATTTCCTGGTTTCCGGTACAATATTTTCAAGTAATGGGAGGAATTTTGCAT
Source organism: uncultured Blautia sp. (assembly GCA_934424575.1). Classification (GTDB taxonomy): domain Bacteria; phylum Bacillota; class Clostridia; order Lachnospirales; family Lachnospiraceae; genus Blautia_A. The sequence continues at coordinate 73,885 of CAKRXU010000012.1, forward strand.
AATGAATACAGTCTGGGAAACCGGGCGCAGCCGGAGGTTTTTACGAATGCATTTTCCGGGATCTGGTGGGCTGCTTCCACTCTGCTCACGGTAGGCTATGGTGATATTTATCCTGTCACCACGATCGGTAAGATTTTTGGTATTTTTATTGCATTTCTTGGTGTCGGCATGGTTGCGATCCCCACCGGTATCATTTCTGCAGGATTTGTCGACCAGTATTCGAGACGTGACATGCTCCCACCACTTAAATCTCTGATTTTGAAGTGGGGGCTTCTTGCTCAATGGCTCTACTGAGCCAAGTATCTACAAGCTATCCTCGCGTGCCCCGC
>CAKRXU010000013.1 GCA_934424575.1 uncultured Blautia sp.
ATATTGAAACAAGCTACTATGAGCAGAAAACCTTCTGGTCACTTTGCAGTTATATGGTACGAAGCTGCAAGGGTATTGAAATGCTGGTAAATCTGATCAATATCTGTTATTGTGCAATGAAGATCTTACCCTATCAGGATGAGCAGTTTTCCGAATACCGTACAAAAAATGTACAGGAGTTTCGTTTTGAATTAAGTCAGGGCATTCGCAGCCAGATATTTTTGACCAATTTCGTTAGAAACATCGAAACACATATAAAATCAAATGTTATCATAAAGGTTTTAAAACAGCTGATTCGTCAGCAAGTCTATTAATTATAAAGTTGTAAACTGGTGTAATAAACAGAATCAAAAAAAATTCGTCTAAAGAGAATAAGATATAAAAACAGAATATAAAGCGTAAGAGCATGTAGAATCTATCTATGTGCTCTATTTTTTATATTTTTTCAAGAAAAGGGACTAACAGTCCGGCAGAAAGGAAATGGAAGCGATATTGCTTGGGTATAAAAGATGGACTGAGCCTAAAAAGTACGGTAAAATCAGTATTAGAAATGAAGCTCTGAAATCGGGAGCTGATGGAGGATAATCGTTATGATCAGAAAGATGCAGAATACAGATATTAATAGAGTTGCTGACATATGGTTAAAGACCAATTTAAAAGCACATGATTTTATTCCTGAGCAATATTGGACAAGTAATTATGAATTAGTGAAAGAAATGATGTCACAAGCGGAAGTCTATGTGTATGAAGATAATAAAATGATTCAGGGATTTGTAGGACTAAGTAACGAATACATTGAAGGGATTTTTGTTTCTGATGAAATGCAGTCATGTGGTATAGGTAAACTTTTATTAGACTATATCAAGAATAAAAAAATTAGGTTACGATTAAACGTATACCAGAAGAATGCCAGAGCCATCTCTTTTTACCAAAGAGAAGGGTTCGATATTCAATGTGAAGGATTAGATGATGCTACTGGTGAAAAAGAATACACAATGTTGTGGCAACAGAAATAGAAAGCGGATTTTGGGGGAGAATTTTATATGGAGTTTAAAAATAAAGTAGTGATTGTGACGGGAAGCGCGCAAGGCATTGGAAAGACCATTGCAGAGGAATTTCAGAAGCAGGGTGCCTTTGTCTGCAGTATTGATAAGCAGCCTGGAGTATACTTTACCGGTGATCTTTCGCAGCAGGATATATTGGAGAAATTTGCTCAAAAGGTGATTGCTGAATATGGTCATGTGGATTATCTTATCAACAACGCATTACCCTTGATGAAAGGAATTGACAACTGTTCTTATGAAGAATTCAATTATGCGTTAAAGGTAGGCGTTACAGCACCATTTTATCTGACAAAACTATTTCAGCCATATTTTTCTGAAGGAGCTGCCATTGTCAATATTTCATCTTCCCGTGACCGTATGAGTCAGCCGCAAACAGAAAGTTACACCGCAGCCAAGGGTGGGATTTCAGCATTAACGCATGCGTTGGCAGTCAGTCTTGCAGGAAGAGTACGAGTCAATTCAATCTCTCCGGGATGGATAGATACTGACTTTACCGAATATACAGGAGCAGATGCAGTGCAGCAGCCGGTTCATCGTGTCGGAAATCCCATGGATATTGCCAATATGGTACTGTTTCTTTGCTCTGAAAAAGCAGGCTTTATCACAGGTGAAAACATCTGTATTGATGGTGGCATGACAAAACAAATGATTTACCATGGTGATTGTGGTTGGAGATTTGATGTGGTGATGTGAATATTAAAAAAACAGAATAGAAAGATATATAATGCGATATTAGAAATAAAATTTCGGAAACAGGCGTATAAAACTTGAAAAATGGAAATATTACTTGGATATGCATTAATAAAGGTGCGTAAACAGTTATATATTTAACTAAAGAATAAAATCGCAGATTTCAAAAGTGAGAAAAATCAATGATAGAGATGGATATTGATGAAGAATATATTAAGAACAGAGAGGTCGTGATAGGATGTTAAAAATATGGTACTATGCCAATATCGAATACATGAAGGATGCACCTTCGTATTTTGATAATGTATATGAAGATGAATGGATTGAAGATAGTTTTGTAAAAGAAATGATTCAGGATGTGGATCATTGCACAGTTATCAGTTCACATGTTATTGACAGTCCTATACTGGGAGCCATAACGCCGCGCGAATTGTCTGGTGGAGTGAAAGTTTTGATTCTTATGTTAAAGGACGATTCTTTTATTTACAACATGTCTAATTGCGGAGATAACTGCGCAAAATGGATTTTGAAGATTGCAGAAAAAAAGGATCTGACAGTATATTTGCAACATATAATGCGGTTTGAAGGAGAATTTAAAATTAAGATTATGAATACAGGGAAGATTGTATGCAATCCGGCAGAATATGTAGAAGGATTATTGGAAGCAGAGGAGATGGAAGATGAAAGGAAGCTACTGGTTTAAGGCTAAAAGTAAAAAAGTATTATTTGAATTTTCCATTAGAAGAAATATTACCGTTATAAAAGGAGACAGTGCAACAGGAAAGACTACTCTTTTACGTATTTTATATGAATACTTGAGAATTGGAAGGCAGTCAGGATATGCTGTTTCTACAAATGCATCATATTATGTATATATTCGAGATGAAGTGGGACGTGATTGGAAAGATGCATTATATCCGTTAAAAAATACAGTTATTTTTATCGAAGAAAATAATGAATTTGTATTTACAAAGGAATTTGCCAGTTATGTAAAAGAATCTGGGAATTATTTTGTTTTTGTAACTCGTGCACCATTGAAGATGCTGCCTTATAGCATTCACGAAATTTATGAAATTATTACGGATGGAAAGCGTACAGATATAAAAGAATCCTATCATGAATTCAAAGAGATCTATAGCAATTATCCTATTATAGAAAATAACAAAATTCAGAATGTTGTTACAGAGGAAGTCAGTTATAAATAAGAGCCAACTTGCCTACCAACTCAGTACTTATGCAAGTTGTCTGCTGAGCGCTTACGAAATAGCAAGGTATCAGCGTTATAGACCAAATAGTATTCCATTGACGTAAAATTTATATACACAACACCTCAGTTTTGAGGTATAATATAGAAGCTGACAGCGAAGTGCCCACGAGAGCTAAGAAAGCCCGTAAATCAGGGATTTTCAAAGACAGTATAAAACATAAATAGTCCCAGAGGAAGATGCCGAGTGCCTTGCTCCTAAGCGTCTGATGTGGGTTCGATTCCCGCACGGGACGTTTATCCTGAAGCGAGATTACTTTGAATGTAGAGTTTGAGGTAATTTCGCTTTTTTATATTTCTGTCATGCTTGAGAGGAAAATCTGCTATAATGATCATAATAAATACAGACAAAGGTGGAAGATGACATATGATCAAACCAATCGTAAAAGATATATTTTTTCTGAGACGGAAGGCGGAGACGGCTACGCGCGAGGATATACAGGTAGGGATAGATCTGCAGGACACGCTTCGGGCGAACAGGGAAGCGTGTGTGGGGATGGCTGCGAATATGATCGGTGTGAATAAGCGCGTGATCATTGTAAATATGGGATTTGTAGATGTGGTTATGTTTAACCCGGTTCTGATCAAAAAAGATACCCCATATGAGACAGAGGAAGGCTGCCTGTCACTTACGGGAGTACGTAAAACTACGCGCTATGAGAATATAGAAGTGGAATACCTGGATATGAACTGGAAGAAGCAGAGACAGAAACTCAGTGGCTGGACGGCACAGATCTGCCAGCACGAGCTGGATCATCTGGAGGGAATCATTATCTGATAAGAGGAAGTATATAAGCAATATGAAACAGGATAAAAACGAAACAAGATGGGATAAACTTCTGCATATTCAGACGATGGGAAGAGACGATTCTAATTCAGATCAGTACAGATATCCGTATGAGCCAACACCGTATTCTGTACTGGAACGTCTGGCGAATACAGAATATATCAGGAAAAATAATACACTGCTTGATTATGGATGTGGGAAGGGACGGGTAGATTTTTTCCTCTCATATCAGACCCGCTGCAGATCGATAGGGATAGAATACGACGAACGTATTTATCAAAAGGCCGTAGAAAATAAAGATAAAGCTGTTTCAGGCGGCAGAACTTCTATGGAACTGGCGAATGCGGAAATCTTTGCGGTTCCGGAGAATGCAGACCGTATGTATTTCTTTAATCCGTTTTCCGTGGAAATTCTGGAGAAAGTAATGGCCAGGATCCTTGAATCTTATTATCAGAATCCCAGAGCGATTCAATTGTTTTTTTACTATCCGTCAGATGAATATATATCGTATTTGATGACGATAGATGAATTGATGTTTGTGGATGAAATTTCCTGTAACGATCTATTTCCGGGACAGGACCCAAGGGAGAGAATCGTGATTTTTGAAATGTCGTAAAAATATATAAGATCAAGGGCTGTTTATGATATAATAAATGAAAAAAGGAGCGTGAATGGAAATGAGTAAAAAACTTGAAAAAATGAGATGGCGTGCAGAGGACAGAATCTACCGCAAGGATGAATGGGTCAGACAGGACACAGATGAGCTGCTGGGACTGGAGCAGAAGCTAAATGAGATGGAACTGTCAGAGAAGGACCGTAAGGTTGTGGACGATTACACTGCATGTATGGAGTCTAAGCAGGACAGAATGGGATACCTTCTGTATGAGGCTGGAATGAAGGATGCCAGACGCAAAATGCGAATCCGTAAAGCTGTCTGCAGAATATCTTTCGTGGCGGCAGTAGCGGCAATCCTTGTGATCTGGCACGAGAAGACGTTGGATAAATTGCAGGAGATACTGCGCGTGCTGCATTGGGAAATGGATGAGGATGATCAGGAATAAGTTTTCTGCAATTGAATAGAAAAATCTATAAACAAAAGATGGAACTGTATCAGAATAACAATTCAGATGATAACAGTTCCATCTTTTTTGTCTAACAAAATAAAAGTTTTACGTGAAACAATTAAATTGCTTCAAGTGCCTGAGCAATATCGGCGATCAGATCGTTCTTGTCCTCAAGACCGCAGGAAATACGGATCAGTCCAGCCGGGATTCCTGCAGCGGCAAGCTGCTCATCATTCATCTGTCTGTGAGTGGAAGTGGCAGGATTCAGACAGCATGTTCTGGCATCTGCAACGTGGGTTTCGATTGCAGCAAGTCTCAGATTCTTCATGAATTTTTCTGCGGCAGCACGACCGCCCTTTAATTCGAAGGAAACAACACCACATCCTCCGTTTGGAAGATATTTTTTGGCAATTTCGTAATATTTATTGGATGGAAGAATAGGATAATTTACAAACTCTACTTTGTCATGCTTTTCAAGGAATTCTGCAACAGCTTGTCCGTTTTCGACGTGACGCGGCATACGGACATGAAGAGATTCCAGACCAAGATTCAGTATAAAAGCACTCTGCGGGGACTGTGCACAGCCGAGATCACGCATCAGCTGGGAAGTACATTTGGTGATGAATGCGCCTTCTTTGCCAAATTTCTCGGCATATGTGATTCCGTGATAAGACTCATCAGGAGTACAGAGTCCAGGAAATTTGTCAGCATGAGCCATCCAGTCAAATTTACCGGCATCAATGATCGCACCGCCAAGTGCTGCACCATGACCGTCCATATATTTGGTTGTAGAATGAGTTACGATATCAGCACCCCATTCGATCGGACGTAAATTTACCGGTGTTGGGAAAGTGTTATCTACGATAAGTGGTACACCATGAGTGTGAGCGGCTTTGGCGAATTTCTCAATATCCAGAACTGTAAGCGCCGGGTTTGCGATAGATTCTCCGAAAACTGCTTTTGTATTTTCTTTGAAAGCGGCATTCAGTTCTTCTTCAGTGCAGTCCGGATCGACAAAAGTTACGTCTACACCCATTTTTTTCATTGTGACAGCAAGCAGATTATAGGTTCCGCCATAAATGGAAGAGGAAGAAACAATATGGCTTCCAGACTCGCAGATATTAAAGATAGCAAAGAAGTTTGCTGCCTGTCCGGAAGAAGTCAGCATTCCGGCGGTACCGCCCTCAAGAGATGCAATCTTGGCTGCAACATAATCGTTTGTCGGGTTCTGAAGTCTGGAGTAAAAGTATCCTTCTGCTTCAAGATCAAAGAGTTTCCCCATATCTTCACTGGTATCATATTTGTATGTGGTAGACTGGTAAATAGGAATTTGCCTTGGTTCTCCGTTTCCAGGTGTATAACCAGCCTGAACGCATTTTGTGTTAATAGAATAGTCCATAAATTTTCCCTGCCTTTACATTATATAATATCTTTTATGTTATACTTTTTTGTGATAGATGTAAAGGTTAAATACATACTTGCTTAGTATGAAATGTATGGTTTGTTGCTGCTCACAGGTAATGTTCCGCGAGGTGTTTGCCATGAATATGACAAAATACCGAGACATACAGGGCAAATGCCATCACCGAAGGTGATTTGGGATGCATGTTGATTAAGCTACTGTGAATAGTGCCTGTGAACAGCTACAGGCAAAGGATAAGGGATGCTTGCGCATTTGTCAGGAAAAGCGGACAAATATATGCTATAATAAGTGCAGTTACAGTGAGAGTATACACAAAATAATAACTGGATAAGGAGGAAGATTATGGCAAAAATCGTAAATATTGGTTTGTCGGAAAGCAAAGATGAACGTCTTTTACAACTTGTAAATAGTGTCAATACAGTAAAGGCATCTCTTGCAAATATGATTGAGGAATATGAGAATGAAGGAGTAGAAGAGAAAAAACTGGACACTATGACAGAAGCTCTGGATGCCTTAGAAGACGCGTATGATGCCCTAAATGACATCTTGTTGGAAGAAAGGTAAATAATATAGATGAGCTATATAACAACGTATAAAAGACGCCATTTTGACCCTGTAAATCCTGATCCTGATTTGATTTGTATTGAGGATATTGCGCATGCTTTACCTATGATCTGTCGGGGGAATGGACATGTCACTACGTTCTGGTCAGTAGGAGAACACTGCATCTGCTGTGCAAAAGAAGCAAATGCGAGAGGATTGTCGAAACGTCTGGTGCTGGCGTGCCTTTTGCATGATGCCAGTGAATGTTATATGTCAGATGTGCCTAGACCTTTAAAGCAAAATATGCCTGTATACCAGAAAATAGAAGATAACTTATTAAAGGTGATATACAGCAAATTTCTTGGAACATCACTTACAGCAGAGGAAGAATTACAGATCAAAGTGATAGATGATGATCTGTTGTGGTACGATCTGGAAGTCCTTTTGGATGAAAAACAAAGTATAGAAAAACCAAAACTTTGTATAGATCTGGACTATACAGTACGCCCATTTAAAATGGTAGAAGAAGAATATCTTGAAATTTTTAAAATGTTTCACGTGAAACATTGAAGTGGCTGTGATAAAATTAAATCACAGTAAACAGTAACTCATATACTTATACTTAAAGATAAATCTGAGATACAGGAGTACTTGTGTCTCAGATTTTATTTTTTAACAAAAAGAGAAGGAGGAAAACCATGCCAAAAGAATTTAATTTTAACAAAGAATTTGGAAACATGATGACAAGGAATAAATTGGATACAGTTGTTTTACTGGGGCATATAAATCCGGATGGAGATGCGGCAGGATCTGTCATGGGCTTAGCACATTACATAAAAGCAACTTATCCTCAGTATGAGGTGCTTCCGTATCTGGCAGATACAATAGATAAAGGTCCAAATAAGATCGTAAAGACAGATAAAGTATTTGATCCATTTGAAAAACCGGACGTAGAAGGGAAAAAGTTTGCGGTTATTGTGTGCGATAATGCAGTGATTGTGCGTATGGCAGGAAGAGAATATTATGAGGCTGCTACAGTATCAATGGTCATTGACCATCACGCATCTAATGAGGGATATGGAGATATTAATTATACAAAGGTTTCGGAAGCCTGCGCAGAAAATATTTTTTATATACTAGACAAAAATAGTCTACAAAAGGCGGTGGATTCCGAACTTCATCCAACAGCGGCGGATTATATTTACCTTGGAATCATACAGGATACAGGCGGCCTTGCCAGGGCAAAGGAAAGTACTCTGTATGCAGTAATGACATTGCAGGGGATTGGTGTAAAACACAGCGATATTATGAAAACAATGCATAATGATACATTGGAAAGCTTACAGAAGAAAGCTCTTTTATTAAATAAGGCGATTCGTGTATTGGATGGAGAGGTGGCATATGTTTGCGTGGATCAGAAAGAGAGCAAAGAAAAAGAAATCGGTTATGAAGATATTCATCCAATTGCAGAAATTCTTCGGGATTGCGAGGATATAGAGCTGAGCTTTACTGTGTATGAGGAAGCTGAGAATAAATGGAGATGTTCTTTCAGATCTGATGGTGAATGGATTGATGTTAATGAATTGCTGGCTCCTTTTGGAGGTGGAGGGCATGCCGCTGCCGCGGGGCTAAAAAAGACAACGGATGATGTTGAAAAACTGAGGAAAGACATTTTTGAACGGATCAAAGATTTAAGAGAGAATAAATGCGAAAAATAGTATGAGAAAATAAATGAAATGAGCCGGTGCTTATTGCTGTTGCGATAGGTACCGGCTTTTTTCGGTATAAATGGCTGTGTAAGTCGAAAATATCAAAGATATCGAAAGAGTGAAAGGAAAACTTTGTACAGGAGGATAGCGAAAAAAGTCGATGAGGATTTTTTTGAAATTTGATAATAAAGTACTATAAATAGGATTATAAAAACTTATATGTACAATAAATGGTATATAATATAAAAAGTTATATACGGAAAAAGAAAAACGAGAAAAGGAATATAATATAATGCACAATAAAAGACGAGGAATGAATAGAAGTGCAAAATAATGGATAATCACTAAGAATTGATTACTTTGAATAGTTTATTATCATATTTTATGTGAGATATAGTTGACCTATGACAGATATTGGGTATAATTACCTCAAAAATGAACAAGAAATGGAAGGGAGATAAATAATATGTATTTATTATTCACAGTAATTGTTACCTTTTTTGCTGGAATGGGAGCGGGGCTTGGGACAGGATTTGCCGGGATGAGCGCAGCCGCGGTGATCAGCCCTATACTGATCACATTTCTGGGAATGGATCCATATATGGCAGTAGGTATCGCACTGTCATCAGATGTACTTGCGAGCGCAGTTTCTGCATATACCTATGGAAAAAACAAGAACCTTGATATAAAGAATGGTTTGATCATGATGGTAAGTGTCCTTGCATTTACCGTAGTAGGAAGCTATATTTCCAGCCTGCTTCCATCAACGACAATGGGAAATTTTTCCGTATTTATGACATTTCTTCTGGGAATAAAATTCATTGTCAGACCAGTGATGACAACAAAAGAAAGCATGCAGGCAGTATCTGCCAGGAAAAGGGCTGTTCAGTCAGTAATCTGTGGTATTTTAATTGGATTTATCTGTGGGTTCATAGGAGCTGGCGGCGGTATGATGATGCTTCTTATCCTTACTTCTGTTCTTGGATATGAATTAAAAACAGCAGTGGGAACCAGTGTGTTCATTATGACATTTACTGCTTTTACCGGAGCTGTATCTCATTTTGCAATCGGTGGTATGCCAGATGTACCTGTATGGGGACTTTGTATTATCTTTACTTTCATCTGGGCACGAATCGCAGCCATATTTGCAAACAAAGCTACTCCAAAAACTCTTAACCGTGCAACCGGAGTGATTCTTGTAATTCTTGGTATTGTTGTAATGCTGTTTTCAGTAATATCATAACGAAAAACGTTATAGTATAAGAAAGAAATCGAACAGTCACGTATACAGTTACTGTTCGTGGGATACGGATTAAAATGCATAAATATAAATAACTGGAACATTGCAATAAAATTCGATTTGTGGCACTATAAGAGAAGAAGAAAAATGAGAAGCTATGACGATAACAGAAGGGAGATTTTATGATGAATCTTATGCAGGAAGCTGTTCTCCTGGGATTTTCCGGAGCAGCTGTCATGGATACGAAAGAGCTTGTTTTTGTGCCGGAATACCGGACATTCTGCGAAGAAAATTTATGCGGCTGTTATAATGTGAATCCAGCCTGTCCACCTGAGAGTGGAACCGTGGAAGAGATGAAGCAGCGTGCATTAAGTTATGAAAAAACACTGGTGCTGCAGACAATGCAGGAAGACTTGCATGACCCGGCAGAATATAAAAAAGCAAAACTTCTGCAGAACAAAATGACAGAAGAACTCGCAGAGAAGATGAAAGCAGGAGGAAAGACAGATCTGTTGATCATGAGCGCCGGTCCGTATAAACATAATTCCTGTATGTCGGCATACTGTGTGGACGCACAGAAAATGGCAGATGCGGCGGGAATGCTCTGTTGGACAGATGACGGAATGGTACGCTATTTTTCCCAGATTCTCTTTCATGAATAAAATTGTATTGTAAATACAGATGTGATAGAATCAGTATCAGAAAATAAAAGCTTGCAGATGCAGACAGCAATGTCTGAAGAAAGCACAAATGACAGGAGGGTTTTTATCATGGAAAGACATGCATTTGCAATGAAAGTAAAAGAAGGCAGGATGAATGACTACCGCAAAAAACTTGGAGAGATCTGGCCGGAACTGACAGCATTTCTTGACCGTAATAAAGTAAAGAATTTCAGTATCTGGAATGCAGAGGATCTGATCTTTGGCTATTATGAGAACGAAGATGGAGCGGCTTTAAGCGCAGAGGAGAATGCAGCAAAGGATGGCATTACCGCGAAAATCCAGGATACTTTTGACTGGATCTCCACACCGGGAAAAGATATGCGGCTGATGTATCATAACTTTGGTGTTGTAAGAGAAAACAAAGAGCTGATCCGTCACAGAATGTTTATGACCAAACTCAAAGATGGCTGTGAAGAAGAATATAAGAGACGCCATGATGGCCTGATTGAACAGAGAGGTGATACTGTTGATCCGGGTCCGGACAGCAACTTCAGCATCTGGAGTGCCGGTGGCTATATTTTTGGTTATGATGAGATCGACACTACTATGGAAGTAGAAGAAACGGTTGAAGCGAGAGAGCAGACTGTTGAATGGGAAATGCGCCAGCTTGGAATCATGGATTGGATCACGAATGATGTAGACTGGATGACCGGCGATGTCCACGCAGATGTAAAACGTCTGGCATGGCATAACTGATCAGAACAGAGAATAAAATAAAGTATAAAAGGAAGCCCTGGTTACTGCATGGATGGATGCGGCAGCCGGGGCTTTTGCTATGAAAATACACTTATTTTTTCAGCATTTCCAGATATCCCTGGGTAGTGCTTTCGATCATTTTGTAAGTAAGCTCTGCCATGTGCTCCGCAGACTTCTGCTCTGGTTCTGTGAGCCAGGTACGGATCAGTCCGACACATCCGTTCAGGATAAAGGCATAGGCATATTTGAGATTCGGGTCATCTTCTGGAAATTTCTCAGGAAGCTGGCTTAAGAAAGTGCCTGCGATCAGCTTTTCAATCTGTTCTACAAATGCCATATCTCCATGCGGTCCAAGAAGAGCGAGACAAAGCTCCTTATTGCTGTCCAGAATATTAAAAAACTGCACGATGAAGTAAAAAGCACCTTCCGTATTATTGGAATCGATCGTGTAATTTTGCATTACCTGAGTGATTTCTTCCAGAGCATCCTCCTCGATCTGCTGTAGCATTTGATAAATATCAGTATAATGAAGATAAAAAGTGGAACGGTTGATGTCAACTTCGTCAACAAGTTCTTTTACAGTAATTTCTTTGATGCTTTTGCGAAGCATCAGACGTGCAAGCCCCTCTCTGAGCTGGGCTTTGGTTTTGCGTACTCTCCGGTCAACTTTTCCGACCATGTTAAATCCCCCTAATCTTTTGGCAAAAAATCGTCATCTTTTAGATAAAATGTCAATTTTTGACATGTGATAGACATTAATTGAAAATATGTCTATTAATACACATGATGATATTTTTTTGTTGGTTGTATCTGCTTTTCGTGTTTAGTATAATACATCTTGCTAAGAAAAGCAACATAATGTTGATTAATAGAAACTAAAACTATTAATAGAATACTGTCTATTGTTAAGATAATATTTATTTGATAAAGAGAGTTTGTTTAAATCAGCATGGTACAATTATATTTACATTACAGGAAAGGAATACATAAATGATCAAAAACGAGTGGAAAAGTTTATGGAACAACAAGATTTTGATCATCGTAGTTATGGCGATCATTATTATCCCGGTGATCTATGCCGGTCTGTTTCTGAAATCCATGTGGGATCCATATGGAAATCTGAATCAGCTTCCGGTGGCGGTGGTCAATAATGACAAGTCCGTAGAATACGATGGCAAAACACTGAGTGTAGGCTCAGATATGGTGGATGAGCTAAAGGACAACGATGCACTGGATTTTCATTTTGTAGACAGTGAGGAAGCAGAACAGGGATTAAAGAATGGCACTTATTATATGGTAATCACCATTCCGGAGGATTTTTCCAAGGATGCTTCCACATTGATGGATGACAACCCGAAAAAAATGAAACTGAAGTATGAGACAAACCCGGGAACCAACTATATCGCATCCAAGATGAGCGAGAGTGCTCTGACGAAGATTCGCGAGGCAGTTGCTTCCAAGGTGACCGAAACATATACACAGACTGTTTTTGACCAGATTGCAACGGTTGGAGATGGTATGCAGGAAGCAGCGGACGGTTCTGAGGAATTAAAAGATGGACTCAAAACTGCTTCTGATGGAAATAAGACTATCACCAAAAACCTTAAGAAACTTGCTGACAGTACACTGACTTTTAAGAGTGGTGCAGAAACTCTGACAGAAGGCCTGAAGGAATACACAGATGGTGTTTCTCAGGTTGACAGCGGCGCATCCCAGCTTGATGAGGGTGTTGGAACTCTTACAGCGAAACTTCCTACACTGACAAGTGGTGTAAACAGTCTTGACGAAGGTGTTAAGAATTATACAGATGGTGTTGCAAAACTGGATGCAAACTCTGCACAGCTTACTTCTGGAGTAAACAGCCTGAGTAAAGGCGCACAGAGTCTGGAAGCAGGACTGGATACTTTGAAAAGTGGTACTACACAGTATGTAAGCGGAGCAAATACGCTTGCTGATGGTGTGACTCAGTATGTTGCCGGAGCAGAACAGCTTGCAGCCGGAGCGCAGCAGCTTTCAGCACTGGAAAATATCGGTCAGGTGTCCGGTGGGATCGCACAGTTGAATACAGCCGTTTCAGAGGGAAACAGTTCTCTCAAGAGTGGAACACAGCAGCTTGAAAGCGGGCTGGGACAGTTATCCGAACAGTTACAGAGTCTTTCAGACAGTACAACGGCGGACTCAATGAAAGAACTTGCCGCAGGTCTGAACCAGGCAAAGACAGGAATGGAAACTGCAAGTCAGGGAATGAGTTCTGCGGCTGCAGGAATGAATCAGGCAGCAGCAGGTATGAATTCAGCAGCAGATACGATTCGTACTGCTGGCAGCGGAATTTCACAGATCGCTTCCCAGATCCAGGGTGTTTCTGCACCGGTATCTGAGGCTGCAGACAGCATGACAGGGGTGGTACAGCAGTGCGCCCAGGATGCAAATGCACAGATTGAAGCGGCAAACGGACAGATCAGTGCAGCCAACCAGCAGACAGAAGCAGCAAATGCAGTGATCGCAAATGCTTCTGCAGCACTTCAGGCGATCCAGGGTCAGGCAGATGAAAACGGAATGATCTCAGCAGAAAGTTTAAGCGCAGTGATCGGTTCTCTTGCCGGAACAGATGCAGGAGTAGAAGGAGTATCTGGTATTGATGCAGATGTTTATATCAGTCAGGCACAGCAGATTGCAGCTTCTGCCACAGAGCAGATCGCAGGAACTCAAAGTACATTAAACAGTACTGCATCACAGCTTGAACAGGCTGCAGCCGGACTGAACAGTGGTGCAGATACACTTGGAAACAAGGCCGGTGAAATGAGCAGCGGCGCGTCACAGATGCAGACTGGCGCAAACGAAATGGAAGAAGGCATTTCTTCTATGCCGGAAGTTCCTTCTGATCCGATCAATGCAGTATCTGGTGCTGTAGCTCAGCTTTATGCTGGCGCACAGAAAGTAAATGCCGGAACAGCTTCTGTAGCATCTGCACTTTCTACGCTTGAAAGCGGAACGAAGGATTTTCCAAAAGCAGCAGCGGGAGTTAAAGCATTAAATGCAGGATTCGAAACACTGACAGCAAATGATGAGGCACTGACATCCGGTGCGGCAAACCTCAAAGCGGCTGGAAGCAGTGTTACAGGTGGTATCAATCAGCTGACAAACGGTGGAAAGACACTTGCAGATGGTATAAATACACTGAGTGAGGGATTAAATACGTACACAGATGGAGTCTCTACTCTGGCAGAAAACAACAGTGCCCTTACAGGTGGAACTTCACAGCTTGCAGAAGGTGCAAAAACACTTGCAAGCGGAGCCGAACAGCTTGCGAGCGGAACCAAAACACTTCATGATGGAACAAGCAAACTGGTTTCCAATAATAATAAACTGAATAGCGGAGCCGAACAGCTCTCCGATGGTGCAGGCCAGATCCAGGACGGATCCTCACAGCTTTATGATGGTTCCAAAGAACTTGGTGATGGAATGACCAAACTGGAAGATGGTTCTGATACACTGGCAACAAGCCTTGGTGACGGGGCAACGCAGGTTAAAGAAACAAAAGCAAGTGATGATACGATCAGTATGTTTGCAACACCGATCACAGATGAAGAGACAAAGATCACAACGGTAGAAAACAATGGACATGCAATGGCACCGTATATGATGTCAGTTGGCCTCTGGGTAGGATGCCTGGCATTCTGTCTGATGTATCCTCTGACAGAATACAAAGGTAAACTGAAATCCGGATTTGCATGGTGGGCAAGTAAAGCTTCCGTTCTTTATCCGGTGGCAATCCTTCAGGGGGTTCTTTTGATCCTTCTGCTTCATGTATTTGATGGATTTACACCTGTGGAAATGACGAAGACGATCCTGTTTGTAGCACTGACAGGAGCATGCTTTACATCAATCATGTATTTCTTCAATATTACATTTGGTAAAGTTGGAAGTTTCCTGATGCTGATCTTTATGGTAGTACAGCTTGCAGGCTCAGCGGGAACGTATCCGGTGGAGATTTCACCTGGATTTGTGGCTAAGATTCATTATTATCTGCCATTTACATATACAGTAAATGCTTTCCGAAGCACGATCTGTGGTGGTGAAAGTATCCATCAGTCTGTTGTAGTACTGATCGGACTTACGATTATTTTCTCAATATTGACGATACTTCAGTTCAATCACATGGCGAGAAAGAAGAAACAGGGTAAAATGCTTCTTCTTGACTGGCTGGAAGAAAAGGGAGTCGCATAAAGTACAGAGAGTTACATTCATTATTTTTATAGTGAATGTGACTCTTTTTTTCGGGAAATTATTGTTTTTATTTCAACATATAAAATAATACTTTCTGAAAGACCGTGTTATTGGCGGAGGACAATGAACTGACGGAGGAGAAGAGAAATGAGGTGTATGAAGTTAAACGTGAAGATACAAAATGTAAGTAAATGGAGTATTGTGCTCACCATTGTGGTGGCGGTTGTGTTTATTTTTACCGCGGTTCAGGGAAGCAATAAATGAGACACTTTCCAAGGAAGTGGATGGAGTTCCTGCGGTATCCTTAAGTGTCGGTGTTGCATTTTCTGACCGGGACAATGCAGAGGATGATATCTTTAAAGATGCAGATAAAGCTCTTTACTATATTAAAGAACATGGAAGACATGGATGTAAGATCTTCTGATATAATATGATTTTTGCCAGAAATTCCCTGCACTGCCCTGTGGTGGCAGCAGGGAATTTTTGTTACATTGCATATCGAGATGGTGCCAGTGGTATGCCTGCTGATCGTTTATGGCACAGTCATAGGGGGAAATTAACAGATTCGTCACATTTTTCCCACAAAGTCAACACAAATAACTCATATACTTCTAACCATAAAAGAAATGAAGTAAACAGAGATTCCAAGGAGGGGATTTTGATGAAAGATATGAACAATAACTTAATGAGTGATAATAATGAAAATAGAGATAACGACCCGAAAGAAAGAATGAGAAAGAAAGTAAAGAAAGCAGCAGGTATTGCATTATGTGCAGTTCTGGCAGGCGGACTTGCAGCAGGTTCCTTTGAGGGTGTGAATGCATTGACCGGATGGAACAGCAGCAGTGTAGAAGCTGCTTCTTCTACCAAAGAAAATACCACACTTCTTCAGACAAAGTCCAGCAAGAAGGACAAATCTGACAGCAGCGATGAAAGTGATTCCAGCAAGACAAAAGGAAGCCTGGATGTATCTGATATCGCAGCAGAAGGAATGAAATCCGTAGTAGCGATCACAACGAAATCTGTTCAGGATGTCCAGAATTATCTTGGATATTATGGATTCGGTGGAAGCCAGGGATATACGACACAGCAGGAAGTTGAAGGAAGCGGTTCAGGTATCATTATCGGCAAGAATGACGACAGTCTTCTGATCGCAACAAACTATCATGTAGTATCTGGAGCAGATACCGTATCTGTTACCTGCATTGATGGTGAGACTTATGAGGCTACTGTCAATGGTTATGATGAGGACAAAGACCTTGCAGTTGTTTCCGTAGCACTGTCTGATATTTCTGATGATACAATGGATCAGATTGAAATAGCAACCATGGGAAGCTCTGATGACCTTAAAGTTGGTGAGCAGGTAGTTGCTATTGGTAACGCTCTTGGATATGGACAGTCTGTAACGACTGGTATTGTAAGTGCTAAGAACCGTAAATTGAACTCAGATGGTTCAGCTGAGGATGAAAGCTCTGATGCAGTAAATTTGATCCAGACTGATGCAGCAATCAACCCTGGTAACAGTGGTGGCGCACTTCTGAACATGGATGGTGAAGTAGTCGGAATCAACTCTGCAAAACTTGCATCTACAGAGGTTGAAGGTATGGGATATGCAATTTCTATCTCAGATGTTACGGATACTCTGGAAGAGCTGATGAACGAAACACCAAGAGATAAAGTGGATAATCACGGTGTACTTGGAATTACAGGAATGTCTGTAAGTGAAGAGGCTTCTCAGTACTATGGAGTTCCGGAAGGTGTTCTTGTTTCTGAAGTTACAGAAGGTGGAGCAGCAGATGAGGCTGGAATCAAAGCAAAATCCATCATCACAGAATTCGATGGCAAGAGAGTACGTAGTATTGATGAACTCGTAAGCCGTCTGGAGTACTATGAGCCAGGTGAAGAAGTAGATGTTACCATCGAAGTTGCAAATGGTGATTCCTATAAAGAAAAAACAGTTACCGTAACTCTTGGAGAAAATCCGGATGCTGACAGCCAGGATTCCAAGGATCAGTCTAAAGATGATCAGGATCAGGGAAAACCAGATGATCAGGGCGATGAAAATCAGGATGAAGAGCAGTTTGGGGACAGCACAGACAGCCTTCTTCAGGACTTCCTTGAGAATGGAACTTCCTACGAACGTTACTACAATGTATGGTAAACTGTAAGTTGACATAAAACAGATAGTAATATAATTATCATTATAAGCCACGAAAGGAATCGGTGCAGTTGCATCGGTTCCTTTCTTTTGCTATACTAAGTGACAGAGTGCAGAAATACATCAGGTATTTTACGGAAAAGAAAGAAAAGGAAACACGGTATGAACTATATTGTTTTTGATCTGGAATGGAATCAGAGTCCAGGCGGAAAGAAATATTCAAACAGTCGCCTGCCTTTTGAAATCATAGAGATCGGTGCTGTGAAGATGAATGAAAAAAGAGAACCTGTAGATGTTTTTCAGAGGCTGATCAAGCCGCAGGTATATAACTGGATCCATGACAGTATCCATGAGGTGATCCATGTGGATTATAAGGATCTTGCAGACGGACTTCCTTTTCCGGAGGCGGTGAGGGAATTTCTGGACTGGTGTGGAGATGACTTTGCATTTTTTACCTGGGGAAATCAGGATGTCATGGAATTACAGAGAAATATGAAATATTATGATCTGCTGTCTCTTCTTCCAGGACCGGTGAAGTATTACGATGTGCAGAAAGTCTTTGGCATGTGCCGTGAGGAAGCCGGTGGCCGCAGAAGTCTGGAATTCGCGATCGATCAGCTTGATATTCCGAAGGAGCAGACATTCCACAGGGCACTGACAGATGCACGTTATACGGCGATGGTACTGAAATGGGTGGATGAGAAGACTCTTCTGACGAACTACTCCATGGATGTATATCAGAATCCGAAAAAAAAGAAAGAGGAACTTTTTTTATCCTATCCGGATCATGATCAGTACGTTTCAAGAGAATTCACGGACCGGGACAAGATTATGAGAGACAGGGAAGTGACAAGTACAAAATGCCCGATCTGTCATCTTCCGGCAAAACGCAAGATCCGCTGGTTTATGAACAATTCGAAGGCGTATGAGAGTATATCGCTCTGTCAGAAGCATGGATATGTAAAAGGAAAAATAAGGATCCGTCATACAGAAGAAGACCGTTATTACGTAATTAAGACACTTAAAAATGTAAGCAATGAAAAAGCGGAAGAAATCCGCGAAAAAAGGGATTCCCTCCGCAAAAAGAGACAGATCAAAAGAAAATCAGAGAAGCAGATCTGAGATCAAGTTTTTGGGATAATATCTGGTAGTTCCAACCTGGTGGCCATTGAAAGAGTAATTGATGGTCAGAAGGGGACGACCTGCCGGATTTTTTTGTGTAGTGTAATTTTTTTTGATGGAGCTTGTGTCTGTCCCATTTGGAAGAGTCACAGAAGGTGTTCTCATGGAATAAAAAAGAACACAGTCATTATAATCCCGGATCAGATATTTTTCGGCAGGAAGGCAGGAAAGTGAAATTTCTGATTTTTCCCGCATGGCAGTTCTGGAGAAATTATCGAATCCGTAATCTAACAGTGATTTTGTATCAGAGTAGGCTCCGTTGACGGACTGCATAACAACAGCTACAAGGTACATATTTCCACGTCTGGCAAAGGTAACGAGAGTATTACCGGCTGCTTCTGTATAACCGGTTTTGCCACCGAGAACGCCATCGTAGGCATATGCCTGTCCGGACATCATCTTATGATGATTTAAGAGATAGCGTGTTTCGTTAAACTTATTAGTTGCCGGGATTTCATAGTAACCGGTGGTACAGTATTTGCGGAAGGTAGGATTAAACCATGCGGCACGTGCGATCTTTGCCATATCGTTAGCTGTAGTGTAATGTGTTTCATCCGGAAGACCGTTAGGGTTGTTAAAATGGGTATTGGTACATCCGAGCTGGCGCGCTTTCTGATTCATCAGTTCGACAAATTTCTTGACAGAGCCAGAAGTCTGCTCAGCCACGGCGAGAGTCATTTCATTGGCAGACTGAAGCATGACTGCCATCAGTGCCTGTTCTACAGTGAACTGTTCGCCAGTATCTGCGTAGATGCTGGAACTCTGGGTATCCGTGATTCCATGAGCGGCTGTTTCTGACATGACAAACTTGTCCGTAGGATTTAAGTTTTCACTGCCGAGCAGGGCAGTCATGATCTTGGTGATACTGGCCGGATACTGGGCTTTATCTGCGTTCTTTGAGTAGAGGACAGTTCCTGTTATCATATCCATCAATACAGCAGATTCTCCCTCGATCTGAGGTCCCTGGACCCATCCTTCTATGGAATCAGTATCAGCAGGCTGGTTATAATATTCTGTGTGGTACACTTCTTCAGGAACAGGCGTTGCTGTTACGATCGGATCGCCGTATTCATCTGTTGCGAAGACGGGGCTTGTCTGGCAGACAATGAGAGCTGCACAGAGCAGGCTGCTCAGAGTGCGTCTTATTGCATTGTATATCGAGGAGGTTTTGACGACACGTCCTCTGATTTTTTTATTTTTCATGTGATTACCTTTCTTTATGTGATTGGATTTCTGTATTATACCATTCTCAATAATTATACTGTAATCATTTTTTGCATACAAGGGTATATTTCGGGACAGGAAACCATAAAGACTTGAAATGTTACTGTAAAATCCCTGTAAATATCGCAAAAAGACCTTGACATAAACAAAAACAGAACCGTATAATGAAACAGCACATATAATGAAATAAAAACTGTGATGGAGACAGTAGATCGATATGAAAACCGCAGAGAGCCGGGATGAGGTGGGAGCCTGGTGTCAGTAATTTCGATGGAAGATCACTCCGGAGTTTCTTTCCTGAAATCTTAAGTAAGGAGGGACGGTGTTTCCGCCGTTAAAGGGAACATGTATCGGCGTTTGATTACTACCAGCCCGTACAATGTAACAGGTGGTGCGAATGTGGAAATTGCTTTCGTCCTTTTACAGGACGGAAGTTTTTTTATTTTCTGAAGAAATTAAAGGAGGAATCTGTTGTGTATCAGAAAGTAGATACGAACCTGAATTTTGTAGACCGTGAAAAACAAGTAGAAAAATTCTGGAAAGAAAACCAGATCTTCGAAAAAAGTATGGAGGACCGCAAAGACGATCCTACTTACATGTTCTATGATGGACCGCCGACAGCAAACGGCAAACCGCACATCGGTCATGTGCTGACACGTGTTATCAAAGATATGATCCCGAGATACCGTACTATGAAAGGTTACATGGTACCTCGTAAAGCTGGATGGGATACCCACGGACTTCCGGTAGAGCTGGAAGTAGAGAAGAAACTTGGTCTGGACGGCAAAGAACAGATCGAGGAATATGGTATGGAACCATTTATCCAGCAGTGTAAAGAAAGTGTCTGGAAATACAAAGGAATGTGGGAAGACTTTTCTTCAACCGTTGGTTTCTGGGCTGATATGGAGAATCCATACGTTACTTACCATGATGACTATATCGAATCAGAATGGTGGGCACTGAAAGAAATCTGGAACAAGAAACTCCTGTACAAAGGATTCAAGATCGTTCCTTACTGTCCGCGTTGTGGTACACCACTTTCCGCACAGGAAGTTTCACAGGGTTATAAAACAGTCAAAGAACGTTCTGCGATCGTTCGTTTCAAAGTTGTCGGAGAAGATGCATACTTCCTGGCATGGACCACAACACCGTGGACACTGCCATCCAACGTTGCACTCTGTGTAAACCCGACAGAGACTTACTGCAAAGTAAAAGCAGCAGATGGCTATACTTATTACATGGCAGAAGCACTGCTTGACAAAGTTCTCGGCAAACTTGGTTCCGAAGAGACACCGGCATACGAAGTTCTTGAGAAATATGTCGGAAAAGATCTGGAATACAAGGAATATGAGCCGCTCTTCGCATGCGCAGGAGAGGCAGCAGCAAAACAGAAAAAGAAAGCTCATTTTGTTACAGCAGATAACTATGTAACGATGAGTGATGGTACAGGTATCGTTCATATCGCACCAGCATTCGGTGAAGATGACAGCCGTGTAGGACGCGACTATGACCTTCCGTTCGTACAGTTTGTAGACGGCAAAGGTGATATGACAGCAGAAACTCCATATGCAGGCGTTTTTGTTAAGAAAGCTGATCCGCTTGTACTTCAGGATCTGGACAAAGAAGGCAAACTTTTTGATGCTCCTAAATTCGAGCATGATTATCCGCACTGCTGGAGATGTGATACACCACTGATCTACTATGCACGTGAGTCCTGGTTCATCAAGATGACAGCAGTTAAGGATGACCTGATTCGCAACAACAATACAATTAACTGGATTCCGGAGAGCATCGGTAAAGGACGTTTCGGCGACTGGCTGGAAAACGTTCAGGACTGGGGGATTTCCAGAAACCGTTACTGGGGAACACCACTGAACATCTGGCAGTGTGAATGTGGACATATGCATTCCATCGGAAGCCGTCAGGAACTGTTCGAGATGAGCGGTGATGAAAGAGCCAAGACAGTAGAACTCCATCGTCCATACATTGATGAGATCACACTGAAATGCCCGGAATGCGGTGGAACCATGCATCGTGTACCGGAGGTTATCGACTGCTGGTTTGACTCAGGAGCAATGCCTTTTGCACAGCATCATTATCCATTTGAAAATAAAGAACTTTTTGAAAAACAGTTCCCGGCAGACTTTATCTCTGAGGCTGTTGACCAGACAAGAGGATGGTTTTATTCTCTGCTTGCTGAGTCTACAATCCTGTTCAACCAGGCTCCATATAAGAATGTTATCGTTCTTGGACACGTACAGGATGAAAATGGCCAGAAGATGAGTAAATCCAAAGGAAATGCAGTTGATCCGTTCGATGCACTTGAGAAATACGGTGCAGATGCGATCCGCTGGTACTTCTATATCAACAGTGCTCCGTGGCTGCCGAACCGCTTCCATGGAAAGGCTGTTCAGGAAGGTCAGCGTAAGTTCATGGGTACTCTGTGGAATACTTATGCATTCTTTGTTCTTTATGCAAATATTGACAATTTCGACCCAACAAAATATACTTTAGATTATGACAATCTTCCTGTTATGGATAAATGGCTGTTAAGCAAGCTGAATTCTGTAGTGAAGACTGTCGATGACTGCCTTGCAAACTACAAGATCCCGGAAAGTGCAAGAGCTCTTCAGGAGTTTGTAGATGAGATGAGTAACTGGTATGTAAGAAGAAGCCGTGAGCGTTTCTGGGCTAAGGGCATGGAGCAGGATAAGATCAATGCTTACATGACTCTGTACACTGCTCTGGTAACAATTTCCAAAGCAGCAGCTCCGATGATCCCGTTCATGACAGAAGAAATCTATCAGAACCTTGTAAGAAGCGTTGACAAAGACGCGATCGAGAGTATTCATCTCTGTGACTTCCCGAAAGTCGAAGAAGCATGGATCAACAAAGAGCTGGAAGACGATATGGAAGAACTTCTCAAGATTGTTGTTCTCGGACGTGCAGCAAGAAATACTGCAAACATCAAGAACCGTCAGCCGATCGGAACAATGTATATCAAAGCTGACAAAGAAATGGGTCAGTTCTACACAGATATCATTGCAGACGAGCTGAATGTCAAAGAAGTGAAGTTCGCAAATGATGTAGAGTCCTTCATCTCCTACAGTTTCAAACCGCAGCTCCGTACAGTAGGACCGAAATACGGTAAACTTCTGAACGGTATCCGTACAGCACTTGCTGAGATCAACGGAACAGAAGCGATGAACGAGCTGAGATCCACAGGTCTTCTGACACTGGATATCAACGGAAATAAGGTAGAGCTTTCTGAGGAAGACTTATTGATCGAGACCGCACAGACAGAAGGTTATGTAACAGAAGCAGACGGTGATATTTCTGTAGTTCTTGATACAAATCTGACACCAGAGCTGATCGAAGAAGGATTCGTCCGTGAGATCGTCAGCAAAGTACAGACAATGAGAAAAGAAGCTGGATTTGAAGTTATGGATAAGATCCATATCTATGCAAAAGACAATGACAAGATTCTTGAACTCATGAAGAACCACAAAGAAGAAATCATGTCTGAAGTACTGGCAGAGGATATGACTCTGGGCACAACCGACGGCTATGTAAAAGAATGGAACATTAACAAAGAGCCAGTTGTTCTCGGTGTTGCAAAAATGTAATCAGCTCATGCCCGGTAAATATACCGGGCATGATTTGCAAAAATTGGGGTAATTAAAGATGCACAGCATTGCTGTGCGATTAAGGAGGAAACGCGATGATCGACAAGCAGTTCAAAAAAGAAGCTTTCAAAGAGAGCGTAAAGGAAAACGTTAAATTCCTTTATCGTAAAAAACTCGAAGAAGCTACACAGGAGCAGATTTTCCAGGCTGTATGCTACACTGTAAAAGACGTTATCATTGATAACTGGCTTGAGACACAGAACGCATACAAAGAGCAGGATCCGAAAACTGTTTACTATATGTCA
Source organism: uncultured Blautia sp. (assembly GCA_934424575.1). Taxonomy (GTDB): domain Bacteria; phylum Bacillota; class Clostridia; order Lachnospirales; family Lachnospiraceae; genus Blautia_A. The sequence goes on from CAKRXU010000013.1 coordinate 23,925, forward strand.
ATGGAATTCCTGATGGGTCGTGCACTTGGAAACAACCTGATCAACCTGACTGCATACAAAGAAGTCAAAGAAGCTCTGGATGAGCTCGGACTTGATATCAACGCAATTGAGGATCAGGAGCCGGACCCGGCACTTGGAAATGGTGGTCTGGGACGTCTGGCAGCATGCTTCCTGGATTCTCTTGCAACTCTTAACTACAGCGCATATGGATGTGGTATCCGCTATCGTTATGGTATGTTCAAACAGCAGATCAAAGACGGATATCAGGTAGAAGTACCGGATAACTGGCTCAAAGACGGATATCCGTTCGAACTTCGCCGTCCGGAATATGCAAAAGAAGTTCACTTCGGTGGATACGTTGATGTTGAATATGATCCGGCAACAGGATCCAACAAATTCGTACACAAGGGATATCAGGCAGTAAAAGCTGTTCCGTTTGATATGCCGATCGTAGGATATAACAACAAGATCGTAAACACTTTAAGAATCTGGGATGCAGAGCCGATCGTAGACTTCGAGCTTGATTCCTTTGACAAAGGTGATTACAAAAAAGCAGTTGAGCAGGAAAACCTTGCCCGCAATATCGTAGAAGTTCTTTATCCGAACGACAACCATATGGCAGGTAAAGAGCTGCGTCTGAAACAGCAGTACTTCTTTGTATCTGCAAGTCTCCAGGCTGCTATCGCAAAATACAAAAAGAACCACAAAGATATCATGAAACTGCACGAAAAAGTTACTTTCCAGATGAACGATACTCATCCGACAGTAGCAGTAGCAGAACTTATGCGTATCCTTATGGATGAAGAAGGACTTGGCTGGGATGATGCATGGTCTGTAACAACCAAAGCTGTTGCTTATACAAACCATACGATCATGGCTGAGGCTCTTGAGAAATGGCCGGTTGAGCTGTTCTCCAGACTGCTCCCACGTGTATATCAGATCATCGAAGAGATCAACCGTCGTTTCGTTCTTGAGATTCAGGAAAAATATCCTGGAAACTATGACAAGATCAAGAAGATGGCAATCCTTTATGATGGACAGGTAAAAATGGCTCATCTTGCAATCGTTGCAGGCTACTCTGTAAATGGTGTTGCAAAACTTCATACAGAGATCCTTAAGAAACAGGAACTGAAAGACTTCTACGAAATGATGCCGGAGAAATTCAACAACAAGACAAACGGTATCACTCAGAGACGTTTCCTGCTTCATGGAAACCAGCTTCTTGCAGACTGGGTAACAGATCATATCGGACCGGAATGGATCACAGATCTGTCTCAGATCAGCAAACTGAAAGTTTATGTTGATGATGAGAAAGCACAGCAGGAATTCATGAACATCAAATACCAGAACAAAGTTCGTCTGGCAAAATACATCCTGGAGCACAACGGAGTAGAGGTAAATCCACGTTCTATCTTCGATGTACAGGTTAAGAGACTTCATGAGTACAAACGTCAGCTTCTGAACATCCTGCATGTGATTTATCTGTATGATCAGATTAAGAAACATCCGGAAATGGATTTCTATCCAAGAACATTCATCTTCGGTGCAAAAGCATCTGCAGGTTATGCACGTGCCAAGAAGATCATCAAACTGATCAACTCTGTAGCAGATGTTGTAAACAATGATGCTTCTATCGAAGGAAAACTGAAAGTTGTATTCATCGAGAACTATCGTGTATCCAACGCTGAGATGATCTTTGCAGCAGCAGATGTTTCTGAGCAGATCTCTACTGCAAGTAAAGAGGCTTCCGGTACAGGTAACATGAAGTTCATGCTGAACGGTGCACCGACTCTGGGAACCATGGATGGTGCTAACGTTGAGATCGTTGACGAAGTTGGCAAAGAAAACGCATTTATCTTCGGTCTGAGTGCGGATGAAGTTATCAACTACGAAAACAATGGCGGATATGACCCGAGAGTCATCTACAACACAGATGATGAGATCCGTCAGGTACTGACAGAGCTTGTCAATGGAACATTCGCTTCTGACACAGAACTGTTCCGTGACCTGTACAACTCACTCCTCAACCAGAATGGTGGAGAGAGAGCAGACCAGTATTTCATCCTTGCAGACTTCCGCTCCTATGCAGCAGCACAGAAGAAAGTAGAAGAAGCATACAAAGATGAAAAAGGCTGGGCTCGTATGGCTATGCTGAACACAGCATGCGCAGGTAAATTTACATCGGACAGAACAATTGAAGAGTATGTAGATGATATCTGGCATCTGGACAAAGTATTTATTAAATAAATTCCGCAAAGTGGACTTAGCAGTCCCCTCTGCACCCCCCTGGCTTAGTCGAAACATGGCTATAGGTTATGATGAGATGAAGTGAGTTAGTGGGGGAATGTATTCCTGGTTTTTGTGTGGGGTAGATTTCCTGTGTGGAGAATGATTGTGGGTAAATAAAAAGGATCTGGCTTAGGTAAGTCAGGTCCTTTTTTTGTGGGAAATGTGGATTAGTTCCAGGTATATCCTGGGCTGGTGTGGATAAATTCAGCCAGATGTGTGCGGATGTCTTCCATCTTCTGGCGGGTGTCTGGGGTGGAGTAAGGGATGCGGTCGATGATCTTGTTGAGATAGTCGTGCTCTTCGATGATATCGAGGGTTGCTCGGTAGTTGATGTCAAGGAAGTAAGCAACGTAGGATACCCAGTAATCCATTCTGGTGACGCGGTCAGGGGAGTAGACGCACTGGTTTTTGAAAACAGTATCGTAAATGATTGGAGTAATTTCCTGTGCACCGATTTCTTCTCCAGATGCTCCCATGAAGACCAGGAGATCATCCTCTAATTTTACGCGACAGTTGTCCAGTTTGTCTGCATCGCGGATCAGGCGGGCGTGAAGGAGAGTGCGTGGATCTGTGATCCCTTCAAGTTTGAAATCGCTGTGTCTGGCAATAGCAGTGCGGATGATATCGTCCCAGGTGGATTCCGGGACAAACTGACGGATCATGCCTTCTTCAAATAAAACCTGTACACCATAAGCTGCGTGATCCATAGTGGTCGGCTCAAAGCTGTCAAAACGTTTCAACTGTTCAAAACGACCAATGTCGTGCAACAGGGCAATGATCCTGGCGAGTTCAGTGTCTTCCTCAGATAACTGCATACGTTTACAGATTTCTGTCATATCATGCACTACGCCGTAGGTATGAATGATCTTGAGACGGACTTTACCATTATCACGGTCATAGCTGTCCAGATATTTTTCAAATTGTTCTTTTGCGTTGTTGTAATTCATGCGTGATCCTCCTGTGATATAAGATTTTTGCGATACTCTCTCGGGCTGCAGCCCTTGATCTTGCTGAAGACTTTGGAGTAGTAGTTGGAGTCGGAGAAGCCGGTCTTTCCGGCGATGTTGCTGATGGATTCGTGGGTGCTCAGGTATTCCAGGCTTCGCTCGATCCGGTACTCCTGCAGGAAAGAGAAGAGTGTGGTATTCATATGGCGTTTAAACAGGCGTGTACATTCACTCTCACAGAGATGAATGTGTTCAGCGACTTCTGCCAGTGTGATCGGGTTCATGTAATTTTGTTCTATGTAGGAGAGGATTTTGCGGATCCTTTCATATTCTGTGAGATCAGATGCGGCAGGAAGCGGCTGATGTGGGAGATGTTCTACGAGCAGCCGCCACATGATCTGCATCCGGATCGATATGTCCAGTTCATAGAAATCTGGCTTTTCTTTGTCAAGGGTGATAACTTCCAGCATCTTTTTACGGAAAGTTTCATGCCAGCTTTCTGTATAGTCGATATGCATCGCACAGACAGCAAGATTCTGGACCACAGGTTCTACATATTTCGTACAGATGGTGCTCTGAAAAAATCCATAGATCAGCTTGGGGTCAAAGGTGACCGGTATATAGGAACAATCTTCCTGGTGCTCCATTTCTCCGCTGTGCAGGGCGTTGGAATTGCAGAAAATAATGTCTCCTTCTTTCAGGTGAAAAGACTGATTGTTTACACGATAGTGCATGGAGCCTTTTTTTATATAAGTGATCTCAATTTCCGGATGGTAGTGCCACATAAAGGAATTGGAATCGTATTCTGACAGCCGCTGATAACTGACCAGAAACGGGAAATGGTCGCTGCCATGCTTCTTTAATTCTTTCTGAAACTGGTTTGTGATGATCTGCATGAGAGACTGCCTCTCCTCCTTTTTTCGAAGATTTGCTGAACGCAGGAAATTACCTTTATTATAAACAAAAAAATATGAATAACGCAAGATTTTACTTTTTTTTCGCAGATTAATCAAGGTATTTTACAGAAAAAGATATATAATGGATTTATCAGTTGTGCACAGGAGAATAATGTGCATGATGAAAGAGCGTAACGAAATAACATAATGAAACAAAAACCACATGGGATGCATCAAAACAAAATGTAAAAGGAGAACAGGATTATGAATTTACCAGAAACAGCAAAACTTCAGGAAATCTATGGGGAAACAGAGAAGAGCAGTGCACGTTTCCAGAAACTTGCGGACGATTTTGCAAAAACATACAAACATGACAAAGCAGAATACTTCACATCAGCAGGAAGAACTGAGATCATCGGAAATCACACAGATCACAACGGCGGCAAGGTGATCGCAGGAAGTATCAACCTGGATACCATCGGAGCGGCTTATCCGAACGGCACACAGACTATTCATATCACCAGTGAAGGATACAGAGATGAGATCGTTGTAGACCTTACCAAACTGAGCAAGGCCAACTACAAGAAGGGAACACCGGCACTCGTTGCAGGTATGATGGAAGGCGCACAGAAGAATGGATTCAAGACAGCAGGATTCGATGCATATGTAAGCACAAATGTTATCGCAGCAGCAGGTGTAAGTTCTTCTGCTTCTTTTGAGATGCTGATCTGCACCATCATTGATTATTTCTTCAACGAAAGCAAAATGACATATAATGACTATGCAAAAGTAGGTCAGTATGCAGAGAATGTCTACTGGGACAAAGCTTCTGGAATGATGGACCAGATGGCGTGTGCAGTAGGAGGCCCAGTTCTTTTTGATTTTGCTGACAGCAATAATCTCAAATACAGCAAACTGGATTTCTCCTTCGGAAAATTCGGATACAGGCTTGTTATCGTAAATACAGGAAAAGGTCATGCAGATCTGAGCCAGGAATACTCTGAGATTCCTGGTGAAATGAAAGCTGTTGCCAAAGTACTTGGCGTAAACCTTCTTCATGAGACAAACGTAGATGCACTCCTTGAGCATTGCAATGAGATTGAGGATGACAGAGCAGTTCTCCGTGCACTTCATTTCTTCGGAGAGACTACCCGTGTAGAGGAAGCAGCAGATGCGATCCATCATGATGATTATGACAAATTCCTTGAACTGATCGACGAGTCCGGAAAATCTTCCTGGGAACTTCTTCAGAACTGCTACACTATGAAAGATTTCCACGAGCAGAAGATCACAAGAACTCTTGCACTGACACAGCTTTTCCTCAAGAAGATCGGAGCAGGCGTATGCCGTGTTCATGGTGGTGGATTTGCAGGCGTTATCGCAGCGATCGTTCCGGAAAAAGAGCAGGAAAACTATGTAGAATATATTTCCAGATTTGTTGGAAAAGAAAATGTATATCCAATGGACATCCGTGCAGTCGGAGCAGCGCACATCGGCTAATCAACTACTGTCTATTAGAAAAAGAATATAGAATCATAAAAATAAACCCCTGGATCATACCAGAGGTTTATTTTTTTCGAGCATATCGTGAATGATGTTCTGAGTGTATGCACCGAGATGTTTCTGATCTTCTTTTGGAAGGTCCTTGACGTAGATTGGCTTGCCGTATTCCAAAACGACATGAGTTGATTTGATCTTTGGCATATGTGCCTCAAAGATTTCTACGGTGTTATTAAGTGCCATTGGAATGATCGCACAGCCTGTCTTGGAAGCAATCTTGAAGCTTCCGTCATGGAAAGGAAGAAGCTCCAGGTCGTCTGCATTTTTGTTACGTGTACCTTCAGGGAAGATACAGATGGAAATGCCGGACTTGATCTTGTCGATGGCTGCGAGGATGGTCTTGAGTCCCTGTTTGATATCCTTGCGGTCAAGGAACAGACAGTGAAGATATTTCATCCAGTTGGAAAGAAGCGGATAACGTTCCATTTCTTTCTTGGCAATGTAGCCGGTACGGATCGGGCAGCGGCTGTAAGTAAGCACGATGTCAAAATAACTTCTGTGATTGCCAATATAGAGAACCGGAGTGTCCTTTGGGACATTTTCTTCACCGATGATCGTGACTTTGGTTCCGGCTTCCCAGAGAATGAACTTAAACACTCCCTGAACAATTCGAAGAGAACTGATCTCCTTGGTCCTTGGTGAAAATTTTCCGATGATCCATTCGATCAGAAGAATCGGAATGGAAAGGATCAGAAACCCGATGACCGTAATGGCAACAATGATAAAACGAATCATAACGAACTCCTCTTTCTGTTAAATTTACATGGGTTTCGTGTGTTCGAAACTCTGCTATCAGTATAAGGGATATTTGAAATAGTTGCAATAAATCTTTTGGTTTTGGCATAGAATACATATTGAAAAAACGCGGACAGGAGAATTGTGCCTATGCAGATACCACTGTCTGCAGGTATCAGACGAAAACGACCAAAACGAGATATAACGGTTGTCTGGTGTATATTGCTGATTTTTTTGCTGAGTGCAGGAGGATGCAGCCTGATAAAGATAGAGGAAGGGGAGAGAAAACCTCTTGAGTATACGGTGGTGGATACCGCAGAACTTCCGCAGAGCGCACAGGAACTGATCCAGGAAAAGAAAGCGGACGATTTTCAGATGACTTATCAGAAGGGAGATACGTTGTATCTGATCCGGGGATATGGAAAGCAGATGAGTGGAGGATACAGTATTCAGGTGGCAGAACTTTCGGCTTCGTCTACGACGATTTTTTTTAAAACGAGACTGATCGGGCCGGAGAAAGAAAATCAGAGCGGAGCGCCATCTTATCCTTATATTGCAGTAAAGACCGATTACAGGGAAGAACCTGTATTATTTGAATGATCATGAGAGGAGCGGTCAGTGATGGAATTAAGAAAAGAAGACATTCAGGTGCTGCGGACAAAGAGCAGAGCGACCAGCCAGGTGACTTTTGATGTGGACTATAATGTGCCGGATGTAAAACCGGATATCGGCCGTATGGTCCAGAACAAGGGCGATGTTTCGGTGGAAGAAGTTCGATTAAGCGACGGCCATGCTTTTCTGAAAGGAAGCCTGCAGGTGGATCTTCTCTATGTAGGAGAAGAAGAGGGCAAAGTTTACAGTCTCTCAGCAAAACTGCCGGTGGAAGAGACGATGAACCTTGAGGGGATCGTAAGCGGCGATAAGATGTGTCTTCGGTGGGAAATAGAGGATCTGAGCCTGTACCTGATCCATTCAAGAAAACTGAACATCAAAGCAGTAGTGACTTTTTATGCAGTTGTAGATGAACTTTCAGGAATCCGTCTGCCGGTTTCACTGGATGATGAGACTGTTTCTGTGCAGAAAAAACAGATGCGTCTTCTCAGTCTTGCCATACATAAAAAAGACACCCTGCGGCTCAAAGAAGAAGTAGAACTGGTATCCAATAAACCGAATATCGCAGAGCTTCTCTGGTACACACTGGAGGTCAGAGGGCTGGACTTAAGGCCGGAAGAAAATGTAGTAAAAGCCAAAGGAGAACTTTTTTTGTTTGCTTTGTATAAAGGGGATGATGAAGATGGTACCCTGCAGTGGCTGGAGCATTCTATACCATTTACCGGGGAGGTGGAATGCAGCGGATGCACTTCTGACATGATTCCAAATCTGGAAGCTTCGGTGATCAATCAGAGCGTGGAAGTGAAACCGGATTCCGACGGAGAGGAACGCATCTTTGTAACAGATATCGTACTGGAGTTGGATATCCGTCTTTACCGGGAAGAAGACCATGAAATTCTTATGGATGTTTATACTCCGTTCCGCCAGTGTATCCCGAAATGTAGAAACGAAGTTCTGGAAAGTCTTCTGGTGAGAAATTTTTCCAAATGCCGCGTGTCTGACCGGATCGAGATCAAGGAGACACAGGGGAAAATCCTCCAGATCTGTCACAGCCAGGGAAAAGTAAAAATAGACAAAACAAAAATTGTCAAAGATGGGATCCAGGTAGATGGGATCGTTCAGATGAAAGTTCTCTATATCGTGGGAAATGATGACATGCCGTTCTATTCCATGGAAGTGATGATGCCGTTCAGTCATGTGGTGGAGGCAAGGGGAATCACAGAGGACAGCGTCTACTATTTCCATACGGATCTGGAACAGCTTTCTACAAGTATGGTTGACAGTAACGAGATTGAAGTCAGAGCGGCGGTGAGCCTGAATGTTCTTGTGATCCAGTGCAGAGAGGAAAAGATCATTGAAAGTGTGGAGGAACAGCCGCTTGATACAGAAAAGATCCGAAGTATGCCGGGAATTACAGTATATATGGTGAAGCAGGGCGATACACTCTGGGACATCGCAAAAAAATTCTATACGACTATGGAGGAGATCATTTCCATGAACAGTCTCGAAAATGACCAGCTGACTTTGGGACAGCCGCTTTTATTGGTAAAAAAAGTTGAAAGCTGATACTTGAAATCCTCAAAAAAATCATTTAAAATAGATACAATCATATTGTATACAAAGTACAAAAGAAATGAAAAAAGAAACAAAATCACAAAGGACAGAGGGGATATTTATGCGTTTGCGAGCAATGGCGAAAATTAATCTGGGACTGGATATCCTGGGCAAAAGAGACGATGGTTACCATGAAGTTCGTATGCTGATGCAGACGATCCAGATGTATGATCTTCTGGATATCCGGCGGAAATCTTCACCGGGGATCACATTAACTACGAATCTTCTTTATGTTCCGTCAGATGAGAGAAATCTGGTATACAAGGCGGCGAAACTTCTCATGGATGAATTTGATATCCAGGAGGGAATTTCCATGAAGCTTACCAAGTCCATTCCGGTGGCAGCAGGTATGGCAGGAGGAAGTTCCGATGCAGCGGCAGCTTTTGTCGGTGTGAATAAGATGTTTCATCTTGGCTTAAGTGAGCAGGAGCTTATGGATCGTGCCGTGCAGATCGGGGCAGATGTACCGTACTGTATTATGCGTGGAACAGCACTGGCTGAGGGAATCGGTGAGAAACTGACCAGACTTCCGCAGCTTCCGAAATGTTATATTCTGGTTGGCAAACCGGCGGTCAATGTTTCTACGAAACTGGCTTATGAAAATCTGGATCTTCAGAATATGGGAGCACATCCCGATATTGATGGTATGATCTCTGATATTGAGAAAGGAGATCTTTACACCATGGTTTCTCGAATGGGAAATGTATTTGAACCGGGAATCATCGGCAAATATCCGGTGATCCAGGAGATCAAGGATCTCATGGAGGCACATGGTGCACTCAGGGCAATGATGAGCGGAAGCGGTCCGACTGTCTTTGGTATTTTTGATGATAAGAACAAGATGAAAGCAGCCGCCAGGATCCTGCGCAGCAGTCATCTGGCAAAGACTGTATTTGCTACAGAAGTTTTTAACCGCAAAGACTGAGGGGAATTTTTTACAGGAGGTACTTAAGATGAATGATTTTTCTGTTGATATGAATGAATATCTGCCGTTAAGAGATGTGGTATTTAACACACTGCGTAAAGCGATTCTGAAGGGGGAACTGAAGCCCGGAGAAAGACTAATGGAAATCGCACTGGCAGAGAAGCTTGGAGTCAGCAGGACTCCTGTTCGTGAGGCGATGCGTAAACTGGAGCTGGAAGGTCTGGTCGTGATGATCCCGCGCCGTGGCGCACAGGTAGCGAACATTACAGAGAAGGATCTGAATGATGTGTTGGAAGTCCGCATTGCACTTGAGAATCTGTCAATCGAGAATGCATGTGCACGGATGACAGAAGAACAGTTGGGCGACCTCTGGAAAGCGGCCAAGAACTTTGAGGATACGATGGCAGAGGGAAATCTTGTCAAGCTGGCAGAAGCCGATGTAGCTTTTCATGAGGTGATCTACAAATCTTCCGATAACCGCAGACTGAACCAGGTGCTGAACAATCTCCGTGAGCAGATTTACAGATATCGTGTGGAATACCTTAAGGATGAAGAAACAAGAAATCTTCTTGTTAAGGAACATGAGGAGATTTATGAAGCGATCAAAAACCGTGACCTCAAGAAAGCCAAGGAGATTTCTTATCAGCATATCGAGAATCAGAGAGAGGCGATCATACGCTCTATCAGGGAAGAAACAAAAAATCGCTGATCTGTAAATAAAATTGCATAATCCGGTTATTCTAAAAGAGATACATATTGCGTGTATCTCTTTTTCTTATGGATTACGATTACAACAGGAGGATGCAATGGATCAAAAGACCAAAATCCACAGTGAACTGAAAAAAAATGAATCTTACATCAGAGAAAAATTCGAGAACTGTGCAGATATCCTGATCCGACCCATGCGTTTGGGAAGCGAAAGCAAAATAGACTGTCTGATGGTCTATATCGAAGTGGCAGTTTCAAATATGATGCTAGATGATTCTGCACTGGGAAAAATGATCAATCATTTCTGGGAGATCTCACCGGGGCAGATTCAGGAATTTATGCGGAACAACAGTCTGGGGATCGCGGATGTACAGAAACTTGCGGATATGGAAGAAGTCCTGTCAGCAGTTTTTGCGGGAAATGCAGTTTTCTTTATAGATGGATATGACAGGGCGATGAAAATATCCAGCAAGGGATATCCGAATATGGGAGTTTCCGAAGCAGAGTCAGAAAAAGTCCTGCGTGGTTCCAAAGAGGGATTTTCGGATTCTGTAAAAACGAATTCAGCACTGGTCAGAAAGCGGATCCGGGACAGCAGAATGAAGGTCGAGGAAAAAACAACAGGTGTCCGGTCCAAAACTGTTCTGCAGCTTCTTTATATGGAAGATCTCGTCCAGGAAGACTTGCTGGAAAATATCAAAAACAGTCTGGACGAATACAGGATAGATGGAATCTTTGACAGCGGAATGCTGGAACAGCTTACGGACAGGACATGGTATTCACCGTTTCCGCAGTATCAGACAACGGAACGCCCTGACCGGGCGGCGATGGAGATATTAAACGGAAAAATTGTGGTGCTCTGTGATAATTCTCCGTCGGCACTGATCCTGCCAAGTTCCTTTAATGGGTTTATGGAGAGCAGCGAAGACTGGTTTCACCATTTTGAAATGGCATCGTTTCTGCGGGTACTTCGTTATCTTGCACTGCTTGTGGCGACATTGCTGCCGGGGCTTTATCTTGCGGTGATCCGTTTTCATACGCAGATACTTCCGGCAAATCTGATCCTGTCTTTTGCGAAAGCACGGGAGGGAGTACCTTTTTCCAGTGTGGTCGAACTGATCTTTCTGGAACTCTCGTTTGAACTGATCCGGGAGGCGGGAGTGCGGGTACCCGGGGCATTGGGAAATGCGATCGGAATTGTGGGAGGCCTGATCATTGGTCAGGCGGCAGTCAGTGCAAATCTGGTCAGTCCTATTGTTGTCATGATCGTTGCACTGACCGCACTGGGATCAATGGTGATCCCGGAAGAAGAGTTTGCCGCAGCATTCCGGCTTTTGAAATATGTCTTTTTGTTTCTGGGTGGATATCTTGGAATCTTTGGAATCGTTCTGGGAATCTATCTGACAGTGGCACATCTCTCCGGGCTTCTGAGTTTCGGCATGCCGTACCTTCTTCCGTTTATAAAAAAAGAACCCTGCCGCGATGCAGGCGAAGGAATCCTGCGGATCCCGTTCAGGAAGAGATGGCAGAGACCGCTCTATGCAAGATGGGAACAGAAAATCCGTCTGCGGAAAAATGATTTTGATGATTCTGGAGAAAGTCGCCGGGAAGATTCCGGGGAAGTTCAGGAACAGGAGGAGAAAGACGCATGAAATTTGCGGAGAATAACAGGATTTCACACAGACAGCTTTATCGCCAGATGATCCTGACGTTTCTGGCGCCTTTCCTGATTTGTCTTCCTGGGAAAAATGGGATTCAGGGAATGACGGGAATCGCAGGCGTTCTGGCGGCAGTGATCCTGCTGGTCATTTATGTTTTTGTGCTTCTGAGAGTGACCAGCGGATATTCGGATATGGTACGTTTTTTTGGAGGTTTTTGGGGGCGGATAGCAGGAATCTTTTTTCTGGCGTATATTATCCTGACGGCAGTTTATATCTTGAAGATACTGGAGCAGATCGTGCCGAGATGGCTGATCATGGGAGTGCCGGCGGGCTGGATCTCTTTTCTGGTAGTCATTGTATGCAGCGTGGGAACAGAACGGGGGATCCAGAGACGGGGACGGATGGCAGAAGTTTCCGGAGGTTTGCTTTTGGTTGGAATCCTTCTGATGATGGTATTGTGCCTTGGACAGACACGTGTCGATTATCTTAAGGAGATGTTTGAGACAGCGCGAGTGAGCGGGAGTGGAGTCATTCAGAGCAGTTATCTTTTTCTGTGTGGATTTTCCGGGATCGGACTCCTGCCGTTTATCATGCGTGATGTAGAGAAGCGGGGAAGTGCAGGCAAAACGATCGTAGCGTCTGTCCTTACTGTAGGTGGAATCTTTGCAGGCGTTCTTGTTTTATTGCCGGCAGTGTTTGGGTGGAGACGTCTTCTCACAGAAACGTATCCGATCCTGCCTCTTCTTGCAGGGGCAGATCTTCCGGGAAATGTCCTTGCGAGATTTGATGTTCTCTGGATGGGATTTCTTCTGTATGGATTGTTGTTTGCAATGGGAAGTCTTTTTTACTATGGATATCAGATCACGGAGAAATGCCATCTGGGAACGGCGAAATACTGGCTGGCAATTCTGATCTTCGGATTGTCATTTGTGGAAATACCAGGTATGGATGTGATGGAATTTTACAGAAACTATCTGGGAAGTATTTTTGTTCCGGGGCTTCTGATCATACAGGCGGCAATCCTTTTTCATGGCCAGAAAAAGAAAATAAGAAAAACAACCACAGTTGTTTTGATGATCTGCCTTCTGACACTGAGTGGGTGTGCGGGAATTGAACCGGAAAAGAGAATGTATCCACTTGCACTCGGCGTAGAGCAGTCAGAGAATGGATGGAAATTCATCTACGGAATGCCGGAACTTCCAAGTGCAGAAGGACAGGAAAAAGAAGAGACAGGAAATTCTGCGCTGGCGATAACGGGTGTGGATTTTGAAACGATAGAAAAAATATATGACCGTTCACAGGAAAAATATCTGGATATGGGACATCTGCAGGTACTGATCCTTAAGAATGATCTGACACAGTCAGACAGATGGGGCGAACTGTTATCTTATCTGGAAAAAGAACCGCTGATCGGTGAAAATGTATATGTGTTCCGGACAGAAAATCTGACAGAGCTTATGGACTGGAACAAGGAAGGAACCTCGATAGGGGAATACCTGCCGGGACTTCTTGAAAACAGGATTCCGGATCAGGAGAAAAACGGTACTACGCTGCGTCAGGTATATCATCAGTGGTATGAGAATGGCACGTTACCAGAAATTTCTGAGATCATCCTGCAAAATGGAGAAATTCAGGTGTATCTGGAATAAATTTACGGAGAAACGCCCATACTCCAGACAGAAGACGATTTTATTTTTATAGATTCGGAGGTACCAAAATGGACTGGTTAAGGAACTGGAAAAAAAGACTTCTGTTGTCTGTGATGACAGGTATGCTGGCAGTAACACTTTTGTTCGGAGGCACGAAAAATGTCGAGGATTGCAGTATTATGGCGTGGTGGGGAACCCTGTATCCACAGTTTTGCTTTGAGAGAGGATCACAGAACAGCGCTAATTATGAAAATACTGTAAAACAGCCGCCAAAGCTTTCCTTCTGGCTTGCGAAAGCCCTGGAGAGGTGGTAAGATTAAAGAACGATTCAGAGAGGCTGTGGCTTTTTCTGAGTCTTACATAGCAAACAGAACATAGAGGACTGGAGAAATAGATTTATGAAAATAGACAGAGATGCACCGATCGGTGTATTTGATTCCGGAGTAGGCGGTCTTACCGTTGCCAGGGAGATCATGAGAAATCTTCCATCGGAGAAGATCGTTTATTTTGGCGATACGGCGAGAGTTCCTTATGGAAGTAAATCCAAGGATACAGTCATCCGTTATTCCAGACAGATCATTCATTTTCTGGAGGAGCAGCAGGTCAAGGCAATCGTGATCGCCTGCAACACGGCAAGTGCATTTGCCCTGGATGCGGTGAAGGATGAACTGGATATCCCTGTACTTGGAGTGATCGAAGCAGGAGCCAAGGTTGCTGCAAAGGAGACACACAATAAGCGAGTCGGCGTGATCGGAACGCTTGGAACTGTCGGAAGCGGTATTCATGAGGCGTATCTTAAACAGCTTGATCCGGAGATCACAGTGATAGGCAAGGCATGTCCGTTGTTTGTTCCGCTGGTCGAGGAAGGATGGCTTCATGATCCTGTAACTACAGAGATCGCGTCCAGATATCTTCAGGAACTGAAGGATAAAGAAATCGATACGCTGATCCTCGGCTGTACACATTATCCGCTGATCCGTTCTACGATCAGAGCAGTCATGGGTGAGGGTGTGCGACTGGTTAATCCGGCATACGAGACAGCCTTACAGCTGAAGGCACTTCTTGCAGAGATGGATATATCCAGCAGTGGAACAGGTGAAGAGGATTTTCCGTATCGCTTTTATGTCAGTGACCTGGCAGATGAGTTTAAGGATTTTGCAAATTCTATCCTGCCGTATGATGTTTCAATGGCAAAGAAGATCGACATAGAGAAATATTAAAGAGGAGTAAGCATATGAACAAAGAGGTACTGATACATGTACGCGGGCTCCAGATGATGGAAACAGATGATGCACAGGAGCCGATCGAGATCGTAGTTCCGGGACAGTATTATTTCCGAAACGGAAGTCATTATCTCCGTTACGAAGAAATGCTGGATGATACCGCAGAGACTACAGTAAATTATATCAAGATGTCACCGAACGGAGTAGAAGTCCGCAAGCAGGGACAGGTAAATGTACATATGGTTTTTGAGGAAGGCAAGAAAAACAAGACTTTTTACAATACGCCATATGGCACGCTGCAGATGGGAATCTCAGCGACAGGACTGGAACTCAAGGAGAGTGAAGACGGCATTCAGATGAAAGTGGATTACGCTCTGGATATGAACGAAGAGCATGTCGCTGACTGCTATCTGACCGTGCAGGCACAGTCCAAGGATTCCGCGGATTTTGTTTTATAAAATCAAATTAAAATGCCCGTAAAGCTGGAATACTTTACGGGCATTGTCTTATGTTCTTATTTGTCTTTGCTGAACATTCTTTTGAAAAATCCCTTTTTCTTAGGTGCCGGTGCTTCAAGAGAACCACGGATTCCTTTAACTCCAACGATGTATAAACCGCTTACTTCGGCTTTTACTTCTTTTTTGACAGGGATCAGGTCAAAAACCTTCTCATCTGCGATCAGTATGGAGATCTTCGGACCAACCTTAGCCTTAACGATCGGCAGTTTGGAACGGCGCATCAGCTTAGGAGCCTGGTCAATGACCATCTGCGGTAGACCGGATTCTTTGAGTGGAAGTCGTTTCTTATCGATGATCAGCATGGAAACAGTCTGTTTTGCAGCTTCAATCTGTGCCTGCTGTTCTTCTTGCTTCTTCTGAGCTTTCTTTCCGAAGAAATAAAGTGCAACCAGGGCGATGATCAGAATGACCAAGATAACAAGAAGGACGATGCTAAGTGTACTCATAGATACCCTCCTCAGTGTGTATATTTACAAATATTTATGCGAAATATATTCTATCATTATTTATTGTAAAAGGCAAATAAATTCACGAAAATTCCGTGAAGAAAAGGAAAAACGGTGGAAATCATAAGGGTAAATAGGTATAATGAAAGAAGCAAAAAACATGGAATAAGAATACAGAGAAAGAATCCGGGTATACTGGCAATTACAGAATAGGAGAGTTAAGGAGTTAGTATGGATAAAGACAATGGTAAAAAAAGGAGTAGTTTCCACTCCAGGCAGTCTTCTCAAGAGTGGGAAAATATGACAGAAGAGGAACGTCTGAGAGTGCGCAGAAAAAGACGACGTGAACTCAGACAAAAACAAGTGCGCCGCAAAAAAGCTGCTCTTGGTGTAGCAGCAGTGGGACTTATAGCGATCATGGCATTTTTAGGACTGAATGCGAGACTAAAATCAGATGCTTTGTCTTTAAAAGAAACTGTGTCAGATGCACAGGATTCCTCTGCCTCAACAGAAAACCAAAAGATAACAGATAAATCAGAGAATGTGACAGATAATACAGTGTCAGAGGGAACAGAGGGTACACTTGAGACTGCAAAGTTTAAAGCAGCGCAGTATGATTATGACGGTGCAATAGATCTTCTTAAGAAAGATACATCGTACAATAGCAGCTCAGAGATGCAGAAGGCTGTTAAGAAATATGAAGAAATGAAGGCTTCCTGTAAATCCTGGCCATTAGAGGAAGTAACGCATGTTTTTTATCATATACTGATAAAAGATCCTGCCAAGGCTTTTGACGGAGACTACAAAGAAGCTGATTATAATCAGGTAATGACTACCATTGACGAATTTAATAAGATTACACAGACAATGTACGATAAAGGATATGTGATGGTCAGCATCAAAGATATGGCAACTGTGAATGAGGACGGCAGTATGTCGCCTGGAGAGATCCTTCTTCCAGAGGGCAAGATTCCATTTGTCCTTTCACAGGATGATGTTTGTTACTATCATTACATGGATGGAGATGGATTTGCATCCAAATTGATCGTAGATGATGATGGTAAGATTCGTAACGAATATATTGAAGATGATGGAAGTGTATCTGTAGGAGATTACGATATGGTTCCATTGATTGACCGTTTTGTAGAAAAACATCCTGATTTTTCTTATAGAGGGGCAAAGGGAATCGTAGCACTGACTGGATATAACGGAATTCTCGGATATCGTACAGATATCAGTTATGAAACCCGGCCTGCAGATCTGGATGCCAATAAAGTAGAATGGCTGAATGCACATCCGGATTTCAGTCTGGACAAAGAGAGGAAAGGTGCAAAGAAAGTTGCTGATGCCATGAAGAACGAGGGGTGGCTGTTTGCCAGCCATACCTGGGGACACCAGAACATTGCACAGATATCTCTGGAACAGCTCCAGGCAGATACGCAGAAATTCAAGGATAATGTAGATCCATTGATCGGGGGTACAGATATTATTATTTTTGCATTTGGCACAGATCTGACCAGCCAGGAAGACTATTCAGGAGATAAATTTGAATATCTCAAGAGTGTTGGATACAATTATTATTGTAATGTAGATTCCAGTAAATACTTTGTACAGATCAGAGACCGTTATTTACGACAGGGAAGAAGAAATCTGGACGGATATCGTATGTATTATAATCCTGATCTTCTGGAAGATCTGTTCAATGCGAAGGATGTCTTTGACCCAAGCAGACCAACTCCGGTTCCTCCGATGAGTTAATCGAATAAGAAAGAAGGAGTTATGATTATGAAGAAAAGAGCTGTAATACTTACATGTATTTTGTCAGCTTCGATACTTTTGAGCGGCAGCTGTGTTCTGCCGCTTTTGAAGCATATAAAAAAAGAAACGACGACAGTAAAAACCTATCAGACTGCTTCTCAGGATGAAGCAGAGACAGACAGCAGTGAAGCAGATGATGGAGAATCAGAAGACACAGATTCTGAGAAATCCAGTAAAGATCAGACTATTCTTGATCAGGCAACGATCATGTACGAACAGTACAATTACGATGAGGCAATTAAACTTCTGAAGGGCCAGAAGGATTTTACGAAAAACAAGGATTATATGGATCTGGCTGCCAAGTGCCAGATCGCCAAGTCTTCACTTGTAGAGTATCCATTGGAACAGATCACACATGTATTTTTTCATACACTGATCGAGGATACTTCCAGAGCTTTTGACGGAGATTCAAAATCCGGAAATTACAACCAGGTTATGACGACAGTCAGTGAGTTTAATAAGATCATTCAGATCATGTATGATAAGGGCTATGTCCTGGTAAGTCCGCATGATATGGCGACTGTGAACAAGGACGGTACAATGAGCCGCGGTAAGATCATGGTGCCGGAGGGCAAGATCCCGTTTGTGCTTTCACAGGATGATGTCAGTTATTATCATTACATGGATGGTGATGGATGTGCATCCAAACTTGTTCTCGATGAAAATGGAGATGTAAAAACAGAATATATTGATGCTGACGGAAATGTTCTGGTAGGAGATTATGATCTTGTTCCGCTTTTGGATTCTTTTATCAAAGAGCATCCTGATTTTTCTTATCATGGCCGCAAGGGGATCCTTGCAATGACCGGATATAATGGAGTATTAGGATACAGAACAGATATAGCTTATAAGACAAAAAAGAATCTTCAGGATGATCAGAAACAATTCCTGGAGGATAACCCTGATTTTGATTATGATCAGGATGTGGCGGATGCGACGAAAGTTGCAGATGCCATGAAAGCAGAGGGATGGGAATTTGCAAGTCATACCTGGGGACATATGAATGCAACAGAGCGTTCAGCAGAGGACCTTGAGACAGATGATAAGAAATGGAAAGCTTATGTGGCACCGATCCTTGGAGACACAGATATGGTTATTTTTGCATTTGGGGCAGATATTGGAGACTGGGAAGGATATTCTTCCGATAATCCAAAGTTTGAGTACTACAAAAAAGCAGGATACAACTATTTCTGTAACGTAGATTCCAGCCAGTATTTTGTACAGATCACAGATCAGTATTTCCGACAGGGAAGAAGAAATCTGGATGGATATAGAATGTATTATAATCCGGATATGCTCAGTGACCTTTTTGATGTATCTGAGGTATGGGATTCTTCCCGACCGACTCCGGTTCCGGAAATGTAAGATGCAGATAGTTTTGAAAGGAGATTTTTATGAAGAAAAAAGTAGTAGCAGCAATGTTAGTGACATGTATGGCAGTATCTCTGACTGCCTGTGGAAGCAAGGATGCATCAAAAACAGAAACAGCCAAAACAGAAGATACTTCGGATAAAACAGAGGCAGCCAAAGCAGATTCCAAAGAGGATGACTCCAAGAAAGACGAAGTCAGAATTGTTTCTGTAAAGGATGTTTCTGACTATGTTACGATTGGAGACTACAAAGGTTTTACTTTGGATCGTTATACGCAGGCAGTAACAGATGATGATGTAACGGCGGAGATCGACTATGAGCTGCAGGATAAGGGGACCGAGGTAACAGATGGTACGGTTGAGAATGGAGATACCGTAACGATCAATTATACAGGTACTGTAGATGGAAAGGAATTTGACGGAGGTTCCGAACAGGACTATGATCTGGTTGTCGGCGAGGGCAGCATGGGGATTGATGGTTTTGAAGAAGGACTGATCGGTATGAAAAAAGGTGAGACCAAAGAACTGGATCTTACTTTACCGGAAGGATACAGCGAAGATGATTCCCTTTCTGGCAAAGAAGTTGTCTTTAAGGTAACTCTTCAGAAATTTACAAGAGCCTCTGAGCTGACAGATGACTGGGTTGCAGCCAACACAGATTATAAGACGGTAGATGAATACAAAAAATCCGTAAGAGAAAATCTGGAAAAACAGGCAAATATGACGGCAGATAATGAACTGTATGCTACCGCGTGGGCAGAAGTGATAGATTCGTCAGAAATTAAGAAATATCCGGAAGAAGATGTAAAGACAGCTGAGGAAAGCTACAGAGCACTCAATGAACAGACTGCAAAGGATAATGGAATGGAACTGAGTGATCTTCTGGAAGCATGGAATCTGACAGAGGAAGAATTTGATGAAGAATGCAGGAATTATGCAGAATCAAAAGTTGAGCAGAATCTGATCGTGCAGGGAATCATGGACGCAGAAGGACTGAGTCTTAATGATAAAGAAACAGAAGAACTGAAAAATAATCTGATACTGGATTATGGTGTAGAGAATGTGGATGAACTTGTTGAACTGTATGGAGAAGATGAGGTAAATGAATCTCTGGCACTTCTTCGTGTAGAAAAATTTATTGTAGAGCAGTCAACAGTAAATGAAAAAACAGGAAGCCCGGAAGACTCCATTGAAAATGAAGATGCGTACATGGGTGCAGAAGATACAGGATCTGATCTGACAGAATATGATGAAAGTGACGGAGATCAGGGCGATACGGAAGAAGATATGTCAGAAGAAGAAATAGAGGATGATACAGTAGAGGAGTGATCTTCTACTGTAAATGACATGGATACGCTCAGTTGGTCAAAAACCTGATCTATTCTGCCTGTAATAATTTTTTTTAAAATAATAATTTGGGAAAGACAATTGTATTTCCTTAGCAAATGCGTTATGATAATATAACGAATGTGTTACTGATAATAAAAGCGCAGTAACAGCATACATAAAGTACAGCAGGTGGAAATAATGGACAAAAAAGTATTGCGCGAACGAGTGCGCAAAAAGCAACAGCAGCTAAGACGACGCAAGATGATGAAAACAGGAGCCTGTATCATTGCTGTGATTCTTGTGGTTGTTTTTGTTATACGGGGAATTCTGATTCCCGTTGTCAACAGGATCAGTGGCAGAAATATCGAAAAACCTGCGCAGGTTCAGGCAGAGACTGATCAGACAACAGCCGATACAGGGGACGGGACAAGCTCGGAAGACACAACGACATCTTCATTGAATACAGCGGTAAGATATCCGCTTAAGAATGATCTGGCAAAAGCATCACAGATGTCTATCGGATGGAATGAAAATGAAAATGGTAAGTGGTATCAGAATGCAGACGGTACCTATTATGCCGGCGGTATGCAGGAAATAGACGGCTCCACTTATTATTTTGATGATAATGGATACATCAAGACAGGCTGGGTAAGCGTTGGATTTGATGATTATTACTTCAATGATGATGGTACATATGATCCAAATACACATAAACCACGGATCGCACTTACTTTTGATGATGGACCTGGAGAGTATACAGATGAACTTCTGGACTGTCTGGAAGCGAACAATGCACATGCAACATTCTTCATGGTAGGACAGAATGTAGGTTCCTGGGAATCAACCGTGCAGAGGATGGTCGATCTTGGATGTGAGATCGGTAACCATACCTGGGATCATCCAAGTCAGACTTTAACAAATATGTCGATTGATGATGTTGTCACAGAATTCCAGAAGACAGACGATGCACTTGTACAGGCCTGCGGACAGGCAGCAACGGTAGCCAGGGCACCTTATGGAGCAGCCAATCAGGATATCTATGATGCAGTACAGAAGCCGTTCTTCATGTGGTCTCTTGATACAGAAGACTGGAAGCTGATGGATGCAACAGCAGATTATGATGCCGTTATGAATGGCGATCTGACAGATGGTACAATCGTACTGATGCATGATATTCATGAACCTTCTGTTCAGGCAGCATTGAAACTGATACCAGATCTGGTTGCACAGGGATACAAATTGATGACAGTCAGTGAACTGGCAGCAGCCAAGAATGTAACACTACAGAATACGACATATTCACAGTTCTGGGACAGCCAGCTTCAGGCAGGAACGATTCCGGGATATAACGGAAATTCAGCATCTACAGATGGAAGCGATGTTTCAGATGGCTCTGACAGTTCTTCAGACGGCACTTCCACAGACAGCACGGATGTCAGTGATGGAACCTCTTCAGATGGAAGTTCTTCAGACGGCAGCAGTGACAGCAGTTTAGGAGATGGTGATTCCAGTGGGGATGATTCTTCGGAGGATGAAAGTAGTTCTGGGGATGACAGTTCTGGATATGATGCCTCAGAAGAAAGTGGAGATTCCGGGTACGATGATTCCGGAGATTATTACAATGAGGATTCAGACGGTGACGAATCGTATGATACATCATACTAAATAAAAGATACGAATGAGGACAGAATAAACAAAACAGTTCTGTCCTCATTTTTTTGTATGGAGATTGACAAACACGTAGTACTTTTAATTGACGTAAACAGTCTGAATTGGTATAATATGTCTATAAATCGGCTGAGATAAGATGCATAAAATGTGCAGATTACCGATAATAATATTCTGCACAGGAAGAGAACGCAGTCGGAATTGTAAATTTGATTTAAGGGAGGAATTTCTGGATGGGAGAGAAAATGCAGTTTACAGAACTGGACCAGTATCTGTTCGGGCAGGGAACTCATTATGACATCTATAAGAAATTAGGAGCTCATCCTACCACACAACGACGCAAGAAAGGTGTCTATTTTGCAGTCTGGGCACCGAATGCCAGATATGTTTCTGTAATTGGTGATTTTAATAACTGGGATAATCAGGCAAATCCTATGAACAGAGTCGGCGATATCGGAGTGTACGAGATCTTTGTTCCTGAAGCAAAGGCTGGAGATCTGTACAAATTCTTTATTGTCGGATACCATGGTGAAGAACTTTATAAGGCAGACCCATACGCAAATGAAGCAGAACTCAGACCGGGAACTGCATCAAGGATTACAGACATTACGGATTACAAATGGAAAGATACCACTTGGATGAAGAAGCGTCCGGAATTCGACGAGAAACGTGAACCGATGGCAATCTATGAAGTACATCCGGGTTCCTGGAAGAAACATCCGGCAGAGAATGAGGATGATCCGGGATTTTATAATTACCGTGAATTCGCACATGAACTGGCAGCCTATGTCAAAGAAATGGGCTATACTCATGTAGAACTTATGGGAATCGCAGAGCATCCATTTGACGGCTCCTGGGGATACCAGGTAACAGGATATTATGCGCCGACTTCCAGGTATGGTACAGCACAGGATTTCAAATATATGGTGGATTACCTGCACAGAAACAAGATCGGTGTTATCCTCGACTGGGTTCCGGCTCATTTTCCGAAGGATGCACATGGACTTGTTAATTTTGATGGAACTGCTGTCTATGAACATGAGGATCCGAGACAGGGTGAGCATCCTGATTGGGGAACCAAGATCTACAATTATGGACGCCCGGAAGTCAAGAACTTCCTGATCGCCAACGCTCTGTACTGGATCGAGGAGTGCCATGTAGATGGTCTTCGTGTAGATGCAGTTGCGTCTATGCTCTATCTGGATTATGGTAAAAAAGATGGCGAGTGGGTTGCCAATAAATACGGCGATAACAAAAACCTTGAAGCAATAGAGTTCTTCAAACATCTGAATACAGTTGTACTTGGAAGAAACCACGGTACGGTTATGATCGCAGAGGAATCTACCGCATGGCCGCAGGTTACCGGTAAGGCAGAGGATAATGGACTTGGCTTTTCTCTGAAATGGAACATGGGCTGGATGAATGATTTCCTGGAATACATGAAACTGGATCCATATTTCCGTAAGGGCGATCATAATAAGATGACTTTCTCCATGACATATGCGTACAGTGAGAGATATGTACTTGTCATTTCACATGATGAAGTTGTACATCTTAAATGTTCCATGCTGAGCAAGATGCCGGGATATCCGGACGACAAATTCAAGAACCTTAAGGCTGCATATGCGTTTATGATCTTCCATCCGGGTAAGAAACTTCTGTTTATGGGACAGGATTTCGGACAGCTTCGCGAGTGGAGTGAGGAGAGAGAACTTGACTGGTATCTTCTTGAAGAGGACAACCACAAGGATCTGCAGAACTTTGTCAAGACACTGTTCCATATGTATAAGAAATATCCTGCACTGTATGCAGGTGACAATGATCCGGAAGGATTTGAGTGGATCAATGCAGACGATGCAGACAGAAGCATTTTCAGTCTGGTTCGTAAATCACCGACTAAGAGAAATAACCTCCTGTTCGTAGTAAACTATACACCGGTAGAACGTCTGGATTATCGTGTTGGCGTTCCAAAGAAAAAACAGTACAAACTTATCATGGATGAGCATGGACTTCTGGACAAACCGAAGGTGTTCAAGGCAGAAGCGCAGGAATGTGACCACAGAGAATTTTCTTTTGCATACCCGCTTCCAGCATATGGAGTTGCTGTTTTTACATACTAAATTTTGTTGTAAAAGGTCTTGCAATTTCAGGAAATATGGTTTATACTGAGCGCGAATTGCAAAGTAAATAAGAATTGATAATAAGATCTCGAAAGGAGAACTAAGATGAAAGTATCCAATATCAAAGACGTTGAGAAATTTTTCGAAGTAGTAGATAGCTGCACAGGCAGAGTAGAACTTGTAACAGGTGAGGGAGACAGACTGAACCTCAAATCCAAATTATCCCAGTATGTATCTCTGGCAAACATCTTCTCAGGTGGAGAGATTCCGGAACTTGAGATCGTTGCTTACGAGAAAGAAGACATTGACAAACTTCTGAGCTTCATGATCAACGGCTGATCAAACGATAAATGCAGTGGGGGCGTGACTGGTTCATGTCCCCATTACCATATTAAAAGGTAAATTTAACCAGGGGGTGCATGCACTTCCTGGTCAAGCTACGTTATGAGTTAGCTTAATAAAACAATCGAAATAAGAAAGGACATGAATATATCATGGAAAGAACAAAAATTGATATTATCTCCGGTTTCCTTGGAGCCGGTAAAACAACACTGATCAAAAAACTTCTCAAAGATGCTTTCAAAGGTGAGCAGGTTGTACTGATCGAGAATGAATTTGGTGAAATCGGTATTGACGGTGGATTCCTCAAAGAAGCAGGAATCGAGATCCGTGAGATGAATTCTGGATGTATCTGTTGCTCACTGGTTGGTGATTTTGGAGCATCCCTTAAGGAAGTTATCAGCAAATATCATCCGGACAGAATCCTGATCGAGCCATCAGGTGTCGGCAAACTGTCAGATGTTATCAAAGCAGTTCAGGGTGTTGCAGAAGAGACAGGACTGGTTCTTAACAGCTACACAACTGTTGTAGATGCAAAGAAATGCAAAATGTATATGAGAAACTTCGGTGAATTCTTTAACAATCAGGTTGAATATGCAGGTGCGATCATCATGAGCCGTACCGATATCGTAGATGAAGCAAAAGCACAGGCTGCAATGGAACTTCTTCGTGAGATCAACCCGAAGGCTGCAATCATCACCACACCGATCGAAAAACTGGAAGGTGCAAAGATCCTGGAAGTTATGGAACATCCGGTATCTCTGGAGCAGGAAATGATGGAAGAAGAAGTTTGCCCGGAATGCGGACATGTTCACGAGCATGGACATCATCATCATGACCATGACCACGAAGAGCATGAACATCATCATGATCATGAGGAACATGAGCACCATCATCACGACCATGACCATGAAGAATGTGGCTGCGGACATGACCACGATCACGAGGAGCATGAGCATCATCATCACGACCACGATCATGACGAGTGTGGCTGTGGACATGACCATGACCACGAGCATCATCACGATCACGACCATGATAAATGTGGCTGCGGACATGACCATCATCACCATCATCATGCAGACGAAGTCTTCACAAGCTGGGGTCGTGAGACAATTAAGAAATATACAAGAGAAAATCTTGAAAAGATCCTTGAGACACTGTCTGAGACAGAAGAATATGGAATCATCCTTCGTGCGAAAGGAATGCTTCCGGCAGAAGACGGAACATGGATCTACTTTGACATGGTTCCGGAAGAAACAGAGATCCGCAGCGGGGCACCGGAATATACAGGACGTCTCTGCGTAATCGGTTCCAAACTCAACGAGGATAAACTGGCTGAGCTTTTTGGCCTGTAATAACGGAGGATCATACAGACTATGGAAGAAATCAAAGTGCCGATTTATTTAATGACAGGTTTTCTTGAAAGTGGAAAGACTTCTTTCCTGAGCTTTACTCTTCAGCAGGATTATTTTCACATCGATGGAAAGACCCTTCTGATCCTTTGCGAAGAGGGAGAAGAAGAATACGATGAGGCTGCACTGAAAAAAAATAATACAGTTGTAGAGATCATCGAAAGTGAAGAAGAATTCACTACTGAGAGACTGGTAGCAATGAGTATCCTTCATCAGCCTGAGCGTGTTATCATCGAATATAATGGAATGTGGCTGGTAAGCAATTTCGAAAAAATGCAGCTTCCAGAAGGATGGGGCGTAGAACAGCAGATCACCTGCGTAGATGCCAGCACTTTCCAGATGTATATGGCAAACATGAAATCCATTTTTATGGACATGATAAAAAATACCGATATGGTTATCTTCAATCGCTGCAAAGAAGACGATCCGCTGCCGACTTACCGTCGTGGGATCAAGGTTGCAAA
The DNA here is from genome assembly GCA_934424575.1 of uncultured Blautia sp. Lineage (GTDB taxonomy): Bacteria > Bacillota > Clostridia > Lachnospirales > Lachnospiraceae > Blautia_A. The sequence goes on from CAKRXU010000013.1 coordinate 50,231, forward strand.
CCAGAGAGCAGAAGTCATCTTTGAGGATGAAGAAGGCGAGATGGGAGATATTTTCCAGGATGAGATGCCATTTGATATGGATGCACCGGTCATTGATATCCTGCCGGAAGATTATGGTATCTGGTTTGTAGATGCAATGGACCATCCGGAAAATTATGAAGGAAAAACCGTCAAATTCAAAGCAAGAGTCATGAAACCGCGCGGAATGGGAAGCAAATTCTTTGTTCCGGGACGTACTGCAATGACCTGCTGTGCAGATGACACAACATTCCTTGGCTACGTATGCAAGAGTGCTTATGCACCGAAACTGGCTCCAGGATCATGGGTAGAAGTCACTGCAAAAGTTGCTATAGAGAAGAGAAACGAGTACCAGGGAGAAGAAGGTGTCGTTCTCTACGCAGATCATGTAGAAATCTGCGAGCCACTGGCAGATGAAATGGTTTACTTTAATTAAGCGAGGAAATTTGAATGTACTTGATCGTAGGTTTGGGAAATCCCGGAAGGCAGTATGAAGCGACACGCCACAACATGGGATTTGATGTGATTGACAAACTGGTAGAAGAATACCAGATCCCACAGGGCGGTGTGAAGTTTAATGCCATGTACGGCAAGGGGATCATCGGAGGGCAGCCTGCTCTCCTGATGAAACCTCTGTCCTATATGAATCTCAGCGGAGGTCCGGTCCGGGAGATGGCAAACTACTTCAAAATTGACCCGGAAACAGAGATGATCGTGATCTATGATGACATCGATCTGGATCCGGGCCAGCTTCGTATCCGCAAGAAGGGAAGTGCCGGAGGGCACAATGGAATCAAAAATATCATTCAGGAGCTCGGTACACAGAAATTTGTGCGTATCAAAGTCGGTGTAGGTGCCAAGCCGCAGGGCTGGGATCTTGCGGATTATGTTCTTGGAAGATTTGGAAGTGAAGACCGCAAACTCGTTGATGAGGCGCAGGACCGTGCATGCAAGGCAGTGGAGCTGATCCTGTCCGATGGTCCGGATGCTGCCATGAATGAATTCAACAAGAAACCGGGGGTTGTATGAAAACATTTTTGCATCCTCTGCAGAATCTTGCAGAGATGGAAGCAATTTATACAAAAGCAAAAAGTAATCGTGGAATACTGGAGATCAGTGGTTGTATGGAGTCCCAGAAAGCTCATTTAATATATGGGCTTTCCGGGCTTTTTCCATCTCATCTGATTTTGTCGGAAGATGAAAAATCTGCGAAGGAACTGTACGAAGATTATCGTTTTTATGATAAGAATGTATATTATTATCCGGCAAAAGATATGCTCTTTTTTCAGGCAGATATTCACGGGAATCTTCTGATCCGTCAGAGGATGCGTGTGATCAAGGCACTTTTGGAACAGAAAGAAAGCATCACAGTAATTACCAGTGTAGATGGATGTCTGGATTATCTTCAGCCGCTTGATAAGATAGAAAAACAGCTGATCCATTTCCGAAATGACAGTACGCTGGATATGGATAAACTCAAGGATGCACTTGTTCATATGGGTTATGAGCGCGTAGGTCAGGTAGAGATGCCGGGACAGTTTTCTGTTCGTGGTGGAATTGTCGATATCTATTCTCTTACAGAAGAGAATCCATGGAGGATCGAGCTCTGGGGAGATGAGATCGATTCGATCCGTACATTTGATTCGCAGAGCCAGCGCTCGCTGGAAAATCTCGATGAGATCACGATTTATCCGGCTATAGAACAGCCCGCAGAAAAAAATGGAGTTTCTTTCCTTGATTATTTTCCAGAGAAAAACAGTCTTGTATTTCTGGATGAGCCCAATCGCCTGGAAGAGAATGCAAAAGCAGTAGAGGAAGAATTTCGTTTGAGCTGTCAAAATCGCCAGCAGAAAGGCGAAGCCAATATTTCCCAGAACTGGATGTGTAAATGGGAAGATCTAAGGCATAAATTAAACAATCGGAACTGTATTTCCATATCGCTGCTGGAACCGAAACGGTCAGAATGGAAGATTACAGAACAGTTTAACCTGACTGTAAAATCCATGAATTCTTATCAGGGCAGTTTTTCCCTTCTTGTCAAAGATCTTAAACAATATAAAAAACAGGGATATCAGATCGTACTTCTCTCAGGATCCAGAACTAGAGCGGAACGTCTTGCAAAGGATCTTCAGGATGAAGGTTTAAGTGCATTTTATGGCAAAGATTTTGAGCATGAACTGGAACCTGGTGTGATCATGGTAGCATATGGTCATGCGCGCAGAGGATTTGAGTATCCATTTATTAAATTTGCCGTTATCACAGAAACCGATATTTTTGGAAAAGAACAAAAGAAACATAAGAAAAAGAAAGAATACAATGGAAAACGTATTCAGGATTTCTCGGAACTTTCGATTGGAGATTTTGTAGTTCATGAAAAACATGGGCTGGGAATCTACCGTGGTATTGAGAAGGTTGCGGTGGATAAAGTTGCAAAAGATTATATCAAGATCGAATACCGCAACGGCAGCAATCTGTATATCCTTGCAACACAGCTTGATGCGCTTCAGAAATATGCGGGATCGGAGACTGCAAAACCGCCGAAGCTGAACCGTCTTGGCGGTCAGGAATGGAAAAAGACAAAATCCAGAGTGAAAGGTGCAGTCCAGAATATCGCGAAAGAACTGGTGGAACTTTATGCGGTCCGCCAGGAAAAAGAAGGGTATGTATGCGGTCCGGATACTGTATGGCAGAGAGAGTTTGAAGAAATGTTCCCGTATGAGGAAACTGAAGATCAGCTTGCTGCGATTGAGGACACCAAGAAAGATATGGAAAGTACCAAGATCATGGATCGTCTTGTGTGCGGAGACGTTGGATATGGCAAGACAGAGGTTGCGCTTCGTGCGGCGTTTAAAGCCGTGCAGGAGAGCCGGCAGGTCGTTTACCTGGTACCGACTACCATTCTGGCACAGCAGGTCTATAACACCTTTGTACAGCGTATGAATGAGTTTCCGGTACGTGTGGATCTTCTGTGCCGTTTCCGTACGCCTTCTCAGCAGCAGAAGACGATCAGTGATCTCAAAAAAGGACAGGTTGACATAATTGTAGGAACACACAGAGTCCTGTCAAAAGATGTCACTTTCAAAAACCTTGGTCTGCTGATCATTGACGAGGAACAGCGTTTTGGCGTTGTCCATAAGGAAAAGATTAAGCAGCTCAAGAAAGACGTTGATGTACTGACACTGACGGCAACGCCGATTCCACGAACACTTCATATGAGTATGATAGGGATCCGTGACATGAGTGTTCTGGAGGAGCCGCCGATGGACCGCGTTCCGATCCAGACTTATGTTATGGAGTACGATGAAGAGACTGTCCGTGAGGCAATCAACCGAGAGCTCCGAAGGGGCGGTCAGGTTTATTATGTATACAACAGAGTCAATGATATTGCGGATGTGGCGGCGCGTCTTTCCAAACTGATCCCGGATGCGCGGATTGATTTTGCGCATGGACAGATGAGTGAGAGAGAACTGGAAGCGGTTATGTATGCGTTTATCAATGGTGAGATCGATGTGCTTGTTTCCACAACGATCATAGAGACGGGGCTTGATATTTCAAATGTAAATACCATGATCATCCATGACTCAGACCGTTATGGATTGTCACAGCTGTATCAGCTTCGAGGAAGGATCGGACGTTCCAACCGTACCGCATATGCATTTCTGATGTACCGAAGGAATACTATGCTCAAAGAGACAGCAGAGAAACGACTGTCTGCGATCCGTGAGTATACAGACCTCGGAAGTGGATTCAAGATCGCGATGAGGGACCTGGAACTTCGTGGTGCAGGTAATCTTCTTGGTGTGGAGCAGCACGGACATATGAATGCTGTCGGATATGATCTCTACTGCAAGATGCTCAGTGAGGCGGTCAAGGAGGCAAAGGGAATCCACACGATGGAGGACTTTGAAACAACGATCGATCTGAATATGGATGCCTTTATTCCGGATACCTATATCAGTAATGAGTACCAGAAACTGGACATTTACAAGAGGACAGCAGGGATTGAGACAACGCAGGATTATGATGATATGCTGGAGGAACTTCTGGATCGATTTGGAGAGCCGCCGAAGGCAGTGCTGAACCTTCTGACGATTGCCCGGATCAAAGCTCTTGCACACAGAAGCTATGTGACGGAGATCAAGCAGATGGGCAAAGATCTGAAGATCACTTTGTATGAGCGTGCGAAACTGAATCCGGCAGGCTTCCCGGAACTGATGCAGAAATACAGACGCGGACTTCAGTTCAAGAATGAGCAGGAACCGAAATTTATCCTGACACCGGTCGGAAATCTTCTGACAGCACTTACGGATTTTCTGAATGAACTGGAGAAACTGGTGGAGGAGTAAAGTCAGTCAGGAACGAAACGTGTCTATTTTGTGAAAAAACAGCGTTTCTTATGGATAATCCTTGCCCTGAAGGGGAAAAAAGTTTATACTCATACTATTGAATTCAGGTAATCATGGAGGAAAATATGAAGGAAATGACAAAAAAAACAGCCGTTGTTGCTATGGCAGGCATTATGGCTGCAGGAATGCTTACCGGATGCGGTGAGAAGAAATTAGACGGAAGCAAGACGGTTGCTACAGTAGATGGAACAGAGATCCCGCTGGGCGTTGTAAGCCTTTCTGTCAGAGACGGTCAGATGCAGACAGAAGCTATGTACAGAAGTTATATGGGCGGCTCTGATTTCTCTATCTGGGACACCGAAGCCGAGGAAGGCAAGACCTATGGTGAACAGCTTGTAGAACAGGCCCTCGAAGACGTAGAACTTATGTACATCATGAAGGAAAAAGCAGCTGATTATGATGTAGAACTGACAGATGATGATGAGAAAGCAATCGAAGAAGCAGCCGCTTCCTTTATGGAAGCAAACTCTGATGAGGCAATTGCAGACCTGGCAGTTACAGAAGATCAGGTCAAAACCTTCCTGGAACTTGAGACATACAAACAGAGAATTCATGATCCGATCATTGCAGATGTAGACAAGGATGTTTCTGATGAGGAAGCACAGCAGTCTTCTTTCAGTTATGTAAGTATCAGCACAGCAGATTTAAGCGATGATGAGATTAAGCAGAAGAAAGAAGATGCACAGAAGATCCAGGATGAATTGACCAAGGATCCAGAGGGAGATTTCGATGAGATCGCTAAATCTGTAGATGATTCTTATTCTTCACTGGAAGGTACTTTTGATGCAAATGATACCAGTGATGATGAAGATTCCGAGGATGAGGATTCTGAGGAAGACAGCAGTACATCCAGCAGTACTTATCCGGATGAAGTGATTAAAGTCCTCAGAACACTCGATGATGGAGAAGTTGCTCCGGACGTGATCGAAACAGATACAGCATACTATGTTGTAAAACTGAATCAGAAAAACGATGAAGAAGCAACAGAGACCAAGAAGGAGTCTATCATTTCTACAAGAGAGCAGGATCTGTATACAGAGACTACTGACAAGTGGATGGAAGATGCAGATATCAAAGAAGAGAAGAAAGTTCTCAAGACTCTCAAAGTAACAGATACCCATAAATATAATCAGCCAACCGCAACACCGGAGCCGACCGAGGAAGCTGCTGATACAACAGAAGATACTGAGGTAACAGAGACACCGGAGGCAGACGCTACTGAGACTCCAGAAGTTACAGAGGCAGCAAGTGCAACAACAACACCGGAAGCTACTGAGGCAGCAAGTGCAACAACAACACCAGAAGCTACGGAAGCACCTTCCTACAGCACAGACACATCTCTGACAGTCAAAGACGGAGATACTGTAAACATTGATTATGTTGGTAAGATCGATGGTACAGCATTCGATGGTGGAAGCACTGATGGAAAGGGAACAGACCTTGTGATCGGTTCTGGAAGCTATATTGATAACTTTGAAGATCAGCTCGTAGGTGCTCACCCAGGAGATGAAGTAGAAGTAACCGTAACCTTCCCGGATGATTATGGTGTGGATGAGCTTAATGGAAAAGAAGCAGTATTTGATGTTACTGTGAATGGAATTTACGAATAAAAAATCGCAAAAATCGGAGCCCCGCAGCATTCGCTGCGGGGCTCTATTATGTAGAAATACTAAATTTCCTCTGTATCATCCTCAGAAAAACTTCCTGTCACATGAATACCATTGATCTCAACATCACCCTCCATCGGAATCACGATACATTTACGTCCATCAATAATCTGGGTTTCAATCAACGCCGCGCGGTCTGGGTCTACGTGGATGACGACATCCGGGGTTTTGATTTCGGTCCGGCGGGTGTTGGTAATGTTGGATACCATCAGGGATGCATTCTCACCGGCGGTGGCTTCGTAGCACTGGTCGAAAGTTTCCATTTTTTCTTCTTCGACACCGCATTCCTCGAAGAGACGTTTCACTTCTGGTTTGGTGAGAACAGCGGGTTCAGGAGAATCCTTCTGTGCTTCAACCCATTCGTTCAGTTTTTCGTGGATATTCATGACGGTATCGTAAGCACAGTCTTCGCCCAGAGTTTCTTCCACAAGGGCATTAAAAGAATCTCTTTGACCACCTGCAGAAAGCGGTGTATCGCAGCCAAACAGTTCATCCACAAAAGTGCTGCGGAGCTGTTCTGCGTTCTTGGAGTAGTAGAGAAGTCCATGGATATCTGTACTACGGTCATTAAATACCGGGAACAGGAATCCAAGATCCGGCATTTCTACGATCCAGTCACGGATGCGGTCCTCGATATTGTTGGTTTCTGCATTGTAGCAGAGACCTGCTTTGGAAAGGTTTACAGGGCAGATGCTGCACAGAATATGATCATAGATCTCATCGGAAGCATCAAACATTTCCTGACCATCAGAAGATTTACCAGGGATATCGTATACAGCGTGGATCAGGATGATATAATAATTCTCACCGTAATCGTAAGATTCGATCACTTTGTCATAGAATTCATCCAGGATAGCATCATCCTGTAACTTACTGCCGCGCAGACGAAGAAGGAATTCCTGTGTGCCGCCTTCTTTTTCCTGCTCGAGAGGAAATTCCATATTGATCAGGTTCTTGCCGACAGTACCGGAAAGAGTTTTCTTGAAGATTTCAAAGTATTTGAACATTTCTTCTTCGGAGAGAGAAAGAAATGCTTCTTTCAGCTTGGTCTTTTTGTTTTTTTCTCCGTCAACGTAGCAGCCGCAGATTCGTGTGATGGCGCAGTTGTTGGGGGTAAACTGTTTCTTGATTTCTGATATTTCTTTTTTATTCATAATAAAACTCCTCGTGTTTGAAAGTATAGAAGGTATTTTTGCCAGAAAAAAAGGGCCTTACGGCCCTTTTTAACAGCTTAGATCTTGGAATAACCGAAGCCATTTACCAATGCATCCAGTTTCTGTTTCTGGGCACATAAAGGACAGGTGGAAGCAGGATACGAACCATAATTTGGAAGATCCCTGTGATCAAAAATACTATAAACAGGCAGTCCGGCAATATTGGTAGCTGCACTGAAAATTGCAGCGATACCACGGATCGTGCCGCCGTAGTACAAGATACTCTCGATCGCACGGGACAGAGTTTCGCCTGTTGTGATAGAACCATCCAGGATCAGGATGTTCTTGTTCTTGATCATTGGCTGGATATTGTCACGGAAAATGATCTGACCAGAGTTATTGTATTCCGGAGCAGTGATATAAATAGTCTGGTGTGAGTTCATAGAATATACACCAGCTCTGGTAAGTGTCTCTGCCAGGTATGCACCGACAACCTCCAGTCCGCTCATACAGATGATCGTATCAACAGGAATACTTGTTTCATAGTTGGCAGCCAGTGCCTCTGCGACACGAAGTGCCTCTGAACTTCTGGAACGCATAGTGGTAAGGTCCAGATAATGGGTGATGTGAGACTGCGGTGTTGCAAAATGTCCAGGAATTACCTTAAGCTGAATTTTCTTGTCGCCGCGTGCACTGATTTTGGTCATTCTTGATTCCATAAAAATCCCTCCCTTATAAGCATTATAAGATTTCTGTGCGGAATGCTTCCGCAATTCCACTGAGCTGATAACGGTCAGCAAGATCCTGAATTCCGGTCATGATCTCTTCACGGCTGAAATTGTGGGCTTCCAGGAAGTCATCGTCCTTTCCATTAAGATTATAATAAAAAAGAAGACCGATCTCCAGATTCTGGCGGTCACCATCACAGGTCATTTCGTATAACTGGTTCTCTGCCTCGTCAATCTTACCCTCGTTGGTCAGAGCGATCAGATTCTCAAGAGTCGTTCTGGCAGTACTGTCCTCAATTACTTCCGGGGTAAGCTCAGATGCACTTACCTGAAACAGCATCTTCATAACAGCATGAACCATTTCACGGATCTGGCGCAGTATAAAATCATCCTGAAGCATTTGGATTCTCCCTTCTGAATCAAAATTTATTGCAACCATTATCACGTGAACAGTTACAATTTTTTATAAAATATCTATTCTTAGATTACCACAAACGACACCATTCTACCAGTGAAAATTTATTCACAATATTGTGAATTGAACGACAAATGTAACTGTTCACAGGTAGTATCCCGCGAGGTGTTTTGCCATGAATAATGGCAAAATCCCGAGACATACGGGGCAAAATGCCATCACCGAAGGTGATTTGGAATGCATTTTGACCAAGTTGCTGTGAACGGAGTGAACAGTAACCGACAAATTAAAAATGCTGTTTCCATGGGTCTGATGTATTTTTTGGCAGTTATTACAGAATACTATATTATATACATGTTACAATTATTAAAAAAATATTTCGTAATAATTAAGAAAATGTGATATAATCAGATAAAAAATAATTGCAGGATGGAAACATGAGAAAAGGAATTCATTTGACAATAGGCATTTTATCAGGGATTCTGTTTACACAGAATATCTGGGCACAGACATTGAAAGAACCGGTGATCGAATCACAGGCTGCAGTTGTAATGGATATGGACAGTGGAGATATTTTGTATGAAAAGAATGGAAAAGAAAAATTATATCCCGCAAGTATTGTAAAACTTCTGACAGCATTGGTGACAGCGGAAGAAGGAAAGCTGGATGATATCGTTATTTTTTCGTACGATGCTGTCTATGGAGTGGAAGAAGGGAGTGGAAATGCACTTCAGTTAGAAACGGGCGATAAACTGACAGTAGAAGACTGCATGTATGCAATGCTGTTGAAATCTTCCAATCAGGCGGCTAATGCGCTTGCGGAATATGTTGCCGGAAGTAATGAGAAATTTGCAGAGCATATGAATGAAAAGGCACAGGAACTGGGATGCACAGACAGTAATTTTGTGAACCCTTCCGGACTAAATGCAGAAGAGCAGAAGGTTACAGCGGAAGATATGGCCAAGATCGCAGCAGCAGCTTTTTCTAATGACACTGTAAGGGAAATTGCATCGGCAAAGACATACCAGCTTCCGGTAACTTTGAATAATCCGAACGGCTGTATCGTTGAAATGGAGCATCAGCTTTTGAATGGGACAGACTATTCTTATAAGTATGCCTATGCAGGAAAAACCGGTTACACAGATGCAGCAGGAAATACCTTAGTAACAGCAGCCAGGAAAGACGACAAAAATCTGATCGCAGTAGTATTAAAAAGTGAGATGACACATTATACAGATACGATCAAGCTTTTTAATTATGGATTTGCATATCTGGAACAGCAGACACAGGAGATAGAGGCAGAGGAAGAATCTGTCGACACGGAAAAAGTGCAGACAGTTCCGGAAGAGCAGAAGAAAACGACATCAGATCATACAGTTATAAATGTAGTGAAAGGGATATTTTTCCTGATAATACTCTATGGCGCAAGTCTGATATTCAGACGTAAAAAAAGCAGACTTCAAAAAAAGAGAAAAAATATCAAGAAAGCTGGAGATGGCAGTAAAAAAAGCAAAAAGAAAAGCAGAAAATAATAAGAAGATTCCTTAAATTTCTTTACGGGCAAAATTGAGAATGGTATAATATAACCTTATAGGAGACGCAAAGAAGTATGCAAAAGGAAGGATGCCATGGAAGCACAAAACGAAAATGATATGACCAGGCATGAATGGGAAGTCATGCTCAAAGAACTGAAGAAAGTATTTTCAATTGTACGCCTTCTTAATGAGGAGGAACTGCGGACCGGAAGGCTTCAGGGAAGTACAGATATGGCAGAGGGATGTGAATGCTATGCACTCTGGAATAAGAATTCCCGTTGTGATAACTGCATTTCCAGGGCGGCCTTTGCAGAAAAAGGTAAGAGAACAAAACTTGAATTTATAGATGATGGTATTTTTCAGGTAGTGTCCAAATATATCAAGATCGATGGCGTTCCATACGTGGCAGAATTGGTAAACAAACTGGACGGAGATGCGCTGGTAAGCAAGAAAGAGCGCGATGAGATGCTCAAGAAACTGATTCGGTACGACAGAGAACTGTATATGGATGCATTGACAGGTGCATATAACAGGCGTTACTATGAGGATCAGCTCAAATCTGTTGATATGGTTGCCGGGGTTGCAATGATCGACCTGGATGACTTTAAGTTTTATAATGATACTTATGGACATAATGCAGGAGATCTTGTCCTGGAGACGGTTGTCAAGATCATACGAAACAATATCCGTAAGACAGATATGCTGGTTCGATTTGGCGGTGATGAATTTCTTCTGGTAATGCCGGATATTCTGGAATCCTCTTTCCGCAAGAAACTGAAACAGATACAGGAAGCGATACATATCGCAGAAGTACCCGGGTATTTACAGCTTCGTATGTCTGTCAGCATAGGCGGGGTATTGTCTACACGCGGGACAATAGAGTCAGCAATACGCAGGGCAGATCAGTATATGTATCAGGCAAAGACAACCAAGAACATGGTAGTGACCGAGGGAGGCCTGCTGCACGAAACACCGGCACTGACAAATACATCATCTATTCATAAATATAAGATTCTGATCGTCGATGATTCAGAGATGAACAAAGAGATCCTGTCAGCAATTCTGGGAGATGAATTTGAGATCCTGGAGGCAGAGAATGGTGAGGAATGTATTTCTGTCATCAGGAAATATGGAACCAGTATCTCACTGGTGCTTCTCGATATTGTGATGCCTGTCATGGATGGATTTGAGGTTCTGGAGTTTCTGAATAAATATCAGTGGATCGATGATATTCCGGTAATCATGATCTCCAGTGAGGATTCTGCGACCAGTGTCAAGAAAGCCTACGAGATGGGTGTATCTGATTACATCAACAGACCGTTTGATGCAGAAGTTGTTCATCGGAGAGTATTTAATACGATCAAACTTTATGCGAAGCAGCGCAAGCTGATCGCCCTGATCACCAATCAGGTATATGAGAAAGAGAAGAATAACCGTATCCTGATCGAGATTTTAAGCCAGATCGTAGAATTCCGAAATGGAGAAAGTGGACGACATGTCCTGAATGTAAATATCCTGACAGGAATCCTTCTGGAACAGCTGGTTCAGGTTACGGATAAGTACAATGTTTCATGGTCAGACAGACTGATGATCACGACAGCAGCTTCTCTTCACGATATCGGAAAAATCGGCATTGATGGCAAGATACTGAACAAGGCAGGTAAGCTGACACCAGAGGAGACAGAGATCGTCAAGGAACATACAGTGATTGGTGCATCCATGCTGGAAAACATGGAAATCTTCAAGGACGAAGAATTTGTCAAGATTGCTTATCAGATATGCAGATGGCATCATGAGAGATATGACGGTAAAGGCTATCCAGACGGACTGAAGGGAGATGATATTCCTCTTTCCGCACAGGTCGTTGCACTGGCAGATGTTTATGATGCGCTTGTCAGCAGGCGGGTTTATAAAAAGAAGTATACGCACAGAGAAGCAATGCGAATGATTCTTAACGGCGAATGTGGAGCCTTCAATCCGGTTCTTCTGAAGTGTCTTGTAGAAGCGCAGGAGAAGGTAAGAGACAGCGTCGTAGTAAGTGAAGATTACAATGCTTCTTATAAACGCAATATAATGAAAGAATTAGAAGAATATGAAAGTACCAAAGAACACCTGATGGAATCTATCACGCAGGATATCCAGAAAGAATGTTCAGAAATTGAAAATGATACAGACCTTGATTTTATTGGGGGGGGGGCAAAACGGAAATATGATTGACAAATACGTAAACTCTTACCTCAGAAAATGTCTGACTGATAAAGATCACAGGGGTATTAATTAATCATAATGCATTTTACCAATAAGAGTTAAAGGAGAATATATAGAATGACAGTTAGAGAAAGTTATGAAAAAATGGGCGCAAATTATGACGGAGTTTTATCCAGACTTGGAAATGAAATGCTGATCAAGAAATTTGCAGTAAAATTCCTCAAAGACCCAAGTTTCCAGGATCTTACAGATGCAATCGAGCAGGGAGATGCAGAACGCGCATTCCGTGCTGCACATACACTGAAGGGTATCTGCCTGAACCTTGGCTTTGACAATCTTTACAAACCAAGTGAAGCGCTGACAGAGAAACTTCGCGGAAGAGAACTGAATGGATATGAGGCATTATACGCAGAAGTAAAAAATCAGTACAACAAAACAGTAGAAGCGATCAATGAGATTGCTGAGTAAATACAAAAATCGGTATCGACCGGGTACAGAATGTTCGATCGGTACCGATTTTTTTGTAATAATTTTACTGCATCTGTTTCATGGCCTCATGTAGAAGCGCAAGGCTCTCGGGAGATGGATCTACATAAGGTGAGTCGATCAGATAATCTTCCAGAGTTTTCAGATTCTTTTCTGTACATGGAACACCAAGTTCTTCGAGTGTAAGCGGCATATCCATTCCGCGCATGAATTCTTTGAGTTGTTCTTTCTGCTCACTGAGTTTGTTGTAATATAACTGTGTGAACAGAGCGACGGCTACGATTTCACCGTGGAGCGCATCTTTGGCTTCCTGTGTAAAGAAGGTACGGACACCGTCATACATCATGTGTCCAAGTGCGGACTGGCTGAAACTTTTGGTGATATTGGCGATCACGCCGGTAACTGCAATGTTGATGAAAGTGACATCTTCCAGTGCTTTTGTTACTTTGTGATGGCGGTTGTCTTCAACAGCAGCAGGACCGTATTTTTTAAGAACATCATAAGTATATTCTGCCATTTTGTAGGCAGTAAAAAGATCGAATTTGTTGTCATCAAGTGTCATGACAGGCTTGCCGTTTTGGATCTCGATCTTTTTGGCCATGGCATCGAGGATTCCGGCAGCAGTGTAGCGAATCGGACATTTGGCGATGACATCCATATCCACCAGAACGGCATCAATTTCATGTTCGAATCTCCAGCAGGTTTTCTTGGCACCTTCCGGAGTGTACATGACACTCATGCTTGTAAAGGCTGCGCAGGTGGCGATGGAGGTAGGAATATTGACAGTTCCCAGACCGGCTGTCTCCGCGACTGCTTTGGAAAAGTCCATGATCTTGCCGCCGCCGATGCCGACAACTTCATCACAGTCGGCAGAGAGGCATCTGTCCGCATATTCTTTTGCTGCCTCAAAACTGCATACGCCTGTGTATATATCTACAACATAATCTACACCAGCAGCGTCTAAACTCGGGAGCAGCTTTTCTTTTACAGCATCAAAAGCTCTCGGTCCCGCAACAAGAAATGCTTTTTTGCTGAATCTTGCAATCTCCTTTCCACATTCTTCCAGAAGTCCTTTTTCCTGGCGGTAACGTCCTGCTCCGAATTTAATAGCACTGTCCAATATGATCTTTTCCATGATAAGTCATCCTTTCTCTATATAAAAAAATAAGTGTTTTCTTTGGATGACAACATCATAGCAAGCGCAAAATCACGCCGCAATAAGACCTGTGTTTTTAGAATCAATTACACCCTGAATAACAAAAAAACAGACAAATTTGTCTGCTTTTTTTGGAGTGTATAGAAGTAAATTTATTTATCTTTCAAAATTCTCTTCCTGATACTTAGAAGATGATATTCCATCGCATTTCGTGCATCAATTCCTCTGTGTTCTGAAATGGCAAATGCGATCTCACGATGTTCCGGGACGGTTTCTTTGGGGCGGCGTGTGCCGGAGACGCTGTCGTATAATGCCTGCATCTGATGGATGTATGGAATCAGGTTGTGAACAGCTGTATTGCCGCTGCAGTTAGCTACTGCCTGGTGGAATTCCATGTCCTTTTTTATGTAGTTTTTGCCGGATCTTACGATGGCATCAAGTTCGTCACATAATGTGAAAAGAAGTTCGTGATCTCTGCGGGTAGCATTCTGGGCTGCCAGGGCTGCCGCATTTGGTTCGATCATGATACGAAGTTCCAACAGATCTCTTGCCAGTTTCTGCTTATCATAGATCAACGAGAAGCCAAGTGGATCATCAGAGACACCAAGCTTGTGGGAAACAAAAGTTCCGGCGCCTCTCTGAATATCCAGGATATCTCTGTCTGCCAGAAGCCTTTCGGCCAGACGGATGGTAGAGCGGCTGACTTCGAAACGCTGAGCCATCTGGATTTCATTTGGAAGTTTGGCACCAGCTTTGTAGTTTTCCATATGGAGCATGGCGACGATTGCGTCCGCGGTACGCTCCGGGAGAGATTTTTGATTTACGGTATTTATTTCTTTCATATTGAACTTCCTTTCAGTTGAAGTTCTCCTAGCGAAAAACAGTCTGGACCAGTACCATATACAGGACAGTGCCGCCGCCGATACTCAGAAGAGTGCTTTTTTTCCATTTGTGGAGCAGTACGATGAAAACAATTGCAATTGCTTCAGGAAGTCCATGTGTACTGCTTGCAGAGACATCTTTTAGACAATAGATAACGAGAAGCCCGATTGCTGCATATGGGAGTACCGTTCCAAGGTACTTGACGAATTCCGGTGGATTTTTGCCCTCCGGAAAAATAATGAATGGGATAAAACGTGTTGCCATTGTTCCAAGGACAACTGCCGCAATGGTGATGATCGCCTGTGTTGTTGTCATTGTCATTTCGCAGCCACCTCCGGTTTCTTTGAGAGTTTACGTTCTGCTGTAAAGCACACGATGATGAAGATCATGGACGGAACGATGAAATTGCTGCTTCCGAAGATCAGAAGGCAGACAGCGGAGCAGATCAGCCCTACCAGAGCAGGACGATGATCTTTGGCTTCTTCCCACTGGTTCAGGAACATTACAACAAACAGGGCGGTCATGACAAAATCAATTCCTGTTGTATCGAAGTGGACCACATATCCGAGAAGTGCTCCCGCTGTAGCAGCAGATACCCAGTAGATCTGATTTAACAGATTGACAAAGAACATGAACCATCCCCTGTCTACATCATCCGGCGGTGTTACTGTACAGTTGACGGTGAAAGATTCATCACACATGCCGAAGATCAGGTAGAACTTTTTCCAGCCGGTATTTTTGTACTTATCCAGCATGGAAAGTCCGTAAAATAAATGTCTGGCATTGACCATCAGTGCCAGAAAGAAAGCTGCGATCGGACTGAATGCCGACAGCAGAAGATTGGCTGTCACGAATTCCATGGAGCCCGCAAAGATAAACATACTCATAAAGAATGGATACCATACGGAAAATCCCTTGCTCTGCATCATAAATCCGTAGGACATTCCCAGAAAAAGGAAACCTATACCGATAGGGATCGTGTATGGAAACGCGGCTTTAAATGCTTTTTTCTTCATTGGTTAAAAAACTCCTTGACTTTTAGCATGAATATGTATATATTTTATATATAAAATTTTTATATATAATTATTTTACATATTATTTATGGAGGTGATCGGATGTATTATCCCGTATCAGCATTACTTATAGAGTTTCTGATCCTGTCCGTGGTAGAATCACAGGATTCCTACGGATATGAGATCAGCCAGACCGTCAAGATCGTGGCTGATATCAAAGAATCCACTCTATATCCCATCCTGAAGAAACTTGAGAAAAACGGTTATCTCACAACCTATTCTCAGGAATTTCAGGGACGTAAACGCAAGTATTATTCTATCACCGATTCCGGCAAAGAACAACTGGTGTATCTTTACAAAGAGTGGGTTTCTTACAGAGATACGATTGACGGAATCATTGAAGGGAGGATCAGAAATTGACCAGAGAAGAATATATGGCGAAATTGCAGAAATATCTTCATAAACTTCCGAAGCAGGATTATGAAGATGCAATTGAATATTTTAATGAATATTTCAGTGATACGGACGAAGAAGGTCAGCAAAAACTGATGGAAGAACTGGGAACTCCGAAGGAAGCGGCTGCGGATCTGATGTGTAATCTTCTGGATAGAAAGTTACAGGAACAGGACACAGATATTGAGGAGAAAAAGAGTAAAAAAGGAATTGTTACGCTCTCGGTCCTTGCAATCCTGTCAACGCCTGTGACAGTGCCGCTTTTTATTGCATTGCTTGCAGTACTTTTTGCAGTTGCAATCTGTGTTGTCTGTGTGATCTTCAGTGATTTTATTGCTGCATTCGGCGTGTTACTGATTGGTGGTAAACTGTTGCTGAGAGGACTTGTTTCTTTCCCGTATTCGTTATCAGGCGCACTGACAGTGACCGGCTGCGGACTCTTTGGAATCGGATGTGCGATCCTTCTGTATATCCTCGGAATCTATCTTTGTAAATGGACAGGCATGCTTCTTGTCAAGCTGGCCCAGGTATTAGCCGGAAAGAGGGGTAAAAATCATGAAAAAAACAAATAAGCGTTTACTGGCAGCCGGTGGTATCTTTTGTGCAGTGGGTATTCTGTTCTTTGGTGTTGGCGTTGCATCAGGCGGCAGAAATTATATAAAATCAGCAGACCTGAACAGAATCAGCGGAACTGCAACGATGGATTCAAGCGACAGTCATGCGATCTTGAGCAAGACAAAGCTCGATGCGTTTTCTGCCGTGAATATCGATCTTCGGAATTTGGATCTGGATGTGAAAGAATCGGATGATGATAATTTCTATATTGCTTATAATATTGAAACAAATGACGGAATGCTTCCGCTTTCCTATCAGGTTCAGGATGATACACTGAATATTGTAGAGAAAAAAGGACATGAGTCGTATTCATATATCCATATCGATGTTAATTTCCTTCAGGAAATGCTCGGTCAGAGCCACGTGATCGAGAACTCAAATAAGGTGACGATTTATATTCCGAAGAAAACCGACTTGAGTAGTTTTTCCTGCAAGATGGGATATGGCGATCTGGATATTGAATCTCTGGGGGTAAAGAAAGCAGTGATCTCCTGCTCAGATGGAGATGTGAAAATTAAAGACAGTGCATTGAATTCCCTTGAAATGGAGACGGAACTTGGCGATCTGCATCTCAAAAACACTTCTGTAAAAAACAGCCAGATCAGAATGGATGATGGAGATGTAAAAGCTGAAAACACTGTATTCCAGGGCAAAAACAAGATTACAAGTACCCTGGGAGACATCAAGCTTGGCATTCCAAAAGAAGTGGCTGAAGATCTTTCCATAGAGGCAGAGGCAAGCGATATTGATATACCGGAAAAGCTGGGAAAAGTAATGACAGATGAGGATGATGAGCAGGTACTCACCACAGAAAATAAACCACAGGATTCCCTGGAACTTAAGAGTGAAGATGGGAATATTAAGATTACTGCTGAGAAATAATATTGTGTAAAATGTTATTGAAAATTATGGTTTTATAGCATATAATATGTTTAACAAGGGAGCTGGAAGGTGAGTGCTGGTCACCCAATCCGGCGAAATAAGATTAGTAAAAAATAGCTGTCATCTCGCCAAAGATTAGGACGGCTATTTTTTATGTGCATATGTAAGTATAGCTATAATTAAATTAGCAGTAGTTAAAATAATCATAAATGTCTCGTAATCGCTCATAAACTTCACCTCCTCCGTAAAGGTGTCCGGATTAGGAGAAGAGCACGTCCCCCAGCTGCCTGGGTAAGCATATTAAATTACGAAAAGTATAGTACATACAGTTCTCAATGTTTGTCGAAAATAGTCGACAGATAGCAGGTGCCTGTAAGATAATTTTATTTCAGAAATAACTGGAAATCTGTTATAATGAGAAAAGATAAGGAGAAGATTATGCGGGTTGATGAAGTTATAACAGAAATTACACAAAGATGCAGAAACTATGGCGCACAGAAAATAATCCTGTTTGGGTCCAGAGCAAAAGGCACAGCAACAGAACGCAGTGATATTGATATTGCAGTGTCAGGCGTGGCATCAAGTGATATTTTTGAACTGGAGGAAGCTCTGGAAGATATTCCGACATTGTATACGATTGATCTTGTTGATCTTGATACCTGTAGAAATCAGTTATTGCTGGAGGATATTAAACAATATGGACGAGAAATTTATCCAATGCGTCGTAAAACCCCTTGCTTTAGCTACGGGGATATAAGACGCGTCCATCGAATTTACGCAAGTAAT
>CAKRXU010000014.1 GCA_934424575.1 uncultured Blautia sp.
GTGGGTATAGCGCAGTTGGTTAGCGCGCCAGATTGTGGCTCTGGAGGCCCAGGGTTCGAATCCCTGTATCCACCCTTTGCCTTTGGGCTATCGCCAAGCGGTAAGGCACAGCACTTTGACTGCTGCATTCGCTGGTTCGAATCCAGCTAGCCCAGTCTTATATTATGGGATATTAGCTCAGTTGGTAGAGCACTTGACTTTTAATCAAGTTGTCCGGGGTTCGAATCCCCGATGTCTCACTTAGAACACTATCGAAAAGATAGTGTTTTTTATTACTCTCTCTCAGCCAGAGGAATTGAAATACGCGGATATGGCGGAATTGGCAGACGCGCCAGATTTAGGTTCTGGTGTTGAACGACGTGCAGGTTCAAGTCCTGTTATCCGCATTTTTTATAAGGCTTGGGAAGCCTTAGTAGATTCCCCATTGCATGGGGATTTCGCTGAGGGACTGGCCAAGTCCCTCAGCACACCCTGGGCTTTTTTTGGAAACATGAGCCTTGGTGTTTCAGATTTGTAATGTGTAGAAGAAAGACCGGATTCCTGGTTGCCGTGTGGGCAAGGGGGATCTGATCTTTTTTCAGATCGTTGGTGGCGAAAGCCCATAAATAAGAGGTGCGTTGCGGTCTTATTTATGGGCTTTCTTTTGTACAGTTTTGTTTAGCTTATTAAATAATTGTTATAGCTGTTTTAGTTCGGCGGTTAGGCGGCCAGTTTGGTCTAGGTTTACGATGGCGTAGCTTGGCCGCCGGCCTCTTTGGCGGGGGTAGGTCAGGCTTCCGGGATTTAGGGCTAGGACGCCGTCTACGGTTTCCAGGAAGGGTTTGTGGGTGTGGCCGAAGAAGACAGCGTTGCAGCCGCGGTCTCTGGCTTCGTCGATGACACCTGTAATGTCCATGGAAACACCGTAGTAGTGGCCGTGGGTGACGAAGATCCGGTTATTGCCCACTTCTACTACTTCTTCTCTTGGAAGGTCTGAGAAGAAGTCGTTGTTTCCTGAGACGATGTGGCAGGGGCACTCGGTTAAGGCTTCTATGAAGATTTCTCTGCCTTCTACGTCACCGCAGTGGATCAGCATATCGAAGGGAGTTTCCTGCATGACTGCCTGTTCGAAGTTTTTGTCTCTGCCGTGGGTGTCACTGACTACGAGGATTTTCATCGGAGTGCGTCCTTGATGGCACGCAGAGCCTTCCCTCTGTGGCTGATCTTGTTTTTTTCTTCCATGGAGAGTTCTGCTGAGGTGCAGCCGTACTCCGGGAGATAAAAGATCGGGTCGTAGCCGAAGCCGTTGGCTCCGCTTTCTTCGTAGCCGATCCTGCCCTCCATTGCTTCTCTTACGGTCTTGACACTTCCATCAGGAAAAGCTGCTGCGATCGCACAGACGAATCTGGCGGTTCTTTTTTCGTCCGGGACTCCTTCGAGGCGTTCGATCAGTTTGGCGTTCTTGATATGATAGGAAGTATCCTCTCCCATATAGCGCGCAGAATAGATTCCCGGTTCTTTGTTGAGATAATCGATCTCCAGACCAGAATCGTCTGCAAGAACAATCTCTCCTGTCAGGTCACGGATTGCTTTTGCCTTGATCTGCGCGTTTTCTTCGAATGTTTTTCCATCTTCTACGATGTCGGCGTGGATTCCGGCATCTTTCAAGGAAAGAAGTTCGATGTCAAGATCTCCGAGGATCTCACGGATCTCTTTCATCTTGCCTTCATTTCCTGTTGCAAAAATCACTTTTTTCATCAGTCTTTTCTCCTCTTCGGCGGCTTCGGACCAAGGAACTGATAGTAATAAGTCTTCAGCATACCATTATAAATCTTGCGGTTTTTGTCCGCTTTTTTGCCAATGTCATTTTCTGTATGATCGTAGGATGTGATCAGGTACATGGACCACTTGTCCAGACGGCGGAAACTCTCTCCGATCTCTCTGTAAAGTGCCGGAAGGGCTTCTTTTTCTTCCAGACGCTCGCCATATGGCGGGTTCGTGATGATAAATCCATATGGCTTCGGATGGCTCAGATCCTTGACTGCTCTCTGCTGGAAATGGATCAGCTTATCCACTCCTGCCATCTTTGCATTGGAGCGTGCTGCCTTGAGTGCCTCCGGATCAATGTCGTAACCCTGGATATCTGTCTCAATATTGAGGTTTACGCGGTCCTGCGCTTCTTCCAGAGCATCATACCAGCATTTACGTGGAACCAGATGCTTCCAGTCTTCTGCAAGGAAAGAACGGTTCATTCCCGGTGCCATGTCTGCTGCCATCATAGCAGCCTCGATCGGGAAAGTTCCACTTCCACAGAAAGGATCGACAAGGATCCTGTCTTTGTTCCACGGAGTCAGCATGATCAGCGCGGAAGCCAGGGTCTCTGTGATCGGTGCCTTGACGGTCATCTGGCGGTATCCTCGTTTGTGCAGGGAGACACCGGAAGTGTCAATCCCGATTGTTGCCACATCCTTCATAAAAGCGACACGGATCGGGAAACTTGCTCCGTCTTCCGGGAACCAGGAGATCCCATAGACGCTCTTGAGTCGTTCTACGATCGCCTTTTTCATGATCGACTGGATATCAGACGGGCTGAACAGAGCACTTTTTACGGAGTTTGCCTTTGCCACCCAGAATTTACCATCCTTCGGGATATATTCTTCCCACGGGATTGCCTTGGTCTTCTCAAACAGTTCGTCAAAAGTCACTGCCTTGAACTCTCCTGTCTTGAGAAGGATACGCTCTGTGGTGCGGAGGAACATATTTGCCTGTGCAATGCCCTCTGCATCTGCCAGAAAAGTAACTTTTCCGTCTTCTACTTTGCTGATCTCATATCCCAGATCCAGGATCTCACGTTTCAGAACCGCTTCCATACCAAAGTGACAGGGTGCGATCAGTTCCATATATTTCATGCAAGCCTCATTTCCTTGATGATATTTCCATCAAAATCTTTAATTGTGAATACTTTGTCTTCCAGTACTGCGTAGGTTGGCGGATTTCCTTCCTTCGGAATGGAAACAGAACCCGGATTCAGAAGGATGTAGCCCTCTCTCTGCTCTGCCTTGAGCACATGTGTATGTCCGTGGATCAGGATGTCTCCTTCACGGAACGGCGGAAGGTTGTTTTCGTTATAGACATGTCCATGTGTGGCATAAAAAGTCAGCCCGTCGATCGCCAGAATGCAGTAATCTGCCATCACCGGGAAATTCAGTACCATCTGGTCTACTTCTGCCTCACAGTTGCCTCGAACTGCATAGATCTCGTTTTTCATTTCGTTGAGCATTGCGATCACTTCCTTCGGAGCGTATTCCTTCGGAAGATCATTTCTCGGTCCGTGATAGAGCAGGTCGCCCAGCAGGACCAGACGCTCTGCGCCCTCTTTTCTGTATGCTTCCAGCATTTTACGGCAGTAAAAGGCGGAGCCATGTACATCTGATGCAAACATATATTTCATAGCAAGTTTCTCCTATCATTTTTTTCCAGTATAGCATTCTTTTATTCTACTATAACTTTGTGCCTTTGGCATATCTCAAGTATATAACATTTTTTTACTTTTGGCTACCTTAACCCACCGTCTAAAGCCAGTGGGATTGCGGTAGCCTTATTTCAAAAGATCCTCTGGCTAAGATCTTTCCATAGTCAGAGGATTTTTGTTTATCCGGAAAACGTACAGTTTCTTCCCCTGTATGCCCCAAATCCTCCTATAACAGATCTTGTTCTGTATCCCCGCCGCACATAATCACGGGCTGCAGCCATACTTGCCCCGCCTCTGTCGCAGTAAAAGATCAGAAGTTTTTCTTTTGGAAGCGGCGGGCTTTCACTTAATTCTTCATAAGGAATATTCACAGCACCTCTGATATGGCTCCTTCGGTAACTCTCCGGTTCCCGGAGATCTATGATCAGTGTGTCCGGACGATCCACATAATAATCCAGCATTTTTGCAGAAATGGTTTCGATGGGAAACATACGATTCTTCCTTTTTTATTTATATTATATGTAAAATCTTGCTTTCCGGAACCTCCCGCTGTCCATCCCAGGCACCACATAACGCAGAACAGGCTCCGCCGTCCGGCGAAGCCTGCTCTTTATTTTTTACATAAGAAGAAGGGAGAAAATTTGCCTGAAGTTTTTGCTTTAGTATCTGTCGGAATAGTCATCCTGTTCTTTGTCATATGCGTTAGATGTCTTATTGCGGGACGCATTTTTTGAAGAATTTCTGGAAGCGTTTTTGCTGCTGTTCTGGCTGTCCATCGCATTTTTTGAAGTTGCTTTGTCAGTGCTGTAGTTGCTTGTTTTGTTTTCATTTTCATAATTTTTTGCCATTTGAATATTCCTCCTGGTGTAATCTGCGACTGCCGAAATTAACAGTCTGAGTTATGAAGCAGATACAGAAAACATTTTCTGATACGAAATCGTTTTTTATATCTGTTTCTTCACTACATCAGTTATTATGACTTATTTTCAAAACTTTATTCAGATTTTTGAAAAAGCTGTATTCTGACAAAAAGAAATCCCCGACAGGGGAGCTGTCAGGGATTTCTAGGGGAGTATAAATAATTAAATAAGGGGTTATGTAAAAAAAATTTTTGAAGGGTAAATTCTTTTTACAACAAAGATTATAATATAAATCCATGAAAAAAGCAATAACCTTTCGTGATTTATACTCTATCGGTTTGTTAATATTGTCAGGATTTCCTTTATTTATCGCTTTTTTTGACATATTTTTCACCTATTTTTCTATTTTTTATCTGTTTTTCCTGCATTACAGCTTTTTTGGCTTCTGATGTATTTTTTAATCCCTGTTCAGAAGTCCTCATTCGTGTTAAAATATAAAGGTTAATAATTTCAAACGTTATTTCGTTTTGTAGAATGACACACTTACTTTTAACATCTAACATCATTTATTTTACAGGATAATATTATGACAAATTCAACAAATTCAACAAATTCATTCAAAAATAAAGTGATCCGCAAGCTCAAAAGTGGTACCTGGTATCCTTTTTATAATACTTTTTATGAAAAAGTGCCCGTCGACCGCCGCGAGATCCTCCTTGCTTCCAGAAGCGGGATTTCCCTAGAAAGCAATATCCTTGCGATCCTTACAGAACTTTCCCGGCCGGAATACCGCAAATTCCGCAAAGTCCTGGCCGTTCAGAAAAACTCCCGTGAACAGATTGAGAAGAAACTTGCCCATTATCATATCTCGGTTGACAAGATCGTTCATATGAGTACACCGGACTACTATTACCATCTGGCAAAAGCCGGCTGTCTCATCAACGACACCACCTTCCCGGGACGCTATATCAAAAAAGAAGGACAGATCTATCTCAACGTCTGGCACGGGACACCGCTCAAGCGCATGGGGCAGGACAACGAGGAAGAACGCTACGACATGGGAAATATCATGCGAAATCTCCTGATGTCCGACTATCTCGTTTTTCCTAACTTATATATGGAAGAAAAAATGTCCGGAGCCTTTAACCTCAGAGAACTTTATCAGGGAACCATTCTCCGCGAGGGCTATCCGCGAAATTCTATTTTCTTTGACCAGGAGCATGGCAGACTCCTCAAGGAAATCCTCGGCTACCAGGGATGTCAGCTCAGCGTCTATATGCCGACCTTCCGCGGACATACTGACGACGTGGAAGGTGACACCTATGTGGAACAGGTCCGCAGCTATCTCGAGATAATTGATAAAGGCATGCAGGACGATCAGATCCTTCTTCTCAAACTGCATCCACTTGTGCAGAAAGGACTCGATCTCGACAATTACCGTCACATCCGTCCGTTCCCGTCAGAACTTGACACCTATGATGTACTGAACGCCTGTGACGTACTGATAACAGATTATTCCAGCGTTATGTACGACTTTGCAAATACAGGGCGTAAGATCATCCTCTTTGCCTATGACCTCGAGGATTATATGGGACACCGCGGCATGTATGAGGACATCCGCTCCTACCCGTTCCCAATCGCAGCAACACCGGAAGAAGTCCTGGTCGAACTTCAGGAACCGGGCGGCGGTGCTGACAGAGAATTTCTTGACAAATACTGTACCTTTGACCGACAGCAGGCAACACGCAACATCTGCCGTCACGTACTTCTCGGCAAATACCTGTGCCAGGAACACAAAATGCCGGTCACAACGAAGAAAAAAGTCCTTCTCTACGCCGGCAGCCTCAAACCAAACGGAATCACAACCGCATATTTCAGTATGCTCCGTCATCTCGACACAGATGCGTGTGACTATTATATCTCCTATCGTTCACCGTCGCTCAAAGAGTATCCGGAACGCCTGAACGGAATGCCCGGGGGATACCATTACTATCCTCTCGCCACAGAAATGAATCTGGATGTTCTGACGGCAGTGGCACAGCTTCTCTATCTGAAATGGGGAATCACTTCTTTTGGCATCCAGAAACGACTGGAAAAGGCTTATCGCCGCGAATGGAAAAAACATTTCGGCAGTGTATCTTTTGACCATGTTGTTCACTATGATGGATATGAAAATTATATGATCGCACTGTTTGAACATGCTCCCTGCATACGCACGATATGGGTACACAACGACATAGAACGCGAAATCGCAGCCAAGGGAAATCCAAGTCTGCCACTGCTTCGTCATGCCTATGCTACTTATGACCACGTAGTTCCGGTCGGCGAGGATATCCGTCCTGCTGTGGAACGTATCGGTGGGCGAACAGACAATGTACAGGTGATCGCCAACTACATGGATGTCGAAAATATCCGCTCCCGGGCAGAACTTCCGCTGACATTTGACCCGGAAACTCAGTCCAACGTCTCTCTTCGCAAACTGCAGAAGATTCTGGACTGTTCCGGTACAAAATTTATCAACATCGGAAGATATGCCCCGGAGAAAGGTCAGGAACGCCTGATCCGTGCTTTTGACACCTTCTGGCATACTCATCCGAAGACCTGGCTTATCATCATCGGTGGAATGGGCGACCTGTACGAGAACCTTCGCCGTCTTGCCAGAAGCATGGAATCCGGACGTCACATCGTACTTCTCAAATCCATGAGCAATCCGATGCCGGTGCTGAAACGCTGCAACTTTTTTATCCTCTCCTCTTTCTATGAGGGACAGGTTCTGGTCGTCCCGGAGGCAGATGTGCTCGGACTTCCTGTCGCTGCCTGTGATGTCAATGGAGCCCGATCTTTCCTCAAAGAATACGGCGGCACACTTCTGCCTGACAGTGAGGAAGGTGTCCTTCAGGGAATGGAAATGTATGCTTCCGGCAAGATCCATCCACTTCATGTCGACTACGAGACAAGAAATCAGCAGATCATCCAGAAATGTGAGAAACTTTTCCAGGAATAAGCTGCTGGTCCACTTTTATACTACAGGAACGGAGAAAACATCATGAAATCTTATCACCATAAATTTGTATCTGACCACCCGCTTGAATCTACACCTATGGCTGAGATTGCCGGTTTTCCGGTACGACCGGGTATTTTTGACCTGAACGGAGCTTCCCCGCTCCAGAATGGCGTGAACTTTACCATTCACACCTGCGGAGGAACCTCATGTGAACTTCTTCTCTTCCATCGTGCACAGGAAGAACCTTTCGCTGTCCTGCCTTTCCCGGAGGCTTACAAGATCGGCGATGTTTATTCCATGATCGTTTATGGACTGAACATCGATGAATTCGAGTACGCTTACCGTGTGGACGGACCATACTGTCCGGAAAAAGGACTCTTATTCGACAAAAATAATATCCTTCTCGACCCTTACGCCAAAGCCGTTGCCGGTCAGAGGACCTGGGGGATCCGCTGGGATCACACCTACCATGCACGAGTGGTCAAGGACACCTTCGACTGGGGCGATGTTCCGCAGTCCAAGAAGGAGCTCTGCGACCTTATCATCTACGAACTGCATGTAAGAAACTTCACACACCATCCTTCTTCCGGGGTTCAGCATCGAGGCACTTTTGCCGGACTGATGGAAAAGATCCCTTATCTCAAGGAACTCGGTATCAATGCAGTCGAGCTGATGCCGATCTTTGAGTTCGATGAGACCATGAACGCAAGGACGGTCGACGGAACACAGTTACTCGAATGCTGGGGCTACAATACTGTAAGCTTTTTTGCCCCGAACAGCAGTTATTCTTCTGCCAATGAGCACAACAGAGAAGGTACAGAGCTCAAGACACTGATCCGTGAACTCCACGCAAACGGAATCGAAGTCATCCTTGACGTTGTCTTCAATCATACCGCAGAGGGCAACGAGAAGGGACCTTCTTTCAGTTTCAAGGGATTCGACAATAACATTTACTACATGCTGACTCCGGATGGAAATTACTACAATTTCAGCGGCTGTGGAAACACTCTGAACTGCAACCATCCTGTCGTTCAGCAGCTGATCCTGGAATGCCTGCGCTACTGGACCATCAATTACCGTGTTGACGGCTTCCGCTTCGACCTCGCCAGCATCCTTGGACGAAACGAAGACGGTTCTCCGATGAACAATCCGCCGCTTCTGCGTACCCTCGCTGATGACCCGATCTTAAGTAACGTCAAGCTGATCGCGGAGGCATGGGATGCGGGCGGTCTTTATCAGGTCGGAAGTTTCCCGGCGAGTGGACGATGGGCTGAATGGAACGGCCGTTACCGTGACTCTCTGCGAAGCTTCCTCAAGGGCGACTGCTGGCAGGCATGGGATGCCGCCTGGAGCATTTCCGGTTCCGGTGACCTTTATGGTGGTTTCTATGGAAATAACAAGAGCAATTACGCCGGTTATAATTCCTGCGTCAATTTCCTTACCTGTCATGACGGATTTACCCTTTATGACCTCTATGCTTACAATGATAAGCACAATGAGGCAAATGGATGGGACAATGCGGACGGTGCCAATGATAACCGAAGCTGGAACTGCGGTGCCGAGGGTGAAACCGATGATCCGGAAGTTCTCGCACTCCGCTACCGCATGATCCGCAATGCCTGTGCAGTCCTGATGTGCAGCCGCGGAACGCCGATGTTCCTCTCCGGCGATGAATTTGGAAATACCAAATACGGAAACAACAACAGCTACTGTCAGGACAGCAGGATCTCCTGGCTCGACTGGCGCATGCTTGACAAAAACCGTGATCTCTTTGAATTCTTCAAATTCATGATCGCATTCCGCAAGCAGCACACAGTTATCCACAAGAAGCTCCCGGATTCCGTCTGTGGCATGGATCCTATCCACACTCACAACATCAACGCAGACGAAGTGGATATCCCGAGAGATGCCCGCACCTTCTGCGTAAGTTTCACCGGCTATGACAAAGAAAAAGGCAGGGACGACCTCGTTTATGTGGCAGTCAACACCTACTGGGAGGATGTAACGATCACCCTTCCAAGCCTCAAAGGACACGGTGCATGGCACTTAAGCGTCAACACCTACGGTGACGAAAACGGCCGCTACTGCTACCCGGACGGCGAAGACCCGCGCATCGACCACAGCTTCATCATGCGCCCGAGAACGGTTGCAGTATTTACCGGAAAGGATTTTTAAGCTTCTGTTTGTGCACATAACAGAAGCAAAAACGAGCTGGCATTCTACACGATATGCCAGCTCGTTCATTTTATCTGGTTATTTATTTCTTAATCTGTCCATAATAAGCATTTGCACCATGTTTACGGTAATAATGCTTATCCTGTAATTCCTGTGGTGCCGGTTTTACCTGTGGGTTGATCTGTTCGCAGCGGCATGCCATCTTGGCTACTTCTTCAAGAACGACTGCATTATGGACTGCTTCGTGCGCATCCTTGCCCCAGGTGAATGGTCCGTGGTTCTTGCAGAGGACTGCCGGTACTGCTTCGTAGTCGCTGTTTTTGAAATAGTCTGCGATCAGGACGCCGGTATTTTTCTCATAGGCTTCATCAATTTCTTCTTTGGTCAGGTTGCGCACACATGGAACTTCACCGTAGATGTAGTCTGCATGAGTTGTACCGTAGCACGGAATAGATCTTCCTGCCTGTGCCCAGCTTGTTGCCCACGGAGAATGGGTATGTACGATTCCTCCGATATTCGGGAATTCATTATAGAGAACAACGTGTGTTGCTGTATCAGAAGACGGATTATATTCTCCCTCAACTTTGTTTCCCTGAAGGTCTACAACTACCATATCTTCCGGTCTGAGTTTATCATAATCTACCCCGCTCGGTTTGATGACAAACAGTCCCTTTTCACGGTCAATACCGCTGACATTTCCCCAGGTGAATGTGACCAGTCCGTATTTCGGAAGATCCATGTTGGCTTTGTATACTTCTTCTTTTAATTTCTCAAGCATTATTTTTCTCTCCTTTGCACAAAACGTAAGCCGTTGTTTCCAGCAGCTTACGTTTTATCTTTTTATTCTTACCAGATCTTGGACTCTACTGCTGCCCGTTCGATCGGCAGGCCTTTGAGATATCTGTCCATAAACTTATTGAATCCTTCTACACCTTCCGGTTTCGGATCGAGGGTGCTTCCTTCATTTCCGGCAAATACACGGTTATCCAGGAATTCATCCAGAGTCTCTCCGTCTTTCTTATCTACGAGATAAGCAGCCAGAAGTGCGATACCCCATGCACCGCCCTCACCTGCGGTTGACATAACAGATACCGGTGCATTCACTGCGTCTGCAAGGATCTGCTGTCCGACACCTTTGGTCTTGAACAGTCCGCCGTGTCCTAAGAGTCTGTCGATCTTGACATGCTCCTGGTCGATCAGGATGTTTAAGCCCACGCGCATTGCTCCAAGGCAGGTGTAAAGATTGGTCCTCATAAAGTTTGCAAGTGTGAATTTACTTTCAGGAGAACGAACGAATAACGGACGTCCTTCTTCGAATCCTGTCATATGCTCTCCGGAGAAATAGCAGTAAGACAGAAGTCCGCCGCAGTCCGGATCACCTTCCAGTGCTTTGTTGTAAAGGGTTCCGAACAGTTTGTTCATATCCACTTCCATTCCCATTGCTTCTGCAAATTCCTTAAATACATTTACCCATGCATTCAGGTCAGAAGTACAGTTGTTGGAATGTGCCATGGCAACGGCATCACCAGCCGGTGTGGTTACCATATCGATCTCTTTGTATGGTTTGGAAAGTGCTTTTTCCAGAACGATCATTGCAAATACAGAAGTACCTGCGGATACGTTTCCTGTGCGCTGTTTTACGCTGTTGGTCGCTACCATACCGGTTCCTGCATCACCTTCCGGCGGACACATCGGGATTCCGGCTTTGAGCTTACCTGTCGGATCAAGGAACTTCGCGCCCTCTTCTGTCAGGGTACCGGCATCCTGTCCTGCGACCAGAACTTCCGGCATAATATCACGGAGCTTCCACGGAAATCCGTAAGGCTCTACCAGTTTGTCAAATTTCTCAACCATTTCCTGGTTGTAATCTTTTGTCTCAGAATCAACAGGGAACATTCCTGCTGCATCGCCGATACCAAGAACACGTTTTCCTGTCAGCATACGGTGTACATAAGCTTCCAGTGTGCACATGTAGTCGATATCCTTCACATGCTCTTCTCCGTTCAGGATCGCCTGATACAGATGTGCAATACTCCATCTCTGCGGGATATTGTACTGGAAAAGCTCCAGAAGTTTCTCAGAAGCTTCTCCTGTGATATTGTTTCTCCAGGTACGGAACGGAACCAGAAGTTTTCCGTCCTTGTCAAATGGCATATATCCATGCATCATGGCACTGATTCCAAGTGCACCGACACTTGTCAGCTCTACTCCATATTTCTCCTGAACATCCTTTACCAGATCGCTGTAGCTTCCCTGCAGACCGTTTCTGATATCATCCAGAGAGTAGGTCCATACACCATTTTCATAGCGGTTCTCCCACTCATAGCTTCCGGATGCGATCGGATTATATTTATCATCTACCAGAACCGCTTTGATCCTGGTAGATCCGAACTCTATTCCAAGTGCTGTTTTGTTATTTAAAATAGCTGTCTTTGCTTCACTCATTATAAAATTCCTCCCGAATGTTGTACTCGTCACATCCGCTTATTTTCTGAATGCAAGCTCATTCCATCTCAGCTCATTCTTGAAGTTGCGGATGGTTGTGTCTTTGTCAATGTAGACAGCTTCGATTCCCATTGCTGCTGCCCAGTCACCCATCTGTTCAGCAGTCAGATCATAAGAAAATGCAGTATGATGAGCGCCGCCTGCGAGGATCCATGCCTCTGCTCCTGTTGCCAGATCCGGCTGTGGAGTCCAGAATGCGCTTCCTACCGGAAGTTTCGGCATCGGTTTCTCTGTCTTCTTGCACTCAACATCATTGATGATCAGACGGAATCTGTCGCCAAGATCCACCAGAGAAGTTGCGATCGCCGGGCCTGTCTTGGATGTAAATACAAGTCTTGCCGGGTCTTCTCTGTCACCCATGGAAAGCGGGCATACCTTGATGCCGATCTTGCCATCAGCGATAGTCGGGCAAACTTCCAGCATATGTGACTGAAGAATGCCTTCCTTACCTGGAACAAGATTGTATGTATAATCTTCCATGAAAGAAGTTCCCTTCGCATCCTTCACGTCTGCAGTCATGATCTTCATCAGACGTACCATTGCTGCTGTCTTCCAGTCGCCTTCTGCGCCAAATCCATATCCCTTCTCCATAAGGCGCTGCATTGCCAGTCCCGGAAGCTGCTGTAAGCCGCCAAGATCGCCAAAGTGAGTAACGACTGCCTGGTAGTTCTTTTCTTCCAGAAATCTCTCAAATCCGATCTCAATTGCTGCCTGTACTGCTACATGACGTTTGAATTCTTCCGGGTCTCTGCCCTCAAGAAGAATGTCATATTTATTATAATATTCTTCGACCAAAACATCAATATCGCCTTTGGAAACATCCTTCACATAATCGCAGACTTCATTGACCGGATAAGCGTCAACTTCCCATCCGAACTTGATCTGTGCTTCCACTTTGTCACCTTCGGTAACGGCTACATTTCTCATGTTGTCGGCAACACGGCATACACGGATATGGCTGCTTTCCATGATTCCGACTGCAGTACGCATCCAGGATGCCAGTCTCTCCTGAACTTTCTTATCAGCCCAGTGTCCGACGATAACTTTTCTCTCGATTCCCATGCGGGTAACAATATGTCCATACTCTCTTCCACCATGAGCAGACTGGTTCTCATTCATGAAATCCATGTCGATCGTGTCATATGGGATTTCTTCATTAAACTGTGTGTGCAGATGGCACAGCGGTTTTCTGTATTCTTTCAGACCAAGAATCCATGATTTTGCCGGTGAGAAAGTATGCATCCATGTGATAACACCAGCGCATTCTTCGTCGTCATTTGCCTCGTTGAATGTTTTACGGATCAGTTCATTTGTGATCAGTGTCGGTTTCCATACCAGTTCGAATGGAAGAACGCCGGATTTGTTCAGTTCTTCTACGATGATTTTGGAATGCTCTGCTACTTTTCTTAAGCATTCATCTCCGTAAAGATCCTGTGAACCTGTGCAAAACCAGAATTTGTAATTTTTACCTGTGATCATGATTCAAAAACCTCCATATATTTTTTCTTATAATTATTAACTTGTTATTTTTTCTTCTTTGCAGATGCCAGTACAGACTGGATAACGATGAAGAAGCACAGCAGTGCGGAAAGTACGATTCGTACCCACCAGCTTGATAAAGTACCCTGTGCAGTGATCAGACTGGAGATCGTTCCTTTGATCAGTACACCAAACATGGAACCGATCGGAGTTCCAACACCACCGGAAAGAAGTGTTCCACCGATAACGGCTGAGGAGATCGCATCCATCTCAAGACCTTTGGCCTGCTCTACGAAACCTGCGCAGCTGTTGAGGCAGAAAAGAAATCCGCCAAGTCCTGCAAGAAAACCATCCAGTACATAAGCACGGAACATTGTTTTCTTGACATCAAGACCCATCATCAGGGCACTCTGTCTGTTGCCGCCGATCGCATACAGTTTACGTCCGAATTTGAAATATTTCAGAAGCACTGCGATAATGAGAACTACGATGATTGCGATCACTACTGTCGGCGGGATGTACGCCGGGATAAATTTACCTTTTTTGTTTGTAGAACCAAATGGCATGTAGAAACGGTAGTTTGCCCATTTCAGGAATACTTCGTTTTTGATGGAGATCATGTCTGTACTGATGATCGCTGTCATACCACGTCCGAAGAACATGCCGGCAAGTGTTACGATAAATGGCTGGATTCCCATGTAAGTTACCAGAAATCCCTGTACGATACCAAAAGCAAGGCCGATCAGAAGTGCAGCAAGGACTGCTACATATGCGCTCACGCCTTTGTTTTCCATGAGGTCTGCCATTACCATGCAGACAAGCGCTGTTACAGAACCAACGGAGATATCAATACCACCGGTGATCATAACGATCGTCAGACCACAGGAAATAACGAGAAGACCTGCATTGGATACAAAAAGATTCAGAAACATCTGTGGTTTTGCAAAACCTTTATCTGCAAAGATCACCATACCTGCTGCATACATTACAAAGAACAGGACGATCGTGATCAGCAGCAGAAATCCGGTACTTGTCATTTTCTTTTTCTGTTTCATTATTTCTGACCTCCCTCTGCTGCAACGGAAACTTTTTTGCTTCTGTGGCTTTCTACAAATTTCTTGAATACATCACTCTGTAAGGTAACGATGATGATAACAACGATCGCTTTGTAAACAGGAAGCTGGTCGGCTTTTACGTTCATTGCATACAGAGTTGTTGTCAGTGCCTGAATGGTATAAGCTCCGATCACGGAACCGATCAGGCTGAATTTACCACCACCGAGGAAGTTGCCGCCAAGTGCAACTGCAAGGATGGCATCCATCTCAAGGTTCAGACCGATGTTATTTGCATCTGCGGAATAGATACGGCTGGATGCTACCAGTCCGGCGATTCCGGCAAGGACACCACAGATCACATAGGTCAGGAACTTGATCATGGTAGAATTAAGACCTACCAGTCGTGCTGCTTTGCCATTGATACCTACACTCTCAATATAAAGTCCGAGAGCTGTTTTCTTAAGGATAACTGCTACGATCACTACGGTTACGATTGCAAAAAGCACTGGGGTCGGAACCGGTGATTTGCCGATATATCCACCTGCCATCTGGAAGGATGGTACACGAATGTAAGTGATCTGACCATTTGTGACAAGCTGTGCAATACCACGGCCTGCTGTATAAAGGATCAGGGTTGCAACCATCGGCTGAATGTTAAGCTTCGCTACCAGAAGTCCATTAAATGCTCCGCACAGTGCTGATGCAAGAAGTGCTGCGATAACTGCAAGAACAAGTGAATTCTGATATGCTGTTACAGAAGATGCACCGCCGGATAAGATCTGGCAGCAAACGGCTGCTGCAACTGCCATGACTGCACCGACACTGATATCCTGTCCACCGGATGCTGCTGTTACAAGTGTCATGCCGACTGCAAGGATTACCAGTTCAGATGCACGGTTGATAACGTCGATAACATATCCATAAAGGACACCATTTCGAATTGTGATATTAAAGAAGTCCGGAGTCTTGATCACATTGATCAGAAGAACCGCGATCAGACACACGATAGGAAGAAAAAGTCTTGCGCTTGTGATCTTTTTTAATTTGCTGTTACTCATTTCTCGTCACCTCCTGCAATCGCTTTCATGATGTTAGTCTGTGAAAGCTCGCTCTCTTCCAGTTCTCCAACTTTTTCGCCATCTCGAAGGACTGCCATTCTTGAACAGGTACGGAGCATTTCTTCTACTTCTGAGGAAATGAAAGTTACTGCCATTCCCCGGTCTGCCAGATCCAGAACGATCTTCTGGATCTCTGTTTTGGTACCGATATCGATGCCTCGTGTCGGCTCATCCAGGATCAGGTATTCCGGATTTGTCAGAAGCCAGCGGCCAAGGATAACTTTCTGCTGATTACCACCGGAAAGGCTCTTGATCGGAGTCTCACGGCTCGCTGTTTTGATCTGGAGCATTTCGATGTATTTGTCGGCTGCTTCTTCCATCTCTTTACGGCTTAACGGATGGAACATGCCTTTCTTCGCCTGAAGTGCGATGATGATATTTTCTCTTACAGAAAGATCTGCGATGATTCCCTCTGCTTTACGGTCTTCCGGAAGATATGCCATACCAAGTTTCATGGCATCCAGAGGACTGTTGATCTTAGCTTCTTTTCCATTTACTTTGAGTGTACCGCTGTCGGCTTTATCTGCACCGTAGATGGAACGAACCAGTTCAGAACGTCCGGAACCGAGGAGTCCGGTAAGTCCGATAACTTCTCCCTTATTGATCTTGAGATCAAACGGCTTGATCGTTCCTTTATGTCCAAGTCCGCTCGCCTCGATCACCGGCGTATCTGAGAATGCTTTCTTATCTTTGTGATCGCCCTTGATATCTGCCAGATCATCAAAATCTTTACCCATCATCTTGGCAACCAGCATAACTCGTGGAAGATCTTTTGTTTCGTATTCACCTACCAGTTCACCGTTTCGAAGGACTGTGATCCTGTCACAGACTGCATATACCTGCTCCAGGAAATGTGTTACAAAGATGATTCCTACACCTTCTTCTCGGAGACGGCGCATCAGAACGAACAGTTTCTCAACTTCTTCATCATCCAAAGAGGATGTCGGCTCGTCCAGGATCAGGACCTTACATTTCATATCAACAGCACGCGCAATTGCGATCATCTGCTGGATCGCTACGGAACATTCGTCCAGCATCTGTGTCGGCGGAACGTTGATGTTCAGGCTTTCCAGAAGCTTCGCAGAACGTGCATTCATTTCTTTCCAGTTGATCATTCCAACCTTGTTTCGCGGCTCACGGCCGATAAACAGGTTTTCCGCAACAGTCAGGTTCGGGCAGAGGTTTACTTCCTGGTAAACCGTACTGATTCCATTCGCCTGTGCCTCCTGCGGAGAGTGATTGATAATGTCTTTATTTTCACCATTCATATGAATGGAACCGCTTTCGAATTCATGTACACCGGTCAGAACTTTGATCAGTGTTGATTTTCCGGCTCCGTTTTCTCCCATCAGTGCATGGATCTCACCTTTGCGAAGTGTAAAATCCACATGGGAAAGGGCACGGACACCGGTGAAGTTTTTACTTATATCACGCATTTCCAAAACAACGTTTTGTTCCATTTTCTTTCCTCCATTCCCTGTTTTGTTCCATTTTTTACTATATTTTGCCTGTTTTTGAGCGCAAAAGGGGCGTGGCCCATAAAATCCATCTGCTTTCTGGATCCTGTTCCACGCCCCGGGCTCATTTCTTATTGATCGTTACTGTTCACTTCGTTCACAGTAACTTGGTCAAAATTCATTCCAAATCACCTTCGGTGATGGAATTTTGCCCTGTATGTCTCGGGATTTTGCCATATTCATGGCAAAACACCTCGCGGGATACTACCTGTGAACAATAACAATTGCATTCAGTTTGCAAATTCAAGTTATTTAAGATTAGTATGCACGTCCATCAAGAATTTCCTGAGTAATTGGAGTGATGTCGTAGTCTGTTCCGTCAACTGTTACTTTTGTTACAGTGTCGTCTGCTGCGAATGCAACTTCTTCTACATATGCCTGTTTGTCAACGTCTTCGCCAGCTTCCAGTTTCTGGATGATTTCTTCTACACGTGGTCCGTGGAGTGGGTTACACTCTGTATCACATGTGATCTCTCCGGAAAGTGTCTGGGTAAGACCTGCGTTTGTGGTATCGAAGGACATTACAAGGATCTGGCCTTCTTCGCCGCCAACTTCGTATCCTGCTGCTTTGATCGCATCGATAGCGCCGAATGCTTCGTTATCGTTCTCGCAGTATACAACATCGATGTCATCACCGCTCTGTTTCAGGATAGATTCCATAACTTCCTGTCCTTTAGCCTGTGTGAATTCACCAGACTGCTGAGCAAGTGTTGTCCAGTTGTCATGAGCTTCTACAGCTTCGTCAAATCCTTCGGTACGTCCGATCTGAGCAGATGCTCCGATGGTTCCCTGGATATCAACAAGGTTGATCTCTTCGTCGCCACGGCCTTTGGCTTCCAGATATGCATCCAGCCATGCCATTGCTTTCTGACCTTCCAGTTTGAAGTTTGAGCCTACCCATGCGGTGTAGAGGCTGTCGTCAGATACATCTACCATACGGTCAACGATGATAACCGGGATTCCTGCGTCTTTTGCTTCCTGAAGTACTGTGTCCCAGCCTGTCTCAGTTACAGGTGCAAGTACGATATAGTCAACTTCCTGCTGGATAAAGTTACGGATCGCTGTCAGCTGATTTTCCTGTTTCTGCTGAGCATCGTCAAAGATCAGCTCATATCCGTTCTCTTCTGAGAAAGTAGATTTCATAGACTCTGTGTTTGCAGTACGCCAGTCAGATTCTGCACCTACCTGTGAAAAACCAACTGTGATTGTGTCACCGCCATCATCCGCTGCCATAACGTTCACTGCGGAAAGTCCTGCTAACATAGATACTGCTAAGAGTGCGGTCACCATTTTTTTCTTCATTTTGTAATCCTCCCTTTACATTTGTTTTTCGTGTTTTTTAAGATGGTTTTATTATAGCAATTTCAGAAAAAAACTCCATGGATTATTTTCGGAAAAAAGGGTACTCTTTTATTCGTTTTTATACAACGATATCCCGGAAGTTGATTTTTTTACGATTTTGGTTGAATATTTTTTCCAAGTCGGATTTCTACGGTGGTTCCTTTACCTTCTTCGGAAGAAATCTTCATTCCATAGCCCGGTCCGTAGTACAGTGCGATTCGTTCTGCGACCGCCGCAAGACCAAATCCGGCACGTTCCCCGGTCCGGATCGCCTCCTGTACTTCATGAAGGCGCTCCGGTGTCATTCCCTGACCGTTGTCGCTGACCGTAAGGACAAGTGCATCCTCTTCTTCCCTTCCTTCGATCAGGATCTTGCCTTTGCCGCGTCGGTTCTTGATTCCGTGATAAAGTGCATTCTCAGCCAGCGGCTGGATGGAAAGCTTCGGAACAGGGATCCCGCCGAGTTCTTTTGGTATATTGATCTCAAATTCCAGGATATCCCGGTAGCGGTACTGCTGGATCTCCAGATAACTCAATGTATGACGTTCTTCTTCCGAGAGCGGGATGATATCGTTTCCTTTGGAAAGTGAAGTACGGAAAAAAATAGAAAGGCTGGAGATCATCTCCACCGCATCGTCTGTCATCCCGCCCTCGATCAGCCAGACGATCGTGTCCAGGGTATTGTACAGAAAGTGCGGGTTTACCTGTGCCTGGATCAGCTGTAATTCTGTCAGGTGCTGCATTTCTTTTTCCTGACGGACATTTTCCAGAAGAACACTGATCTTTCGTGCCATCTTGTTGATGCCCTCATCCAGTTCTTCGATCTCCTCTATTTCAGCCTCGATCGGGATCATGTCGAATTTTCCTCTGCCGACTTTTTTGACCTTATCAAGCATAATGTTTACCGGCTGGATGATCCCATCTGTCAGACGGAAGGAACGCCGCATAAGAATCCCAAGTGTCGCGATCAGAAGCACCGCCATCCCGGAGATCAGGATCTTCACTCTGTGTGTCAGGCTTTTTTCTACTTGTACAAGATACATGGATTCATTATAGATATAATTCTGCATCTCCTGCATGATCAGGCCTGTGATGATACGAATGTTGCTGTCCATGAATTCCATCCGCTTGTCATATTCCTTGATCTCTACAAGCTGGAGCATTCTCTTCCTGAGATTCTCCAGGTACGAATCAAGGCTGTTCAGGGATTTAACCCCATTATTATTATAAGTATTCCTTCGCAGTTTCTGCATGATCTCCTGCGCATCTTCCACCTGCTCAAGGACGTCCTCCAGATCGCTGCTCTCCTTGGAACCGATCGCAATATAGTACATTTCCAGGTCCAGATCATCCTTAAAGCGGAGATTGAACTCACTGCTGACCGCCAGGTTCTCCGAAAGCTTATTGTACTGTCCTGTATACTGCCAGAAAATAAGAAGCAGAATGATCAGCAGACACGCCATTGGGATCATGGTACTGAAAAGGACTTTTCGCATGCGTTCTTCCAGCTTCATCTGCTTCTTTGTACCTGCCCTCATGCTTTCTCCTCCCGCGCTTTACGGTAGTCGCTTGGTGTCATTCCCTGTGTCTTTTTGAACAGGTAGCTGAAATAGTGTGCATCTTTGTAACCGATCTCACCTGCGATCTCACTGGATCGCATGCTCGTGCACCGCAGGTATTCTTTGGCTTTGTTCATACGGAGATTTGTAAGATATTCAATGAATGTCTGTCCCATATTCTGACTGAACAGGGCACTGAAATGATTCGCACTGACATTCGCAGCGTTCGCCGCTTTGTTCAGGGACATATCCTCTTCCATATAGTGATTGTCAATAAAATCAACTGCTGTCTTTAAAATACTCCGGTTCTTATTTCCAGAATTCTGATCGCGGAGTGTGATCGCCTGGGAGATTATTTTTTCCGCATAGGTAATAGTATTCTCCAGACTTTTACCACTTTCTGAAAGCACCTCCTCGGTGTCTTCCTGTTCCAGAGCTCTGGTATCACATCCGATTTCCTTAAGAAAAGACATTACAGAAAAACGTACATTCAATGTCACGTAACTACGGAAAACAAGTGACTCCAGTGGTTCCTGCCCGATCGCATAAAAATAATCTTTTACAAAATTTTCTGTTTCCTCCAGAAATCCATTACTGAGAAATTTCTGAAGGATCGCCGGATTCAGGGCATTGACATCTACTTTCTGAAGATATGTACTGTCATCCTCTGTGACATTCTTTTTCTCCATAGATGCCATCTCATCATAGTACAGGATATTTCCATCATACAGATATCTCTGTGAAAAAGCTCTCGATGCGCTGTAATAACTTTTCTGGATCTGGCTTAAGCGTTCCACCGGCTCACCGGCTGCAACAAACCACTGTCTTTTTTGTTCTCTACGATCAAAGATTCTCTGGATCTCACCCACACAGCTTCTGGTGTTTTCTTCGATGTTCTCTTTCTGTCCTTTTATCAGGACACCATAGGAAAAAATATTGCAGCGGAACAGCATTGCCGAAGTATTTTCGGAGAAAAACGCCTCCAGCAGTTCCAGGGATTCTGCCTCCCACTCGGAGTAACCTTCTCTCTGTCCAGAAAAATCTTCCTCGCAGTTCATCGTAAAGATCAGAACATTATAGGCTTCTGCCACAATATCCAGCCCCAGTTTCTCAGATCTCCGATAGATTTCCATCATGTCCATGGAACCACTTACAAGTGCTTCGAAAAAATCCCGGATACTGTTCTTCTCATATGCCTGCATTTCTCTGTGGAACTTCTCGTAGTATTCTTTCTGCGTCTTTTCATGTTCATAACGGCTTCGGATCTCAGTAAGCCGTTCGATCAGTGCATTCTTTGTGATCGGTTTGAGCAGATAATCCTCCACTCCGATGTTGATCGCCTGTTTCGCGTAATTGAAATCATCATAGCCGCTCAGGATCACAACCTTGAGTCCCGGGATTTCTTTCTTTGCCACTTTTGCCAGTGTCAGCCCGTCCATGAACGGCATCTTGATGTCCGTGATCAGAAGATCCGGCTTCTGTCGGAGCAGAAGCGGCAGTGCCATCTCTCCGTCCGCAGCCTCGCCAACGAGTTCAAACCCCAGATCCTCCCACGGGATCATCCTCTTGATCGTTTCCCGGACGATCACCTCATCTTCTGCCAGAAAAATCTTTAACATCTCTCCACCCCATTTGTCTGTATTTGTGCAAAATCTTTTTAATTATACTATACCAGTTGTGTTATTTTCAGACAAGTTTGTTTTTTGCAAAAAATAAGCAGCAAAACGGAATTTACATTTTTCTCCGTTTTACTGCTTATTTATAAATTTATTAGTTACTTTCTGGGGCGAAAACGCACCAGATAAATAATGATTCCTGCGACCACCATGATCGGAATAAGGATTCCAAGTAATACAAACAGGATGACCAGCACGATTGCTGCGATCAGAATCGCGAGCAGCTTGCCATACCAGGTCGAAAAGTCCAGTCTGAACGACTTCTGTTTCACGCGCTCACTGCCTGAGTCCTGTTCATAAGCAGAAGCTGCGTCAGAATACGGTGCATTCGCCCCCGTCTCTGTATCCAGAAGCGTCCTTGCGATCAGTCTGGGATCTCCCAGTTCTCTCATCACCTCAGACTCACTGTTGCCTGACTGTATCCTCTCTTCAATATAATTGCGATAATACTGGATATGTGTATTGATCTGACTCTCCGGCATCTGTCCGGAAAGCTGACTACGTAAAATATCAAGAAATTCATTTTTGTCCATAGCATTTCTCCATATACATCGGTAGATATTGTGACCATTTTACCACACATATACGGTCAGGCAAAGATATTGAAGTATTAAATTTTCATAAAACCGCTTATTTAACGATCATACCAGTCTTTCTGTCACTGAACAGTGCAACTTCGATCAGGAAGATCACACCAAGGATCAGCTGCTGAAGCTGTGTCGGCATCATCAGCATGACCAGGCCACTGGAAAGAACTTTGTAAGTCATAACACCAAGTACGATATTGTAGAATTTTACTTTTGCCCCACCATTGACAGGCATTCCACCAAGTACCAGAGCGATCATGATCTGTGTCTCAAGCTGGTTTCCTGCTGTGGATGTTACAGATCCAACCTTGATCGCATTTACAAATGCTGCCAGACCTGTGATGCATCCTGCTGCCATGAAAATAAGAATCTTGGTGCGTTCTACGCGGATACCTGCATATCTCGCTGCAGTCTCTCCTGCACCGATCGCTTTGAGTCTGTATCCAAGACCTGTGTATGTAAAGATAAGATATGCAGCTACAAAGATGATAACTGTGAAGGTCAGCATAAATGGCAGTGTATTGTATTTGGAAATATCACTTACTGCATAAACCGGAGAATTTGTTGTTGCATAAGCGCAGACTCCACGGAACAGATACATGGTACAGATCGTAACAATAAAACTTGTGATCTTTCTCTTTACATTAAAGTATCCATTGATCAGTCCAATCAGACCGCCGGTTACAATTCCACCAAGTGCTGCCAGGACCATGTTGTAATGAGACAGCCAGCATACTACGATGGAAGCCACACCAAGCATGGAGCCCTGTGAAAAATCAAGACCGCCCATGGTCATGACCATAAATACACCGATCGATGAGATCAGAAGCATATAGGACTGGCTGAGGAGCAGTGAAAGGTTTTTTGGCTGAAACAGTCTTCCGTCAGTCAGAACTGCAAATAATACACAGATAATAACAAATCCCGCGATAGGAAGGATCGTACGCACAATAGGACGTTCCAGAAATGGTACTTGTTCAGATGATTTTTTTGTTGTATCCATTTTTTTACCCCCTTAAATCATATTGTCAATCAGATCTGTATCTTTCAGATCCGGAGAGCGGAAAAATTCACCATTGATCTTACCGTCTTTCATGATAAGAATACGGTCAGCCATACCAAGGAGCTCCATGATCTCCTCTGAGATCATAATGATGGATTTTCCATTTTTTCTCATATCGTTCATCATGGCATAGATATCTGCTTTTACCTTGACATCAATACCACGGGTAGGGGAATCAAGGATGATCAGATCTGAATCCTTGCCGACCCAGCGCGCAAGAACAACCTTCTGTTTATTACCACCGGAAAGTGCGGAAACAAACTGGTCAACTCCTGTCATTTTGGTACTCATCTGTTTTGCATACTTGTTGGCAAATTCTTTCATTGCCTTGCCGCGGAGAAGTCCGTTTGTCTTGAGGTCTTCCAGGGATGGCAGACAGATATTGTTTCCGATCGTATCGTTGATGACAAGGGATTCATTATCTCTGTCCTTGGATGCATAGGCAATGCTGTGCTTGATCGCATCCGGAATAGAATTGATCGGAGTACCATCTCCTAAAGTTACTGTTCCCTGCCGGAAATAAGATGCACCAAAAAGTGCTTTTCCTACTTCATGCATACCGCATTCAGAAAGTCCGCCGATTCCAAGGATCTCTCCCTTGTGAAGTTCCAGGTTCAGATCTTCGATCTGGCCTTTGACAGTAACATTCTTTGCGGAAAGAACAACTTCTTTTGAAATTTCTTCGCCATAATCGGTACGGTAATAGTTATCACCGATCTCACGTCCAACCATAAGGGCCTTCAGTCTGTCCGGTGTCGCTTCCTGTTTGCTGATGGAACCGATCTTTACACCGTCGCGGAGAACACTGATGTTGTCAGACTGCTCGATAACTTCTTCCAGGTCATGAGAAATAAAGATCACACAGTTTCCTGTATCACGAACTCTGTGCATTACTTTGAACAGTTCCTCACGGCCTTTCTGTCCAAGTGCTGTCGTTGTCTCATCAACTACCAGAACCTTCGGGTTGAAATAAGTTGCCTTTACGATCTCGACCAGCTTTCTGTCCTCGAAGTTATAATCGTCGATAACTTTGGTCGCATCAATGTAGTTAAAGCCATAGCTGTCCAGATATTCCTGGGCCTGTTTGTTCATGGCTGCAGTGTTTTTGATGCCGTGTTTTGTAAATTTATCTTCATTTCCAAGAAAAATATTTTCTGCTACGGTCAGACCGGAAAGTGTTCCGATCTCCTGTACGATGATCGCAACTCCCTGATGATTTGCCTCTACCTGGTTTGTAGCTGTGATCTCCTTGCCTTCCAGGATAAATTTACCGGAATCCTTCTGATAGATACCTGTCAGACAGGAAGTAAGTGTGGATTTACCGGAACCATTTTCACCGATCAGTGCATGGATCTCGCCTTTTTCGAAGGTAAAGGAAACATTGTCCAGGGCATGTGTGATGCCAAAATGTTTATCAATATTTTCTGCTCTTAATAATATCTCACCCATAATCGTCCTCCTATTTCACTACAAGACCTTTGACCGGCTTGGTCGTCAGTGCAACGATCAGAAGCAGGGCAGCTCCGGTAACCACATTCTGGATCGTAGTCGGAGCACCAAGTGCAACAAATCCATTGAACATAAGCTGAATGATCATCTCACCAATTACAATTGCCACTACCGGGTGACCATATTTCTTAAATGCCAGTCCGAAGAAAGTTCCCATCAGAGGAGTAAAGTTACGGCTCATAGAAGAAAGGTTGGAAGCAGATGTCATGGAAGTACCAAAACTGATCGTCAGGATCGCCTGAAGTCCGAAGAAAAATCCGGCAAGTGTAAATGCCACGATCTTATATTTTGAAACATTTACGCCCATGTT
Source organism: uncultured Blautia sp. (assembly GCA_934424575.1). Lineage (GTDB taxonomy): Bacteria > Bacillota > Clostridia > Lachnospirales > Lachnospiraceae > Blautia_A. The sequence continues at coordinate 25,210 of CAKRXU010000014.1, forward strand.
CTTTGCAACAACTTCGTTGCTTCCGATCGCATAGGTATAAGTACCGATCTTGGTATATTTCAAGATAAATGCACAGAGGCAGTATGCGATCAGTGCCAGGATCAGGTTCACCGGATAATCACCAAAAGCTCTGTATTCTGTTGCGAGGATTACGTTTTTTCCGTTCGTCGCATAAACACTCAGTGCTTCATAGATCAGAGAAAGTGCACAGGTAACGATGAGGGAAGAAATATGTAATTTGATATAGACGATTCCGTTGATCAGACCAATGATCGTACCGCAGATCAGAGGTGCGATGACAAGACCGGCATAGCCGAACTTCACGCTTGCGTTGCAGGCAATAATAGAGGAAAGTACGATATTTGCACCAACACTCATATCAAAAGGTCCCATAACGCAGATAAAATAAAGACCGCAGCCGCCTACTGCATAGATCAGGGCTGATTTCATATAGGTTGCCAGTTTGTCCGGGGAACCGAAGGTAGTTGGAGCAAGTACCTTGAACACCGCCCAGAAAACTACAAGCATAAGTACCAGAATGCCAATTCCATAATACTGGCTTTGTTTGAGTTTTTTCATAACCATTCTCCTATTCATTTCTTCGCCCGCCAAAAGCAGGAGGCCAACACTCCCCTTGGTTGGTCTTTTGCTTTTGGCGGGCGCATATTACTGCTTCTTTTTAAATTGCTGCCTCCCGGGAAGAAGGCAGCAGATTTTTGGAGTCTTGTCATTTAGTTGCTGTGACGGGAAATAACATCGTCGATGGAAAGTGATGTTGCTGCTTTGTTCAGATCATCAAAGCTGTATCCAGCCATCTCAACGATTTCTTCGTCTGTGTACGGATCATCGTCAACGAAGTATTTCTGATAGTTTTCATAGTCGTCTGGAGAAGATACATACAGGTATGGGAATTCGATCTCATATCCGAAGGAACCTTCGTCTTTTGTATAGTTGCCTTTTACTGCGTTGTAAGTCATAAGGAATGCGAATAACGGGTCACAGAAATGTCCGCCTGATTCTGCAAACATTCCGCCAGATTCGAGCTGTTCTTTCAGGTCATCAAGGAAGTCTGTGGAAACAACATCGATCTTGCCTGTAAGTCCTTCGTTTGCCAGAGCACCGATGGAACCAACCAGTGGGTCACCGCCGCCGCCTGCAACGATCAGGGCATCCATATCAGGATTGGAGTTGTACAGAGAAAGAGCTGCTGCTGCACCTTCTTCAGAAGAAGTATTTGCATATACAGGCTCTGTCATAGTTGCCTGATCATCCGGATTTGCTTCGTTCCATTCATCAACTGCTTTCTTGTATCCTGTCCATCTCTGCTGGAATGTAGCATCACCAACGGTCCATGCTTCCAGTCCGATGTTTCTGTCGCCGTTTTCAAGAAGCAGGTTTACAAGTGTATATCCGTTTGTAACCTCATCTTCGTGTACTGCACCGAGATAGTATGGGGAATTGCATGCTGTCTGGTATACTTCCGGGCTGTTTTCTTCGGAAATGATACGGAAGAACTGTGTCAGATAAACCTGGTTTGCTTCGCATGTCTGGATTGCAGAAGTCATTTCTGAATCAGCGGAGTTACAGATCACGATACCGTCGCATCCTGCTGCACAGAGCTGTTCAACAGAAGCTGTAACCTGCTCTGATACATGTCCCTGGTCTACATACATTACATTTACATCCAGTGCTGCAGCTGCTTTGTCGATGATCTTTTTGCACTGGCTTCCAAGTACGTCTGTGGAACTCCAGATAGAAACACCGATCGTAATGTCATCTCCTGCTGCGTAAGTTGTCACTGCACTTGCTGGTACAGAAGCGACCATTGCTGCTGTTGCTGCGATAGCAACCAACTTTTTCATTCTTTTTTTCATCTTGTAAAAACCCTCCTTAAAATTTTTGAGCCAGAGTATGTTTTTCGTTCCGTTTCCGTATCTGGCTTCGTTGTGATTTTATTAAAACATACTCTGGCTTTGTTCAGTTAGGACATATTTGGATTTTTTTGTTGCACATTTTTGACTCATTTGTACATATTATTGCGATACTCTCTCGGACTTACTCCTACTTTTTTGCGGAAAACACGGCTGAAATAGTTGTAATCATCATATCCGACCAGGAAAGAGATCGTCTCCAGTTTCTTCTCTTCATCCTTCATAAGACGGATCGCCTGTTCCATCCGGACTCTGGTAAGACAGGCAATGATGGTCTCTCCATAAGTCTGGCTGAACATCCTGGAAAGATAGCTCGCATCCATATGATACGCTGCGGCAAGTGCTGTCAATGTGATATTCTCATGGTAAGAAGTCAGTATATACTGACGGATCTGCTCTACCTGACTTCCCGCAGAATCCGCGCTGTTTTTGTCCGGATTGTTTTCCCACAGGCTGTCCAGCAGGATTCTGATCGATGCCATAACGGAAGGTACATCCAGACATTTCATATAATAATCAATGTCATCCATCGCTTCTTCTGCCTGCGCGGTGAGCTCCGGATGCTGTTCCTGTACGTAACGGTAAAGGATCCCCGTGATCCTCCTTACATACTGTTTGACATCAAGGAAGGACCATTCTCCATTGTCACAGTGCTTAAAATCACAGGTCCGAAAGATCAGTTTTGCCGTCTCACTCTTCTGTCCTGTATTCAAAAGATGGTATACTTCTTCTTCAATTCGATGAGACACCGTTTTTCCTACGGACTGACTGCCTTCCTCCTGCGAACATGCCAGAATACAATGACTGTGTGTAAAAGGCCGTGTCACCAGAACGGCAACCATATCTCTGTACATACTTCCAATGTCGTCCAATGATCCTGTCTGTTCATGAAGGATCACTGAAACAGGGCCATACTCATCCAGCGGAAATTCTTCAAGGATATTTTCTGCCAGAATCCTGAGTGAGTTGATTCTATAGGAAGTAAAAATAAGAAATTCACTCATTTTATTGCAGTTGTTAAAAATAATGGCCTCGGCATTGCAGCCTGTCAGATTTCTGAGCCTTGTCTTGATGCTTAATGACATCTGCAGATTATCGTATTCAAACTTCTCCGCGATCCCTGCAATATTATAAAATTTCACCATCAGGGCTGCCACGCCGGAAAATTCTTTTGTCGAAGAAACATGAGGCTGTGCCGTAAATTGTCCATACAGCTTTCCTGACAGCAGTGCAGAATATTCACTGTCCTCCAGAAAAGATGAGATTTTGTGTTCCTGGATCTGGTTTGTTTCTTTGTGTTTTCGCGCCATCTCTCTTTCTTCCAGGATTCCAAGAGCTTTGGTGAGGATCTTCACAAGTTCCTCTTTTCCTACCGGTTTGAGGATATAGTCCAGTCCTCCTGAGACAAAAACACCTTTTACCTTGTCAAAATCATCGTACCCGCTCACTGCGATCGTAATGATCTCCGGATGTTCTGTCTGAAGCTTCTGCAGAAGTTCCAGACCACTTAAGAACGGCATATTGATGTCCGTCAGGATAATATCGGGTTTTTCTTCTTCAATACGTTCCAGCACTTCTTCGCCGTCACAGGCAGGATCCAGAAATTCAATCGAATAATCCTCCCATGAGATCAGACTTCGGAGATTTTCCCTGCTCCAGTACTCATCATCCGCCGCCAGTACTTTATATTTCATCTTTTTCACAACGGGCACCTCCTGTTATATTTTCCCCATTCTCTTCTTCACTGGAAACGATCGGAACTGTGATCGTGACCGTTGTACCCTCTCCGGCCTGACTTTCGATCCACAGCCCGTATTCCGGTCCAAACAACTGTTTCAATCGTGCATTTACATTCAGGATCCCGATGGAAACGCCTGTCTCCACACGTTTCCGGTCATTTTTCTCAAGAAGTATATTCATGGCCTCCGCATCCATTCCTGTACCATTATCTGAGATTGTGACCACAAGATTTTCTCCGATATGCTCGGAGCGGATCAGAAGCTTCTTGTCTTTTCGCCTGGTATTTCTGAGTCCGTGTGTAAGCGCATTCTCTACCACCGGCTGAAGGCAGATCCTTGGAAGTCTGTCCTTCAGTGTTACATTGTCGATCTGATATTCATATGCCACCGAAGATCCGTTCCGCACGTCCATGACATAAAGATAATTGCGGACATGGTCCATCTCATTCTGAATGGTAGAAAGTTCATCCGTCATGTTCAGGCTGTAGCGGAAGATCGCCGACAGGGAATGACAGATTCCGCTTACAAGAGGACAGTTCTGCGCATTCGCAATCCCACTCATGGTATTTAATGTGTTATACAGAAAGTGTGGGTTGATCTGTGCCTGGAACATTTTGAACTCTGTTCGCTCCACCAGCATCTTATTCTGAAGTTCTTCTTCTGCCATCGCCTGGATACGGTCCAGCATTTCGTTAAATTCTGTTCCAAGTACTGTCAGTTCTTCTGACCATCCGACCGGACTTACACGCAGAGACGACTCTCCATTTTTGATACGGACAATGGTGTTTCTCATTTCTTCTACCGGTTTGGTCATCCATCTGGACAGCATAAATACAAGCAGAACGATCGCACCGATCATGCCTGCCATAATGATCAGAAGTGTCCTTATCAGCGACTTCTGTGTTGCTGTCAGAAGAGACTGCGATACCAGGACAAATGCTTCCAGATTATAGTCTTCCTGTGAAACCTGTATCAGGTAATTTCCGTCATATTCCTGCTCTAGCTGATCTGAGTTGTAATAATTTTCGACCACCTTTGCAAGCTGTTTCTGGATTCTTTTCTGTGACACAGAAGCCTGTCCTGTTTTTGCTATCACCTGGTCACCTACAGGCTGAAGCCACAGGCAGACCTGTTCTACATCGACATACTTGGACATGATCGATGTGAATGCAGAACTGTTGATGTCACATACCAGATATCCGATATTTTCTCTTTCCTCATCATAATTGTGGAGTTTCAGCACCAGACGGACCACATTTCGTTTTGCAACGGGATTATAATATCCGGAAATCATAAAGTCGGTCCGTTTATCATGCACATAATCATAGAGTCTTTCTGTGTTGGAATCATATTCCGTCTGATACAGATCTCTTGGAAAAGAAGACGCATTATATCGGTAGGCGCTTACAACTTTGTCCTGTGTATCGTACATATACAGGGCAAGAAGCTGATCTTCTTTCGTAAAACGCTTTCTGGCAAAATACCAGCTTCTCCAGTAATAGTCCTTGAGACTGGTTCCTTCTTCTGCCGCTGACCGAAGGTCCCTGATCAGATCCTGCTCACTGTAGATTGTCAGCATCTCGGTACGTACATTATGGATAAAAGAAGCAATGTCTGTCTGCATCTTGTTGAGTGAAATCTCATGATCCGAAATACTCTCCGCCCGGATCTGCCGCCTGAGTGTCTGGTGAAATAAAAAAGTCTGCAAAAGAAGCGCAAATACCACACTCGTAATACAGAATACAAGCAGTGCATTACGCATGGTAAATTTTTTATGATCCATATCTGTTTCCTTTTCATACAAATTAGCTGTGATTTTTTCTGAAATTCTTCCATTATTAATAATTATAAGCATGGCGTTTTTTGAGGTAAATACAGATTCTTACGAATAAAGTTGGTTTTTTTATTTCTGTCGGAAACAAAATCGGACTTCCAGCCAGTATCTTTTATCTGATACTGACTGAAAGTCCGATCCTTTTTTATTTTTTAATGTTTATATGCGTAGTTCAAAAGTATTCTGGAGTCTCTCCAGCGTGCATCTGAGTTCGGCCCACCCAGGACAACTGAAATATATGTATTCCCTTTCTGAGAACGGCACAGACCCACGAAACAATGTCCTGCTTTATTGGTATATCCGGTTTTCATTCCGATCACACCTGGCATATTTCCTAAAAGTGCATTTGTAGTGCTTACGTAAAACCAGCGGCTTGTATTAATGCTTTTGAAAGAATAACTTCTGGTATTGATGATTTTTCTGAAAGCCGGTTTCTTGATTGCATATCTGGCAATCTTGGCAAGGTCAGAAGCCGTTGTATAATGTGTGTAACCTGCATCAAGACCATTTGGCGTTGCAAAATGAGTATTGGTACATCCAAGCTGTGCCGCTTTCTTATTCATAAGACTGACAAATTTACTCTGTGAACCACTGATATGCTCCGCAATTGCTGCCGCGGTATCGTTATGGGAAGGGATCATCAGAGAATAAAGAAGATCCCTCATATAAAATGTTTCACCTGTTCTTGCATACAGCTTAGTTGGTTCCAGTGCTGTTGCTCTCGAAGAAAACTTCACAACTTCATTCATTTTGCTGTTTTCAAGAGCGAGAATACAAGTCATGATCTTGGTGGTACTGGCGTTTGCATGCCGGAGATTTTCGTTCTTTGCGTATAAAACCTTTCCTGTATCGGCATTGATAAGAAGCGCACAGTCTGAAGTAAGATTATAATACAGACCGGAATGATTCAGAGAACCATCATTATCAAAATAATAAACTGTCTTGTTGATCGTTCTTTTTCCGGTGTATGCCCTGCCGGTGGAATCGAAATAATATCTTTTGCCCGAAGGAAGTGTATACCAGCCACCACTGACTACAATTCCTCTTTCATTCGCATAATAATAGCCATTTTTGTATCGAAACAGACGATCTCTATATATATATCCTTCCGTCCTGGTTCCAAAATAATATTTTTTGTTGTTGATTATATGCATTCCATACCAGGCTTTTCCTGATTCGTCAAAGTAATAATTCTTGCATTTGAAACGCAGGTATTTATTTCTGGCATAATTTCCCTTAGAAGTACGGTAATACAAGTAATTGTTTTTATTGATGATCTGACCAGATGAGACAATCTGTAGGCGTGGAAACGAAGATGCAGCTGATACTGCTGTACTTCCGCCAAACAAAGATATAAACAAAACAGCCAAGATCAGCAAAAATAGATTTTGTTTCTTTTTCATTTGTGTTCCTCCTGGATAAAATAAATCTGCCAAAATTCTAGCATGGAAATCCATTTTTTTCCAGCTTGAATTTTGGCAGATGTTGTTTTATTTTTGAAAAACATTATAAACTTAAAATCTTACAGCGTTTCTTATAGCAGGCAATTCCATATCGCAAAATCTGCTCTATTCCCTCATCATATAATGCTTCTTCATACTGTTTTGATTCGATCTGCTTTAACGCTTTTTCTGCTGCCTTTTGCAGATTTCCATCCTCCGCATATTTCATCTCGATTACAATGCCCATTGCAGTATCGTCTGTCTCAATGAGAATGTCGCTATAGCCTTCTCCTGATTCCCTGTTGGAACGTACTATCCAGTTTTCTTTGATTCCCAGGATTCCAAGGAGAACTCCATGATAAAAATTTTCTTTCATTTCTTTTCGCACAGATGTATCACGGATACTGATCGTCTTTCGAAGATACTCCCCGAAACATTTTTCTGCTGATTCTGTATTTCCATTCTCGAGCGCCTCACAGAATCGATTCAGTAACTCTCCGTCTTTCTTCACATTTTCTCTGAAAAGCTGCATGATCTGCGTTGTAAAAATATTCCGTATCTCCCTGTTCGGTATTGCAAGCCGGAATATATTTCCCTCCGATCTTCCTCTCTGGGTTAGATATCCCGTAGTAAACAGAACACTCCAAATATTATCAACCGTCTGGTACATGTCCTCATAAGTCAATTCCTGATGCAATTCCTTTATAATACACTCACCAGCGACCAGCCCCTCAATTTCCCTTCTGATTGTTCCACTGTTATCCGATTCTCTGATAAATCTTCGAACGGCTTCGTTGCTACTGGTATTAATCCAGTAATTCTGAGGCTCCGCATTTGGATCTGCCAGAAGTGTTACGCAATAATTCATAACATCCCACGGACAGTAAACTTCCACATTTCCAAACTGGTATCCATCATACCATTCCTTTATCTGCTGATATTTATCTGACAGGTGATAATATTCCAGAAGTTTTCTCACTTCCCGGTCTGTAAATCCAAAGTATTCATCAAACCGTACATCGGCAACGGACAAAACTTCAAAATTATTCAGTCCTGTAAAAATACTTTCTTTTGATATCCTCATACAACCGGTCAGTACCGCCAGTTTCAGACTTTCATTTGTTTTAAGCACCTGTTCAAACAGCTTGCGGATCAACATTGCCATTTCTTTGTAATATCCATGCTCCGATGCCTTTGACAATGGAACATCATATTCATCGATCAGAAGAACCGTCTGTTTTCCATGATGTTTTTCAAGTAACAGAGATAACGTTTTCAGGCTTCCAGTCAGAGTAACTTCATCCATCTCAAAAGGAATCCTGTCTCCACCTTTTATAAGAAGTCCGTATTGTTCTTTTTCACGATCTGTAAGTTTAGTGCTGTCCATCAGATACTGAAATTTCATGGCTTCATTTCCAATCGTCGCACACAGCATCTCATAAGCATTTCTGTAGGCAAATCCATCCACGCTTTTGAGTGAAATCGAAATAACAGGGAATTTCCCCATGTATTCTTCACAGACCTGTTTATCACGGGATATCTGCAGTTCATTGAATATTCTTTTATCGCCCTGCAGTGAAAAAAAGTTTTTCAGCATACTCATATTCAGAGATTTTCCAAATCGTCTTGGTCGTGTAAACAGTGTTACTTTCCCTCCTGAACGGAGCAATTCACTTATCATCCCTGTTTTATCCACATAGTAATATTGATTTTTGATCATTTCATCAAAAAATTCTATCCCAATGGGAAGCCTCTTTACTGCAAAATCCATTTTTCTCACTCCCTGCTTTATGTCTTACACCATTCGCATCAAAGTAGTACATTTATATGTATTATAACAAGAAGGATTTCTGAAAACCAGTCCCAGTCTTAATATATGTTCAAAGCCGTATCAAAAAATAAAACAAGCGTACAGCCCCTGTATTATGAACATCCGGAACTGTACGCTTTTCGTTTTAATCTAATTCGATTCAGATAGGAGTGTTGCCTATTATTTCTTTACAATCCACTTTCCACTCCTGTTGGATCCTTGTCTTTCAATATCTGTTTGAAGAACCTGCACTCTTCATCATTGCATTTATGTGCATCCTCGGATCTTATATTCAGGTGAAAAACATGTCCCAGTTTTTCGATTTTTCCACTGTGGTAATCGTGAAATTCACATGGGATATGCATGCTTTTTAGCTTCTCATACATCAGAGGTGCCTGGTTTCTGAGAAAGTCTTCTTCTGCTGTCATGATGAAAGCCGGTGGAAATTTTTCTGTCACGTAATCATCTGCACAGAGCAACTGAAGTTCCTGTTTCGTTCCTTTTCCCGGAAGATATTCTTCCATCAGTTTTCCTGTAAGCTCGTCCAGATTTTCCTCTCCCATATGATACTGTCCGCAGTTCAGTGCCACTGCACAGATCTGTAAATTTTCTGGTGTATGGAATTTATAACTTTCGGCATAGTCTGGATTGGTGCAGATATCCAGATAAAGCGACAGGATATGTGCTCCTGCTGAATCACCCACTGCGAAGATTTTTTCTGTATCTAATCCATAAGTTTCTGCGTTTTCCAGAACCCAGGTAAATACGAAATTTGTATCTTCCAGTGATGCCGGAAACTTATATTCCGGTGCCAGTCGATAAGAAAAATTCACCACTGCAAAGCCTCGCTCTGCAAGATCCATACAGTAAAACTGATACCTTTCTTTATCACCGTATACCCATCCGCCGCCATGAACACTGACGATCACTGGAAGTTTTCCCGCTGCCTCTTTTGAGCGATATACATCCAGTTTCTGCCATTTGGATTCTGTTCCATATACAATATCATCATATCTTACAATGTTCTCCGGGGTCTTAAGCCCCGCATCTCTTTTATTATCTCCTTCTGCAAATTCTGCACGTATGATGTCGCTGATCCTTACCATTCTTATGTTCCTTTCCTATATTAAAAAACTGACCTGTATTTTCTACTTCTATTGTAGCGAATACAGGTCGGTTTTTATATCTTTATTTTGTGGTTTTTATTCTTTTATTGCGTTGTCTGTCCCGAAATTCATCACGCTCTTTTTGTCATAAACGACTCAAATCTCACATGCTGATCCATCTTGTCACCGATCATGCCGATCACTTTTCCCATGGTAAATGCGGCGAGGATCGTGCCGATTCCGAGTCCGTCCAGATGTCCGAGGATGATGCAGGTCATCAGCGCTGTTATGGTAAGGCAGGTAACGTCATAGCCAATTTTGATCCTGGAATATTTTACCTTTGTGATATCTGCCAGTTCTCTCGGAAACAGGTCTGTCGGAATGATCGGCAGGCCGCAGCGGTTGGAAAGTGCGATCCCGATGCACAGGAGCAGGTAGCTGATGATAAAATAAAGTACCCTGTAGCCAATGGCTGTCGGCAGGACACCTATCCACATTTCATGCACATCAAGCATCTCGCTGAATGCAAATCCAACGACAAAACTGAAAAGATACAGTGCGACGAATTTCTTCCGCATGATCATCAGGGATAACACCAGGAGTCCCTGGAAAATGTAGGTCCAGGTTCCAAGGGAGATCTTATTGAATACTTCCGAAAATGCATATGGTACACTGGAAATCGCCGAGATTCCGGAACCGGAATATAGCATCAGCACAACTCCCAGACTGTTGATCAATACCACCACCAGCAGCGCCAGCTCGCCCCGCAGGACTGGTAATTTTTTGTTCTCTTGCGTCTCAATTTCTTCTGTCACTTTATATTTCCTCCATAATATGTAATATATGTCCTGTCTATCTTAGCACTCAGAAGTTCTTTTTTAAAGAGACAATATACCAATTCAGTAAAAAATTTGTCGAACGTTTCTCTTTGACAGATGAATGATTAATGTTTATAATATAGAACAAATAGCTCTCAAAGAAAGGTGGTGCCAATATGGAGGTTAATCATGATATGAGTGATCAGGAATTAAAAACTTTACTTATTGACAAATACACAGATCTGCAGCGTATTAAGAGAGCAAATGGTGATACCGTAAACGAAGAATTAGACTATCAGATCAAAGTTGCAACAGCCAAATTATCATCTTTCGGAGTTAATGTAGAAGACCTGACATTATAAATATCGATTACGTAACTGTATAACACAAAAGAGTGTAAATCCTGTACTGAATTGTCAGGATCTGCACTCTTTTTATTATGATTCTCTTATCGTTTCATCGCCTCGCGGATGCACATCTCTATGTACTCTTCTCCAAGAGCCGTATTCACAGTCAGGTCAAAGTTTGCTGATGCGCCCCAGATGCGTCCAGTGTAATAACGGTAGTTGTCGGCACGCCATTTATCTTCTTTCTGGATCTTCTGTTTTGCGTCTTTTTCGGACAGGTGAAGACGATCCATGACTCGTTTCATTCTGTTTTCCATTGGTGCGCAGAAGAAAACTCTGAGGCAGTTTTTATTGTCTCTGAGTGTGTAGTCAGAGCAGCGTCCTACGATCACGCAGTTTCCTTTTGCAGCAAGTTCTCTGACGACCTTTGATTCAGCTTCGTAGATCTTGTCCTTCGGTGCTTCCTCGTCCGACTGTGCATACATGTACATCTGATTTACCAGGTCATACAGGAAACTGCTGGTCATCATCTCTTCTTTTTTCTGGATAAATTCCGGTGTATATCCTGTCGTTCCGGCAGTCATCTCGATAATCTCCTGATCATAAAAAGCGTAGCCGAGTTTTTCTGCAAGTGCCTTGCCGATATCGTGTCCACCACTTCCAAACTGTCTGCCGATCACGATAACATTACGCTGAACTTCATCTGCCGGTTTATCCACAGACGCCGCACCGGATTTGCCGGCACTTTCCACATTTTCCCCTGCAAACTCTTCCGGAAACAGAAGCGGTTTGACAAATGCAAGCTTCTTGCCAAGGACTCTGGCAATAAATCCAACCAGAAGTGCCGCAATGATCGTACCTTCACGTACACCATTGAGATGTCCGGTAAATACAAAGGACAGGACTGCCGCGATCACTGCCATGGAAACATCAAAGCAGATTTTTGTCGTACCAAAGTTGGTTTTCCATGTCAGAACGATCGCACGGACAAAAGATTCTCCCGGCAGCATAACAACATCTGCCAGCACTTCCATGTACACACCAAATCCAAGGATCAGACATCCGATCAAAAGATATACGATCTTCATAACATATGCCTGCGGGTTTACCCATGTAAACAAAAGCATGGTAAGATCGATGAAATATCCAAAGATAATAGATACCGGTATCTGCAGAATATGTTCCAGCTTAAAATTTTCACGCAGGATCATCAGCTGCAGTAAGATCAGAAATACGCTGAAAAAAATCGTAAAGTTTCCGAGCGTAAACGGAAAACTTAAGCTTAATACATACGGAATCGATGAGATCGGTGAAGTTCCGAGACTTGCCTTGGTGATTAGGCTGACACCAAGTGAGTTCACGAACAGACCGATCAGAAAGATCACGTATCTTTTTAATTTATTCATTTATTCCTTCCTTCTTTCCCTGTTTCTTCGCATCCTGTCTCAGACAGGTTACTGTAAATTTTATGATAAATCTTCATAAAAGCCTCTGCTTCTTCTGGAGAAATATCTTTCCACGCAGCCTCCTCGATCTCCACAAAAGCTTCTTCGACAAGCTTCTGGCTTTTTTTCCCGGATTCTGTCATAAAAATATGAAAAGTCCTTCTGTTTCCATTGAGCATACGCCGCTCGATCAGACCTTTCTCTTCCATACGGTTCAAAATTGAAGTCAGCGACCCTGCCTCAATAAAACAGCCTGCCGCGATCTCTTTCTGACTGGCTCCATCATGGTCCTTGAGATAATCCAGAACCTTCGGCTGTCCAAGCGTAAGCCCCGAAGCCTTCACCCGCTCCAGAAGCCTCTTCTGGATCAGCATCTGGTTCGCCATTGTCAGATAATGCAATGATGTGTCCATGTTTCACGTTCCTTCCCTGTGTGCGTTTGATGCAAAATAAAATAGTTATAATTCTAATGTTTAGAATTATAACTATTTTCACAAAAAGTGTCAATATTAAATTCCCGCAGCTTTCGCCACGGGAATTTGATTTAAAATATTCTGGCGTACTTTACACAACAGTTACAACAACTGTCTTCTGTGCACCTCCGGCAAGTCGGATATTCAGTTTGACTTTACCCTTTTTTCCTTTTGCTTTCAGTACAATGTTTCCTTTTTTATCAAACTTTGTCACCTGCACAATATTAGTATTGCCTGATTTTACAGTAGCTACATAGTCCCCATTTGCCATTCCTGATACTCTCAGAGCTTTTGATGATACATTCCTTTTTATTTTTATATTACTTGCCGAAACTTTTATCGTAGACTTCAGCGGCTTTCCAACATACTTTGTCTGCGCTTTTTTACATGTTTTGCATGTTCTGGTCTGCATTTTGCCCTTGAAAACAGTCGCTTTTTTCGTTGTCTTCCATGCTGTCCAGCTGTGTGTATGCGCTGCCGTCTCCGGAAGGGCCTTGAATACTATATTTTTTTCTTTTCCGTATTTTTTCACATAAGCTTCCGCTGTAGAACCTTTATAGCCATATATCGTGCAGTCAAAAGCACCACAGTTTTTATCCAACACTACATTTTTGGATAATATTTTAATCGTCTTAAATCCACCCTGAATAGAACAGAATTGCAAACTTTTCATTGTTGCAGGGATTACAAGATTCTTATAACAGCCTCTGTTTCCCTCAAACACAAAATCACTCACATGTGTTACTCCATATGGAATTGTCAGTGTATCCTGCTTAACATGTGCCACGGCGATCAGTATAGAATTTACTACTACTGCATTCCCCTTTGCCATTTGTGCCTCCATCCACGGGCCAGAAATCGCATGATATCCAATAACGTTTACTGTGGATGGAATGCTGATTTTTTCCAGGTTATCACATCCCAGAAAAGCTTTTGCACCAATTTCAGTGACACCTTTTGGTATCACAACTTCTTTTATTGTCGTATTATATGCAAATGCATGTGCTCCGATTTTTTTAATTCCAAGATTAGATGGGATTACAACTTTTGAGGCTTTTCCCGTATACGCCTGTAAAACAGAATTCTTAACTGTGAAAGCTGTGCTCTGAGCACTTGCCGCTTCCACAGACTGTTCAGAAATATCATAAACTCCCTCTGCATTAACACTTACTCCTGCAACCGCTGTACTTAACATCGCTGCCAATATCATAATACTGATTCTTTTTCTTAACTTCATACTTTTCCTTTCTGTACATACTTAATATACATATTTCATAGTTTCTCTTTCATCCACGTCCGCTGTTAGTTCACTTTCACAGCTTTTACCGCACTGTAATTTCCATAATAATTCTTTCCGTTAATAGTTCTATAAGCTCTTACTTTGACATAATATTTCTTTCCACTTGTAAGTTTACTTATTGTTTTTTTGACAGTTTTATTGTTCAGATTTACATATTTATATCCGCTGTTCTGACTGGTAGAATATGCGATCTGGTATCCACTTGCTCCTGTTGTTTTTTTATAGGTAACCGTCAGATTTTTCTTTCCTGCTTTTACGGAAGAAATGGCTGTTCTGGCTGGAACAATGTAAGCGTTTTTTGTCACTTTGCCTGTATAACTGCCTTTTCCCGTAATCGTGATCTTTACTGCTGCGCCGACTTTTGAAGCCTTGCTGTAGGAAATGGTGTAGTCTGTATTCTGTTTTAATGTTTTATTTCCATTTTTAACAGTTACTGACGGTTTTACATTAGATCCCGTATAAGACAATGTGCCGATGGATATCTTTGTCTTGCTCATCTGGACTTTAGGTTCAACTGAGGATACCGTAAATTTCACTTTATCAAGATCCAGCACTGCACTGTGAAGTCTCATTCCAATGTAATAGACACTGTTTGGTTTCAGCGTACAGCTCTTTCCATTCTCAACTGAAAGAACCTGCTCCAGTTTTCCATTTTTCAGCTGATAAACTGTAAGATATGGCATTGTCTGAGGCTCACATTTAATTGTATAAGAAGTAGCACTTGTAGTTTTCAGACATCCATATACTGTACCACCTGTAACTGCCATTTCTTTTGTTCCCTTGCCTGTAATTGCCGGCATCTGGGACAAAGTTTTGATCTGAATACCATTTTTTAATACTGCTTCTTTTCCGCCCAGTTCAAAATGTACATCATAAGTTCCGGCTTCCGGTGCATCCTTCTTGCCTGAATAATTGATATAGGCATTGACTACTTGTTTATAACGGTCTGATTTATAAAGACCAACACTTTCTGTCGACCCATCAGCATAGGTAATCTTCAGTTTCTGTGTATGCCATGGTGTTTTTTCAATACTGTATTTTTTCGTCGTACTATCTGTAGAGAAGTTCACTGGTGTATAAAATACTGCTGATTTAAACTTTCCTTCTAACTCTACTGATTTTACAGACCATACAAATTCCGCAGTAACCTTACTTTTTCTGTCGCTTGGAAACAGATAATATACGGATCCCTTTTTTAACTGTACACTTTCCACGCTATCACCTGAGTCATATACCTGATTAAATTCAGAATCATAAATACTTTCTACAAAAGAATATCCATCCGATTCATCAGTATAAGTACGTTTTACAATATATTTTCCATTCTGATTTGGGATAAATTTAGCATATGTATTTGCCGCCAGAGTTGCAGAAAACACACCTTTTCCCTGATTCTTCAATTGCGGCATATTGGCAGGAATAACAATATTAAGTTCTGTACTTACAACATATTCTTCATCTTCATCCATTATCGTGACAGAGTAAGATCCCAGTTCTCCTTCTCCCCAAAAATCAATCTCTGAATAAAATTTATTTCCTTTAGAATCAGTTTTCACCTCTCCATCTTTTGTGAAATAAAGGATCTTTTTTGTCTGATCACTATAAGATACCTTGACAGCCAGACCGGTAAGGTCAAAATCTTTTGCTGAATGTACGGTTCCATAATCATATTCTTTTTTATTTGGTTCAGATATAATGCTAAGATCTTCTATATAAACCTCTTCATCTCCGACACTAAAAATATCGACTTCTGACAGAGCATCATCCGTCTCTTCTCCTTCCTGTATCTCAGCCTCATCAACTATGGAATCGTCTTCCTCTGTCGGCTCCTCTTCCACGTCTGGAAGTTCGGTTTCCTGTTCCTCTGTCTCATTGCTCTCCACCGAATTCACTGAGATGTCATCAGAAAAATCTTCTGCATATGCCATCCCTCAGGGCTGTGCACTGAGCATTGCTGCCAAAAAAACTGCTGTTATTTTTTTCTTCATATTCTTGCTTCCTTCCTCACTTTATCGTGAATATATATTTGAATAAACAGTTTGTTCATTTCCGTTTTTGTCAATATAGATAACATATGCTCTGATCGCACAGCCTGTCAGATCCGTTGTATCAAAGGAATAGGATTTATCTGAGTCAAATTCCGAATAAGCAACTCTGGTTCTGCCCGGAGTGTCTAAGGTGACATCCGTTTCCTTTCCGTATACAAAACCATGTTCTATAATGTTATCAATTGTATTAAGTTCAGCGGACAAGATACCTGAATCGTTATTGAGTGTAATTGCTGGTTCTATTTCTACTTCTTCTAGTGGCACAAATGAGATATTATTTTCTTTTGCATAAGTTTCTGCATAAGAATTTTTGTAACCATGAATGACAATATTATCATCAAATACCCCACTCTCAATTTCTTTTACGCTGGAAGAAAGTGTAATATTCCTCAATTCTGGACAACCGCTAAATGCAGACCCTCCAATCTTTTCCACATTATTTCCGCCTGTCACTTCTGTCAGTTTGTCACACCACATAAATGCATGATTTCCGATTTCCTTTACACTGTCAGGTATATTTATCTTTTCCAGACTGCTACACCCAAAGAATGCCCACATCGGAATATTTGTTAATGATGAAGGAAGCTGTATCTTTTCCAAATATTGGCAATTACCAAATGCACCCATAATACCCAAATCTTTTAAACTGTCTGGCAGTACAATCTCCGTTACTTCTGAACTTACCAGCAGTCCATCTGGCAAAGATTCCGTAAATTTTAGTTTTATATTATAATTTCCGGATGCCGGTCCCGCTGTCTTTAAGCTTTCACACCCTTCAAATATCCTCTCTGCTATTCCAATACTGGAAGAGAGGGTAATATTTTCTAACTCCTCACAATCCCCAAACGCTCTGATTCCGATTTTCTCCAGATTATTTCCACCTGTCACCTCCGTCAGTTTTGAACATCCTTCAAAGGCAGACGCTCCGATTTCTTTTACACTGTTCGGTATGTTTATTTTTTCCAGACTGCTGCAATTATAAAATACATAAATTCCTAATTTTTTTAAACTGTCTGGCAATACAACTTCTGTTACTTCTGATTCAGCCAGCAAACTATCTGGCAGAGATTCTGTGGATTTTAGTTTTATGTTATAATTTCCCGATGCCGGTCCCGCTGTCTTTAAGCTTTCACACCCTTCAAATATCATATCTCCAACTTCTTGTATACTGGAAGAAAGTGTAATATTCTTCAACTCTGCACAGTCGCCAAATGCTTCATCTCCTATCGTTTCCAGATTATCTCCACCTGTCACTTCTGTCAATCTTTCACACCCGTAAAATGCAGAATCTCCAATCTCTTTTACACTATCCGATATGCTTACCACTTCTAAACTACTGCTATACTCAAATGTATAATCGTCTATTCTGGTAATTCCTTCTGTTATTTCCACTTTTTTTATCTCATAAGAATCAAAGTCAGCCCCATACATCTCTCCACTGCCATAAATAATCAATGTACCATCCTGAAGTAATTTCCAATATGCAGAATCTCCACAACTTCCTGAATCTTCTACCGAATTTAAACAGCTAATTTTTTCTGAATTCTTATAGTTTGTCTGATCCTGAATTTCAGTCTGTCCAACTGCATCTGTAAACAAACTCTTTTCGTCAGTTTCTGTATTTAATGTCAATGACTCATGATCACTGAAATCCTCTGCATAAACCATAAGATTACTTACTGATGCAGAAGACGCAATAACTGTAACAGCCATCATAATTAAAATAAATTTCTTTTTCATACGCCTGCTCCTTCCGTAATTTATTTTGAATACGCATTTGAATAGACTGTCTGTGCATTTCCGTTTTTATCGGTATAGATAACATATGCCCTGATCGTACAGCCTGTCAGGTTTGCTGTATCAAAGGAATAAGATTTATTTGAGTCAAATCTTGAATAAGCAACTCTGGTTCTTCCCGGGGTGTTTAAGGTTACATTCGTTCCCTTTCCGTATACAATGCCATGTTCTATGATCTTATCAGTTGTATTAAGTTTGGCTACCAGAATGCCAGAATTAACTGTAATCACTGGTTTTATTTCAGCTTCTCCTAATGACACAAATGAGATGTTATTTTTCTTTGCATAAGTTTCTGCATAAGAATTTTTATATCCATAAATGACAACATTGTTACATCCATAAAACACATCACCATTTATTTCTTGCAGATTGGATAACAAATATATTTTCTTCAGCTTTTCACAATTCTCAAATGCTTCATATCCTATCTTCTCCAGGTTATTTCCACCTGTCACTTCTGTCAGTTTCAAGCATTCGTTAAATGCACGCTCTCCAATCTCTTTTACACTGTTCGGTATATTTATCTTTTCCAGACTTCCACAATAAGCAAATGTATTCTCTGGAATATCCGTTATTGATGAGGATAGATGGATCTTCTTAAGTGCTCCACAACTTTCAAATGCTCTACTTCCCAAATCTTTTAAACTGTCTGGTAATACAACCTCTGTTATCCTTGAGTTACTCAACAGCTCATCTGGCAAGGATTCTGTAAATTTAAGCTTTATGTTATAATTTCCCGATGCCGGTCCTACAGTCTTTAGATTTTCACATCCAACAAATATGCAATCTGCCCTTTTTATACTACAAGAAAGTGTAATATTTTTTAACTCTTCACAGTCAAAAAATGCTTCGTATCCTATCCTCTCCAGATTGTTTCCGCCTGTCACTTCTGTCAGTTTCGAACATCCGCTAAATGCACGCTCTCCAATCTCTTTTACACTGTTCGGTATATTTATCTTTTCCAGACTGCGGCAATAATTAAATGTTCCATCTGAAATATCCGTTATTGATGAGGATAGATGGATCTTCTTAAGTGCTCCACAACTTTCAAATGCTCTACTTCCCAAATCTTTTAAACTGTCTGGTAATACAACCTCTGTTATCCTTGAGTTACTCAACAGCTCATCTGGCAAGGATTCTGTAAATTTAAGCTTTATGTTATAATTTCCCGATGCCGGTCCTACAGTCTTTAGATTTTCACATCCAACAAATATGCAATCTGCCCTTTTTATACTACAAGAAAGTGTAATATTTTTTAACTCTTCACAGTCAAAAAATGCTTCGTATCCTATCCTCTCCAGATTGTTTCCGCCTGTCACTTCTGTCAGTTTCGAACATCCGCTAAATGCACGCTCTCCAATCTCTTTTACACTGTTCGGTATATTTATCTTTTCCAGACTACCACAATAAGCAAATAGACCCTCACCTATTTTCGTGATACCTTCTGTTATCTCTACTTTTTTTACCTCATAAGACCCAAAATCATCCGCGTACGTCTCTCCACTTCCATAAATAACCAATGTGCCATCCTGAAATAGTTTCCAATATGCGGAATCTCCACATTTTCCTGACGCCTTTTCCGGGTTCGGGCTGGTAATTCCTTCTGAGATCTTGTAATCTTTCGGATCCATTACCGGAGTTGGTGTTACAGGTACAGACATTGCCTGTTTATACTCATCCTTCATGTATTTATTACTATAAATGGTCTGATATTTCTCAAGTATATTTAATATCTGATTCCTGGTCTTATTCTGTGAATCACAAAGATTTTTTAATTCGGAAGCATTTTTTAATGCTTCCCTGCAAAAAATATAGGTAAATGCACGATTCAGTACACCATCATTATGAACTGAACTTATCCAGGATTTTGCTGTAT
This sequence comes from uncultured Blautia sp., assembly GCA_934424575.1. Lineage (GTDB taxonomy): Bacteria > Bacillota > Clostridia > Lachnospirales > Lachnospiraceae > Blautia_A. The sequence continues at coordinate 45,176 of CAKRXU010000014.1, forward strand.
CATTTCCATATATCTGAAAATTCACATACCCTTCGAAGCAACTGTTAAATGTCTGTGCAGCAGTACTATCTGTTCTGGACTTCAAATACTGCTCGGAAGCATTACTTAATCCCATCTTAAAATAACAATCCATAGTATATAAAATTGAGAGTTTCAGATTATCCGATGCTGCATTTGACGTATTAAACAGAATGTCCATCGTATCTGCACTCCAGTCAATACTTTTTAATACCAGATTCTTATCACAGAGTTTATCCCACACTTTATCGATCACTTTGTCCATTACTATACTTGCACTCTGTGTTTTTACGTAATTAAAATCGATATCTGTACTTTCAGTTGCCTCGATAATTTCATTACATGCAGCAATAAAATCCTTATTTGGCTTCTGCATACTGGCACATGCTTCCCTGGCATTTTTTATCAATTGAACTTTTGCATCTTTTTTATCTTTCAATGCTAATACATTTGAAGTCAGTTTTATAAGTTCCTGTGTATTTTCCGAAAACTCCTTTGCATCATCAACTACCTTTTTCATACTTTGCACATTCTGAAAACTTTTGGCTGCCTCTTCCACTGACATGCTCATAAATTTATCTGGTGCCCAATCCTGAACACCCATATCTGCCAATTCATCAAATATCTTTATAAGATATGCATTCGCCCGATCAATCTGCATTGTATCAAATGATGAAGCATTTGTTTTATTCTCATGTTTTATGTAATCCACCAGCAGTGTCTCATAAATCAATTTCTGATTTGTATAAAATTCCCTCTTAATCACATTATTCCAGACCGATGAAATTGACATCAGCGGAACATCCTCCAGAAGCAGCCCTCCTAACTCTGCATAAATAGGATCCTGCATTTCTTTAAAAGTCTTATACAACGCATTGCCGTACGTCTTTCCATCTATTTTAAGTCCAAAATCAATTATATCGCTTAGCCATACATCATAATCTGGGGTAGCTTCCTGGCTTTGAACACTAATTTCAGTCTGTCCAACTGCATCTGTAAACAAACTTTTTTCGTCAGTTTCTGTATTTAATGTCAATGACTCATGATCACTAAAATCCTCTGCATAAACCATAAGATTACTTACTGATGCAGAAGAGGCAATAACTGTAACAGCCATCATAATTAAAATAGATTTCTTTTTCATACGCAGTCCCCTATCCTTCTTTAATTTTCATCAACAAATTTCGTCTGAATTAAGCTAAAGCCTTCACGACCAGCAATGTTTGTTGTCTCTTATTATACCTCTTTTGTTTTCGTGCGTAAAGTCGATTATCCATTTTTCAATTGGTTTATCATTTTTCCAATTTACATATCATAGAAGTAAAAACAGGAGGTATTCATGGAAATAAATTATGAGGAAATAGGTAGAAGGATTGCCCACCGGCGGAAGGAGCTCGGGCTGAAGCAGTCCGAGGTAGAAGAAAAAGCAGATCTCAGTCAGAAATATCTTTCAAACATTGAACGCAGCATTTCTATCCCATCTATTGAGGTAATTATGCGGATAGCTTTAGCTCTGGACACGACACCTGATGAATTTCTTGTCGGAACCTTACAGACCAATGATGCCGAATGGAAAAATGTCAGTGAACAGCTTCGTAATATGACCCCCAGACAACTATCTCTCGCCAGTAGTTTCCTGACATGGCTTTCTGAGCAGAAGTTATAATTTATTCCATAAAAATTAAGAGCGTTTCCCGATCTCATTCTTGATTTCGAAAAACGCTCATTTTTATTTATTCCGTATAACTATTCCCATTCTCATCCGACCAGGTTCCATCACCGTTATTGGTATAGCCCACGCCATTGGAATCACGGTAATAATAATCACCGTTTGTGGTCTGTTTTACATCAACGCTTCCGCTGCTGCTCTGAAGTTCATGGTGTTCCAGCTGATTTCCAAAGTTATAGTCTTCGTCATTCCAGGTCCTGTAGGAATTGCCGTATGCGTCTGCCCAGGTGCCTTCACCCTGATAACTGTAAGTAAATCCAATTTCATCAGAATAGGTTCCGTCCCCATTGTCCTGGAGCACCCTTGCATCATTCTCATCTTCACCCGGGGCTACGATGGATGCCACACCAGAAGCACTGCTGTATCCGCTGGTATACGGCACGCCTGCTGGCAGATGTGCGTAGTAGTCGATATTATCGGTGTTTTCACCAGTGTTCCCGGAATCTGTGGAATCCGTATTGTCCTGCATGCTGTCTTCCGTTGAAGGACTTACAGAATCTGTCGTTGTCTCTGATCCTGTCACAGCCCCGGCAGTGCTCTTCATCTGATTGCTGGCATTATCCTGCAAGTTCTCTGCCACGCCAGAAACGTCTTCTGCATTTCCTGCGCCAGCCTGTTCATCAGAAATCGCTGGAGCATTCTGCATATCCACCAGTTCTGAAAATGAAGCAAAATCTGGATACGATATGTCCTCATCTGCCGCTCCATCAGAATTCCTCTGAGCCGATGTACCCGTCCCCACTGGAAGCGCCGAAACCGTGAACGCCAGATTCCCGCCAACAAGCATCAACGCCAGCAAAACACCCGGCAAAATTCCTCTCTTCAGCTTCCTGATACTCATCATATACAGAATCCTGTCTTTGAACACCATTCCACTGTCATTGAGACTTGCCGTCACATACGGAATCCTGTTTTCCATTGCAACCGTCCGAAGGAGCAGCTGTCGGTAAAGCCTGTGGCCACTCTGGTTCACCCGATGAATCACCGCAGTATCACACAGATTTTCAATATCCTTATCTGCCTCTTTCAACATGATAAGCAGAAATGGATTGAACCAGTAAATCGACGCACAGATCCTGAGAAGCATCTTGTACCAGAGGTCTCTGTGGACATAATGCGTCAGCTCATGATAGAATACGAGTTTTCGCTCTTCCGCAGAATAACCGGTTGCCGGAAGATACAGTTTCGTATGAAAAAGCCCCGCAAGAAGCGGTGTAGTAAGACCTGCATTCTGTCTCAGTTCCGGCATCCTGCGGATCCGTTTGTCCCTGCACACTTCCCTGTACATCCGAAGACTTATCGGATCAGTGACCGGAAGGCTCATTCTTTCCAGATTTCTTATCGAAAAATGATACGCCAGAAATTCTCCTGCCAGTTTCAGCACCGCCACGACAAGCCAGACTGCTGCAAAGATTCCTGCTGCCATTTCCATCCATTTACCAGTTTCATATACAGTATGGATCTTCTGTCTGGAAAAATCCTGATCCTGTACATTTCTTTTCTCCGGATGCATGGTTTCCTGCTGTGAAATATACTGTCCGTTTTCTGGTACAGTTGCAGAAATATCTTTTTCCTGCACAGCAATCCTGGCCGGGCTGGATTTCTTCAGCTGCAGATCAACCAGCGAAATACTGCCCGGAAGCCGCACCGGAATGAGAAGGCTGACTGCCACAAACAGCCATATGAAATATTTCCACCTTGCGGAAACTCTGCCCTTGAGCGGAACCGCCAGCAGTTTTACCAGCAAAATAATGACCGCTGCAATAATATTCAGCTTCAGGATATGCAAAACCAATACTTCCACTGTCCGTTATTCCTCCCTGTCATCCAGCTCCTTAAGAAAATCGCTGAGATCCTGGATTTCTTCAGAACTGATCTTCTTGCCCTGATAAAGTGATGTCACAAATTTCTTAAGTGAATTTCCATAAAGTTTCTCAAGGACACTGCGGCTCTCATGTGCCTGATAATCTGTCTGAGAAACCAGCGGTGTATACAGGTTCATCTTGCCCTGCTTGGTCACTTCTACGAAATTTTTGGCTTCCAGTCTGGTCAGCAATGACAGGATCGTTGTCGGAGCAAGTTTTTTCTTCGTGTTGATCACCTTTTCGATCTCCGGTCTCGTCATTGGCGGAGTGCCATTCCACAGAACAAGCATAATGTCGAGTTCTGATTCTGGAAGCCTCTGATATGTTTTTTTCACTTCTTCGCCCCTCTCTGTCATCAGTTTTCTACAAATGTAGGAATAACTTTATTGTATCACATCCTCTCTTAAATACAATCATTAATTCATTTCGTTATAGCTGTTTCCATTCTCATCACTCCAGGTTCCGTCGCCATTGTCTGTGAATCCTGTACCATTATCATCACGGTAATAATAATCGCCATTTGTAGTTTCAGTAACGGTCACACTGTTGCCGTCTGCATCCGTAAGGACATGCTGCTCCAGCTCTGCGCCCATGTAATGTGTATCATCATTCAGCGCCTGCCAGGTCTTTCCGTTTTCATCTGTAAAATAAACCTCATCATCGGTCGTATAGACGGTGCCGTCATCGCCGACATATTTGCTGCTGTAGTCTGTATAGATGGTCCTCTCTACAGAAACGGTGTTTCCATCGCTGTCATACAGCGTCAGATCAGCTGTGGAAAGAATATCAGAATCTTTACTGCTGTCTGAAGAATCAGAGCTGCCAGAACCGGAATTGCCTCCTGTTGTATCTGTTGAAGAAGAATCTCCATCCGTATTCTTGTCAGAAGATGTGGAACTGCCGTCTTTCGAATCTCCTCCTTTACCATCTTTTCCAGTCAACGCCGGATTTTCCGGATAGGAAATAGATTCCACCATTTTTCGCACTTCACCGATGTCATCTGCATCCCTGGCATATCCTACCGCCATATACAGGCTGTTTCCTTCTGAAAAAATCGTCTGATAGCATGCTTCATAGGTATCATTACATTTCGCAACTCCGATTTTTGCATCATCCAGGGCATATTTGTAAATGTTCACATAATCGCTTCCGTTCGTGAAACTTGCATATGCTCCTTCCGTATGAGCATCCTCCCAGTCTGAGTTCACCGGCTGCGGATAAAAATCCCCGTTTCCTGCCGCCATAACGCTTCCTGCTGAAAAAATACTCAATGTTGCTGCTGCCATAAGTGCCATGATTTTTGCTTTTCTTGTTTTCATAATGGATGCTCCCTTTTCTCTGTGTTTTATTTTCTACTTTTGTAGAAGTTAATTGTATTCTACATCTGTAGAATGTGCGTGTCAATCCTTTTTTTCTACAATTGTAGAAATATTTCCAATAACTGTCGCAGCACCAGTCTCTCCTCCCTATGCAGTAAAAAAAACCACTGTAACATCCTCCGTTCACAGTAAAAACAACTGTCGGATTTTGTTACAGTGGAAAAAAATTATCTTTCTGCTATTTTATTTTCTCTGAAAGATCACATTCCCCTTGCTTTCTTTACACACTCCGTCTGCGCTTCAATCACCGCACTTCGGAAACCTTTTTCTTCGAGGACGCGGACTGCCTGGATCGTGGTTCCTGCCGGGGAGCAGACCATATCTTTGAGTTCTCCCGGATGTTTGCCGGTCTCCAGCATCAGTTTCGCACTTCCGAGTACGGACTGTGCGGCGAATTTGTATGCCTGTGCTCTCGGCATTCCGTCTGCGACTGCTGCATCTGCCATTGCCTCAAGAAACATAAAAACATACGCAGGAGAACTGCCGGAAACGCCTACAACTGCGTCCATCAGGTGCTCCGGGATCACCTCTGTCTTGCCGAAGGTGTTGCAGAGTTTTACAGCAAGTGCGGTTTCTTCTTCTGTGACCAGTTCATTGACACAGAGAGCTGTCATTCCCTCTCCGACCATCGCCGGAGTGTTTGGCATGGTACGGATGACTTTTGTGTTTTCGCCAAGGCGCTCACCAAGCCACTGCAGAGTCTTGCCCGGCGCGATAGAAATAAAGATCTGTCCAGCCTTTACACTGTCCCTGATCTCATCCAGAATACCCTCCAGAAACTGCGGCTTCACTGCCAGAAAAACAACATCCGCAAAATTCACCACCTGCGCGTTGGTATCTGCTTTCTGGATGCCAAGTTCCTTCTCGATCTTCTCGCGGGTCCTGTCTGACTTCGCAGAAGCGATCATATCTGATGCTTCCACCTCGCCACTTTTCAGAATTCCCTTTAACATGGCTGTCGCCATATTTCCACAGCCGATAAAACCAATTTTCATAATAATCTTCCTCCTTGTGTGAAAACATAGTTAAGTTACTCTGTCGCTTTACAAAATTACAGCGGCATTTTCTTTATCATACCTGTTTTCACACCAAAAGTAAAATACTAAATTTCTCTCATTTCTCGTCGGTCTCAATCACACACTGATATTTCCTGCTTTTCTTGTCATAACTGATTTCCACCAACAAAATATTTCCTGTATACTGCCGGATAGATGCAGGATATTTTTTGTCTTTGATCTGCTGTAGTGCAGTTTCTGCCTTTTTGTTCCATTTCAATTCCACTACCAGTGCTGGATAATCTGTGAGATATTCTGGTTTGGGAAGATATACAAAATCTGCAAAACCTCTACCTGTCGGAAGTTCACGAGCTGGTTTGAAATAATACTGTAAAGTACTCAGATACGCGATGCTCAGCACACTGCTCAAAGTATTCTCGTTATTATACTGAATTACTGAAGCATATCCCATGTGGATTTTTTCGATTGCTTCTGCCACTGCTGCTTCGTCCATATCAAGTGTTGCTTCAAGAAGATCCATTGACTGCTGCTCAAACTCCAGTAACTCATTCCACTTTTTACGCTTTGTTGCTGCAAGAAACTCCTGACGGATTTCCTCATTCGGGATAAAAGTCCTTCCCCGTGTCTGATCATATGCAAGATATCCAAGATGGATCAGATATGTGATCACATCATCCCGGTCTGCAAAACTTACCGTATCATTTTGGAATGTACCCGTATCAACCTCCACAGATGAACCTGAAATCATTTCAATGATCGCCGTTTTCAGTCCGTCAAAATCCATGTTGATCAGTGGGACCACCAGTTCATAACTCGCTGTCTGTGACCAGTAACTTCTGAAATTTCCTCTCTGCATAACATTTACTACAGCCTTCGGATTATAAATCTGCTGGTCGTCCAACAGATATCCGTCATACCAGCTTTTGACTTTTTCAAAATCTCTGTGATATTCCGTGCATAACTGTCTGACTTCCTTCTCTGTAAATCCAACAAACGGAGCCAGTATCCCTGCATCAAGCATTGTAAATTCATCAAAATTATTGAGTGCAGACTGTGTTTTTAATTTTTTTATTGGAAGGATTCCTGTCATATATGCAAGTGCAATGTATCGCGTAGGCTCCGTTCCCTTGAACATTCCTCTGAGAAAATTGATGTATTCTTCCTGCACAGCGATATTATCTGCTTCATCTCTGATCAGGACATCCCATTCATCAATGATCACAATAAATTTATTTCCTGTTGCCGTGTTGATTGCTGACAGTGCATCCGGAAGAGATTTTATTTCATCAGGCACAATATCCGGATAAATGGACTTTAATTCCCGGATCACCTGTGCGCTAAGAAAAGCCACCACGTTTTCAGGCCCGCCCGCCGGCTCCAGACACCACTGGATGTCAAAATGCAGTACATCATATTTGTTAAGATATCTTTTGAAAGAATCCTTACCGCTGATCTGTAAAGGAGAAAACATCTCTTCTGAATCACAGCCTCTGCTGTAATATGCCGTAAGCATATCTGCCGTAACAGATTTTCCAAATCTTCTCGGTCTGCTGTTACAGATAAACGCCTGCTTCGTACCGATCACTCTATTCGTATAGTCCAGAAGTTCTGTTTTATCCACATAAATTTCTGAATCAACCGCTGTCTGAAACGCACTGTTGTCAGGATTAAGAAATCTTCCCATATTGCTTTTGCCCTTTCTGATGCACATTCAACTGCCTATTCCTCTGCTTTAAGTCTTTCAGATTCCAATTCCAGAACTTTGCCTCCCATAATATCACCTAGCCCTTTCCGAACCTCGTCTTCTTCACGGAAAATATAATCCGCAATCTTTACAATCAGTTTCGTCAGATCTGTATTGATCTCACCATCCTCCTGCTGATGTTCATTGCGAAGCTGTGTGATCTTCACATCCTCCGGGTATGATGTATGAAATACCTCATTGATCAATGGCACTGCCAGATATAGCATCTTCTCGATCATTGTACGGAATACATCATCAAAAATCGTATTATTCATATAACACTCCTTTTGTATTTTCATTATAGCATTTTGACAAGTTTTATTAAATACTTAATGTATTTTCATCTTTGGAATCAGCGGCAGATATTGCCTGAAAAATTACTTATCGGGATCGCGCCGCCTTTTTTTCTTTGGATTATTTGAAGTGTAATGTCTTGTGATATTTTGCGTATTGGTCGAGAAGGTCGCTCCATTTCTGGCCTTCTGGTTTGGTTTCGTTGTTGTTGTAGTTGTCTTCGCCTTTGAGCTCGTCCATATACTGGATATAGTCCAGAATGTAGATATCGACGGTAGAAATGTCTCTGTCCTGAATTGCGAAGATGTTGCAGTTTCCGACAGAATCGTTGTATGGAAGTTTATTTCCGTTGGCATCGAGGGCTACCATGAAGCAGTCGCTGTTGGAGCCTTCTTCGTAAAGTTCATTTACGGTCAGTTCGTATGGGGTGCGGATCACGGATCTGAGTCCGATGCCTGCATCGTTTGTGTCGTTGAGTTCCATGACTTCGGTCTGGGAATCGTCTACTGTGACCGGGATGTCGAAGCTCCAGTCACCTTCGTATTTGTAGTAGCCGGCATCCGTTCCATACTTTGCAAAATCATCTTCTGACCACTGATAATCTGCTTTCATACCCTTTACTGCAGAAATATCCAAATGTAAGTTGAAAGTATCCGGAATCTCAATATTTTTAATATAATTCCGATATTCTCCACCACGCTCAGATATCTTATCTACATACTCTTCCAGTAATGCATACCCTTCATCCGTTTCATCCGACAGATCAGCATCCGTAATCCCCATCTCATCCAGTACCTGCTGCGTCATTTCATCATATTTTTCATTATATTCTGTGTAATCTTTTGCCACCTGTGCAAGATCATAGCGGAAAATGCACGCATAGGTATTATCATCCAGGAACTGTCCTTCCACCTGACCATCGATGCTTGGGTCTGCATCCGGATTAAAGTCCACGCCGCCGGTCATGTCCAGATCTATAATTGGTGTGCCACTTTCTGCTCGGGTTTCCGTCTGCGGAAATGGAGTGTCGCTTTTGAACTGCATGGTCACATAGACTGCCTGACTGTTCGCAAATACTTCGGAGCAGGTGATCGTCAGGCCGTCTGCTGTTTTGGTGTAGGCTGAGTCTCCTTTTGCTGTTGCGACCGCGGCATTTGTGTCTGCTACAGTTGCACCTATTTCCTCCTGTCCTGTTGTATTGTCTTCTGCCCACTTTCCGTTTTCTGCTATGTTATTTCCTTCTGCATCAACTCCGTCAACAGCTTCCAGTGTTGTCGCGTGGTCTGCGAAATCTCCAAAGAAACTTACATTATTCTGCAGCGTTTCAAAAAGTCCTCCCACAACCGGGATATTTTTTGCCATGACAGGATCTGTCATGTAAAATACAAAAGCAATGATCAGCACTGCTGCTGCGCCACCCGCGATTCTGCCGCCAATTTTCATCCAGTGGTATGAATCTTTCGGCGCCTTTTTCTGTACTACGGTATTGTTTTCGATCAGACGATATGCCTGGCTGATCCGTTCATGTACGATCACCGGTATTTCTGTATCTTTCTGAAGTTTTTCCTGAAAGTCTTTTTCGTTATTATTAAAAGTCATCATCAAACACGTCCCTCCCTGACCTTATATTCATACATCTGCGCAATCTGTTTTCTGCCACGTTGAAGGCGGGATTTTACGGTGCTTTCTTTCATATCCAGGATGTCACTGATCTCGCGGATATTGAATCCTTCCATGTAGTACAGAAGAATCACCAGACGGTACTTGTTATCCAGCGGTTCCAGCACCTGTACCCATTCCTTCGCTGCATATTCTTCCTCATAAAAAGGCGTATCCGGCATCTGATCGGTGTATGTGATCTGCTTTTTTCTCTGCAGAATATCTTTACATTTGTTGATCAGGATCCGTATCATCCATGTCTTAAAATACTTGTTCTGCTTCAGACTTTTGAGATTTTCATAACAGGAAAGGATCGTATCCTGGATCGCATCGGCGGCATCCTCATCGTTTTTGAGATAGGAAAACGCAACCTTATACATGCACTGTACCTGTTCATCCATAAGCCGGCAGAATGCATCTTTGTCGCCTTTTTTGGCCTTTCTTATCAAAAATTCATTCATCATCTTCTCCATTCTCCTGTCTCTGACCGGTCATCAGGAAATGCGTTGTAAAAGCTTTTTTGTTTCTGTGCTTCTACTTATTAGACACAGAAACCACCAAAAAGGACGCAGGCTTTTTGAAAAAATTTTCCGCTGAAAAAACTCTCATACAAAAACACCGCAGAGTCACCGGAAGGGGTATGGCTCTGCGGTATGGAATCTCTCTTTACTGCGGTCTTCTCATCAAATATGCATATTTACGGATTTGTGTGCGGAGCAGACTCTCAACTCGTTCTCGGATTTTATCAGAATAACTTCTTTCGAATTGATTCAGTATTTCCTGAACATCTTTGATTGTAAACATAAATTCAATCTGATTTCCGTATAACTCTTCGGCAGTTTCTAACTGTACATCAAAATCTGAATGAAATGGCTTTGCTTCTATTTTTTCCATGCATTTTTCGACAGATAGATCTATAGGATAGTCATAACTTGTATCTGAAAACAGGCAGAGCCCCTGGTCAAAAATCGGACTCAGCGAATACTGTCCTGTTTTTTCGTTATAGATTACAGCAATATTGTTTGTATGGCGGTCTTCATTCAGAAAAAATGCATCTATTTCCAATATAGCTGTAATATATTTGCCAAAATCTTCTATATGCGTAATCTCCTCCATCTCTTCGACCAGATATTGGATTTTCTCTGATACATCTTGGAATTCCGACAATTTAACTGCCAGACTTTCTCCTGTATATTGACGATACAGCTTTTCCACCGGAATGAGGATCTGATCCTGCTGTAAAAAATCCCTGCTGGAGCAACCATTTATCATATTTCCTTTATACTCTATCCGAACATGCTGATAACTGACAAATGGATATGACAAACTACTCCTCTCCAGAAGTGCTGAAACCATCACCTCTGACAGACTTTCATATCCCATATAATCTGCTTTGCACCATGTATCTTCTATCTTCCATTTGCGCTGATCTCCCTTGGAAGTATGACCAGTTTTGTGAAGTGGAGAAACTGTATCAAGTACTATTTTTTTCATTTTACATCATCCTTTTTCAAAATCATGATCCATTGATGATCTCCCTCCATATAACCCTGTGTTTTTTCAATGATAAGCAGCGGATCATAAAATGGAAGGTTCATTTCTCTCAAAATTTCTTTCGCGTGATCGCGTGTTCTGGGGAAACATCTGTCCTCTAAAAAATATTCAAAATCTACCCATTTCGGCTCCGGCAGTACTCCAAAGGCCCGTAATGGAATCTGCTCTGTATAGTTCTGGATATATATTTTTTCATGTTTAAAATCAATGTCAATCGTCGTGCACAGATCATCATGATTCATATAATCCATACGCATTTTTATGTCCGGATCATCACTGAAATGGTGCGCACGTTTGATCTGACTGTAAATTGTCTGTCTCGAAACCTGATATTCCCGGGCGATCTTTGCAATCTTTTCCCCTCGCTTCTGCAATGCCAGAATCCGGGCAATCTGTGGTTCTGTAAAAGAATTTCTTCGCCCGCTTTTATGCCCTGATACACTTTTATCTGCATCTATATTTCTATTTGCTGACCTAGAAATCTGCCTCAGTTTCTCAAGATCAGTTGTTCCAAAAATTTCATATATCTGCCTTTTAAAATCTTTTTCCATATCCGCCTCACCTCGCTAAGTTGAGGATAACATGCCATAAAAAAAGTGTCAAGAAATTATTACTTGACACTTTTTGACATTTTATTTTTTCTTCTTTTTCAAAAGCATAGACAGATAGGAGGTTCTCGTCGTATCCTGCATGGAATAGCCAAGCGTATGCAAGATCTGTTCCAGCTGATCGAGAGCCGCTTCCCGTTTCTCCTCCTCATCGACAATGATCTCCAGTTCCAGATAATCTCCCAGGTTCGTGACAGCATCCACGCAGGCAGTGATATTATCCCTGTGATAATACTGCCGAAGCTTCTCCACCACCGGAACCGGCCGGAAACCAATCCTCTCCAATATCTCCCGACAAATTTCTCCATCCCCCACAGACGTCTCCAACTCCTGTCTTGTCATAGAAGTATTATCAAGTTTTGCACCCTTATACGTAATCACAGCCGACCTCTCACCCGTTCCCCGATTCTCTACACACCTCACCCGAAGCGCCTCATCCAACCCCACAAAATCATGATGCTCCGCCATATAATAAGTATCAGATTCCATAACAAACTTCCCCTTACAAAACCCAATCTCTGCCAGAATTTTCTCTATACATTCCTTATCACTTATCCTTAATTTAATCTCAACTTCTATGCTCATAACTACTTACACTCCCACTATTTTTCTTCTAATATAACACAATCCCCCCCACATGAACACCTGTCTCATGCACCCATAATATGACATACAGCGGGACAATCCATCCCCATTCCACAATCAAGACTCAGGGAGCCCACAAAAAAAGAGGAACCCTTTCATACGAAAACCTCCCCACCTGAAACACCAGGAGAAATTTTCAAAGGATTCCTCACACAACCAAATTCACGTCAAACACCCAGCCCAGGGTGTGCAGAGGGACTGGCGAAGTCCCTCTGCAGTTTTGCAATACCCCTTTGCGGTTTCATACGATTTTTCTAAATCACATGATCTTTCTGAAAAGATCCTTCAAATCCTCCACACTCGCATCCTTCGGGTTACCCGGCGCACAAGCATCCGCATGTGCAGATTCAGCGAGGAACTGCAGATCCTCTTCTTTAATAGCCTCCAGCTTAGTCGGAATTCCAACATCAACAGAAAGCTTTCTGACAGCATCAATAGCAGCCTTTCTATACTCCTCCTGAGTCATAGAATCCACATCTTTCACACCCATTGCACGTGCGATCTCACGATACTTCTCCCCAGTGCATTCCTGGTTATATTCCATTACGATCGGAAGCATCATAGCGCATGCAACACCATGCGGAGTATCATAAACAGCACCCAGTGTATGCGCCATGGAATGTGCGATTCCAAGACCTACATTTGAGAATCCCATACCTGCGATATACTGTCCAAGAGCCATTCCCTCACGACCTTCTTTGGTGTTTTCAACAGCTCCGCGAAGAGATTTGGAGATCAGTTCAATCGCTTTGAGATGGAACATATCTGTCATTTCCCATGCAGCTTTTGTTGTATATCCTTCGATTGCATGAGTCAGGGCATCCATACCTGTAGAAGCGGTCAGTCCTTTAGGCATTGAAGACATCATTTCCGGGTCAACAACTGCGATGATCGGCATGTCATGCGGGTCAACGCATACGAATTTACGTTTCTTTTCTACATCTGTGATAACGTAGTTGATGGTAACTTCTGCTGCTGTTCCTGCTGTTGTCGGAACTGCGATGATCGGTACGCAAGGTTTCTTTGTCGGTGCTGTACCCTCCAGGCTTCTTACATCCTCAAATTCCGGGTTTGCGATGATGATACCGATTGCTTTTGCAGTATCCATGGAAGAACCACCACCGATTGCAATGATATAATCTGCACCGGATTTTTTGAATGCAGCTACACCATTCTGCACGTTCTGGATGGTCGGGTTTGCTTTGATATCAGAATAAATTTCGTATTCCAGACCCTCTTTTTCAAGGACATCTGTTACCTTGCTTGTTACGTTAAATTTGATCAGATCCGGGTCAGAGCATACAAATGCTTTTTTGAATGCATGTGCTTTTGCTTCGTTTGCGATCTCTGCAATTGCACCTGCTCCGTGATAAGATGTTCCGTTTAAGTTAATTCTATTTGCCATGATAATTACATCCCTTTCTGCGTCGCTCGCGCCTTAACTTTGTTATTATCTTAACAATAGTTTTATAAAAAAGAAAGTTACAGAATCCAACAAGTGTAACGTTTTCTGTAACTTTCGTGATTTGTTCTAAATTTATGCATTCATATTCAGTAAAAATAACCAGATGTATCTTTCCTGTTTATGGAAATATTTCTGTAACGCCTGTATTTCCAACATTTTTGAAGTTGTCAGTTCAGGATCTCAAGCCTCACAAAAATCTCTGCAAGCTTTTCCGGCATCCCATCTACAATGATAGATGCCAGTTCTTCCGGGGTACATGTCACCCCTCCTGTCACCCATTTGACAGTCATATAAATAGAGCTCTGGCAGTACATTTCCAGCAGATAATGAACGTTTTCGCCCGGTACTTTGCCAGTTTTTTCACGAATTAAATTTTCGTAAAACTGTAAGATCAGCTCGAAATCATGCTGTCTGAGGGAATTCTGTTCGTCATAACGAAACGCTGCCGCAAAAAACGTCTGCTCTTCCTGAATATAAGTAAACTTCTTGACCAGAGCATCATAGACCGTCTTTCCACGTCCCATATGTTCAAAAGATTTCGTAAGAAGTTTGTCAAAATACCAGTTGATCAGGTCGTATTTGTCCAGAAAATTCCTGTAAAAAGTCTGTCTTGTAAGCTCACATTTCTCTGTGATCTGCTTCACTGTAATGTTCTCTACAGGAGTTGTCTGCATACATTCTTTCATGGCCCGCGCCAGCCGGTATTTGGTTTTTTCACCCTTTGTCAGATCTCTCTGGTTGCCTGTTTCAGCCATTCTTTTTCTTCCTCATCTAAGTATGGTGATATGGTCGTATATACTTTCTGATGGTAATCATTCAGAAGTTTCCGCTCACGTTCTGTCATCTCTTCCGGGTTGATTCCCTCCAGATCAAATGGGACCATTGTCAGTGGTTCGAAGCACAGGAACTGCCCGAAAGATGTCTTTTCTGCCTTTTTGCAGAGAACAAGATTTTCGTGGCGGATCCCGAATTCATTTTCCAGATAATAGCCTGGTTCGTCGGAGGTGATCATGCCTTCCTCGAGCACTGGTGCCGGATTTCCCGGAAGGTTTTTCCAGCGGAAGCTGTTCGGTCCTTCGTGAACATTCAGAAGATAGCCTACCCCGTGTCCTGTGCCGTGGTTATAATCTTCACCCAGTTCCCAGAGCGGTCCTCTGGCAAGATAATCGAAGTTTAAACCTGTGCATCCGTACTTGAATTTCGCCGCTGCCAGGTTCAGATTTCCACGCAGAACTGCGGTAAAAAATTTCTTTTCTTTGGCTGTGACAGGTCCAAGAACAATGGTTCTTGTGATATCTGTTGTTCCTTCCAGATAATGTCCGCCGGTATCTGCAAGCACCATTCCCCTGGCCTCAAGCGGGATGTCTGTCGCTTCTGTCGCGCTGTAATGTACGATCGCAGCATGCGTTCCATATGCAATGATCGGATCAAAACTTTCCCCCAGAAAGTGCTCCTGTTCGCTGCGGAACTGGTATAATTTCTCCGCTGTGCTCAGTTCTGTAATGGTAGTTCTGGTGACGTTTTTCTTGAGCCAATGGATGAATTTAGTTACTGCGACACCGTCCTTAATATGTGCAATTCTCTCGTTTTCCATCTCTGTTTCGTTCTTGACTGCCTTCGGAAGAAGAGTCAGATTTGGCTCATCCAGAATCGTCACTTCAGATGGAATATTACTTACGAGACGGCTGTTGACATTCGCCCTGGAGAGCAGAACTTTCTTATCTGAAGAGATGCTCTGAACATAAGAATAGACATCATCGTATGGGTAAATTTTTACCCCATCTGCTTCCAGATTACTACGGATCTCTTCTGAAAAAGCTGCTGCATTTGCGTATAATCTCAGTTCATTCTCCATCATTACAAGGTAAGAAAGGACCACCGGACAGCAGTGGATATCGTTACCGCGGATGTTCAAAAGCCAGGCGATATCATCGAGGGATGTGAGGATAAAAGTGTCGGCTTCTTTTGCTTTCATCTGCTCACGGATCTCTGCGATCTTATCTGCTCTGGACTTGCCGGTCCATCGGATATCCAGTTCCATGACCGGCTCACAGGAAAGAGCCGGACGGTCTTCCCAGATCTCGCCGATCAGGTCATCGTTTACAGAAATTGTGATATGTTTTTCCTGCAGAAGTTCCTGCAATTCTTCCGCTTCCCTCGCACTTACGGTACGGCCATCGAAGCCAAGACACATGCCTTCTTCTAATTTATCGTTCAGAAACTGATGCACGGTCGGAACCCCTGGCTCGCCGGATCTGAACAGTTCTATTGTCGTATCGCGGAGCTGATCCGCTGCCTGGATAAAATAACGGCCATCGGTCCACAGGCCTGCCATGTCCTGTGTGATAATGGCAGTTCCTGCGGAGCCGGTGAAGCCGGTGATATATTTCCTGCATTTGAAGTAGTCACCTACATATTCCGAGCCATGGAAATCATCTGTTGGAACCAGATAGGCGTCTATCTTTTTTTCTTTCATAAGAATGCGAAGGGCGTTTAATTTTTGTTTTATAGTCATTTTTTTCTATGCCTCCCTAGCATGATTATAGGGTATAAATTTTATAAATTTATGTTAAACATGTTATACCCTTTTGTCAAGAGAACAAGGGAATTGCCAGTGCCCCCGCGCCTTTCGCACCAGCGAAACAGCCTCAACAGTTGGCGTCAACGCTGTTCTGTCTTGATGCACCAAGCGTGGCCAAGAAGGGGGGAGT
>CAKRXU010000015.1 GCA_934424575.1 uncultured Blautia sp.
GAGTCTGGGCCGTGTCTCAGTCCCAATGTGGCCGTTCACCCTCTCAGGCCGGCTATGGATCGTCGCCTTGGTGGGCCATTACCCCACCAACCAGCTAATCCAACGCGGGTCCATCCTATACCACCGGAGTTTTTCACACTGGACCATGCGGTCCTGTGCGCTTATGCGGTATTAGCAATCATTTCTGGTTGTTATCCCCCTGTATAGGGCAGGTTACCCACGCGTTACTCACCCGTCCGCCACTAGAAACCAGCTAAATCTGCCGAAGCTTCAATAAAAGGTTTCCCGTTCGACTTGCATGTGTTAAGCACGCCGCCAGCGTTCATCCTGAGCCAGGATCAAACTCTCTGATAAAGTGTTTGATTACTCAAGACAACCAACTAGCTTAGTTATCTCTCGTCATTACTGTTTATAAAAAGTTCATTCTATTGAATGATGATTCTTAAAGAATTTTCGAGAATCGTATGTGTTTCACTGTTTAGTTATCAAGGTTCTTTTGTTTTGCTCTCTTGCGACAGCTCGTCTAGATTATCACATTCATCAGCGCTTGTCAAGTACTTTTTTCATTTTCTTTTCGAAGCTTTTATGATGTTTGTGCGTCGCTCTCAGGCGACTCATCTACTCTATCACATCTTCATTTCCTTGTCAACAACTTTTTTCACATTTTTCAAAACTTTTGAAATTGTTTAAGTTGTTTATTCAGAAGAAACAATTCTTCGTGACAGCTCAGTTAGAATACCACTATAAAACCAATCTGTCAACACCTTTTTTCACTTTTTTTCTTTTTTTGTGTTATACTTGATAGTATCTCCCCAAAATGGGGCAAACATACCACATTACTATAGAAGAAAGAGGTTTTTATCTTGAAACAGCAATTCCCCCCTTCAACATCAACCGCAGCAAATCCACTGGGTTCTGCCCCTGTCGGCAGTCTTCTTGCCAAATTTGCAGTCCCTGCCATTATCAGTATGCTGGTCAATGCTCTCTATAATATAGTAGACCAGATTTTTATCGGTCAGGGTGTCGGCATGCTTGGAAATGCCGCTACCAATATTGCATTCCCGGTTACGACGATCTCAACTGCTGCCGCTCTGCTTCTGGGAATCGGTGGTGCATCCAACTATAATCTAGAAATGGGCGCAGGTAATGAGCACAAAGCAAGCGAGATCGCCGGAAGCGCACTTTCCACACTGGTCATCACCGGAGTATCCATTGCCGCAGTCATTCTGATTTTCCTGCGGCCGCTGCTTATCTTTTTTGGCGCGACGGATACTGTTATGCCTTATGCAACAGATTATGTAAGCATCATTGCGATCGGTCTTCCGTTCTTTACTTTATCCGTCGGCGGAAATCATCTGATCCGTGCTGACCGCAGTCCTACTTATTCCATGACCTGCACCCTTACCGGAGCAGTCATCAACACCATCCTGGACCCGTTATTTATCTTTGGTTTCAAATGGGGCATCAAAGGTGGCGCCTGGGCAACTGTGATCGGTCAGATCGTATCTGCATTTCTGGTCCTGCTTTATTTTACAAAATTCCGCAAAATGTATCTGGACCGCAAAATGCTAAAACCACAGATGCACCACCTCAAAGCGATCACTTCACTCGGAATGGCTTCCTGCATCAATCAGATCGCAATTGCAGCTGTTCAGATCGTAATGAACAATATCCTTCGCTATTATGGATCAATTTCTGTTTATGGAAGTGATATTCCGATCGCATGCGTCGGAATCGTATCCAAAGTAAATATGGTCTTCCTGGCAATCTGTATCGGAATCTCTCAGGGTGCACAGCCAATCTGGGGCTTTAACTACGGTGCACGAAAATTTGACCGCGTTCGACAGACATATAAATATTCAGCCACCGCCTGTACGATCATTGCAGTGATCTTTTTCCTGTGCTTTCAGTTTTTCCCTCATCAGATCGTGGGAATGTTTGGCGGCGGAAGTGATCTGTACTTTAAATTTGCGGAAAATTATCTGAGGATCTTTATGCTTCTCACTTTTGCAAATGGCATTCAGCCAATGTCCGCAGGATTTTTTACTTCTATAGGAAAAGCAGGACTTGGTATTATCATGTCCCTTACGAGACAAGTGATCTTCCTGCTTCCACTTGTTGTGATTTTTCCGAAGTTTATGGGAATTGACGGCGTAATGTACGCAGGGCCAATTGCTGATGCGGCGGCTTTTGTACTCGCAGTAGTGTTTGCAAGAAGAGAACTCTCACAGATGAAAAACGCATGAAAAGCCAGAGGGGCAGGTACAATACCACTGTACCCGTCCCCCTGGCTTTTATTTACAGGCATATTCTTCGACTTCCACCACCACGTCGCCCCTTTTTTCTTTCCATATCATAAGATACACTTTATACCCCAGCGAATCTCGCGCGATCGTAAAAGGCTCTTCTCTCAGAATATCTGACTTATATCCCTGTTTCTCCAATTCCTGCTGTCTTTTTTTCGCCATTTTCAGCATCTTCTCATATTTCCGTTCCAGCTCATCCCCAAGAAAGCGCCGTGGATACTCCGCTGTTGCTTCCTGCAGTCTCCGTGTCAGCAAATCCACAACCGCAGCATGTTTCTTTTTATGAAGCAAGGCTGCAATTCTTTTTGCCCGGAATTTTGTCGGATGTTTCCGATATGTTTCCAGCTTTTTTTCGAGATAAATGTCTCCGCACTCCGCAGAGAGTTCTTTCATATAAGTAATGGCTTCCTCCGACGGAACCCAGGGATCCTCCCGCGGCACGATATACTTTTCAGGAACTGCCGGATAGCAGCAATAATTTAATGGAGGAAACTCTACAAGTGCTGCCAGACGTTTTTCTTCCTTAGTACAGTATTCTTCGCCAAGATAATCGTACTTATCTCTCAGAATCGCAAGCCTGTATTCGAGCTGCCTCAGATATTCATATCCCTTAACCCAGAAATGTCCGGTGTACGCATATTCATACAGATGCACTTCCAGATCCATCTCTTCAAAAAACAACGTCAGGACCGTCTTTCCCTGTTTCACCACCAACACAAATTCCTCACCCTGTTTGTTCAGAGATGCTTCCAGTTCTCCCTCATACTCCGCATGATATTCGCCTGTCATCCGGGCATCCCGAAAGACCAGAAAGCTCTCCACAGCATCATTCATCAGGTATACCAGCCGTATATCCTGTCCTCTGCCAGCTCCGCTTTCTGAAAAAATCAACTCAAACTGATCCTGTTCCAGAAGCTGTGCCAGCTTTTCCAATGTATTTTCTGTCATTCTTTCTTCCTTAACTGATCTGCCATCTTACACGGCTTCCATTTTCATCTTTGTTTACGATCAGCTGATCTTCTATCTCCTGTTTAAGTTCTGTCACATGGGAAATGATTCCGATCAGTCTTGAGCCCTCTGCCATCTCCTGAAGGACTTTTACCGCCTGATTGCGTGAGTGCTCATCCAGCGAACCAAAGCCTTCATCTATAAACATCATATCCAGATTGACCGCCGCAGAACTTTCCTGGATCTGATCTGCCATTCCAAGTGCGAGTGATAATGCCGCCATAAAAGATTCCCCGCCGGAAAGTGTCCGCACTTCCCGTTCTTTGCCGGTGACTGTAGAATATACCATCAGATCCAGTCCGCGATTTTTACCTTCGCCTGCTTTTTCCAAGTCATACATCCGAAATTCAAACTGCCCTGCAGACATCTCCTGAAAACGTCGGTTCGCCGCATAAAGGATCCTCTCCAGATAATATCTCTGGACATACGTTTCCAGATCCATACGTGCTCCACTTACATTTCCTGATGTCATCCGATACAGAGCATCGATCCGGGCATGTTCCTCCACAACTGCCTTTCGTTCTTCCAGTCTGGACGAAAGAGCGTCAAAAACTTCCCTGTCATCTTTGTTGTCGATACGCAGCTGATCATATGCAGTTTTAGCCTCCTGATATTTTCGCTCAGCCTCTTCTTTTTCTGCATATATTGTATCCATCACCGGGAATTTCTCTGTACCGATTGCTGCCTGCGCTGCCTCTTTTTGCGCCTGCGCTGCCGCCAGATTTTCTTTATAACTGTTTACCGTATTCTGAAATTTTTCTACTGTTTCACGTGAATATGTCTCTGTCACTCTCTGCCAGAGTTCCTCCGACATTTCTTTTGCCGCAAGTATTTTATGATAATCCATCTGCTTCTGCTGAAGCTGCTCTTTCTGCCCCGGAATCTCCTCCGTATAACGCTGGATCAAAGCTTCTGCATATCGTTTTGCTCCCGCTGCACTGTCAGTTTCTGCATTAGCATTTTTGTAAGATTTTTCTGCCTGATCTCTACGTTTTTCAGCTTCAGTCAAAATTATTTTTGCCTCTTCTTCTGATTTAAATTCAACAGAAGATCGGAGATTTTTGATCCTTGCTTCACTTTCTGTCTGATATTTTACAAATTCTTTTTCTTTTTCCAGGTTTTCTTCCAGGCTTTTTCTCAAATACTGTTCTCGTTCTTCTGCATTCTTGAGATTTTCACGGATTTCTACCATTTTTTCTACTTCTGACTGACATTTCTTAACTTCCGCTTCCAGTTCTTTCCTCCACTCTGTCAAAGCTGTTTTTATTTCTGAAAGACCCGCTTCTTCCGAAACAGACGGAATATTCTTGCAAACATGTTCCTGAAGGTTTCTGACCATATTCATATACATATCTTTTCTTGTATCAAACTCCGCTTTGGATGCCTGTACATTTCCAGCCGCTGTTTCCTGCATTTCACGAAGTTTATCCACATCTTCACCCATTTTTCGAAGTTTTTCTTCGGAGATATCCACATATTCCCCGCTTTTTTCACGTGGATGTGGATGTTCGGTCGAACCGCAGACAGGGCACGGCTTTCCTGCTTCCAATTTTTCCGCAAGAAATCCTGCCTGTGCATCAAGAAAAAGCTGCCGTTTGTATTCATATTCTTCATTGATCCTGAGATATTTATCTCTCGTTTTTATATAGGTATTCCTGCATTCCAACGTTCTTTTCCGGCAGGTTTCTGCCTGGTCGCGCAGTTCGATCACACTCTGCACTTCCTGCTCAAGTTTCTCTTCTTCTTGTTTTCTAGTCTCTGCCAGAAGAAGCTTTTTGTCTGCTTCTGCCAGTTTCTCGCTCTGTACTTTCCAGCTCTTTTGCTGCTGTTCCAAGTTTTCCAGTTCTTTCTTCTTAGATGCGATACGACCTCTGACCATTTCAACTGCAGCTTCATAGACACCCGCAAACCCTTCGCTCGTTTGGATATCATCAAATATCTTATGTGCCCGCTCTACTTTTTCCGCGACTTTAGTATAATTCTGCAGCTCCTGGTCACGAACTATTCTCATTTCTTCTGCTGCTTTTTCTGCTTTTTTAAGCTTTGTTATGCATGCCGGAAGCTGTTCCTGCTGCTCATTCAAAGATTTCTCATATGTTGTTACGATCTTCTCCGCATCCATAAAGCGAATGTATTTTTCCTGAATCTCATATGCATTTTTGATCTGCGTGATCAGTGAGATTTTTGTATCAATCTCTGATTGTTGCCCCTGATAGATTTTCAGTTTTTCTTCCGCAGCTTCAAGCTGCTGGAATAAGCTCAAAAGGCTCTCCGCCTTTGTAAAAGCATCTCTTTTTTCATCTCTTTTTTTGCCTGATTCCTGGTACTCTTTTTCCGCCTCATGGGTATGTTTTCCCAGCCAGTCACATAGTATTTCCAGCTCTTTCAGGAAATCTGTGAGACGTGTCATCTCACCTTCTTCAAGTTGTTTTTTCAACTGTTTGAGTATCTCTGATCCGTATATTTCAGGTATGCGGATCCTGCTCACTTCGCTCTGACACTGTGTTTTCAAAACAGCGATCTCTTTCTCTTTTGCACGCTTCCGATTACCCAGTTCTGCCACGATCTCCTGGTACATTTCTGTATTAAAAAGCTTCCGGAAGATCACTTTTTTGTCATCGGATCTTGCCCGCAGAAGCTCCATAAATTCACCCTGTGCGATCATCGCAACCTGCATGAACTGCCCCTTCGTAAGTCCTGTGATCTCCTGTAATTTCCGGTCAGTTTCTTTGGACGGATATTCAGTCCCATCCGGCATAATGAGACTTACAGATCCCGTAACTTCTCTCTGTTTTCCCTTCGCCGCACCTCTGGTGATCGTCTTGAGATGTCTCGGAACGCGGCGCACAGTATACACTTCCCTGGTCTCGCCCTGTCCCTCTGCAAAGACAAGTTCCACAAACGGTTCCTGCGCAAAATCCACATACTGACTCTGCAGAACAACGCCGTCTTTCTTATTTGTCGAAGAACTTGCCTCCCCATATAAAGCAAATACGATCGCATCAAAAATAGTCGTTTTCCCCGCTCCGGTATCTCCTGTAATAAGAAAAAGATTCTGGTTTACTTTCTCAAAATCGATCACTGTTTCCTTACCATAAGAGCCAAATGCCTGCATTTTTAAGCGTAAAGGTTTCATCTATTTCACCCCCTGAACCGTGTGAAGTACATCCTGCAGGATCGTCTTCTCTTCCTCATCCAGATCTTTTAGAAAAGAGCAGCATAACTCATAAGAGTCAAGCAGTTCTTCCGTCTGTAACGTTCTGGTATAATCAGCTTTTCTCAGATTTTCCCTTCGGATCTCCAGCAGATTCGGAAATGCCAGCCGGATGCGCTCCTGCATATCGATCACATCAAGATCTGCTTTATCTGTCAGAATGACTGTTACATAATCCTCGCAGGATTCCCCCAGAACCTCTTCAAGTGTGCCCTTTACAGCCTTCACCTGACGCAGTGGTTCAAGTGGTAAGACTGTTGTTTTGACTTCGCCTTTTGCGCCCATTTCTACCATTATGATCCCTTTCTGCTGCTGTGCTTCACTCACAGAGCAGGCGAGAGGTGTTCCGCAATAACGCCAGTTTTCGCTGCCAGCTTTCATTGGTTTGTGGATATGTCCAAGCGCCGCATAATCAAAAATCTCCAACACATCTGCGGAAATTTCATCGATATTTCCTACCGTACGGATCTCTGATTCCATTCGCTCGATCTCATCTGCTTTCTTGCCGACAGGAAGATAAAACTGGTGGCTGACGAGTACATTTCTGTCATTCTCATCAATTTCCTCACGCCCGATCAGTCTGTGCAGGGTTTCATTATAAGAAAGATTATTTCCATTCTCGTCCACCCCCACGACCTGTTTGACCATAGATGGTTTTACAAACGGAAGCAGATAAAAATTCACATTTCCATATGCATCATGCAGAACTACTTTTTCTATATATTCTGCCTCTGTTCTCGGTGGCTGACCGATCATATATACCTTCTGTCTGGACAAAACATTTCGAAAACAGTTAACCCTCGGTGCACTGTCATGATTTCCACTGATCATCATGATCACCGCCTCCGGAACAGCTTCTGTCAGCCCTTCAAGAAACCGGTCAAAAACTTCCACCGCCTCCGCAGACGGAACTGCCTTGTCATAAATATCTCCCGCGATCACAACAGCATCCGGTTTTTCCCTGCCCGCTGCCTCGACAATCCTGTTCAGGATATATTCCTGATCTTCCCGCAGATCACGGTTCATTAATTTCAGTCCGATATGTAAATCTGATAAGTGAAAAAATTTCATAGTCACGTTCCTCTCCGGCAGTATTTTCTGTCTGTTACGATTCACCCTATTCATGGCACTCTCTGTCTCCATCATAACATCTTAGCTGTCTGCCTGCATCTTTTTCTTTCACTATTTCTCAACAAGGAACTTTTTTATGTCGTTTCTTTTGCCTTTTGCACAATTTACTTATTTTAAAACCGATATTTTTCAACTTTTATTAGTTACTTTTTACAAAGTTTTTTTGTCTTATTGAAACTTTTTGTTTATTATGATACACTTTGTTAAAAGGTATTACCTCATACCAATAATATCAAAAAATAAGAAAAAGGAGCAGCAAAACATGTATAGAGAACATGAATATTACCTCAAACGATGCATCGAAGTTTCCAAAGCATCCCGTGAACACGGAAACACTCCATTCGGCGCAATCCTCGTTGACGAGGATGGAAATATCCTGTTAGAACAGGAAAATGTAGAGATTTCCACTCACAAAAGTACCGGACACGCAGAAACTCAGCTCGCAGAAAAAGCATCCACCATGTATTCCAAAGATTTTCTCTGGAAATGCACACTGTATACAACTGCAGAGCCATGTGCAATGTGCGCCGGCTGTATTTACTGGTCCAATATCGGCCGCGTCGTTTATGCAATGACAGAAAAGGATCTGCTGTCACTGACCGGTTCCGACGAGCAGAATCCGACCTTCGATCTTCCTTGCAGAGAAGTATTCGCCAAAGGTCAGAAAGATATCCAGGTGATCGGACCATTTCCGGAACTTGCACCGCTTGCAGCTGAAGTTCACAGGGGATTCTGGAACAAATAACTTATGGAATCAGGGATTACAAAAACTATTTTATTTTTTTAGAGGGTATTTACTATGGGGAACACAAACAACACTAACGAACAGGATACAGAGTTCGCGCTTTGTACTGTTCCTGAGAATGAGCGAAAAAGCTATTTCAGTCTGACGATCGTCTGGACTGGATTTGTATTTGTTATTACCAGTATGATGGCAGGTGGGGGATTATCTGCCGGACTGAATTTTAAGGGAATCGTACTTGCGGTTATCCTTGGAAACATATTTTTAAGCCTTATTGCCGTAGCTGTCAGCTATATCGCCAGCAAAACAGGTCTTACTTTTGCCCTGCTGACGAAGTACAGTTTTGGAGACAAAGGCTCCCGTGTTGCTTCCATGTTCGTACCTGTCGTAAACATCGGCTGGTATACGATCCAGGCTGCAACTTACGGACATTTCATTGCACAGGCATTTAACTGGAGTGGAACTGTTGAATTATTCTGCATGGCAGTCAGCGCTGTGATCATGGGTATTTTTTCCATGAAAGGTTACAAAGCCATCAGTATTCTTGGATATATCGCAATTCCGGCAATCGTATTCCTGTCACTGGCAACATCTATCCGTGCTGTAGGCATGGTTGGCGTCGATGGAATCCTGGGATATGTTCCATCCGACAGTATTTCCATCGGAAGCGGTATCACAATCGTAATCGGTACCTGGATTCTTTCTACGGCTACCTGTATTGCAGACATCATGCGTTATGCAAAATCTGCAAAATCCGCAATCGCGGCTACGCTGACCGGTCTTCTCGGTGGAAACATCTTCATGATACTCTGCGGTACGCTTACTTCCATCGCTGTTGGAGACAGTGATCTGACAAATGTACTGTTATCCATGGGATTATTAATTCCATGTCTGATCCTGATGACAACCAATATTTTTACAACGAATGCATCAAACCTGTATTCAACTTCACTGAATCTGTCCAACGCATTCAAGATGGACAGAAAGAAAATCATCATCGTGATCCTGATCATTTCTGCAGCTGCAACACTGTGCAGACCTTATCAGATCTCATTCCTGTTTACATTCCTGAACCTGCTCGGTACTATCGTGCCGCCGCTTCCGGGAATCATTCTGGCTGACTACTTTATCATCCATCATGGAAAATACGCCCGACTTGAAGGTGTCAGATTCCACAGCTTCAACATCATCCCATGGGTCGCATGGTTGCTGTCACTGGTTCTGGTATTTACACTTCCATTTGGGCTTCCGTCCCTGAACGGACTGATCCTTGGTGCTGTTATCTACACTGTACTGATGAAGATCACCAAAAAACAGGTTATCATGGAGGACTAAATCATGGATGAACTGAAAAAATACAAAATCGCCGCACTTATCGGTATCATTATTATGGGCATCGGAGCCTTTATGGCGTGCCTTTGTACTGCATCATCGCTGATTATGACGGGAAACGTTTTACTGATCGCCAGTATCTTTGTTCTAGTCTACGCATTTTCATCCTGGCAGCCATAACAAGCGCGTCAATCGGCTTTGATAAATTTTTCCTACCTGGTAAAAAGAGACAGATCTTTTGCGGACCTGTCTCTTTTTACATGTATTTTTTCAAAAAATCCTTCTGCGTATCTGGGAGTATTTCAGGATGGATGTATTGATATATTCCCGGATATAAACGCTCTCACGATTATTTTCATCATAGTTTACTGAACTCAGGAACAGGAATGGTTTTCGTTCCGGAAATCCCTTTACAGTGATTCCTCTCGGCAGAATATCATCACTTAATATCGTATCGATCTCAACTTTATCCCAGGCAATCCTGCGTCCTGTTTCCTGATAAAGAAAATAAAAAATACTGTCTTTGTAATTTTTCAGCTTCTCCAGAGCTTCATCCGAAAAGAACTCTGTCGGCACATAATCATAACTCACAGCGCAGGGATGTTCATCTGCATAAAATACTTTAAGAGCCTTCCACACCTGTGCTCCCGGTTCCAGTTTCAATGCCTCGGCAGCTTCTTTTTCAGCAGCCTCCATTCGTATTTCAAGAATCTCCATACGTGATTTATATCCGCTGCTTTCAATCAGATCCGGGAAATGGATTGCCTGGTCAAAGCGGCAGGCAATCTCGCGAAAATGCGGATTTACAAATGTTCCTTTTCCGTGAATCCGGATAATGATCCCCTCTGCTGCCAGATCATCCAGCACGCTCCGAAGTGTTACCCTGCTGATTCCGAGAATACGACAGAGTTCTTCTTCTCTGGGAAGTTTATTGGACACTTCCAGATTCATTTCATTAATATATCCCTCCAGTTCCACCCGAACCTGAGATTTCAGATTTGTCTTTTTTATCTGTTTCATTATGGTCATCATCTTTCCGGTATATTTTTCTTTTCTGCAAACAATAGTACCACAATTTCCCGATATATGAAAAGACAGAATCTGGATTTTAAGCTTTAAAGAATTGAATTTAAAATAGCTTCTGCATCGAGAAACGTGCTCACCCGCCAAATCCGATGCAAACAGCTTGTCAAAGTAGAATTTGTCAGTATTTGGAGATATATTTATCCATTGATATCTGCATAAGGAAAAAGTTCCTGGCAAAATGCCTAATGTCATTTAGATAAGGATGACATTGACAAAGTGCCGGGAACTTTTTTCTGTCTTATTTTTTATTTGTGTTTCTTCAGAATCCTTGTCTGCAGTGGAGCCATGACTTCGCTTTCGGTTCCGTAGAGCAGTTCATACTCTGCCGGGACGGCGACGGTCTGTGGTTTGCGTGCGTAGTTCTGGATGAAGAGGTATTCGGTGTCTTCACTTTCTCTTACGGTTACGGCAACGCCTTCCGGGATGAACTCGACTGGTGATTTCAGTCCGGCTTCTGCTGCTACTCTGCCGTAGAAGTCCTGATAGAATCCAAGTTCCATATCAGCGCATACGTAGTATACGTGGCCTTTGCCGAATGCTTTGTGTGTCAGTACCGGGTAGCCCTGATAGAAGTCTTCGCCGTAGCGCATCAGCACTTCTGCATCAGAAACTTCAACCAGTTCGCAGAGGTTTTTGCAGGAATATACGTTGCTGATTCCAAGGTGGCTTCCTGCCTCCGGAATGGCATGGTTTTCTTCCCAGTCATAGAGAGCATCGATCTCTGCACTGCGGATTCCTGTTACGTCCATCAGACCATACGGAGTGCCGTCAAGGAAGCACTTGTCTGTGCCGTCTACCAGTCCGGACCAGTAGGAAAGCACCAGAGTTCCGCCGTTTTCTACATAGATACGGAGTTTTTCTTCGTATCCGTCCTTGAACATATATGCCATCGGAGCTGCCAGAACTTTGTAATCTGCAAGGTCATGTTCCATTGCAATAATGTCGACATTCAGACCCTGTTCTCTCAGTGCACGGTAGTTCTTCTGCACATTTTCACGATAGTGCATATCTTCATTTCTCGGACCCTGTACATCCGCGATCGCCCAGTCGTTTTCACGGTCATAGAGAACGGCTGCCTGAGATTTCATGTTGGTTCCAACAGTCTCCTGAATCTGTTCCAGAACCTCTCCAACCTCTGTTACTTCACGGAAAACGCGTGTATCTTCTTTGCCGTAATGATCGATCACAGCACCGTGGAATTTCTCGGAAGCACCCTGACTCTGACGGAGCTGGAAGTACAGAACGCTGTCAGAACCATGAGCAACTGCCTGGAGAGAACCTGCCAGAAGCATTCCCGGTTTCTTAAGTTTGTTGATCGGTTTCCAGTTGGTTGCAGACGGGCAGGATTCCATAAGAAGGAACGGTGCTTTCTTGATGCTGCGCATCAGGTCGTGCTGCATTGCCGCGTCAACAGCTGTGACATATTCCTCTTTTTTGTGCCATCCCGGATAGTTGTCCCAGGATACAATATCGAGAACATCTTTGAATTTCTTGTAATCCAGACCGTCAAAATCATACATCAGATTAGCTGTTACAGGCAGTTCAGAACCTCCTTCACGGATCGCATCAACCTCATTTTTGATGAAGTCGATAGTCTGATCTGTGACAAAACGCTTCCAGTCAAGTTTCAGTGCATGAAGTTCATTTTCACCCTTCGTGGACGGGCTTTCGATCTGATCAAAACTGTTGTAAATGTGGCTCCAGAATGTGGTGCACCAGCTCTTGTTGAGGTTTTCAATCGTGCCATATTTCTCTTTCAACCATTCTCTGAACTTCGCCTGGCACAGCGGGCAATGGCATTCTCCACCGAACTCGTTGGAGATGTGCCACAGCATAACTGCCGGATGTTTGCCGAATCTTTCAGCTAATTTCTTATCAATCGCATGGACTTTTTCCCTGTATACCGGAGAGGTAAAGCAGTGATTATGTCTGCCTCCGAAGAATCTTCTTGTTCTGTCCGGGTCCATACGAAGAACTTCTTCGTATTTGTCTGCCATCCATTTTGGCCTTGCTCCTGACGGAGTTGCAAGGATCGTATAGATGCCTTCTTTGTAAAGATTATTGATGATCTCTTCCAGCCAGTCGAAGTTATATTTTCCTTCTTCCGGTTCCAGAACAGCCCAGGAAAAAATTCCTACAGATACTGTATTGATGTGTGCTTTTTTGAAATATTCGATGTCTTTCTGAAGGATATCCGGGCGGTCAAGCCACTGCTCCGGGTTATAATCTCCACCGTGAAGGTAACGTCTGTATTTAATCTGTTTAGCCATTTTGTCTCCTCTTAAAGTCCCTTAAATACAAAGGAAAATTCCATCTTTTTGTCAGTTTTGAGTAAGTATTCTTCGTGTGTGCGTGCGCCCCAGCTGTCGTCACCGCCGATTCCCATCTGTTCTTTTGCAACACGTACAACGGTGTAATGAACCTCCGGAAGTTCGTATGGATGCATTGCATTTTCCATCTCATGTGGAGTGTATGGAAGTGCTGAGAACATCATCGGACCATTGTTTTCATCCATCTCAAAGAGCATTCCTCTGCCCTTGCGGTCAGTTACTTTTGCCCAGCGTACTTCTTCTTTTGCGCCACATTCCTGTGGAACCATATATCTTGCCATATTATCTGCAACTTTGTTTGCATAGATGCCGAGTTTTGCACCTTTCTTACGGTCAGAATAGGTCTCTGCCTCGCCAAGTCCGTACCATTCTACGCGGTCATAATCTGCATTGAATTTAAAGATTACACCAAATTCCGGCATATCACCGAGTTCTTTAACCGGGTCATAAGTAAGGGTTGTCTTCACTCTTCCGTCACCAGACACTTCATAAGAAAGCCTGCATTCACTGATCGGAGTCGTCGGCATAAGATAGGTATAGGCTACTTTTACAGACTTCTCATTCACTTCTACCTCTGGCATATTTGCCGGGCCATATGGTCCCTTGCGGAAGTCTTTGTGGCTTAAGTACATGCTGGCAAGTTTCCACTGTCCGTAGCGCATTCCCATAAGATTTCCACAGTCATTGTCAGTTGGTGCACGCCAGAAATTCGGTTTCGGAATCGCCTCGATCATTTCTTTTCCGGCATATTTATAAGATACCAGACCGCCGTTTAACACAGAGAAAAGCACCTCAAAATGTGCACCTCTGACACCGATATTGTGTGTACTGCGGATCACTTCCACACCTTCCGGGCAGACCTTTTTCGGTTCTTCAACCTGGTATACATACTGTCCGAAAGCCACCTCATGTCCTGCTTCTGCCCACACTTTATCCTCTTTCAGATGGAAAGAGACTGTCACTGCATATTCGCCTGGTTTCTCTTCTTTTGCAAGCGGAAGTGCATAAGTTTCTTCACTTAATGGAGCAACTGCTGTTGCAAGGGAAGCCTTGCGGATCACTTTTCCATTCTTTGCAACAGTTACTTTGCAGTCAAAAATATCTGTGTTTACAAACAGGTTTTTGTTGATGACCTTTACGCTGTCTGCACTGACTTCTGCTGTGATGTTCTGGTAGTTGAATTTAACTTCCTGCATCTTCGGAGAAGCATCTCTGTTTCCACCGTATGCGATACCATTTCCACTGAAGTTGTAGTCTGTCGGACGTTCTCCGAAGTCACCGCCGTATGCCTGGAATTCTTTGCCGTAGCGGTCTTTTTTGTAGATAGACTGGTCAATGTAATCCCAGATAAAACCACCCTGATACTTCGGTTCTGTGTCTGTCAGATCTGTATATTTGTGCATTGCACCGCAGGAATTTCCCATTGCGTGAGTGTATTCACAGCAGATAAACGGCTTGGAATCATCTTTTGCAAGGAACTCTTTGATTGCTTCTACAGACGGATACATCTGGCTTTCCATGTCGCTGGTATCGTTGTATCTGCGGTCGTGGCAAAGACCTTCATAGTGAACCAGACGAGTCGGATCTTCTTTATGGAAGAACTGTGACATTTCAAAAATATCCTTGCCTCCGAAGGACTCATTTCCGCAGGACCAGATCAGGATCGCCGTGTGGTTTTTATCTCTCTGATACATGGAATTTGCACGGTCAAGCATCATATCCAGCCATTCCGGCTTGTCATGCGGTACAACGTAAGTGTAGTCCTTTGTAAATTCAGCAACATCCCAGGAACCGTGGGATTCCAGGTTTGTCTCATCGATCATATAGATTCCGTATTCATCGCAAAGCTGATAGATCAGGGATGCATCCGGATAATGGCAGGTACGGATCGCATTGATATTGTTCTGTTTCATGGTCTTAAGGTCTTTGCGAAGTTCTTCTTCGGATACGTGTCTTCCGCTTACAGAACTGAATTCATGACGGTTAACGCCTTTGAATACGATACGTTTTCCATTCAGTGTCATGATGCCGTCTTTCATCTCGAAGCGACGGAATCCCACTCTCTGAGGGATCACTTCCTGAAGTTCTCCTGCCTCATTATAAACTTCCAGAGTCAGGTCATAAAGCTGTGGATCTTCTGCGCTCCAGAGTACCGGATCTTCTACTTTCCAGGAATAAATTTCTTCTCCGTCGAGTGCTTTTTTGTCCTCGATCACGGTCTCTCCGTCTTTGGAAAGAGTAATCTTAACTGTGCCTTTGCCCCAGGTATTTGTTCTGATCTCAAGTGCTGCTGCACTTAATGTTTCATCCGGGATCGCACGGATCTGAAGGTCATAAACATGAACTTCCGGTACGGTATAAAGGTAAACATCTCTGTAAATTCCGGAGAAACGGAAGAAGTCCTGGTCCTCACACCAGCTGCTTGCTGTCCATTTGAATACCTGTGCTGCGAGCTTGTTTTCGCCTTCTTTTACATATTCGGTCAGTTCAAATTCTGACGGTGTAAAAGAGTCTTCACTGTATCCAACAAAATGTCCGTTGAGCCATAATGCAATGCCGCTCTCTGCTCCCTGGAAGGAGATAAAGAGACGTTTTCCCTGCATTTCTTCCGGCACTTCAAAGTATTTCACATAGCTTGCAACCGGATTAAAATGCTCCGGAATCTCACCCGGATGGATGTCCTCGTGGCCTTCCCACGGATACTGTACGTTGGCATACTGCGGTGCATCATATCCTTCCATCTGGATATGTGCCGGTACGCGGATATCGTCCCAGTCTCTGCAGCAATATTCTTCTTTTTCGAATCCCGGAATCGCACTTCCATAGTTACGGGCATAGTGGAATTTCCAGATTCCGTTGAGGTCATAACGGAAGGAAGTTTCTTTTTCCTGCGCTTCCTCTCCATCTTTGTAATATGTATGGTCAGAATGTGCATCCATTCTTCCGTCTTTGAAATACTGTGGATCTTTTACTAAAGAATAATCAAACGTTTTCATCATTATCCTCCTGCGTTTTATGGATTCATTATAGTATGTATTTTTCTCATGTGGTATAATAAGTCATTCCAAAAAATATAACATTTTGAAACAAGGTGAGCTTATGCCAATTTACTTCCGAAACACTCCTGTAACCATGCCGTTCATGTTTGATACCGTTGGAAACCACTGGTATCAGGAGAGTATGCAGCGTCCAAACGGACATCCACATTATCATTATCTCCAGACAGAGAAGGGACGTGGACGAATTGAGATCCGCGGAAAACATTATATCCTGGAGGAACAGGAAGGAATCCTGATCGCACCGTCTGTCCCTCATTCTTATACGAAAGAATCTGAGGAATGGGATACTGTTTTTGCCACATTTACCGGTACACTCTCTTCCGGGATCTCTTCGATCCTTCAAAATCAGTCGGTCGTTTTTGTCAGTAAGGAGCAGGGATGTCTGATCGAGCACATCATTTCGGACGCCGTTTCTGAATTCCAGAAATCCATTCCTGATATGAAAGTTCTCTCTACGCTCTGCTATGACCTGCTGCTTGCATTTACTCCGGACACTTCTTCCGGAAATCTGACCGCCGATCCGTTGTATCAAAGATATGTTGCCCCCACTGTACGGGAAATCGAAACCAGATATTCTGAGGAACTGACTGTTCAGGAATTGAGCAGCCAGGTTTTTGTCACTCCTCAGTATCTCTCCCGGCTGTTCCGCAAATTCCTGGGTGTTTCGGTCTATGAATATCTGACCGGATACCGGATCAACAAGGCCAAGGAGCTGTTGCTGACCCACACACACATGAAGATCCAGGAGATTTCCCTCGCGTCCGGTTTCACAGACACCAGTCACTTTATTTCGATCTTTCGGAAATACACGGGAACCACTCCGCTTGATTTCCGTAAGGTTTACCACATGTAAATACTCTAAAAAGTTGCAAAAAAGGATGCCGCATAATCTGTCTGGGACATATTACGCAATATACCCACAGGACCAAGCAGCATCCTTTTATTAAATTTCGTTATTGTAACACCCTGAATTACTACTTAACAGCACCAGTAATACCTTCTGCGAACTGTTTCTGCAGTACGAAGAATACAACCATTGTCGGGATGGAACAGAATAATACGCCGCACATCAGCATACCATAGTCTGTTACATAACCTGTGATCAGGTTGGCGATCAACATTGGCATTGTCATCGCTTTGTTATCTGTCATGATTACCTTCGGCCACAGGTAAGAGTTCCATGCGTTCATAAAGGTAATAACTGCTGCAGCCGCATAAGTTGATTTCATGGTCGGGATGAACATCTGGAAGAAGATTCTTACTTCGCTCAGTCCATCGATACGAGCTGCTTCGATGATATCTACCGGGAATGATCTTGCGTTCTGACGGAACATCATGATCATAAACGGAGTAGAAATGATCGGAAGGATAAAACCAACTGCTGTATTCAGAAGTCCTGCTTTAGAGAACATCTTGAATAACGGAACCATGGTAGCAACCTGCGGAACCATCATTGCAAGAAGCAGAACAGAGAACAGTCTGTCTTTTGCCTTGTCATGATAAACCTCGAAACCATATCCTGCGATAGAGCAGATCAGCAGGCAGATCACGGTTGTAAGGATCGCATAGAAGAAAGAGTTTCCAAGTGCTCTCCACAGCGGCTGCTGAGATGTCAGGTTTTTGAAGTTTTCCATGAAGTAACTTCCCGGAATAATTCGTCCACGGGATACATCTGTTGATGTATTAGTTGCGGCTGAGATCATCCAGTATAACGGGAATACCGAAATAAATGACACGATGATCAGAAAAATGTATGTAGGAATCAATCTTCTCTGAATTGCTGATTTGTTTTTCTTAGTCACGTGTATCACCTACTTTCAAGTTGATAAATGCAAGTACGGCTACCATAATGAATATAAGGAATGACATTGCTGATGCATATCCAAAATTCGGTACGTTGATAAAACATGTATTGTAAACATAATGGGACATTGTGATCGTTGAGTTCGCCGGACCACCTTTTGTCAGGTTGACAGACTCATCAAACAGCTGCAGTGTACCATTGATAGACATAATAAATGTCATGATAATTGTCGGTTTCAGAAGCGGAACAGTAATCTTCCAGAAAGTCTTCCAGCCGTTGGCGCCATCAATCTTTGCTGCCTCATATACAGAATATTCAATATTCTGAAGGCCGGCAAGATAGAATACCATGTTGTATCCTGTCCATCTCCAGATCAGGGCCAGGATGATAACAACCTTGGCACTGGCGGAATTTCCCAGGAAGTTATAGCCGGTAGATAAGATTCCAAGTTTGATCAGAATACTGTTGATCAGACCATCTGTAGCAAACATGGAACGGAAGATCAGGGAGTAGGAAACCAGAGATGTTGCACATGGAAGAAATACACATGTACGGAAAAATCCCTTGAATCTCAGGTCTTTGTTGTTAAGAAGCTGCGCAAGTAAGATTGCAAGGACCAGCATGATCGGTACCTGAATGATCAGATACAGGAAGGTATTTGCGATTGACTGCTGGAATACCTTATCAGCCATAATACGTTTATAGTTGCTGAAGATCGGTTCTGCGAACCGCATGTTTGCTCCGGCACCTGTCTGCAAAGAAATGATAAATGCACGGATCATAGGATAAAAACTCATGATAGCGATCATCAGTGTTGCCGGTAACAGAAATATCCATCCGGCAGCTCTCTGTTTTGCTATCAGTGTCATGCCTTTTTTCTTGGAATTCACAGGAACTCCCCCTTTCGAAGCTCAGTTTTGACGCACGACAGGGGACTGCAAGCAGTCCCCCGCCTTCATTAGCTGCAATTTGTGTTTACTTTTAGTCCTGATCAGATTACTCTGTCATCTTGAATGCAAGTGTATCCTGTGCTTCCTGAAGAGCATCCTCTACAGCTGTACCATTTACGATATTAACAACTGCTGTGTTAACACATTCTCTTGCTTCGTAGTGGTACGGTGTTTTTGTGAACTCCGGAATATGAGAAGAGTATTCTACAATTGTTGAGAAGATTGGCTGTCCACCGAAGAATTCATTTGGCTCATTGTAAACTTCAGACTCACCAGCCGGCAGATAACAGGAGATTGCACCTGATGCCGGAAGGATTGCATCATAGAAGTCTGTGCTGGAACCAAAGGTACTTGCAAGGAAGTCTTCTGCGAGTTCTACGTTCTTGCAGTTGGATGTGATATACCAGGAAGATCCACCGTTGTTTGCATAGTTTGTAGCGCTCTCTACATCGTCAACTTTCGGCATTGTTGTAATCTGCCACAGACCCTTCTGGTCTTCTGTGGACATCAGAGTAGCTGTGATCCAGTTACCATTTACGATACCAGCAGCCTCGCCGCTTGTGATTGTTGCAATGTACTCATCCCAGTTGTTTACGAGTTTAACAACGTCGTTTTTAACAAGGTCTACATAAAGGTTGATGCATTTTTCTGCTGTGTCGTTTCCAACGATATAAGCTTCTCCGTCTTCATTTACGAAGTTAGCTCCGCAGGACTGCATCATCATCATCAGAGTGTCGCCGCCTGTAGCTTCGCTTGTAAGGAGGTATTTACCGGTCTTTTCATGAACGTCTTTACCGATTTCCATGAATTTGGACCATGTGATGTCTGTCAGGTCATCCAGTGTGTATCCAGCTTCGTCAAGGATATCTGTACGATAGCAGGCGATAACAGCACCGTTGTCGAACGGAACACCATAATGTGTGTCATCTACCATTGAATAGGACTGTTTCAGTTTTCCGAAATCATCCCAGTTGATGTCCATATCTTTGAGATCTGTGAAAGCGTCCGGATAGCTCTTCAGATATTTCTGATAGCTGTTGTCCTGCATCAGAACGATGTCCGGAAGTGTGCTGTAGTCACCTGCATTAGCTGCTGTTGTCAGTTTGGTCTGGCAGTCATCAGAAGATGTCTCAATAACGTCTACTGCAAATCCATCATGATCTTTTGCATACTGCTCACCAGCCATCTGCATGGATTTGATGTTGAAGTTCTGATCCCATGCCCATACGGTTAAGGTATTGTCATCGTCTGCTGCGTAAACAGTTGTAGCTGCGCCGGCAAAGGATGCTGCCATAATACCTGTCATTAATACTGCAAGTAATTTTTTCTTCATTTAGATGTCCTCCTTTTATTAAGCGTATTCTTTTACCCCGAATTGCTTATGAACCAATTATAGCATCCGATTCAATAGGATAGTTTGCAGAATCATTTACATAATGTGCATTTTCGACCTTTTTGTATATTTCGCACTATTCACATACTTCATTTTTAGGTTTTTTGTTCGTTTTTCGTATTCTTGCGTTTTTTGTCGTGTCATTTTGATGAAAAAAATCCTCTCTTTTCGACAGAATGCATAGATTCTTTGTTTCCAAGAGAGGTCTTTGTTCTTATTTCATAAATTTTTCATTCATTTTTTGTACATATTTCACATATTTTTTCATAATTTATGCAAAATAGACTTTTTGAGGATGCAGGGTTTTTATGGTATGCAGCATCTCATCTGTAAGATCGAGAAGAAGTTTTATTTTATTTCCGTCCTCTTTTACGATCATTGTGTAGTATGGCACGTCATCATCGTAGGATGTGTAATCGTATTTCTTAAGTTTTTCCGTACCGCCGTTTTTCTTGTATTTTGCAACGCTTTCGTGCCAGTGCGGCGCGGTCACTTCCATTTCTCTGAGGTCCAGGACATGGGCAGTCTTGCGGTATTTTTTGCCATAGATCACATCAATGGTAAGGGTATCGCTCTCAAGTGTATACTCATAATCTTTCTGGCTGAAGACATCATACACGAAGTAAAGTGCCGCCAGCAAAAAGCCTGCCAGCATGAAGGACTGTGAGATCGTAATGCCAAGTATTACAAAGAACACGGCAAAAATGATCATAACTTTGCGCAGGATTCCGGACATGCTTTTTTTCTTTCGGGATACCTGCTCTACAATTTTGTAATCGTACATTAAAAAATTCCTTTCTGTTTTGGATTCTATTCTACCATCCCTCTTCTGAGTGGATGTCGAATTTCAGGATCTGCTGTTCGTAGCTTTCCGGGCGTTTTCTCCATTCGATCGGGGTAACTCCCATGAGCTGTTTAAAGTTCCTGTTGAACGTTGAGTTTGTCGTAAATCCGCACTTATGGGCAATATCTGCCACCGGTGCATCTGTTTTCTGCAGAAGATTACAGGCAGTCTGTATCCGCACGGTATTGATATATTCCAGAGGGCTTACTTTCATATAAGAGGTAAAAAGCCGTCGAAAATGCGTCTCACTGATATGACAGCTCTTTGCGAGATTTTCGATCTTGATATCTTCCATGTAGTGATCGGATATGTAATCGAGAGATCTGGAGATCATGTTCGTGATCTTTCCCTTTTCTTCCAGAACTCTCTCTTCTGCTTCATTTCGATTCATTCTGGCAATTTCCGCCAGAAGTGACGCAAGAATTCCTTTTGCTTCCTCAAGATAAAATTCCTCGCCATTTCGCATGATGTCCATAATCTTGAGAATCTTGGCTGCTACAGAGGTATTGTCTGCTTCTTTTAAAAACAGTGGTTTGGAATAAATACGCTGGATCATTTTTTCTGCTTTTACAGGATTGTCCAGAAATTTCCGAAGAAATCCCTCTACGTCGATAAACAGATACTCCCACTGGCTAAGGTCTCCCGGATCGCTGTTTGTGGTATGTGGAAAATTCGGCGGAAGGACAGAAAACTCTCTTCCTCCAAACCGCACAGTATCCTCTCCCAAAATCAAATCTCCGGTTCCTTCATAACAAAATCCGATCTCCAGATAATTATGGAAATGAAGATAATCCACACCTTTGCCATAATTCTGCCGCCATTTCTGCCCCAGCAATGCCAGGATCGGACTCCCCGCCGGCATCTGGTAGTAACGAAACTCCATCTTGGGCTTTTTTCTCTTTTTCGCCATTGTATCCCTCCGTTTCTCAGAGATATGGGTTACTGTGAGCAGTTACAGATATTTTACTATTGTACAACAAAAAAAGTGTAAAAAAAAGACCTCTCTGCCATAACTGGCATTGAGATCTTTTTTATTACATGTTCTTAAAGGATGATTCCATATACAATCGTAGATGCCACTACAATGATCAGACCTTCCAGAATATCAATCGGGAGAAGTTTCATTCTTTCATTGATCGGCATTCCCATTGCTCCGGCGGATGCATGGAAGATAGATCCATGTGGAAGGGAATCCAGAACGATGGTTCCGGCATGAAGCATAGCGGCTCCATAAAGTGCCGGTACGATCTGTGTGATCGTTTCTGAAAAAGTCGCAGATGCAATCGTTGCTCCTGCAGAAGATGAGGCAGTTGCTCCTGCCATCACAACTCCGGAGATCGGAGCCAGCAGAAATGCCGGAAGATTCATTGCATTCAGAACCATGGTCATATCTGCCTGGAACTGGGAGGTCTTTACAATTCCAGAAATTGTTCCGGTTCCGATCAGGAGGATTGCTACCGGCATCATTTTGCCAAGTCCATAAGAAATATATTCTCTGAAATGATCCATCTTTCTCATGCAGAGCAGTCCAACGATAGCTCCTGCCGGAAGTGCGATCAGAGGATCTACGGTTATGCCACAGATCGGGCGAAGCATCAGAAGCACAACTGCTACAAGTGGTCCGATGATCGCTGAACCGATAGATGGAAGTCCCATCGGCTGTGTATTGACTTTTATAGATTGCTCTTCCTGCGCACCATTTTCTTTATGACCTTTTCCTGCCAGAAGGGTACAGATTATAACAGTTCCCGCAAGTCCGACAAGTGCAGGAATGATTCCTGCCGCCATCAGTGCAGAAAGATCTACACCGAAGTTTTCTGCCGCCGCAATAGTATTCGGATTCGGTGAAATGACCATACCGGCTTTTTCTCCACCCATCAATGCTGCCAGAAGAATGAAATTGCTGCATCCGATTCTCTGTCCTATAACCATAGCTATCGGTGCCACCGTGATAACTGCTACATCGCCAAATACACCAACTGCTGTCAGAATCATTGTTGCAAGTGCCAGAGAAAATAATGCTCTTTTTTCTCCAAAAATCTTGATAATCTGGTCTGCGATCTTTACTGCCGCACCCGACTGGATCAGTACACCTGCCAGGATTCCGGATGTTACGATTCGAAGAATCGCAGGCATGATGCTCTGTGCTCCTGTTATCATGCAGGAAACGGTTCCTTCCAGTCCCGCACCGCCGATCACACCGCCCACGAATGCACCGGCGATCATGCTATATGCAGGTTCTATTTTTTTTATGATGAGAATAATGGCAACTGCCAGACCGATAAGCGCACCAATCGTCGTAATCGTAATATCCATATCCGTCACCTCGTCTTTTTATTTCTGAATCAGGACTTCAACTGCTTCACGCAGTGTTGTATCTTCACCTACATTTCCCGGAAAGATCACATATGGTGTCAATGGAAATCTGCTCTCTTCTCCTGTCTGCCATACAGGGATTCCAGGTTTGATCTGTCCAAGTACATTTGCTTTCTTAACAGCAAGCGCTTTTGTTCCGACATCGCTGGAAGTGATCCCTCCCTTTGCAATCACAAATCCTGGAGTGATCTTCAGGCGTCCAACCAGGGACTGAACAGCATCAGAAATCTTTACGGAAAGTCTGAGTTCGTCTTCTTTATCTCCGGTATCTGCTGTGATCAGTGCTCTCGTTGTATAACAGCAGACTGTTTTGCCGGCACGGATGCATGCTTCTTCTTTGTCGAGACATCTCTGTACTTCTGCTTCAAACGCTGCATCATCTTTTACCAGGGTTGCATCTAATTCAATAAATTCTACATCTGTCAGTTTCTTAAGTTCTTCTACCTGTCTGGTTGTTTTGTCTGTATGAGAACCGACCACGATGATTCCACCATTTTCTGTCTCATTTACTACCATTTTTTCTCTGGTAAGGAGAGGCTGGTCTGTAACGCCACCCATAACCTTGACGATTGCCGCTGCTGTACGGAACATAAATACCTTGCCAGCCGCCATTGCACGATAGAGAGCTACGCAGAATACTTTTACATCAGCATAATCAACGGCATTCACGATAATTTTGTTGAAATTTCTGACTTCCATAAGTTTCTTCTGGATACTGTCGATATCCATATCGTGGATCTCTTCAAGAGAAATACAGGTAACATCAGAAGCTTTGTATGCACCTTTGGTCTTTTCTTCCACGTATTCCGGCATGGTTGCTGCAGTGTAACCAAAAGTCTTATCTTTTGCAAACTCTGTCTCATTTGCCGGGATCAGTTCGTCCCCATATTTAACATAGTGAACATCATCGATCGTAAAACGGCCGCCTTCCTTGAAGAATGGACAAAGGATTTCTCCGTCGATAGTCTTACCGGTATTTTTCTCATAATTTGCTTTCAGAAGTTCTGTTTCCAGTGGATAATGACCGCGCAGAGTGGAGTCGCTTCGGCTGATAAAAATGTATTCTCTGCCGGTTTCCTTGGCAACCTCATCTACAACTTCAGCAATCGCATTGTGTGCTTCTGTTGTCTGCTCAGTCGTAAATCCTCTGGAATTGGTAAGTATGTAGAACAGATTATTGGATTCTTCAAACCCCTGACGGATGGTATCTTTTTCCCAGTTTGTATAGACAGAGATATCATGAACTGTCTGAACGCCTGTCGGGTCATCGTCCAGAACAACGATCTTTTTCTGATTCCGGGCAATTTCTTTATTTAAAAGAGTATCTATGTATGCCTCGTCGATTTTTTTATAAGAATTTAAAACCTGTGCATTTAATGCCATCGTTATTCCCTCCTGAATCTGTTTTAATCAAATTTCTTTACTTCGATACCTGCCAGTTTCTCAAAATACTGTACGATTCCGCCGTGGTCATCCTCCATATGTCCATGGATCTTCAGTGTCTGCAGAATCTCATATAACTGTGCAGTGTAAGGAATCGGTACATCAATGGAATGTGCAGTATTTACAACATTCTTGATGTCTTTATGGTTGATTCTGATCGGTCCGCCCGGTTTGAAATTACGCTCAATGATCATCGGGATCTTGGCATCCAGAACTGCACTTCCTGCAAGTCCGCCACGGATTGCCTCATATACTTTCTTCGGATCAGCTCCTGCTTTGGCTGCAAGAACAAATGCTTCAGAAACAACTGCGATCGTATTGTTTACAATAACCTGATTTGCCAGTTTGGTTACGCTTCCACTTCCGGATTCACCGATCAGAAGTGCAGAGGAACCAAGGATATCAAAATATTCCTGCATTGCTTCGAAATCCTCTGCATCTCCACCTGCCATGATTGCCAGTGTTCCGTTCACTGCTCCAGGCTCTCCGCCAGATACCGGTGCATCCAGGAAACCAACTCCTTTTGCCTTAAGTCCATCGTAGCATTCTTTGGATTCAACTGGGGTTACAGAACTCATGTCGCATACGATCGCGCCTTCTTTGATGGTAGATGCAACTCCGCTCTCTCCAAACAGAATGGATTTTGAGATTGCACCGCTCGGAACCATAATGATGATTCTGTCGCACTGTTCACCGATCTCTGCATAAGTTGCTTCCTGTGCCCCTGCTTTTACTACATCTGCTACTGCATCTTTATTGAGGTCGGATACAAGAAGTTCTTTGCCTGCTTTTAATAAGTTCTTTGCCATTGGTCTTCCCATGATTCCAAGTCCGATAAATCCTGTTTTCATTTTGCATTCTCCTTTTTGATCTGTTGAAATTTGTAATTGTTCTGGTTACTTCGGATATCCTTTTTTGTCTTTTATTATTTTTGTTTTCTGTTCGTTTTCTTTGTTTGTGGCTTCATTATATCGTATACCGGTATACCGGTCAATACTCTAATTTGCTTTCTCTCTTTTCAACATTTTTTATCCTTTGTTTTTGTATAAACTATCCAATTTCTGGTTTTTGTTTTGTTATATTTTTGACAATTTAATGCATTTTTGAGGGCTTTTTTCTATTTTATATTGACCTGTTTTTTAGATTGAGGTATGATATTTTCAAGAAAAATACACGTTTTTTGCAGAAAATTTTTAGATTTTTAAGGAGTTTTTGTATGATACCTTTAAATGAACAGGCTTATAAACACCTTCAGAAGTTAATTCTGGAAAATCAGCTTTCCTATCACGAGATATACTCTGAGACAAAATTATCAAAGGAAATCGGCATCTCACGAACTCCATTTCGAGATGCGATCCATCGCCTGGCACAGGAAGGCTATATTGATATTATTCCAAATAAGGGATTTATGCTGCATCAGCTTACCAAACAGGATGTCAATGAAACTTTTCAGGTCCGTTCTGCATTGGAAAGCTACTGCACGATTCAGATCTGTAAGGATTTTGAGTGCCGAAAAGCACGAAGATTGTTCAAAGAACTTCATATGATCATGGACGATATGAAAGAGATCATGGATACCACCCATTCCATTGATGAATTCTGCGAATATGATTTTCAATTCCATACCAAGATTATTACTTACCTTGAAAATGAACAGTTTTCTTCCATATTTTCCACCTTTATGTACCGCATGAAGGCACTCGCCAGACTTTCTCTCTCTCATAAGGGACGAATGGAAAATACTTATAATGAACATATGGCGATACTGAATGCTCTGGAAACCGGTGATTCTGAACATATCTATGAAATCACAATTGCTCATATGGAACGGCCGAAGGGAATCAACCTTGAGGATTTATGATTTTTTTGAGTTTTTCACCTCTCAAGTTTCAACATTGTGACCGACATTAATGTCGGTCACAAAAATATTTATAGCAACTTCCAGCATCGAAAAATATATATCATGCAAAAACCGATGCCCGATGATTATTAAAAAAGAAAATTTTTCAAGTTTTGAACATGTCTGAATGCATAAAGAAAAGTCCACAGCATTTGCCATGGACTTTATCTACAGTCTGATGTCTCTCTGCCATAACTGGCATTGAGATCTTTTTCTTTTCCAGTCTTCTGACCGGTTTATATCGCTCCCAGAATTTCTCTGGCGTTATTGATCCGTTCTTCTGATGGTGGTCTGACACCTTCCAGCGGATAAGGGATTCCGAGCTGTTCCCATTTAAAGATACCAAGGGTGTGGTACGGAAGCACTTCGACTCTCTCCACTGTTTTTAAAGTATGGATAAAATCTGCAAGCCTGTGGAGATACTCATCTTTATCGCTGCCTCCCGGAACCAGTACATGACGGATCCACATCGGTTTTCCCATATCTGACAATTTCCGTGCCATTGCCAGGATATTTTTGTTGGACTGTCCTGTAAGCTTGATATGTTCTTCTTCGTCGATCTGTTTGATGTCGAGAAGGACAAGATCAGTATACTTCATAAGCTCCAGCCATTTGGAATAAAAA
This sequence comes from uncultured Blautia sp., assembly GCA_934424575.1. Classification (GTDB taxonomy): domain Bacteria; phylum Bacillota; class Clostridia; order Lachnospirales; family Lachnospiraceae; genus Blautia_A. The sequence continues at coordinate 27,543 of CAKRXU010000015.1, forward strand.
GGTTCTTTTTCTGTGTAAGGATTTGCGCTGGTGTCAAGAGTTGTGTGAACTCCTGCTGCCTTTGCCTGACGGAAAAGTTCTGTCAGGAAATCTATCTGGAGAAGCGGTTCTCCTCCGCTCACAGTGATCCCACCTTTGTTACCCCAGTAATTCTTATAGCGAAGAGCCTGTTTCAGAAGCTGAGACGGGGTGTACTGCTGCCCCTCTCCCATTTTCCAGGTATCCGGATTATGGCAGAACTGGCAGCGCATTGCACATCCACTCAGGAATATCACATATCTGACGCCCGGTCCGTCTACTGATCCGAAGCTTTCCAGGGAATGGACATATCCTTTGATTTCTTCACTCATTATTACATTCTGTCGTGGCAGGTTCTGGCAATAACATCCAGCTGCTGCTCTCTTGTAAGGTCGATGAATTTAACAGCATATCCGGATACACGGATTGTGAAGTTTGCATACTCTTCTTTTTCCGGATGTTCCATAGCATCGATCAGTTTTTCTTTACCGAATACGTTAACATTGAGGTGATGAGCACCCTGATCAAAGTATCCGTCAAGTACACGAACAAGGTTCTCTGTACGTTCTTCTTCTGTATGTCCCAGAGCATCCGGGTTGATGGTCTGAGTATTGGAGATACCGTCAAGGGCATCTTCATAGTCCAGTTTTGCAACAGAGTTGAGGGAAGCAAGAAGTCCGTTCTGCTCTGCGCCGTAGGACGGGTTAGCACCAGGTGCCAGCGGCTCGCCTGCTTTTCTTCCATCCGGAAGGGATCCTGTAGCTTTACCATAAACAACGTTGGATGTGATGGTAAGGATGGAAGTAGTAGGTTTGGAATCACGATAGGTATGGATGTGTTTCAGTTTCTCAAGGAATGTGGAAAGCAGTGTTGTTGCGATCTCATCTGCTCTGTCATCATCGTTACCATAGCGTGGGAAGTCACCCTCTACGATGAAGTCTGTTGTGATTCCGTCTTCATCACGAACAGCTTTAACTTTTGCATATTTGATAGCGGACAGGGAGTCTACTACGTGAGAGAATCCAGCGATACCAGTTGCGAAAGAACGGTCAACCTTTGTATCGATCAGAGCCATCTCTGCTGCTTCATAGTAGTATTTGTCATGCATGTAGTGGATCATGTTCAGTGTTCCAACATACAGATGAGCCAGCCAGTCCATCATCTTGTCATATTTTGCAATTACTTCGTCATAATCAAGGTATTCAGAAGTAATTGGCTGATACTGAGGTCCTACCTGCTGTTTTGTCTTTTCATCAACACCACCGTTGATAGCGTAAAGAAGACATTTTGCAAGGTTTGCACGAGCTCCGAAGAACTGCATTTCTTTACCAGTCTCAGTAGCAGATACACAGCAGCAGATGCTGTAGTCATCGCCCCATACCGGACGCATAACATCATCGTTTTCATACTGAACAGAGCTTGTCAGTACGGAGATGTCAGCTGTATATTTTTTGAAGTTTTCAGGCAGTCTTGAGGAATACAGAACTGTAAGGTTCGGTTCCGGAGCCGGTCCCATGTTTTCCAGTGTATGCAGGAAACGGAAGTCGTTCTTTGTTACCATGGAACGTCCGTCCTGTCCCATACCTGCAACTTCCAGAGTTGCCCATACCGGGTCACCGGAGAACAGCTGGTTGTAAGAAGGAATACGGGCGAATTTAACCATACGGAATTTCATTACCATGTGGTCAACAAGCTCCTGAGCTTCTTTCTCTGTAAGAGTTCCGTTAGCAAGGTCTCTTTCGATATAAACATCAAGGAATGTGGAGATACGTCCAACACTCATTGCAGCACCATTCTGAGTCTTGATTGCTGCCAGATATCCAAAGTACAGCCACTGGAATGCTTCTCTTGCATTCTTAGCCGGCTCGGAAATATCAAATCCGTATGCTTCAGCCATAACCTTCATGCCTTTGAGAGCGCGGATCTGATCAGCGATCTCTTCACGAAGCTGAAAGTCATAACGTCTCATACCCTGACGGTCGCATGCTGCAAAGTCTTTCTGTTTTCCTTCGATCAGAGCATCGATACCATACAGAGCAACTCGTCTGTAGTCACCAACGATACGTCCACGTCCGTAAGTATCTGGAAGACCTGTAAGGATCTTGCTGTGACGGGCTAATTTCATCTCTGGTGTGTAGATATCAAATACACCCTGGTTATGTGTTTTGAATTCATAGTTGTGGAATACGTCTTTGATCTTGTCGCTTACTTTATATCCGTAAGTTTCGCAGGCCTGCTCTGCCATTTTGATTCCACCGTACGGCATGAATGCACGTTTCAGCGGTTTGTCAGTCTGAAGACCAACAACTGTTTCAAGATCTTTGAGATCTTCGTCAATGTATCCCGGACCATATGCTGTCAGAGATGTAACAACCTCTGTCTCCATATCCAGAACGCCGCCTTTTGCACGTTCTTCTTTCTGCAGTTCCTGAAGTTTTCCCCACAGTTTGTTTGTTGCTTCTGTTGGTTCTTCCAGGAAGGAAGCATCTCCGTCATATGGTGTGTAGTTCATTGAGATAAAGTTACGAACGTCGATTTTTTCTTTCCAACGGTTTCCTTTGAAACCTTCCCACTGTGAAAAGTTTTTCATTTTGCACCTCTCTAAAATATAATTTATTCCGCGTATGTCCAGTCTAACTTTTCTTGCAAAAGAAAAATAAGACCGGAATCTTATTAGTTTCAAGTGAACACTCCCTTGTTCACGCCGCTAGTGTACACTATGAAATATGCCGTTGTCAATCGATTAGCGCATGCTTTTAATTTAATACAATTTGTAGTCTTGTAATGATACTTTTTATCAACATCTTGTGGTTTTGTATTTTTTTACGTCCAAAAAATGTACTCAGAAAAATACAAAAAAAGCAGCCTTTCCGCTGCTTTTATATTTCCCCGTTCCACACATCAATATGCAGAAGCTGGAACAATAATGCAAATACTGTTTTGTAGATCGTTCGTGCCTTGAGAGCTGTCTTGTCCATATATCCAAGATGCATTTTGACTGCTACAGATACGGTGCTGTCGATGATGTTGGACACGATGACCTCCGGATCCATCAGATCGGACACCCCAAACATCCTGCCGGTCTCTACCATATAATTAACGAATACTTCAAAGCTCTGCTGCCGCACCTCAAGGATCTTCTTAGTATAGTGTGCTGACTGATAAAATCTCCAGTAAAAAATGGTCTGCTCCGGATCACTCATAAGGAATTCCCAATATGCACTCCAGAGAGTCCAGCACATAGATTCCAGATCCTCTGCTGTCTTAAGCTCTGCCTTCTGATTCTGGATCAGATTCCGGATCATTCCCGCAACCTTGCCATCTACTTCAAAAAAAGATGTCTCCATCAGATCGAACAGATCCTTGTAACACTGATAAATATACGGGTCGGAAAGCCCGCATCCCTTTGATACTTTACGGACGGTAACGCCTTCGATGCCTTCTTCTGCTACTACTTTATATATGGAACGCTGAAGTCTTTCTTTTAATTCTTCTTTTGTGTATTTTCGAGCCATTACACCCTCCTTCTGTATGCCGTTGATTTGGTTAAATTTGACCGAATCCCGACTGCTGACTCCGCTTTTTACATAAAAAAAGCAAGACAGCAGAGGGATTCTCTGTTCTTGCAACTGGCTGGCTCGTTCTCGGCCCCTATAGCTTTGCGTCACTGCGTTACCACAGCTTTGCCTTTATGAAGTTAAGTTCATGGTAACGTAAATTCTGCATTTTTTCAAGGGTTTTGATCCAAATAAGTAAAAATTAATGTAAATGTTAAAGTAAATATTAACCTGATTTATTTTAATTCATGGTGTAACATGGTATGATTAGAACAGTGAACAATGTAGTATCAATAAAATACGGGGAGGTAAACTATGTTTCAAATTCCCACAAAGATCGAACCGGCATATACCGCCGGGAACGTTCTTACACTTAACCAGCGAAAGATCCAGCCTGCTCTGCACAGGGGAAATATTCTTTCTGTAAATTTGAAGAAAACTTCATCTGGCCATGTACAGGAAAATCCCAAAAGGACGCAGGCTTATCGACAGCCAGAACCAGCACCTGTAACTCCGGCAGTATCTCCGGTATCATCTGCTCCGCAAAAGCAAGCTATCCCGACTCTTCGCAATATCATACAGAAGGGCCAGAAAGTCCGTATCGGCACGGTCGGGCAGCTTCCAAAGGTGCGTGTTGCACTTGGCTGGAACGTCTCTAACCCTCAGTGTGATATCGATTTATCCGCTTATCTTCTGGATGCTTCAGGCAAGGTTCCCGGCGATGACTGGTTTGTTTTTTACGGACAGACACTGAGCCCCGACGGAAGTGTTGCCCTGTATGTAAACGGCTCCAGGGCAGACCGTGAATATGCGGATATTGATTTTTTCAAACTCAATACTTCCATCCGAAAGATTGTTTTTGTCCTTACGATCAATGAGGCACTGGAACGGCACCTGAATTTCAGCATGGTCAAAGATGCTTATATCCGGCTTCTCGATCCGGATTCCGGTCAGGAAATCTACAGTTTCATGCTGACTGACTATTATGACAATGTCACATCCATGATGCTCGGCGAGATTTACTTACATAATACAGAATGGAAATTCAACGCCATCGGAAACGGCGTCGCCAGAGATCTGGCGGGGCTCTGCCAGTTATACGGCGTTGAGACAAACTAACGGGAGGATACTCTTATGATCAAATTTGAAACCATAAACGAACTGACACTCAAAGTCACCACTACAGGCAATGACGTTATCTTCACCAAAACCGGTGCTTTTATCGCAGGCGACTGCAGCGGCAACACCAATTACCGCTTCGAAAAAGTCCTTCTCGGACCGCAGAAAAGTCTCGCACAGGCAGCACTCGGCTCCCTGATGCGCCGCGTCACCGGTGAAAACATCCCTCTTACCAAAGTCACCATGAACGGTCCATCCGAAACCTATTACGCAGAAAGCGCACAGCATGTTCTGGTCTATAAACTGGAACCGGGCGAAACGATCTCTGTCGAATCCGAAAACCTGCTTGCTTTTACGCAGGACTGCAAATACAGCGTGCGTTTCATCGGTGTCGGTGTTTTATCCCAGAAAGGCCTTGCTACTACCACGCTTACCGGCAACGGAAATGATGCTTACGTAGCCGTTATCACCGACGGAAACCCGATCGCACTCAGCAACGTACAGTCTCACAATACCATCTCTGTCGATCCGGACGCTGTGATCTGCTGGATGGGCAATGGCGCCTGCGACCCGCGCATCACAACAGATGTCAACTGGAAAACCTTTATCGGACAGGCTTCTGGCGAATCTTATGCATTTGAATGGCATGGCGGAATTCCGGTAACTGTTATCATTCAGCCTTCTGAACGCAGCGGCGGTATCCGCGTTGCAATCGAGTGACATGCTCCCACCACTTAAATCTTACAGATTTTGAAGTGGGGGCTTCCTGCTCGATTGCCCTTCAGGGCAAAGCTAAAACAGGCTATCCCCGCGTGCCCCGCGGTTCTTTTTTATCTGGTTACAGATTTTTCTCTGTGCCGCTACGCACATTTTTTATATATCTTTTTTCCTTCTTTCAGGATATTAACAGCCGCATTCACATCCCGGTCCATCCGATTTCCACATTCACATATGTAGATCCGTTCTGACAAAGCCAGTTCTTTCTTCTTATTTCCACATACGCTGCATATCTTACTGGACGCAAAATAGCGGTCTACTTTTATAAGATATTTTCCACGTTCTTCCAGCTTATATCCAAGCATCGAAAGGAACTGCCCATATCCGTTATCCTGTATCCCTTTTCCAAAATGCAGACCTCCGGCTATCCCTTTCAGGTTCAGATCTTCCACACATACCGCATCATACTTCTCTGCAAGATCATGACTGAGCTTATGATGGAAATCTTTCCTCTGGTTCTTTATCCTTTCATGACATAATGCAACCCTTTTCTTCTGTTTCTGGTAGTTCCTGCTGCCTTTTTCACACCTAGAAAGCTTTCTCTGTTCCCGGGCAAGCTTTTTCTCAGCACTCCGGTAGAACATCGGATATCCGGCTCTTTCTCCGGTAGAAAATACACATAGCCCATGCATGGCAAAATCAATCCCCAGAAATTTTTCTGCCTGTCTTTTCTCCGCTGTTTGGTTTTCACAGTCGAACAACAGACTTGCAAAATATTTTCCGGATACTTCCCTGCTTACAGTCACTGATTTCAGTTTCCATCCCTCCGGTATCGAACGATGAAGTTTTATTTTTATGGGTGTCATCTTTGGCAGTTTCAGAGACTTTTCCTGCAGGCAGATATTTCCATTTACCATATTCGTTGTATAAGATTTCCGGGAATGTTTTTTTGATTTATAATTTGGAAATCCCACTTTCGGTTCCCGAAAAAATTTCCGGAAGGCTCCTTCCAGGTTCCTCTGCACATTTGCCAGTGCAAGAGAATCTGCTTCTTTCAGCCATGGATATTCTTTTTTATATCCGGCCGGTGTATTTTTCAGCATCTTTTTTTCTTTCTGGTAATAACTGATCTTATCTGCAAGCATCTGGTTATAAAGAAAACGGCAGCAGCCGATTGTTTTCTCTATCTGAATTATCTGCTCTTTATTTGGATAGATCCTTATTTTTACTGCCCGGTTTATCTTTCTCACCCTGACTTTCTATATACTGACGGATTGATTTTATTTCTACGAACATATTGTTCTTTCTTTATTATAATATATTTGTTTTATAAGAACAAGTGTTTTTATAAATTATTCGAGCAGATATGCTCAAAGGTGCAATTCATCCCTTCACCTATAGAGGTGAGGGAATTCTTGCTACATTTGTTAAAAAAATATCCCCTGCCACTTTGGCAGGGGATATTTCAAAATCAGCTCTTTTTATTTGTTAGATCTCATGATCGCTTTTCGTACCATATCCACAGGGATGATCAGTACTCCAAGAACCATGGAAACAAGCAGTGCTTTCAGTGTCAGAGGAGTTGTGCTGAAGACTTCTCCACCGATCTGGATCAGGACTGTCTGAAGAACAAAGATCGCACCCATTACAAGGATAAATTTCTTATTTTCTCCAATATGCTCAAACAGGTTAAATCTCTCAGATCTGGTATTCAGACTGTTAAAGATAATCGCATAAATAAAGAATGCAAACATAAAGGTCTTCTCATACAGATCCGGATTTGAACATCCTGCCGGCATAACTGCTGTTGTGATTCCGCCGACATTTTCCAGGATCAGGATAGATCCCAGAGTGATAAATATTGAACTTACACCAATTGCAGATTTGATATATCCTGTCAGGATATTGTCGCTTCTCTTTGCCGGCTGCTCGTTCATGTAACGGTTCAGGATCGGCTCACCGCCGAATGCCATAGCTGCCAGTGTATCCATGATCAGGTTGATCCACAGGATCTGTACGATAGAGAATGGCTCTGTCCAGCCAAGGATCGGTGCCAGAATGTTCATCAACAGGGTACTGATATTTACAGTTAACTGGAAGATCAGGAATTTGCCGACGGATTTTGCCATCGTTCTACTGTTCAGTACACAATCTTTGATAGAAGTCAAACTGTTATTCAGGATGACAACATCGCCTGCTTCCTGTGCAACTGCGGTTCCATCTCCCATTGCAAATCCGATATCCGCCTGTTTCAAAGCAGGTGCATCATTGACACCGTCTCCGGTCATACCACAGACATCGTCAAGCTGCTGTGCAACTGTGACAAGGCGTTTCTTGTCCAGAGGTTTCGCACGGCTGACAACACGAAGATTCGGAAGTTTTTTCTTAAGCTCATCATCAGAAAGCTGTTCCAGTTCATCATGAGTGAGAACAACTTCTGTCTTTTCGTCCTTGAGGATTCCTGCTTCTTTTGCGATCGCAACGGCGGTCTCTTCGGCATCACCGGTAACCATGACTACCTGGATTCCGGCACGGTTCAGGACTTCAACTGTTTCGATCGCATCTTTTCTTACGTTATCTCTCAGAGAAAGGACTGCAAGAAGGATCTTCTGGGAACCAATGATCTTCACTGCGGAAAGAAGTTTCATAGTTCTCTTCGCCTGTGCGACCATCTGCTCTTCTACTTTGGCTTTCTCTGCAGATGTAAATTCTGCGATGCTGCCATCTTCTGTCATATAATGTGTCACGTCATTGATGATGTTCTCTGTTGCACCTTTCCAGTAAACAGTGCCATCATTCAGTTCTACGGTTGCACATTTCTTCTCGGAATCAAATCCGCTGATCTCTTTTACTTTGGAGGCATCAACTTTGTCCGGTGCACCCTTGGAAATAGCATAGGTCAGAAGTGCACGATCCATGTTGTTACTTCCGATTGCTTTGCCTTCGGAGATTTTTGCAAGGTTATTCAGAGTGATCGCTTCCAGGAAATCATTATGTGAAACATGGTCAACGATTCTTCCATCTCCAAGGACAAACTCTACCAGAGAAAGATTTCCCTCGGTAATGGTTCCTGTCTTATCACTGAACAGAAGGTTCATGTAAGCAGAATCAGAAAAGGCTGCCTTATGGCTTACAAGGATGTTTTTCTTATACATGGATTCTGTGTTCATGGACTGAACCAGACTATTCATCATCGGAAGACCTTCCGGTACTGCCATGATAACGATGGATGCCATCAGCATAACAGCCTCTGCGATCAGAAGGATCACAAATACTGGCGTGATTGCTTCATCTGCACGCATGATAGAAAGAACAACCTGCAGGACACCTGCGATCGCTGCTGCGGAAACACCAAGTTTACCGATCCCACCGGCAACAACTTCAAGTTTGAGGCTGGAAGTATCTTTACGCTCTTCTTCCTCGTTTTCATCGGTAAGGGCTTTGTTGATCTTACCAAGTTCGGATGCATCACCGATCACGGTTGCTACCATATATGCCTCACCGCTGGTAACGACTGATCCCATAAATACTTTATGTGCAGAAGAATAGTCTGTAGATTCTGCTTCTTCCATGGTATCTGCTGCGGACTTGGACTCATCACGGGATTCTCCGTTCAGAGCTGCCTGAGATACCTTCACATTGCCTTTGAAGATAAGTCCGTCAACCGGAACTTTATCACCTGCCTGGATCAGAATCGTATCACCTTTGACGATGTCACTTGTCAGCACTTTGACAAGTTTGCCGTTTCTGAATACTTTTGCATAGGTTTTGTTGTATTCTTCCTGCAAAGCCTCACTTCTTGATGTATTTCTGTATTCAGATAAGGTACTGAATCCTGTTGCAAGTGCAATTGCAAGTATGATACTGATGATCTCAATAACGTCATTGTCGCCGCCCAGTGCCGGAACGATCACGCCAAGGATCGCAAGCACAACCTTAAGCACCAGTGCAAGACAGAGAACCTTGATCCAGATATCGTCAAAAGCACCGATGAACATAGCCCAGAGTGACTCTGTTTCTTTCTTGGCAAGTGCGTTGGTTCCATACTGCTGTTTACTCTGCGCCGCCTGCTCCTCCGTCAAGCCCTGTTCAAGAGCTTTCCTGTCCAACAATCCCTTATCCAGAACTGCTTTGTTTTGTTTTTCACTCATTTGGTGAATTCCTCTCTTATAAATAAATTTATATATTCTGATAATGAAGCAGGAAGAGAAACCAGTCTGCTGTTCCCTTCAGCCAAAAAAGTCTCTCTTCCCAAACTCTTCACATCATCATACATACCGTCTGCAAAGATCGCCGATCGATGTGTCCTTTGTGCCCTGACCGATGGCTCCGAATTTCCATTCGCCATTGTGTCTGTAGATCTCTCCAAAGATCATTGCGGTCATACCGGAATAGTTCTCGGTAAGGTCATATTTACACATCTCGCGATTGGTACTTCCATCTACGATCCTGATAAATGCATTTTGGATCATTCCAAAATGCTGTTTTCTCTGGACTGCTGAATAGATATTTACAACGATCACGATCTTGTCATATTCCTGCGGCACCCTGGAAAGTTCAATGAGGATCTGCTCATCATCGCCTTCTCCCTCGCCAGTCAGGTTATCTCCCATATGACGGACAGTGCCTGATTTGTGCACAAGATTTCCGAAATAAACAACATCAGTCTTATCCACAAATTTACCATTCTTAAGCAGGATCGCGGTCGCATCACAGTCAATATCTGCCGCCTTAAAAAGCCCGAACAGCCCTGATCTCTGCTCTACCGCATCCCATCCAAGTCCTACGAGTACATTTGAAAGTCCCTTGCTCTCTTTGCTGAGGCTGACTTTCTGTCCTTTTTGCAAACTAATCGACATATTCTATCTCCTCCCGGCATTCGCCAGTCAGTTAATGTGTAACGTTGTTCTGATGCAAAAAATTTATGCAACTTCGATTCCGTAATGTCCGCAGAGTGCTGCCAGACCGCCCTGGAATCCACTGCCGATCGCATTGAATTTCCATTCGCCGTTGTGTTTGTAAAGTTCTCCAACAACAATAGCTGTTTCGATGGAGAAGTCCTCTCCCAGATCATAACGGATCAGTTCCTGGTTTGTATCTTTGTCCACGATTCTGATATATGCATTGGAAACCTGGCCGAAGTTCTGTCTTCTTGCCTCTGCCTCATAGATTGTTACTGTAAAAGCAATTCTCTCGATATTTGATGGAACATCTGCAAGAACAACTTCCATTTCTTCATCATCGCCTTCGCCATCACCAGTACGGTTATCTCCCATATGCTTTACAGAAGCTGACGGATGTTCAAGATTTCCATAGAAGATGAATTCTTTGTCCGTCGGGCATTTACCATTGGAACCAAGCATAAATGCTGCTGCATCAAGGTCAAAATCTGCACCTGTGTCAAAAGCATTTACATCCCAGCCAAGTCCTACCATGATGTTCTTTAAGCCCGGATTTCCCTTTGTAAGATCTACTTTCTGTCCTTTTGATAAATTGATTGGCATAGCTGTTTCCTCCTTTATGATTTCCTCTTTTGAGAAATTTTAACATGTTTTATTTACCTGCACCACCATAGGTTTTGAGAAATTCCTGTTTGATATTCTCAAGGCGGGCCGCATCGTCGATACGCTGTTTTCTTGCTTCCTTCTGAATGTTCTGCGTTTCCTCGATACCATTGACGATCGTTCTCCACGTTGTTTCCAGCGTTTCGATCTTGACGGAACTTCCACTTGCAAGTCTCGCTGTCATCTTGGACTGCTCAACTGTATTCTTGGCATTTTTAATCAACATTTCATTTGTCTTCTTGTCAAGTTCTGACAGCGCCTCTGCCTGGATCTTCTGGCGTTTGAGCATGACTGCCTGGGCAAGCCCCTGCTTAAAGACCGGAAGCGTAACGATAAACGCTGAATTAATCTTTCTGACAAGGTTCATATTGCTGTATGCCATTGTCTTGATCATCGGAATGGACTGGATCGCAATATTCTCAGCAACGCGAAGATCCTGTGTACGCTGTTCCAGCATCATAAGTGCATTGTTCAGTCCTGCCAGTTCAAGCTGAATGGAGTTATCTCCTGTCGCCTCAAAATCTGCCTGGCGCTGTGCAATGTAAGTTTCCAGTTCACGGCAGCCCTGCTCACCGGCAAGAATGTATTTGACAAGCTGATGATAATAATCGACATTTGCATCAAACATCTGCTCCAGTTTGCGGTTGGACTGCTTGATCTCGCCTTCATACTCACGGAGCTGCACGTAGATCTTGTCTACTTCCTCTCCCATTGTATGATATTTGTCGAGAATCTTCTCAAGCTGTTTCTTCATATTTCCAAACAGCTTGTTAAACAGGCCTTTGTTTTCCTGAAGTTCACTCGGATCAAACTTTGACATGATCTTGGACAGTGATTCAAGCATCTCACTGGACTCATCCAGCTGGCTCATACTCATGCTGTTCAGAACAACATCCGATGCTTTTGCAATCTCCTCTGCTGCCTCTGCACCAAAAGAAACGATCGTTTCGAGATTATTGACCTCGATCGTACTTACAAGTGCATCGACCTCCTCGGAATTCGTCAGTGTTTCATTCATTTGCTGACGGTCTGCCACGATATCATACGGCTGCACTGTCTCAATCTCAGTGCTGGCTGCCGGTGCAGATCCCGCGGATGATGCCGGTGGTGTTACCTTACTGAAATCAATTCCCATAACACTTTATCCTTTCCTGAATAGTCTGTCACGCCATGACGTGTGTGCTGTTAATGGAATCGTATTCCAGTCAGGAACCTGCAGATCATACATAAAATCTCCTGTCTGATGTTCTTCCATTAATCTCTGGTTAAAATGGTTATCCATATTGTAGCCTGTCGGAACAAAGAAAAGCACATCAAATCCCAGCAGGTTCAAAAATGCTGCATAGATAGAATCCTCCAAAGTGATCAGTACTTCTGAAGCATTGATGTAGATCAGTTTCGGATTCTTCTTCGTAAAATCAAAATTCTGTATCAGCCGCGTGACCTGTTTCTGCAGGTTCAGTGCGACAGATATGATCGTATATTCTGTTCCATTCTCAAATGTTCCCCGGATCAGCCGCTGCTCGATCAACGCCTCCAGCTTGTCCAGGATGTACTCCTGCATCTCTTCCCGGAGAAATCCATACGGATATGCCGGATGATTCCGGATCTTCCTGCGCTGCAGTTTCCCGTTTCGGAAAAATTCCGCCGCGTACATTTTAATCGGATTCGGTGATGTGGAAGTCAGAAACGGAGGATGATCGATCACCACCGTTTCCGGTGTCATCAACTGTTTGATCGAGATCCAGTAATCCTCTGTTTTCCTGTCCTTCACGCCGGATATTTTTGAAAAAATCACCGGCATGTTCACGGTTCCGTCAGCCGTATTGAAATTTGGTCTGTATTTCATCTCCGTATTCCAGAGAAGCTTGATCTCCCTGTCCATAGTCTGCAGCGAGATCGTATTGGCTTTCGTAAACTGCTGATCTCGGAATATCACAGAGTCATTGTACATCAGTGTATCCAGTTCCCGTTCTGCATGATACGCGGCAGTTCCTATATGAAGCTGTGCGTTTTGCTCCGGAAACTGATCCAATTTCATTGAAGTCTCATAATTTATCTCATATAAAAGAGTATCTTCAAGCATGCAGTGTTCATTCCGGTCCGGACACAGAATCAGGACATCCACCGGCACTCTCGCCAGAAATTTCATAAAAAGAACTTCATTTACATTCTGACATGCACCCATATGGATAAAGCAACCTGTGTCGTTTTTCTTCCAGTTCTTAAAAAGCTGGTTCTGATATCTCTGGATCCAGCACAGAAGATACACGCCCTTATTCATCAGTCTGTTAAGATTGATCTCCGGCTCTTCTGCTTCCAGCTTCATCACTTCTGCAAAAGCTCTGCAGAGTATTGCCTGCAGAACCGGGCTCGCCGGGTACTGTATATTCATCTGCAGATCCGCGATCATCTGCTCTACTCCTGTATAGCGGTTTCTGCGGATCTTCATGATCTCATCTGTTGTCGGGTTTGGAATGCTGCCATTCACGATCACTGTCTGCCGCTTCTGATTCTTCAGTTCCAGATAAAACTGGTACAGATCATTTGCATAAGTAAGTTTATCCTCCACACCATTAATCCGCAGATAACAGTTATAAAAAAGCTCCTCCCTGTCGCCGCGCTGTTTCGGTGCTTTGAGGATATCTGCAAGTCCACTTCCTTCGATCCAGGCATTTGTGCAGTTGATAAGACCATTTTTTGAACCAAATAACTTCTGATTCTGCTCTGCCTTCTCAACCTCTGCTCTCAGCTTCTTAAGTGAAAAATCCGCCGGGAATCCTCCGACGTTTTCTCCTGTATATAAAGTAGATTTCTGAGACTGCGGATCAAGTTTCAGATACGATTCATCTCCCATCGGCTCCGCAAGGACCACATCACATCCTGCATTTGAAAGAACAGAAACCAGCAGAAGTTCGTAATTACTGATCGAACCAACATAGAGGATCTTGGGAACATTTTGCTGTCCGAGCTGATTCACGATCCGCTCAAATTTGTAATAAAGCCAACACATAAACTTGATATATGCATTCTTGAGCATATTTTCAGTTTTTCCCGCTCTTCTCAGTTCCTCCAGTGAATCATAGATGGAAGCGGCTACATTCTCGTTCTGTGAACGGTTCATCCTGGGAAGCCATTTCTGAAGCCCCGACATGATAAATCCCATGCTGAGCTGAAAATCATTCCCCATCATTTCATAGTAATAAGACAGATTCCCCTCCGTTGGATTCGGTATCTTACCCTCAACGATCACTCCGCATTTCCTCGCGGCATCGTAATAGTCGTATAGAAATCTGCCGATTTCTTCCGAGTAGCCATTGATACGGTAAAAATAAACACCCTTTTCCCTACGCTTCCCCAACTCTGTAAAAAAGTCACTGAGGCTTTGAATTTCCTTATGTTCTAAAACCAACGATTCTCACCTCAATATTTATTATAAATCATATTGTGACTCTCTTTTTTCAGAATAGTCACTGTAAATCATTTTATCATAGTCGACTGTTAATTACTACAGGTCTGGATTATTTTAAGATAATTTTTAGAAAATAGTGTTACTGTTCACTCCGTTCACAGCAACTTGGTCAAAATGCATTCCAAATCACCTTCGGTGATGGCATTTTGCCCCGTATGTCTCGGGATTTTGCCATTATTCATGGCAAAACACCTCGCGGGATACTACCTGTGAACAGTTACAAAATAGTTACATTTGTCATATAGTGTAAAGTTCTGTCCTATTTTACAGGTAATAGCAGCTTCCACTGCATCCGTATGGAAAAATCTGCTTCTTCATTTCTGTCCTGAAAGCAGCTTCTGTGTCTGTATTTTCCAGAATCTCAAGAGCAGTTTTGAGGTTTCGGATATCTTTCTCCATAAAATCGGTGTAGTTGCCTCTGCCGACCAGTTTCAGGTGTGTAATTCCAGCGTCCCTCAGTCTGTAAAGTGCACATAGACCGCAGCCGGTCGCACCGCACAGATAGCCGTTGTCATCGTATTTGGGGGCAGCGGCTTCTTCATCCTCAGATTCATCTCGTACCGGTTCCATCCAATAGGGAACTCTGCACAAATGTCCCAGCTCATCACAGTGAAGCGAATTACAGAACGCTCCCGTAAACTGGCACATCTCATTCAGCACAAAAGCCTCAAACTCTGTCTCCGCACGTCTCCCTCCGGCAGTTCTTTCCGAACGGATCACAGACTGCATATCCTCGAAGCTGTTTTTCCTGTGAAAAATCACCCGCTTCAGATCCAGACGCTGAAAAACTTCCACTGTTCTGCGGTTGATCTCTCCCATCTCGCCGCTCAAATGGATTTCGCACGGGATTCCCTTCTCCCTCAGATAAACGATCAACGCCGGGTCTGCAATAATATAGCTCATAAATCCAAGTTTCATACAATTCTCTATGATCTCCACGATCTCCGGATACTGCTGTGGAATATAGTACAGGGAATTGAATGTCAGATGTACCGGCTTTTTGTATTTCTGAATCATTTCCGACAAAATTTTCAGTTCACTGAACGCCCCAAGCTGTACATGATAACACAGCACCTCACGGCGGTTGAGCGGCATGACAGTTCCGTACTTTTCCGTCCAGGAATACGGTACAAATCCGCTGAAAAACTCATCTGCCCCTGCCTCCACAAAACGGATATATTCATCTGCGGATCCCAGTCCTGCTGTAATCTTCATCATCTTTTTACCTCACAACAGATTCAGGACAAGTCTGTCTATATTTGAATCTGTATACCTTTTTAATTGTTCTGCATCTTCCAGAAAGTCCCGATCCAGCGCAAACAGCGAATTATATCTCCCTATCATATTCAAATGTTTCGGATACAAAAACGCCGCATTTTTACAATACTGCGGGCATTTGTCTGCCAGTTTCTGTCTGCCTCTGTCTCCTTCTTTCTGCACTGCATACAACGGACAATACTGCGACGTATTCGTCTGGTAAAATGGAAAATGCAGGCTGTTTTTTCCTGCCGGGATATCCTGCATATAACCACAGGACTCCCACTCCGCCCGCTCAATTCCGAAACTTTCTTTCAGAAATTCCTGGTAAAAATCTGCATTGAAACTGTTCTGGCTGTACAGGTCTCGCTCGCCTTTTTTGTAATTGATACGGGGATCTTTTTTTCTTTTGTTGAGAAGCGTTCCGAGGCAGGGGAGCAGATGTTTCGTTTCTTTTCTGATAAAATCTGTCATCCCCCAGTCGTTGACTACACACTCCATTTCAAGTTCATTTTTGCCACACCAGTGATCGATTTTTCTTAACAATGCAAAGATGTCTTCAAGCAAAGTTTCTCTGAGATAAGTAAAAGAAAGCGTGACTGCCGTAAACTCTTTTTTTGCCTTTTCCAGCATAGCGAAAAGAAGTTCTTCCTCTGGAAAAAGGAGATGACAGAACTGGTTTCCAATATAAATCCGATCCGGAATACGCGCTTCCAGACCACTTCCCCGGAGATAATTTTTTCTCAGATAATCATGGTAAAATTCCGGAAGAGATTTTTGCAGATATGCTGCATAGCGTTCCGGGCAGTCAAGTTCTATGGCGAATTCTGTGTGCTCCGGGATTTCCATATTGATCTCCGCACGACCTGCTTTTTCTGCAAACCAATACTGTCTCTGTTCCTCCAGACTGCTGCAATGCTCACCGTCAAATTCTGAAGGATATCCTGTCAGTTCGCTTTCAAGTTCTCCGTCATCTTCCAGTTTCAGCCGGATGTATTTGCTGTACTGCCGCACAAGTTTCTGCACCTGATGCCGATACTCTTCCTGTTCCGTCCATACAAGAAACTGCGTAAAAAAATCCTCTTCTTTCTCTCTGCAGATTTCAAATTCTGTAATGACTACAGTCCCGTATTCTGCCCTCTCCATATCATAAAAACAAACTTCCAGTTTCTGTGGGCTGCAGATAGCACTCGCGGTTCGAAAACAGAATCCTTCCTCTGCCATTTCTGTGATCTGAATTTCTTTTCTGTTTCCCGGACTCTCCTGCATTACAGCACTCAGAAGTCCATACGGCAGCATGGGAATTCCATGAAAGCGTTCCTTCTTTTCCTGCATCCTGTACATCTCCTCATTTTTCTCGTCTCAGTATAACATTTTTTCTTTATAATACACAGAGGGTGTTATACTTTCCTTTCGTATAACACCCTCTGCATTTCCATTCGTGCGGCTTCTGTATGATTCTGTTATTTTATCCCGGTCATCTCTTTTAATTCATAAATATGTCCTTGAATCTTGTCTGCTTCCAGTTTCACAACTTGTGTCGTTTTTCCTGGATAGTATCTTGTTGAAAAAACAACTTCCCCGTGATTCAGGTAAATCTCCACGGCTGTTGTGTCCACAAGCATCCGGATCTCTTTTAATCTGCCTGACGGAATGACTGCCTTTCGCTGTTTCCGTCCTGCACCGGCTTTCTCAGATAATCGCAGGCAAGCTTCTCTGCCATCTGCCTCAAACATAAGATCATCTCCGACAGATATTCTGCATTTGCGTGAATCCAGTTTCAGGTCCAGCTCAAACGGTTTCCAGACTTCAATATTTTTCTGCGTTTCATCTATTTCACAGCATCTTCCCCGAAGTGCTTTCATTTCTTCGACAGGATACTGGTACAGTCTTCCATCATGTAAAGTGACCTCGCGCGGAATCGTCAGGCAGTGCTGCCAGCCCTCGTCTTTTGCTGTAGGATTCGTGTATTCCTCTTCGACATCCGGCAGACCCATCCAGCCGATCAGGATCCGTCTTCCTTTCGCATCCTCAAACGTCTGCGGCGCATAGAAATCAAATCCCATATCCCATTCCTGAAATTCTTTCACATTGATCTTATCCTCTTTCAGAAGGAAACAGCCTGACTGGTAGATATTCTGAAAACGATATTCTTCTCGTTCAAGTCCCTGTGGAGAGATGGACAGTGCCTGCTCTCCATCGATTTCAAACAGATCCGGACATTCCCACATGTATCCGAACGGCTCTTCTGTCGTAATTTCTTTATCATAATCCCAGTTTTTAAGATCCTCAGACTTGTAGATCAGCACAGCTCCCTGGTCATTTTTCTTTCGACCGCCCAGTGCCATGAAATAGTCAGCGCCATCTTTCCACACTTTTGGATCACGCACATGCTGCGTATAATCTTCCGGATAATTGCGGTAATCGACTGCAACTTCCTTCGCACTGAAATGAACTCCGTCCTCGCTCTCTACGTGAAGAGTACTGGCCTGCCTCCCGTTATTGATATAATCGTAATCCCCGTCCATTTTGATATTTCCGGTAAAAAAAAGATGCAGCTTTTCATCCTCAACGATCGCAGAGCCGGAATATACACCATGGCAGTCATAGTTGCTGTCCGGGTACAGCGGCACGCCCTCGTATCTCCAGGAAACCAGATCCTCGCTGGAATAATGTCCCCAGAATTTCAATCCGCCCTCTGCATCAAACGGAGCATACTGAAAAAACACATGATATCTTCCCTTGAAATAGCACAGTCCATTCGGATCATTCAGCCAGCCCGTCGGAGGCATCAGATGATGGGTAAGACGCTGTTTCTGAATTTCTCTGCTCATTGCTGCGGTTTCTTCGATCTTTCTTACTTCTGTGGCAAGGATTCCTGTTAATGCACTCATTTTTCTGACCTCCTGTTATTTTTCGACTATATATTTATGGTATCATTATCATTTAGTTTTTACATGTATTTCATATACTATACATGTAACATTTCTATTTTATATGTAATCGTTTTCATATTTTTACGATATTATACACCATGCCATCCACAATTGTAAATACGCATGATGTCACAAAAAGCCTGTCGAAATTTGTACATTTTATATAATATAGCAGAAAAGGCGGCGGATACCCGGGGATCTGCAAAGAAAAAGGACTTCCCCACGGTACAGATTTAACTGTACGACAGAGAAGTCCTCATTATTTAATATTAATTTTCAGCTCAAGATCAGATGTTCAGAAGGTCGCTGAATACCTTAAGTGCTCCGTCTGTCTCGTGAGCAAGTACACGTTTTGCAAGGACCTTACCAAGCTGTACGCCTTCCTGGTCAAAGCTGTTTACGTTCCACAGGAATCCCTGGAACATAACTTTGTTCTCGAAGTGAGCAAGAAGTGCACCAAGAGATTCAGGTGTTACCTGATCACCAATGATGATGCTTGACGGACGTCCACCCTCGAAGTTCTTGTTGCGGTTCTCATCTGCTTTACCGCAGGCAAATGCTACGATCTGAGCAGCAACGTTTGCACAGAGTTTCTGCTGGCTTGTGCTGTCCTGGATCACTACATCTGTTCCGATCTGGCTGTTCTTGAAGCCGATGAACTGAAGCGGTACAATGTCAGTTCCCTGATGCAGAAGCTGATAGAAAGAATGCTGTCCGTTGGTTCCTGGCTCACCGAAGATAACCGGTCCTGTCACATAGTCTACAGGCTCACCGAAACGGTTTACAGATTTACCATTAGATTCCATATCCAGCTGCTGAAGGTGTGCCGGAAAACGGCTCAGTGCCTGAGAGTATGGAAGAACTGCTGTGCTCGGATATCCCAGTACGTTGCGCTCGTAAACACCGATCAGGGCATCCAGCATAGCCGGGTTCTGCATTACGTCTTTGTTTGTTGCAAGCTTGTCCTCTGCTGCTGCTCCATCGAGGAACTGTGCGAATACTTCCGGTCCGAATGCCAGAGATAATACAGCACCGCCAACAGCAGATGTGGAAGAATAACGTCCACCGATATAGTCATCCATGAAGAATGCTGCAAGGTAGTCATCGCTCTTTGCAAGAGGTGATGTCTCACTTGTAACTGCGATCATGTGTTTAGATGCATCCAGTCCTGCATTCTTGAGAGCATCTTTTACAAAAGATTCATTTGTCAGAGTTTCAAGAGTTGTTCCTGATTTGGAAACCAATACAAAAATGGAATGTGCAACATCGATGGAATTCAGAACTGCTGCTGCATCATCAGGGTCTACGTTGCTGATGAATTTTGCTTCCATTTTGAATTTGCCGTTTTTCTTAGCCCAGTTCTCAAGTGCAAGATACATTGCACGAGGACCAAGGTCACTTCCGCCGATACCGATCTGGACAACAGTTGTGAATTTCTCGCCTGCTCCGTTTGTGATCTCACCAGCATGTACTTTGTTCGCAAATTCTGCGATCTTTTTCTGCTGTTCTGTATAGAAAGTTCTCTTGTCAACGCCGTCAGCTTCTACTGCGTTTCCAAGCTGTCCACGTGTCATATGATGAAGAACAAGACGTTTCTCTCCTGTGTTGATCACTTCTCCATTGTAAAGAGCTTCGAATTTCTCTGTAAGCTGTGCTTCCTCAGCCAGTTTCTTAAGTCCTTCCAGCACTTCGTCGTCTACCTGTTTTGCTGCAAAGTTATAAGCAAATCCCTCTGCCATCGGAACGCTGTAATTCTTTACACGCTCTGCGCCGTTCTCTCCTGCCATAACTTCTGCAAGGTTTACTTTTTTTACTCCTGCAAGTTCTTTAAAGGATGCAAGTGTATCCAGATTGTTCCAGGTAATCATAATAGATCCTCCTTAAATATTATCGGTATTTATTTCCGAACTTTTATCAATCATTTTGATTATAATATTAAACAGTAGGAATTTCAAGTAAAACTCCCCAACTGTCCATGCCAGGTATCAGTCGCAGATAAGTGTCTGTCTGGAATCTGCGCCTTCTTTCTTGAAATCGGAATTTACAAATTCGATCTTCTTTGGTTTTATTTTGATAAGATTCATCGGATGCGGCATTTTTTCCAAAGCCTTCAGTGGAATTTTGCGAAAATCTGCTGCCTGCACATATTCCTGTGAAAATGGCTCTACAATGGATGCCAGGCCTGTGACCTGCATTCCTTTGAGTTTGCCAAAGCCTTCATATTTATCAAAGATGACCAGGCATACGTTCTTGTTCTTTTCCAGTGCATAAAACTTCTCGCCGCCTTCGGAAAAGATCCAGAAGCAGTCATCATGATACGTATACTCCAACGGCGTACAGCGCACGAAGTCTCCTGCCGCAGTCGCCAGTGCACAGGTGTTGTTTGCCTGAATGTATTCCTCCACCGCTTTTTTGAGTGAGCCCTGATCTAACTTTTCTGACTGTGCATCTTTTTCTTTCCAGTAGTTTGCCGCTCTTTCGTATTCCTCGTGAGAAAGATCTGTATTCTCCGGGATTTCCTCATATTCGTCTTTGTCCAGGCAAAGCGGGATTCCAGTCTTGCTGTTTACATTGATCCCGCCATACCAGGTTCCTGTCACTTCCAGGATATCACCAACCTGATAATCCATGGAATAGTCGTCATTTTTCTTGATTACTCTGATCTTTGCCATTTTTGCGCCTCACTTTTTGTTGTAGTCGGATTACTTTTTGTCCAGGGTAAACTGTAACTTTTCATCGTCCCAGTATTTTACATTCAGTCCTTTATTTAGGAAATACTGCTCGATCACCTGATGCATCTCATCATAATGTCCCTCACAGGCACAGTTTCCCAGTGGTTCGATCCACAGAGCCTGTGCTCCGCAGGCGTCACGAAGGTGGAGTTTGAAATTCAGATGTTTTTGCTCCAGTATTCCGTTTACTTCTATGATTTCGTTGAAAGTGATAATTGTCATCGCTGTTCCTCCTGATGTTAAATTTTTCTGAATGGGATTTCCTTTCCATCATGTGATAAAACAATTTTATTTTGCTTTAATTCATATTCGAATTTATATATTGGTATTATTGAATTACCAGTAAAAGGAGCAAATCCAAAATCTGTCTCGAGTGGATTCAGCCACAATGTTACTGTATCATCATCCACTCCAATAATCCAGCCTCCGATTCCCGGATTTCCAGCCTCCGAATCATAAACGTCCAGATAAGGAATCTTTGCTGAATTAATTATAAGATCATAACAACTGTTATAGAAAAAAATGTCACTGTCATCGTCATCATCACTGGTCTCTGTCCCGTCTTTTTTTAGGTCTACTCCTGTATAATAGCCTGATATCTCCCCTAACCTTTTCGCATCTACGCTAAAATAAATCATCGAAAAAATGATCAGCACGATTACTGCCACTGTAATAACTATTTTCTTTTTCTTTGTATACACTGATATCCCCCTTCTGATAATTATAAATTCTGGTTTTATTATAATCTCTCTTTTTGTGGATGTACAACCAAATTTTCCGGCAAAGTTCGACCTTGCCTGCATGCAAAAAAATCCCGGTCTGCTCTGGATACTGGCAGTCCGGGATTTCATACTATATTAGATTATTTTACTTCTACAAGTTCAATCTTGAAGTTCAGTTCTTTGCCTGCCATCTCGTGGTTTGCATCGAAAGTGATTGTGGTTTCTTCCTTTGCAGTTACTTTAACCGGGAATGGCTGTCCGTACTGGTTGGACAGATATACCTGCTGTCCTACGGTAAGATCCTCAGAACCCGGAAGCTGTGCGATCTCAAGTGTAAAGATTGCATTCGGATCCGGCATGCCGTATGCTTCTTCCGGCATCAGATGGATTTCTTTGATCTCTCCGACTTCCATATTGGCAACTGCTGCATCGAATCCCTTGATCATCTGGCCTGCTCCGCAGATGAATTCAAGCGGCTGTCCACGGTCATAAGAAGAATCAAACTGAGTTCCATCATTGAAAGTTCCTTTATAATGAGTGCGGCAGGTCTTTCCTACGTTCGGGCCTGTAAATGCCGGTTTATGTGCACCGCATCCACCACCACAGCTGCTTCCGCAGGACTGTCCTTCTTCGTGGCCTCCACAGGAATGTCCCTCTTCATGGTGATGATGGTCACAGGTTGTTCCTGCTGAAACCAGTTCACCTTTCAGATAAGCCTCTACTGCCTCATCTGTATTTCCCTGAGCACCTGAACACAGCTGAATACCAGCCTCTGCAAGTGCATTCTGTGCACCGCCGCCGATGCCGCCACAGATCAGAACATCGATTCCCTGCTCTGCAAGAAGTCCTGCCAGAGCGCCATGTCCTGTTCCATTGGAACCGATCACTTCACTGGAAACAACTTTGTTGTCCTCTACTTCATAAACCTTAAAATTCTCTGTTTTGCCAAAATGCTGGAAAACATTTCCGTTATCATAAGTTACTGCAATTTTCATGTAAAAATCCTCCAATTCATACTATGTCTGTCTGATTAGTATAGCTTGTTGGAGAGATAAAAGCAAGGGAAGACTTTTTTATAGCTTTTTCTAAACCACAGGTTCATTGTTTTGCCCCGGAAGCTGTGCTAATCTTAATGCATCGAAGGAACATGAGTCCTTGCGAAGAAGTCTTGCAGAATGCAGACTTCACAGATGTTTTTAATTAAAATCTTATATTAATCAGGCGCATACAGCAGCGAAATCAATTAGCCTTATGAGTTCTTTATTGTTGCTCAGGTGATCTTTTTTGACCATGACACAGATAACTTCTGATCGGAGGTGATCCACGTTGAAGTGGTATAAAGAGAGGTATTTACGCTAAAAAACAATACACATATCAGATAAAGTCTTACACCGCGTCTCGCTCATAATAATATAAGGTATAAAGAAGTCTAAAACCTTCTGCAAGTTATAACCAGACTAATTCACAGAAAGGAGCAGCAGAACATGTCATTTCTTGACAATCTTAAAGAGGAAGCAAGCTTCACAGAGACATTGAACGGAGCAAAGACTCATTCCACATCCGGCGATGCCTGTCTGGATCTGTTTGCTGTGGCCGGCGGCATGCGTCATCGTTCATACCGTGACCAGATCCATCTCTTTGATCGCGCTTATATCGAAAACCCAGAGCTGGCAATGAAGCTCCTTTTCTATATCCGCGATATCCGGGAGGGACTTGGCGAGCGTGAGCTTTTCCGCAACCTGATCCGGCATACCGCCAAAACCTGGCCGGAATCTGCCAGAAAAAATATTTCTTTAATTTCTGAATACGGACGTTTCGATGACCTCATGTGTCTGATGGGAACTCCATCTGAGGAAGCTATTGTCGAGCTGATCCGCACTCAGTTGAACCAGGACTGTGAAGCTCTCAAAAAGCGAAAAGCAGGAAATATCAATGCACATATTTCTCTTCTCGCCAAATGGCTTCCTTCCATCAACACCTCAAGTGCACGTACAAGAGGACAGGCAAAAGTTCTTGCCTCTGCGCTTGGGATGAATGCCGGACAGTATCGCAAACTTCTGTCCGCGCTTCGTGCAAACATTGCTCTGACGGAACGTTAC
This sequence comes from uncultured Blautia sp., assembly GCA_934424575.1. GTDB lineage: Bacteria > Bacillota > Clostridia > Lachnospirales > Lachnospiraceae > Blautia_A. Next base: position 51,736 of record CAKRXU010000015.1, read on the forward strand.
CTTACCAGCAAAAAGCTGGGTAAGATCAATTATGAAGCTGTCCCGGCAGGCGCAATGCTCAAATATCACAAAACCTTCCACCAGCAGGATACCGAACGTTTTTCTGCTTTTCTGGCAGATGTCAATAACGGTCAGAAATCCATCCACTGTGACACGCTTTATCCATATGAGATCCTGCGTCCATTAATGCCGGATGGCCGCAGTCTCCCATACCGCGAACCTGACTCTGCAAATGCTGCACTGGAAACTCTCTGGAAGCAGCAGCCTTCCAAAGTATGTGAGCAGAATACAATTTGTGTGATCGATGTTTCCGGCTCCATGTATTGTCATCGTTACGGAACGCCTATGCCGGCTCTGATCTCACAGGCATTGGGTCTGTATCATGCAGAACACTGCACTGGTACTTTTCACAATACATTCATCACTTTTTCATCCAACCCGGAACTGGTAGAAATTCACGGTCAGACACTCGAGGAGAAACTTCGTTATATCCAGAGCAGCAGCTGGGGATTTTCAACAAACCTCGAAGCAGTTTTTGACCTGATTCTCCGGACAGCAGTCAATGCTGGCACACCTCAGGAAGAAATGCCTTCCACCTTATTTATCATCTCTGACATGGAGTTTAATGGCGCAGTGGAAAATCCGGATAAAACCATTTATGAAAATGCAAAAGCTGCATTTGAAGCAAAAGGCTATCAGCTTCCTGCTGTTGTATTTCATAATGTCAGCAGCTGGCAGACGCAGACTCCTGTCAGATCTCATACCAAAGGTGCTGCGCTCGCAAGTGGTGCCGGAACTAATTCCTTCAACTACAAATTTGATGGAAACATCACGCCGATGGATCACATGCTCCGCGTCTTGAACAGTCCCCGTTACGCGGCTGTGCATGCGTAACCGGATACTGTACCATTGGTATGATATTCATAGACAAAACAAGAAGAGGCCATTTCGGCCTCTTCGTATACCAGCAGATCTTCCATCTGCACATGGTACAGATGGCTGAGTGCCAGCAGGTTATCAATTGTAGGGAGACACGCTCCGCGTTCCCATTTGTAAACAGCCTGCTCAGATATGCCGCCCATGTATTCACACACAGCCGCAACTCTGATTCCGTTCTCCTTCCTCATATTTCTTAATCGTTTCCCTGTTTTTTCTATCTGAATCACAGGAAAAGAAGTCGTTGTCATACGACATTCCCCCTTTTTCATTCCCTCTGAATTATCTTCATCATTGCATCGATCTGTTCCTGCATTACATCGACCAGTTCCAGACGGTCAAGCCAGTCTTTTGGAATTGCATCCATTCCCAGATATGCTCCAAGAATATTTCCGGCAACAGCTCCGGTAGAATCACTGTCTCCGCTGTGGTTTACAGCTGCAATCAACATTTTTCTGATATCACCTGGATACTTCAGACAACAGTATATCGCAATTGCCAGTGCTTCTTCTCCAACCCATCCTCCACCGAGTTCTTTTTCGATAGTGGATGCATCTTCCTCACAGGCTGCTTCACTCAGTGCAATAGCTTTCTTTATGAGCCGTTCAAAATATGCCATGCTTTCGGATTCTCCAAACTGATTTTTTGTATCAACCAGAGATTCCTCGATGATGAGTTTCAACGGCTTCTTTTCTCCATAAATACATTTGAAAACAATATCCGAAAGCATGCCTGCCGGAATCCAGCCAAGCGGATGACCGTGAGTTATGGCTGCCGCTTTGGCACCATTCAAAAGAGGTAAACCGTAAGCGTCTGTGAATCCAAGCGGTGCAGTCCGCATAACGCCGCCACAGCCTTTGCTGTGGTTGATCGGTTCCTGAATTGTTCCCATCTTGCCTGATGTCAAAGCATACAGACAAGTATTACCCGGTGCCCGGCGGCAGTTCATTTTCGGAACCATGGCGAGTCTGCTTGGCCAGTCACATGGCAGTTTTACACTCATCCCCTGCGTCTGCGCCCATTTCAGATAAGAAAGGTAAATTTTTTCCTCCACTTCATCTTCTGTCTCCACAGACATTCCCTCCATGGTAAAAAGAGTCATCTGTGTATCATCCGAAATGATCGCTTCCTCTCCCGTCCGCAGCAGATCCTGGATTCCGTCTTTTCCATATTTATTCTTGATACTGCTATACAGGTCAAATTCCACTACATATCCCAGAGCATCACCCAACGCCCCTGCAAATACACAGCCGCTTATTTTGTCCTGAATCATCTGATATTTTTCTTTTTCCTGCATATTTGTCCTCTTTTCCACAAAACGCAATTCTCAGAGCCATATTTATTGTTACAAGAACAGTATAACCCTGAAAATTGCAATTTTGTGTTTTCTTATAATTTTTTTATCGTCCTATTACTTTTCCTTACTGCCATCCAGATATCTCTTATTATATCCTCGGATTGCTTACCCCATATCACTCTTTTTCCACACCAAATGCTTTACAAAAAGCTTTGTAGTTCTTTGTCTCATATCCTGCACAGAATATCGCATATTCAATTACTTCAAAGTATGATTCATATTTTTTCTGCACTTCCCTGAAAGCCTTCGCGACAATCTCCGGTGGATTACAGAAGGCACCGCATCCGAACGCTCCAAGAATCAGCACCTCTGCCTTATTTGCTGCCGCCACCCTGAACAGTTTCTCAATTCTCTTCAAATGCAATTTGTACAGTGCATCTTCCGCAATATCGGCAGGTTCATCCCCGGCACATGGATTCATAAAATTACTCGGTGCATTCCGTAAGTTTGGGGCTGCACAGGTCAGAACATCCACCTGATACCAGTCTTTTTCCTCCATTCTTTCCGGAAATGAAAGATCACTCTTAAAAACAATTACTCCCGGTGTATACAGGCAGTCATCATTATACAGGGGATTTCCGGCTCTTCTGTGTGGAGTGTAAAACTCCTGCCACATTTTATCAATATCAAGGCACGGATACAATGTACTGCACCGGCATAAAGACTCCTCCTGTGCTGAGCTTCCATGTACCACACCGCCGCCAGGATTCGTCGCAGATGCAAAGTTAAGCACACATACCTTTTTTCCATCCCTTGCATATCTGGATGCAGTTTCAAAGCTTCTGCCTGTTGAAACGAGTGTCCTGCACTTACTGGCATTACTCTCTGGAATTTCCACATTTTCTGCTTCCAGATACAGTGTCTGTTTCTCTACAGATTCTTTTATTGCCTGCTGCAATCGCTCATTTTCAGACATCATTTCCATGGAATCTTTAAATATAGTTACGTTTTTTGTTCTTCTGTCAAACATAGTATTCCCCCTATTCCTTATGGCGTCTCCTGTAATCTTCGCGGATCGGGTCACAGCAGGAAAATGCTTTCTTCATCTCTTCTCTGTTTCTGGATCTGCGTACTGCTGAGACTGTTTCGGAAAGCACCTGGTAATTCAGTACTGTGCCTGCGCTGTCACTTTCATAGTTTAAAGCTCTGTCAGCTCCGATTCCAAATCTTGCAGCAACCTGAATGGCATCAATGTTTGCTCCAAGAAAAAGGAACTCCCATCCGTATTTCTGTTTTTCTTTCTCGACCATTCGCTTTACCTTGTCATAAGTGTAACACCGGCTGGCATTCTCCATTCCATCTGTAGTGATAATGAATAAGGTTTTTTCCGGTCTGTCTTCTTCTCTGGCGTATTTATGTACATTGGCAATGTGATGGATTGCGCCGCCGATCGCATCCAGAAGAGCAGTGCAGCCTCTTACATAGTACTGACTGTCATTCATCGGCTCTATCTTATCCGCCGGAACCCTATCATAAAGAACTTCACACTGACTGTCAAAAAGTACCGTAGAGATTAAGACCTCTCCTTCTTCTTTCCGCTGCTTCTCGATCATGGAATTGAATCCTCCGATCGTATCTTCCTCAAGCCCTCTCATAGAACCGCTTCTGTCCAAAATAAAAACAACTTCTGTTAATCCCTTACGCATAATTTATCCTCCTCTGGTTTCTTATTTCTCAGTGTTTTTTCTTGTTGGACTTATTATACACAAAAGCTGCTCTTAACCGGTCGTTTGAAAAACGACCCTTATTTTTCTACGAAATGATACATGGCAGGCCATATTCCTCGAGCTGGATATCCAGTTCGATCATGTCATAAATTTTATTCTCAATAAAATAGGAAAAAATAATATCTGTCTTATCGCAGGGTGATAATGCATAACCCGCTCTGGCAAGCAGATCTCTGGTCTCATCCAGATTCAGTTTTGCCCCTACGCAAAGACACAATGCTGTCAATTTGTTTGGGTGATAATTTACATTGTTTTTTATTTTTGAAAATATCTTTTTATCTACGATTGCCCGCTTCCAGACCTCAGCATTTTCCATCTTTCTTTCCTGGATCAGATACATTAAATACTCCGAAAAAGTATCCGAAAGATGGCTCATTCTCTCTTCCAGTTTTCCTTCGTGTAATCCTTCAAAATCCAGAAATGAAGCTTCATCTTCACCAAATCCACAAGGTTGTGAATCCACTCCACCCAAAAACAACTTTAGTTGTTTTTCCTGCATCCCATTATTTTTATTTGGTCTTCTGTCAATATTGGATGAGCTCCGCTCTCTCCACAACCTGATAGACTGCTCAGAAGACTTTCCGTATTCTTTTTTTCGGGCACGCTCTATATAATTATGGTCAATGTAAGATTCCAGATCAGGATAAAGTTTTTCCCCAAGTGCTGTTGCCTTCCTGCCAAAAACAACCAGATAAATCAACATCTCATTACCAAGAAGAAATGTATTTATCTCATCTACCGCGATTCGTATTCCCTCTTCCTTTGGATAACCAAATCCACCTGTAGAAATCAGGGGAAATGCAATCGACTTAACTCCGTTTTCCTTCGCAAGTTGCAAACTCTTTTTGTAACAAGAACGAAGTTTTGCCTCTTCTCCATGTTTTCCATCGACATAATATGGACTTACCGCATGGATAATATACTTCGCCTGCAACTGAAAACCAGGAGTAATAAAAGCCCCTCCCTCTTCCACAAAGCCGATATGTTTCTTACGATACTCCAGCAACTCCTGATATCCGGCTGCTTCATATACCGCACTGTCACAGCCTGTACCAACAGTGGCATGATCATTTGCTGTATTGACGATCGCTTCTGTATTCATTTTTGTAATATCGTTGCGTATGATTTTAAATGGCATATATTCCCCCACTTTTATAAACATCCCATATATACTGATATTTCCAGTATATACGAAACAAATAAAAAATACCAGAGTATTGCCACTTTTGCTAAAACATGCCATAATTATTTTGTTTTTAACTACGCATTGATTAAATAAAAAGGATTTGATTCAAATGAAAACATACGAAGAATTACTCTCAGATATCGAAGACGATATTGAACTCATGAGTGCGTCGCATATCGTTTATTCCATGGAAGAAAATAATGTCATTACAGACTACGATTACCTTCCATCCGATTCCTGTAATATCTCCACTACCTTAAAGGACCTGCAGGAAAATATCCGCCAGCAGATGCTGTACGCCAAAGTTTCCAACCACCTCTCTGATGCAGATAAAAATGCTCCGAAACTGGCAGTTATTTTTCCGGGCATCGGCTATACTGCAGATAAGCCGCTCCTTTACTACACAGGACGCCTTGCCAGAAAACACGGTTATCAGATCCAGACCGTCTCCTATGGCACTCTCCCGAAAAATATCAAAGGCGATTCTGTCAAAATGCGGCAGGCTTTTGATCTCGCCCTCGCACAGACAGAAGAATCCCTGCGCGATATCGACTGGCCCTCTTACGGCAGCATCCTCTTTATTTCCAAAAGCATTGGTACTGCCATCTCTTCTGCCTATGCAGCCAAATATAATTTAAAAGTAAAAAATATCCTGTTTACGCCATTAGCAGACACCTTCTCCTTCCCGCTCCAGGGAAGCATCGCCTTCCACGGCACTGCCGATCCGTGGGCTGAAACTGCTGCGATCCAGACTTTGGCAGAGCAGAAAGAAGTACCACTTTTTCTCACCAAAAACGCCAATCATTCCCTGGAGACCGGCGATATCCAGACCGATCTCTCCATTCTCAAAACTACGATGGACCGGGTTGAACGGTTTATCATCTAACCTCTGACAAAAATTTAAGCCCTTCTGACTTTTACCTCAGAAGGGCTTCTCTTTTTATTTCCACATTCCTTTTCTTTTCCGGACATGATAGTAAAGATCATTTTCCATCGCCATGACTTTCTCAAGTGAAATGCTCTTGAACACTTTCATTTTCATCTTGAATTTGATCCAGACAGCTGAATAAATTCCAAGTACGATAAAGCAGCCGCCTGTCAGAAGCCAGATCATCAGACGTTCATGCGGATCACTGGAGATGTTGAGGACCATATATGCGGTTCCGACGATTCCTATTACCGGAAACAGAGCGCCGCATGGTACTTTGAAGTTTCTCGGTGCATTTGGAAGACGTTTTCTGAAAACCAGTACATCCACATGTGCAAGTATGTACGAGATCATCCAGAATACAGAACCTGCCAGAATAAGGAAAGAGATCATATCCGCGGAACTGTCACTGAGATATCCGAATATAAGGATCGCCGCACTTACAAACACCTGTCCAAACCACGGAACATTATGTTTGTTTGTCTTTGAAAAGATCTTCGGCATCATATTCATCTTTGCCATTCCCTGACAGATTACAGCAAGTGAGTTAACCGTGGAGTTCTGTGTACTTATTACCGCAAGCGCACCTACCAGCATCATCCAGACTTTTCCGACCTCGCCAAGTACCGCATATCCATAAAGAAGATGCGGTGCTGCTGAATCAGCAAGCTCGCCCCAGTCTACATAATTGTGGAAGCCAAGTACCATGACTGACTGCATGATAAAGATCAGAAACAGACCGATCATCATACCAAGTGGTACATTTCTCTTTGCATTTTTGACTTCTTTTGAGATCGGAATTGCATACTCTGCTCCGATAAACAGCCAGAATGCAACCGCTGTCATAGCCGCAATATCTTTAAAATCTGCATTGAGCACATAAGGCTGCTGTACTTTTACACCTGTACCCATTCCGATCATTCCGATAAATCCCATCGCAACCAGGGAACCTACCAGCAGAAATGCAACAATATCCTGGATCTTCGCAAACATATCCACGCCGCGAAGATTCGCCAGCAGAATGATCACCGTCATAATGAGTGTGTATACAAAACTCGGAATATGACCTCCCACTACATCTGCCAGTGAAAAGGAAAAGATTGACGCTTCTACTCCACAGGACATTGTATTACAGATTATGTAGCCGCCAACCATCGATATCAGTGTCGGAAAAGGACCAAGTGCCGCAAGTGTGTACTGTGCAAGTCCACCTGTCGTGTTTGGCATAAGTGCATTGAGTTCTGACAATGATGCAACCGTAGTCATATTAAGCAGCATGGCAATTGCCATCGCAAGTATAAACGTTACTCCAAGTGTACCGGCACCATTTCCAAGTGATACCAGGCAGCTGGTCGCCACAACAAGTCCGACTGAAATAGAGACTACGTTCCCCAGACCTAATTTTTTTTCATTCATAAGCAACTCCTCTTGTGTTTAAAGAGCTTTGACGCCCTCATCTCCTGTACGGACTCTGATCACATTGTCGATATCGTATATGAAGATCTTGCCGTCGCCGATATGACCTGTGTAAAGTTCCTTTTTGATGATATCAACGATCTTATCTACTTTCTCCGCTTCCACTACGATATTGATCTGCTGTTTCGGAAGCAGCTCCATCACTTCATTGCGCTCAACCTCGTATTCCGGAGTTCCCATCTCAATTCCACATCCAAGCACCTGCATGACAGTTGCACCTCTTACACCAACCTTGCTGAGATTCTGGATCAGATCTGTGAGTTTTGACATTCCGGTGATCACTTCAATCTTTACTATTCCACTCATATACGGTTCCTCCCTGTAATTTCCTGTAATTTTCTATACTGCTCAATCGTTATACCTGCATAATTCTTAAATCCCTTCATCATATGCGCCTCGTCATAATATCCGCACTCAAGTGCAAGCTCATCATAACGCATATTTCCGGTTTTTAATTTTTCCAGAAGAATCTGAAATCTTATATACTGTGCAAACTGTTTTGGAGATATACTATGATAATTCTTGAATACTCTCCTGAGATAACATGCTGAATAATTCGTCTCATCTACAAGCTCATTCATACTCACACAGCCTTTTGCACGGGTGATCCTGCTTACCAGATACTCATTGATCTTTTCCTTGTCTGAAAGATCAGGTCTTCCATAGACAAGGGTTTCATAAGCCTCTTTGAAGATCCTGCTTCTGTCAACAATGTTGTCGGCAAGTGCGATCTTTTCCGTAAGGTTTTCCCCAAAGATATTACCATCAATTTCCACATCGTTATTTACAAGCATGTCCATCGTCAGGTCCTTCGGAAGAATTCCCTGTCCCGGCTGAAATCTGACGCCGAAACACAGATCCGCATCTCCCAAGTTCCAGTCTTTTACACTAAATACCGTTCCACTTATATAGGTCGTAACCTTGTCACTTCCTATATTGAAAAGCAGATCAATACTTCCATCCGGGACTGCTTTCAGCTCATGTGTTTTTCCCTGTCCAAGTGAAAATTCATAAAAATGAGAAATTCCAAGCTGTGGACAGTTCAGCTTCTTGAGTTCATCAACTCCTAATTCTATGTATAACTGACGTGGATTAATGATCGTAGTATCTCTTCTCATAGTTAATCTCCTTTTTACAGGGTTATAGTTACTGTTCACCTCGTTCACAGCAACTTGGTCAAAATCCATTCCAGATCACCTGCGGTGATGGGATTTTGCCCTGTATGTCTCGGTATTTTGCCATATTTATGGCAAAACACCTCGCGGGATATTACCTGGAAGCAGTAACTGATCATATCTAATGAAGTTCAGGTTCGTCCCACAAATGAAGTTTTACGCCTATTCCAAGTTCCAGTGCTCTCTTGTAGACA
>CAKRXU010000016.1 GCA_934424575.1 uncultured Blautia sp.
TTACTGTTTATAAAAAGTTCATTCTATTGAATGATGATTCTTAAAGAATTTTCGAGAATCGTATGTGTTTCACTGTTTAGTTATCAAGGTTCTTTACTTACTGTCTTGTGACAGCTCGTTTATTTTATCTCATTCCCAACTGTTTGTCAAGAACTTTTTTAACTTTTTTTCAAAACTTTTTTATTTAAGAAGTTTTGAAACGGAGAAGGAGGGATTTGAACCCTCGCGCCGCTATTAACGACCTACTCCCTTTCCAGGGGAGCCCCTTCGGCCAGCTTGGGTACTTCTCCAAATTGCCCTACGCAATCGCTTTGGTTTATTTCTTTACCAGAAGCGTTTTATATTATATCGCGTTGTTTTTCTTTTGTCAAGAACTTTTTCGACTTTTTTCAAAATCTTTTTTGTTCTTAACAAGCGGAGAGAGTGGGATTCGAACCCACGCGCCCTTGCGGACAAACGGTTTTCAAGACCGCCTCGTTATGACCACTTCGATATCTCTCCGTATTCACTTTTCAGTGTTTTTTGCGCGTCTCTGTCAGCGCAAGACATATTCTATCATCGAACTTCGCACATGTCAACACCTAAATTTACATTTTTTTATATTTTTTCAAAAAAGTTTCTGCAACATCAAGATCTTCTGGTGTTGTGATCTTGATATTCTGGTAGGAGCCTTCTACCAGGCGGATCTTGGTGCCTTTTTCCTGCTCTACTACCATGGCATCGTCGGTGACTCCTGACATGTCTTTTGCGCGCAGACTCTCATGGGCGGATCTGATCAGGGGATATGCAAAGATCTGTGGTGTCTGAATAGACCACACCTGGCTGCGGTCCGGTGTAGACTGGATAAATCCATCCTTATCTGCGATCTTGATGGTATCTTTGGATGGCATGCCGACTGCACAGGCGCCTGTCTCCTGCACTCCAAAGATACCTCTCTCCAGGATTTCTTCTGTTATGAACGGTCTTGCCCCGTCATGTATAAATACATAATCGCAGTCTTCACAGGCAAGAAGCCCCTGATATACAGAATCATATCGCTCCTTGCCGCCTGCGATCACTTTGGTTACTTTTGTGAAATGATAGCGTTCTACGATCTCTCTTTTACAATAGGAAATCATTTCTTCTCCTGTTACCAGAATAATATCCTGGATCAAAGGACTTTTCTGAAAACATTCCAGTGAATAGTACAGAACCGGGCGGTGGTCGATCTCCAGAAACTGCTTCTGGATCTTGCTGTGCATTCTTTTGCCCTGTCCTGCTGCCAGAACGATCGCTGTATTTCTCTCCTGCTTCATAATAAGCCCTCCATCAAATCTTTCTTAATAAAGTAAAAAGGATTTTATCTCTCACCTAATCTGAGGTTCGGAACTGCATTCAGATCCCAGCCATGACGGGTTCCCTTTTTAAATTCGTAATAAGCTGCCACTCCGATCATTGCCGCGTTGTCTGTACAGAAGATCGGTGACGGACGATAGAATTTGTATCCGTGTTTCTGGCATGCTTCTTCCATCGCTGCCCGAAGTGTTCCGTTGGATGCAACTCCGCCTGCGATCGCTACTTTGTCCATATGATAGTCTTTTGCTGCCTGCATGGTATGTTCTACAAGCACATCTACGACAGCTTTCTGGAAAGAAGCTGCAAGATCTGCGCGGTTTACATCTTCTCCTTTCATCTGAGCCTGGTTCAGATAGTTCAGGACTGCTGATTTGACACCGCTGAAGCTGAAGTCATATGGGCAGTCTCCGATCTTGGCCTTCGGGAATACGATGGCATTTGGATTTCCTTCTTTGGATAATTTGTCGATCTTTGGTCCACCCGGGTAGCCCAGTCCGATTGCACGTGCTACTTTGTCAAATGCCTCGCCGGCTGCATCGTCCCTTGTACGTCCAAGGATCTCGAATTCTCCATAATCCTTGACGATAACAAGATGTGTATGACCGCCGGAAACGATCAGGCACAGAAATGGCGGCTCCAGATCCGGATGCTCTATATAATTTGCAGAAACATGTCCCTCGATATGATGCACTCCTACCAGCGGAAGTTTCTTGGCATAAGCAATGGCTTTTGCCTCTGCTACGCCCACAAGGAGCGCTCCTACAAGCCCTGGTCCGTAAGTTACACCGATTGCATCCATATCGTCCAGAGTAACGTCAGCTTCTTTGAGAGCCTCCTCGATGACCTGGTTTACCTTCTCGATATGTTTACGGGAAGCGATCTCCGGGACAACTCCTCCGTATAATTTGTGAAGTTCGATCTGTGATGAGATCACATTGGATAAGATCGTCCGGCCGTTTTTTACTACGGAAGCGGCGGTCTCATCGCAGGAACTTTCGATTGCCAAAATTAATGTATCTTCCATATTCAGACACCTCTAGTCTTCTTCAAAATTTAATTCTACACTTTTGCCATCCTTGCCCGGGTATGAATTCGGAAAGATCTCTCTTACTTTATCCATATATTCATCCGGCCGGATCAGTGACGGACTGAAATGCGTCAGCCACATTTCTCCTACCTCTGCATCCCTGGCAAGTGTCGCTGCCTCGCGGAACATCATATGCTTGTAGCCCTTGGCCTTCTCAAGCTTCTCCTCCTCGGCATACATTCCCTCGCAGATAAAAAGATCTGAGCCTTTTGCGTTGCGCAGGATAGACTCTGTCGGTCTGGTATCTGTGGTATAGGTAACTTTGATCCCCTTGCGGTCTGGTCCGAGCACCATGTCCGGCGTATATACAACACCGTCTGCTTCTATGGTCTGTCCCTTCTGCAGAGGATTCCAGTATTTCAGCGGGATCTCCTGTTCCTTCGCGCGTTCCGGTGAAAATTTGCCCTGGCGCAGAATCTCAAGTGTGTATCCATAACAGATCACGTTATGGTTCACTCTGAATGCAGTGATCCTGTATCCATTGATCTCAATGACTTCTTCTGGTTTGGTGATCTCGATAAACCGGATCTCAAACGGAAGTTCCGGTGCGATCACCCGTAATGCATTTACGACCCGCTCCAGTCCTTTCGGACCGATCAGTGTAAGTGGTTCTGTCCTGTCTGCATTGCCCATGGTAAGGAGCAGTCCCGGAAGTCCGCTGATATGATCTCCGTGGTAATGGGTAAAGCAGATCACATCGACCGGTTTGAAACTCCAGCCTTTTTCCTTGACTGCCACCTGTGTTCCCTCGCCGCAGTCGATCATCAGGCTGCTTCCGTTATATCTTGTCATAAGGGCAGTCAGCCAGCGTCTTGGAAGCGGCATCATCCCTCCGGTTCCAAGTAAACAAACATCTAACATATTTTTCCTCTTTTTCTAATTCTCATTGTTTCTTTGTCATAAGAACCGCATTTTCCAGCGGATCGGTATAATAATTTTTGCGAAGTCCATCCTCGACAAAGCCCAGTCTCTGATAAAGCCTGCGGGCAGTTCCGTTGCTTTCTCTGACTTCAAGATGAACCAGGCTGATTCCCTGTGCCTGTGCAAGCATCAGCATGCTGTCTACCAGAAAATAGCCGATTCCTTCTTTCTGGCGGTCACTGCGTACTGCCACGTTGAGGATATCACCCTCGTCCAGCACTGTCTGCATGCTGCAGTAGCCAAGGATCCTGCCCTTTTCTTCTACTACGAAGAACATGGTGTCCTCTCTTGTCAGGAAAGTGAACATTCCCTCCTTTGTCCATGGCATGGCAAAAAGATCTGTCTCGATCTCCATGACCTGATCCAGATCTTCGATCAGCATCTCCCGAAAAGTCATGACTGCTGCTCCTTTTTCTCTCGTTCCGCACGTTCGCGTTCTGCCTGAGAAACACGCAGATAGTCCGGAATGTGCTCCATTGCTGTCTGTATCTTACCTTCTTTGTAATAAACAAGTCCAAGTGCTGCGACTGCTGCTGCTCTCTGCTTATTTACGTGTGCCGGTGCAAATGTGTACGGCACAGTCAGTTTCTCTGCGATCATGTCCTTAAAAACCGGTACGCCGTCGCCCAGGAAGGTCACCGGCTGCTGGTATGCATTCAGCTTCGTGATCAGTTCTTCCATCGGCACTGCCATCTGGTCTTCTACTGTCACAAGTCTGTGATCCTCGAAACGATAGATTCCTGTGTAGACCTGTTTTCTTCTTGCATCCATGATCGGGCAGATCAGTCCCTGTGTATCATACAGATTGTATGCAAGTCCCTCTACTGTCGGCACTGCCACAAGCGGTTTCTTAAGTGCAAGTCCAAGTCCCTTGGCAGTTGCGGAACCGATACGGAGTCCTGTAAAAGATCCCGGTCCTGCTGCGACTGCGATCGCGTCGATCGTATTCAGATCAAGCTCTGTCATCTTTGCGATCTCATCCAGCATCGGAAGCAGTGTCTGTGAATGTGTTTTTTTGTAATTTACGGTGTATTCTGCTACGAGAATATCATCCTCTACGACAGCTACGGAAGCTACGATCCCTGAGCTGTCAAGACCTAAAATTTTCATTTTTTTCTCCTCAATATTATAATTCCAGTCCCTCGATCGTGATACGTCTGTAATCAAATCCTCTGGAAAGATCTTTCTCGATGGTTATGGAAATCCTGTTTTCCGGCAGGATCTCCTCGATCAGCTCTGCCCACTCGATCAGGCAGATACCCTCTCCAAAGAAATAATCGTCGTATCCGATCTCTTCCATTTCCTCTATATCGCCGATCCTGTATACATCAAAATGATAAAAAGGAAGTCTGCCTTCCTCGTATACCTGTACGATCGTAAATGTAGGGCTGTTTACCGGCTCAGTGATCCCAAGTCCTGATGCAACCCCCTGTGTAAAAACAGTCTTGCCGACGCCCAGATCACCGGTCAGTGTATAGACCTGTCCGGGAGTGGCAGCCCTGCCGATTTTTTGTCCGAGGGCAAAAGTCTCCTCCGGATTTTCTGTCTCTATTATCACGCAAATCACCTTTTTCCTTGCAGAATTGTTCTTTGCATATTATAATAGAGCCCACAAAGAAAAACAATACTTTTTGCAAAAGGAGATTATCATTATGGCAAATAAAAACCCGATCGTAACCATTACTATGGAAAACGGCGACGTAATGAAAGCAGAATTATATCCGGAAGTTGCTCCAAACACAGTCAACAACTTCATCAGCCTTGTAAAGAAAGGATTCTATGACGGACTGATCTTCCACCGTGTCATCAACGGTTTCATGATCCAGGGCGGATGCCCGGAAGGAACTGGAATGGGCGGTCCGGGATACAGCATCAAGGGCGAATTTGCACAGAACGGTGTTGCAAATGATCTGGCTCATACCCCAGGTGTTCTTTCCATGGCAAGAGCTATGCATCCAAACTCCGGCGGAAGCCAGTTCTTCATCATGCACAAAGCTGCTCCGCATCTCGACGGAAGCTACGCTGCATTCGGTAAAGTGATCGAAGGAATGGATGTTGTCAACAAGATCGCTGAGACTGAAACAGACTTCAGAGACCGTCCGCTTGACGACCAGGAAATCAAATCTATGACTGTTGATACTTTTGGCGTAGATTATCCGGAACCGGAGAAATGCTGATTTAAATAAAACCAAAAGCTGAACGTTGTTTTATACATGCGTTCAGCTTTTTTGCATTTCAGTTTCAAAATAATCGTTTTTTCACTCGTCAGTCCTCAAACGTAAGAACTTCTCCATTTACTTTTGCAAAGTACAATTCTTTTTCTTTTTCCATTCCTGCTCTGCCGTTTGTACCTTCTGTGATGGCTTTCTGCACAGCTTGTGTTTCTGTATCCGGAACAAGAAGTTTCAGAACAACTTTGTCCGTATATTCACTGTCGAGGATTGGGATCTGACGTTCTCCTGCGATGTACTGGATCCTGCCAATTCCTGTGTAATCTGTTGTAACTTTAAGAGAAATGCCTTTTTTCTTCTCGATCACAATGCTTCCTGCAAGTCCTTCCTGCACGGCTTTGGAATAAGCTCTGACAAGCCCGCCGGTTCCGAGGAGCACTCCGCCGAAATATCGCGTCACAACTACTGCAACATTATAGATATCTTCACCCAGGATCACATCCAGCATCGGCCGGCCTGCTGTGCCGGATGGTTCTCCATCATCACTGCAGCGGGTGAATTCACGGTTCTTCCCGATCGAATATGCATAACAGTTGTGTCTGGCATCCCAGTATTTCTTTCGCATCTCTTCCAGAAATGCCAGAGCTTCCTCCTCATTCTTAACCGGGCGCACCGTTGCTATAAAACGCGATTTTTTCTCAACAATCTCTCCGATGCCACCCTCCAGTACTGTCTTGTATTGTTCCATTCCTTTTCCTCCCTGCCTGTACAACACAGGCTGCGACCATCTCCAATAAGATGATTGCAGCCTGCTGCTGTTTCATGATCTGTTATTCTTCCGTGCCACCACCGTCATCGCCTCCGGTATTATCTCCGTCGCCTCCGTCGTCGCCTCCGGTATTATCTCCGGTGTTATCTCCGGTATTATCTCCGGTATTGTCCCCGGTATTATCTCCCGTATTATCATCGGTATTGTCTCCGGTGTTATCTCCGGTATTGTCTCCCGTATTATCTGCTGGCGTACCATCAGAATTATACGTTCCATCTTCTGTGGTATATTCTGTCATACTGTCACTGTCATCCTCATCAGAATAACCATAGAAATGCTGATCACAATAATCTGTCGGAACATCTCCAATATCAAAATACTCTGTGATAACCGGACAGCCTGCTCTAGGAAGCAGTCCTGTTTCCGAACAAATGCTGATCTTCTCGACACTTGCCGGCATCTCAAAATCTCTGTCCGGAAGATCCTCATGAATACGAGTCATGACTTTTCTCCAAAGATTTTTGTGGAAGTTTCTTGCATCCTCCGGAAGCTTCTCATTGTTATCAAAGCCAGACCATACCGCGCAGGTATAATATGGTGTATATCCTACAAACCAGAGGTCATTGTATGCATCTGTCGTACCTGTCTTGCCTGCAACTGTCATATTGTCCAGCTGGCAGGCTGTACCTGTACCCTGTGTCACAACATCTTCCATTGCACTGGTCAGAAGCCATGCAGTACTTTCTTTGATAACAGAACGTCCTGCAGATGTTTTCTCGATCAGGACATTGCCGTTGTGATCCAGGATCTTGGTATAGTAAAGCGGTTCGATATAATTTCCACTGTTTGCGATCGTTGCATATGCAGCACACAATTCGACGTTTGTAACACCATTCGTCAGACCGCCAAGTGCCAGCGGAAGGTTGGCATCTGTCCATACAGTTCCATTTGCATCACGATCTGCTTCTGTCCCATGTGCCAGTGTTGTAAAGCCAAAGTTGTCCAGATATTGGAGTCCCAGTTCCGGTGTAACTTCCTCCAGACATTTAACAGCAACAACATTAATAGAATTCTGGATCGCCGTTCGAATCGTTGTGGTTCCGTTGTAACTCCTTGTTGCATTATTAACTGGTGAACCATCCGGATAACTGTATGGCTCATCTTCAAAAGTAGTCGCCAGTGTCATTCCCTTCTCGTTAAGAGCCGGTGCATAGGTAGACAGGATCTTAAATGTAGATCCTGGCTGTCTGGTCGTATCCGTTGCACGATTCAGTGTCAGACTCGCTGTCTTTTCTCCACGGCCGCCAATGATAGCCTTAACATATCCTGTGTGCTGGTCGATCACGCTCATAGATGACTGCGGCTGTGGTGCGAAACTTACACGCTCTGCTACAACCGTACTTCCATCCGCAAGGATGCTCTCCTTGTAACGGTCTACATAACTCTGTCCTTCTTCCTGAGAATCAAAGAGAAGGTCAAATTCCGGATCTTCATTCTGAAAATACAGTTTGAGCATTTCCTTACTGTAATTTTCTTCTTCACCCTGCGGATTCTTGACTGTCAGCGCATAATCCAATGCGTACTGTACATAATCCGGATAGTTAGACGGATCTGCATATTCCTCATCAAGGATCTTCTGGATCGCTGAATCCTGCGTTGTATAAATACTCAGGCCACCGCTGTAAACAAGGTTCTGCGCCTGTGTTCTGGTGTATCCCTTAATATTCATAAGGTCATTGATCACCTGATCGATCAGTTCATCTTCAAAATAGGTATATACTGTATTCTCCGTTTCTGAATTAGCGATCTGCGCTGCCTGGATACGGGAATATACATCATCGTTAATTGCCTGATCATACTGTTCCTGTGTAATATAGCCCTGATCGATCATATGATCCAGGACTTCCTTACGTCTCTTGGCATTTTCTTCCGGATGCTCGATCGGATTAAACTGTGTCGGGTTCTGTGTAATTCCTGCCAGAGTAGCACTTTCTGAAAGTGTCAGATCCCAGACATCCTTATTAAAATACTTCCTTGCTGCCGCTTGTACACCATAAGTTCCTGCTCCAAGGTTAATGGTATTCAGGTAATTTTCCAGGATCACATTTTTGTTGTTGATCTTCTTTTCAACTTCTACTGCAAGATACTGTTCCTGTATCTTACGTGTGAAACGCTCCAGCCACGTAGACTCGTTGGTCCAGTTGGTAAAAACATTATTCTTAAGAAGCTGCTGTGTAATCGTACTTGCTCCCTCAGAAATGTCTCCTGAGGTAATATTCTTTACGAAAGCACGCAGAATTCCGCGTACGTCAATTCCATTATGCTCATAAAAACGCTCATCCTCTATCGCAACTACCGCATGCTGCAGATCCACCGGAATCTGGTCGATTGAGACAGGCAGACGGTTGGAACTGGGAGCCGTTAATTTACGAAGCTGATTTCCGTCACCATCATACAAAAAAGTCGCATATCCCAATGGTGAAATGTCAACGTCATTTACATCGGGAGCATTGTCTATAATTCCCCTGAAAGCTCCGATTCCTACACATCCCACTACCACACATATTGTGATCAGAACCGCAAACAGAACTCTGATAAAAGAGACATGTGCTCTCTTGCCCATCATTGCAGTACGGGAGATCAGAGAATTCCGCTTTCTGGAGACTGATTTTTTTCCGTAATTCATGGTTTTCCTCCTTTATAATCCGTACTATTATATCAAATAAGAAATCGTAAATAAAGCCCCCAATTAAAAACTTCACATTTTCTTTCAAAAAGCTTAATTTTTTTAGATTTTTTCTCAAAAAAAGGAAGAAATCTTCGCAAAAAGACTTCTTCCTCTCAAATTCAGTTCACAATATGTATGTCAGAGTACTTTTAGAGCACCATTTTGGCTGCACCGTAGATACCTGCATCGTTTCCAAGTGTTGCAAGAACGATCGGTGTTTCTTTGCAGGACGGGAATGCATATCTCTGATAGTATTTCTCGATACAGTCGATAAGCGGCTGACCTGCCTTGGATACACCGCCGCCGATAACGATTGCTTCCGGGTCAGCAACTGTAGCAAATCCTGCGATCGCTCCACCAAGAAGATCTCCAACGTATTCCATAACACGGACTGCTACTGCATCTCCGGCTTTGAAAGCATCCAGAACATCCTTTGCTGTGATATTCTGAAGTTCTCTTAAGGTACTGTCATCATCGGAAGCTGCGAGCATTCTTCCAGCCACACGCACGATTCCTGTTGCGGAAGCATACTGCTCCAGGCAGCCGTGGTTTCCGCAGTTGCATTTTTCGGCTTCGTCACGAACTACAAGTGCATGTCCGATCTCTCCGCCTGCTCCATGGGAACCTGCTACGATCTTGCCGTCAATGATGATTCCACCGCCGACACCAGTTCCGAGAGTAACCATGATCACATTCTGAGAACCTGCTGCTGCACCTTTCCATGCTTCACCGAGTGCTGCTACGTTTGCATCGTTTCCTGCCTGAGCCTTAAGCCCGGTAAGGTCACTTAAGATCTGAGCTACCGGTGTGAATCCCCAGTAGAGGTTTACTGCACAGGCAGCCTCGCCTTTGGAGTTGATCGGTCCTGGGATTCCGATTCCAACACCTTCGATATCATCTTTGTCAATATTTTTTTCTGCGATCTTGGCTTTGATCGTCTCAGCAACATCCGGAAGGATGTTCTCGCCCTTATTCTCAGTTCTGGTAGGAATCTCCCATTTCTCCACCAGTGTTCCGTCTGTGTTGAACAAACCGCATTTTACAGAAGTTCCGCCTACGTCAATTCCAAAACAATATGATTTCATTTTTCTCCACCTTTTCTTATTTTTTATTCTTCTCTCTTACGTGCAATGTTTGCCTGTACACGCTTGTAGAGTTCCTCAGCCGCATTGTAACCCATCTTCTTCTGTCTGTGGTTGACTGCGGCAGATTCTACGATAACAGCCAGGTTACGTCCTGGTCTGATCGGAAGGGAATGGCACACGATCTTGTTTCCAAGATATTCGGTGTATTCTTCATGCAGACCGAGACGGTCATATTCTTTGTCGCGGTCCCACTCTTCCAGTTTGATGACAAGGTCTACAGACTGGGTATCCTTGACGCTCTCAACACCGAACAGCGTCTTGACATCGATGATGCCGATGCCTCGAAGCTCGATGAAATGTCTCGTGATATCCGGCGCAGATCCGACCAGAGTGACGTCACTTACTTTACGAAGTTCTACAACATCATCACTTACCAGACGGTGTCCACGCTTGATCAGCTCCAGTGCAGCCTCACTCTTGCCGATTCCACTCTCACCTGTGATCAGGATTCCTTCACCATAGACATCTACCAGAACTCCGTGGATGGAAATACATGGTGCAAGCTGTACGCCCAGCCAGCGGATGATCTCTGCCATCAGGCTTGAAGTTGTTCTTTCTGTCACAAATGTAGGAACATTATATTTAATTGCCATGTCGATCATATCCTGAGACGGCTTGGTCATGGTACTGAAAATAACACACGGAATCTTACTGGAAATGAATCGCTCGTATGTCATCATGCGTTTCTCATCACTGAGCTGCATCAGATATGTGTACTCTACATAACCGATGATCTGAACACGTTCATTGGCAAAATGCTCCAGATAACCAGTAAGCTGCAGTGCAGGACGGTTAATCTCTGCGGTTATGATCTTCTTGTCTGACAGGTCAATCTCAGGAGTCAGATTCGTAAGATTCAGCTCCTGCACCATCTTTGTCATCAATACACCCTTCATATTATGTGCTCTCCTTTAATGTTTATATATTTCAAGTGCCTTTTTATTTCTCATTTGCCAGATCATCTGGCCGATGAAAAAAATCATACACCTGTTTTGCACTTCCTGCATTCATGGACTCTGTCTGCGCCAGTTCTTCCTCAGAAGCATCCCGGATCGCCTCGATCGAGCGAAAACGGCGCATCAGAGCCTTTCTTCTGCGCTCTCCGATTCCCGGAATATCGTCCAGAATCGAGTGGACCTGTTCCTTACTTCTCAGAGAACGATGATACTCGATCGCGAAGCGGTGTGCCTCGTCCTGGATCCTGGTGATCAGGCGGAATCCCTCACTGTTCGTATCAATTGGGATCTCTACATTATTATAATAAAGTCCTCTGGTACGGTGATAGTCATCCTTGACCATTCCGCAGACCGGAACATCAATGCCCAGTTTCTCAAGAACACCAAGCGCGATGTTGACCTGACCACGGCCTCCATCCATCAGAAGCAGATCCGGCATTCTCGCAAAGCTGTCGAACTCTCCATTGCTCTCGTGTGTAAAGCGCCTCGTCAGCACTTCTTCCATACTGGCATAATCGTTCGGACCCTGAACAGACTTGATCCGGAATTTACGGTAATCACTCCGCTTCGGCTTGCCTTTCTCATAAACCACCATGGAACCAACTGACTCAAAACCGCTGATATTTGAAATATCGAATGCCTCCATGCGGTTAAGACCTGTAAGCCCAAGCCATTTCTCAACTTCATGAACTGCTCCGATCGTTCTTCCTTCTTCCCTGCGGATGCGCTCACGGTCCTTCTCAAGGACCATACGGGCATTTTCCCAGGCAAGTTCTACCATTTTTTCTTTGGTACCTTTCTTAGGGATCACGATATGAACCTTCTGTTTCCGACGGGATGTGAGCCATTCCTCGATCACTTCTCTGTCTTCAATATCAGCCTGAAGCATGATCTCCCTCGGTATAAACGGTGTTCCCGCATAATACTGCTTGAGGAAGCTGGACAGAACCTGCGAACGGGTATCGCCTCTTGCAACTCTCAGATAAAAATGATCTCTGCCGATCATCCTGCCGCTTCGCATAAAGAAAACCTGGACAACGGCATCCTGTTCCCTGAGATCCAGACTCTCGTCCATCGCCACAGCAATGATGTCGCGGTCCTCTTCTCCGTAAGCAGTGATCTTCTGACGCTCTCCGATCTTGCGGATACTCTGGATCAGATCACGATATCCGGCAGCATCCTCGAATCGCATTTCTTCGGAAGCCGTCATCATCTTGTCTGTGAGTTCATCGATCGTATCCTGAAAATCGCCATTCAGAAAGCTGAGCACCTTCTGGATGTTTTCCCTGTATTGCTTCTGATCCACATGACCGGTACAGGGGCCGGTACACTGCTTCATATGGTAATACAGACATGGCCGGTCCTTACCACAGTCGCGCGGAAGGTTCCTGCTGCAGGAGCGAACCTGGTACAGTTTGCGTACCAGCTCGATCACATCCTTGACCGCGCCGCCACTGGTATAAGGACCAAAATATCTGTTTTTGTCTTTTTTCATCTGTCTGGCAAACAGGACTCTGGGATATGTCTCCTGCACCGTGACCTTGATAAACGGATAACTCTTGTCATCCTTGAGCATCGTATTATATTTCGGACGGTGCTCTTTGATAAGGTTGCTCTCCAGAACAAGTGCTTCCAGCTCAGAATCTGTAACAATATATTCGAATCTCGATATGTGAGTGACCATCTGTTCGATCTTGGCACCTTTGTTGCGGCTGCTCTGAAAATACTGCCGCACACGGTTACGGAGGCTGACCGCCTTGCCCACATAGATGATCGCATCCCGCTCGTCGTGCATGATATACACACCCGGTCTCGCGGGCAGCTTCTTTAATTCTTCCTCAATCTGAAACATATCGCGGCTCCTTTAAGCCTCTTTGCTGCTTCCCTCTGATGTCGTTGTTTCCTCAGATGAAACTCCCTGTAAACTCTCAGCCGTTTCCTGATTCTCAGGAACTGCTGCCGTCTCCATCGGAGTATCCTTTGAAAGATTTACCCTCACAGAAGTATCCCCTTCTGTCTCCGGCTGTTTTTCTTCGTCTTTCTTGTCAAAATCCGGCAGTTCATCAAGATTCTCTGGAATCTCCAGTCCTCTCTCGACGGCACGGAAGATCTTCATGAATTCCTTACCGGTGATCGTCTCTCTGCGGATCAGATACTCAGCGATCTTGTCCAGTGCCTCTCTGTGCTCATTAAGAAGTCTCTTGGCTTCTTCATAAGAATAATGAAGAAGCTGCATCACTTCATGGTCGATCTCTGTCGCAGTGTCATCACCGCAGTTAAGAACTGCCCGGCCGGAGAGATACTGGTTCTCCTGTGTTGCAAGTCCCATCAGACCAAATTTCTGTGACATACCATACTGGGTGATCATTGCGCGGGCAACCTTGGTCGCCTGCTCGATATCATTGGCTGCGCCCGTCGTTACGGTATCAAATACGATCTCCTCAGCCGCACGTCCGCCAAGATAACCGACCAGCATCGCTTCGAGTTCCTTCTGAGTATTGAGATATTTCTCTTCCTCCGGAACCTGCATAACGTAGCCAAGCGCTCCCATAGTACGCGGAACGATCGTGATCTTCTGCACCGGTTCGGCATCCTTCTGAAGAGCATTTACAAGTGCATGTCCTACTTCATGATAGGAAACGATACGTCTCTCCTGTACACTTAAGATGCGGTCTTTCTTCTCTTTGCCGACAAGAACGACTTCTACAGATTCCTGAAGATCCTTCTGAGAAACAGCTCTTCGTCCATTCTTGACAGCAAGGATCGCAGCCTCGTTGATCATGTTGGCAAGATCAGAACCGACTGCTCCTGAAGTTGCCAGTGCGATTGCATCCAGATCTACGGTTTCATCCAGCATAACATTCTTGGCATGGACTTTGAGGATTTCCACACGACCTTTGAGATCCGGACGATCCACGATGATACGTCGGTCAAAACGTCCCGGTCTTAAAAGTGCCGGGTCAAGTACTTCCGGACGGTTGGTTGCCGCCAGGATCAGAAGTCCCTTGGAAGTATCAAAACCGTCCATCTCTGCAAGGAGCTGGTTCAGTGTCTGCTCTCGCTCGTCATTGCCGCCGCCATATCTGGAATCACGGCTCTTACCGATCGCATCGATCTCATCAATAAATACGATACACGGTGCATTTTTCTTTGCTTCCTCAAACAGGTCTCTGACTCTGGAAGCTCCGACACCGACAAACATCTCAACGAACTCGGAACCGGAAAGTGAGAAAAATGGTACATTTGCTTCTCCTGCAACAGCCTTGGCAAGAAGTGTCTTACCTGTTCCAGGCGGTCCTACGAGAAGAGCTCCCTTTGGAAGTTTTGCACCAATCTGTGTGTATTTACCTGGATTATGCAGAAAATCAACAACCTCCTGAAGAGATTCCTTGGCTTCCTCCTGACCGGCAACATCCTTGAAAAGGACTCCTGTTTCTTTTTGGATGTAGGCTTTGGCACGGCTCTTACCGACTCCCATGATGCCACCGCCGCCACCTTTGTTCATGCGTCGCATAAGGAACATCAGCATAAAGAACAGTACTACCGTCGGAAGCAACAGGCTGATCATGGTTGAAACAAACTCTCCCATTACATCGGGCTGTTCATACTTGAAAACAATCCCCTTGCCTTCCAGACGCGCTGTCAGTGCGCTGGTATCCTCCATCTGGTTGACTTTATAGCTTTCTTTCTGGTAAGATTTCTGAATTTTTGGAACGATTGTCAGCACCCCGGACTGGAGTGTCACTTCTTTGATCTGATCTTTATCTACCATTTCGATAAATTTATCATATGTGATCTCACTGGATTTATCGCTCATCATATCTGTCACAAAACTCAGACATACCAAACTGATCAGCAGACAGATCAAAAATCCCAGAATGGTCTGACGATTCTTGTTCGGTCCCTGATTTCTTGGGTTATTTCGGTTCGGACGGTTATCATCCGGACGCTTATCCATATGATCGTTCATTCTTTTCCTCCTCTTATTATCTTCTATATTATAAAGAGATTTCCATTATAAATCAACTGAAAAACTGTGAATGTTTGTAGTAGTGGGATATTGCCTGTGAACAGTAACTGTAGTATACTATCAACGTGATAGCTAGAACCAACTAATTACTATAGCTAACTGTGATGGAAAGGAAATCGACAAATGAAAATTGGATTTGATAATGAAAAGTATCTGACTATGCAGTCCGAACACATCCGCGACCGTATCAGCAAATTTGACAACAAGCTCTATCTGGAATTCGGCGGAAAGCTTTTTGATGACTACCATGCATCCCGTGTTCTTCCAGGATTTGAGCCGGACAGCAAGCTCCGCATGCTCATGCAGCTCCGCGACCAGGCTGAGATCGTCATTGTCATCAGTGCCTCTGATATTGATAAGAACAAAATGCGCGGTGACCTCGGAATCACTTACGATGAGGATGTGCTTCGTCTTATCGATGCTTTTACAGAGCGCGGTCTCTATGTAGGAAGTGTATGCATTACACGCTACGCAGGGCAGGAAAGTGCTATTCTCTTTAAAAACCGCCTTGCAAAGCTCGGCATCAAAGTTTACTTCCATTATAGTATCCCAGGATACCCGAGCAATATCCCGCTGATCGTAAGCGATGAAGGATATGGCAAAAATGAATATATCGAAACAACAAGACCGCTCGTAGTCATCACTGCACCAGGACCAGGAAGCGGAAAAATGGCAACCTGTCTTTCCCAGGTATACCACGAATACAAACGCGGCGTTGCTGCCGGCTATGCCAAATTTGAGACCTTCCCGATCTGGAACATCCCGCTCAAGCATCCGGTCAATCTGGCATACGAAGCTGCTACTGCAGACCTTAACGATGTCAACATGATCGACCCGTTCCATCTGGAAGCTTATGGCGAGACAACCGTCAACTACAACCGTGACGTAGAGATCTTCCCGGTTCTCCAGGCAATGTTTGAGAAGATTATGGGCGAATGCCCTTACAAATCACCTACAGATATGGGTGTCAATATGGCAGGAAACTGCATCGTTGATGATGAGGTATGCTGCGAAGCTTCCCGCCAGGAGATCATCCGCCGTTACTACAAGAGCTGTGATGCACTTCTTACCGGCGACGGTACTGAGGAAGAAGTACGCAAGATCGAACTTCTGCTGAAACAGGCACATGCATCTCTGGACGACCGCAAAGTTGTTCCTGCCAGCCTTGCCAAAGAACAGGAAACCGGCGCACCTGCTGCTGCACTCGAGCTTCCTGACGGACACATTATTTATGGCAAAACTTCCGATCTTCTCGGTGCTTCTTCTGCGCTTCTTCTGAATGCACTCAAAGAACTCGCAGGAATCGACCACGAACACCATGTGATCTCACCGGAAGCGATCCATCCGATCCAGGAACTCAAGACCAGATACCTCGGAAGCAAGAACCCGAGACTTCATACAGATGAAACTCTGATCGCACTTTCTGTCAGTGCCGCTGATAACCCGGAAGCACGCAAAGCTCTGGAACAGCTCCACACACTGAAAGGATGCCAGGCGCATACTTCTGTCATGCTGTCTTCCGTTGATATCTGGGAATTCCGCAAACTCGGCATCGAGCTGACCTGCGAGCCAAAATTCGAAAAAGAAAAGAAATATCACTAAATCTCTCTGAGAAATAACGTGACAGCAAAACACCCCGGCAGAACGTATTCACAGCGTTCTACCGGGGTGTTTCTTATTTAATATAATTATATGATATAAATCAGTCTTCGTAACCGTTCGGGTTCTTCTGCTGGAAGTTCCAGGAATCTGCACACATATCTTTGATATCGTACTCTGCTTCCCATCCAAGTTCCTTCTTAGCCTTGGTTGCATCGGAATAGCATGTTGCAACATCACCGGCACGACGAGGTTTGATAGAGTATGGGATCTTAACGCCTGTTGCAGCTTCAAAGTTCTTAACAATGTCAAGAACACTGTATCCTTTACCTGTACCAAGGTTGTAGATGCTGAGTCCGGAATTGTCTTCCAGTTTCTGGACAGCCTTTACATGTCCTTTGGCAAGGTCAACTACGTGGATGTAATCTCTGACACCAGTTCCGTCCGGTGTGTCATAGTCATTTCCGAATACGCCGAGTTCTTTGAGCTTGCCTACTGCAACCTGTGTGATGTAAGGCATCAGGTTGTTCGGGATACCATTCGGGTTCTCACCGATAAGACCGCTCTTGTGAGCACCGATCGGGTTGAAGTAACGAAGAAGTACTACATTCCATTCCGGATCTGCTTTCTGGATATCTGTAAGGATCTGCTCCAGCATGGATTTGGTCCATCCATAAGGGTTGGTGCACTGTCCTTTCGGGCATTCCTCTGTGATCGGGATGATTGCCGGATCGCCGTATACAGTTGCGGAAGAGGAGAAAATAATATTTTTGACATTATGTTTTCTCATTACATCAACCAGTGTAAGTGTACCTGCAATGTTATTCTCATAATATTCCCATGGTTTAACAACAGATTCTCCAACTGCTTTGAGACCTGCGAAATGGATACAGGAATCGATATCCTCTTTCTCCAAAACTTCGTTCAGTCCTTCTCTGTCAAGAATATCTACTTTATAAAATTTAACCGGTTTTCCTGTGATCTTTTCTACACGTTCCAGACTCTTCTCGCTGGAGTTGCTTAAGTTGTCCAGTACTACTACATCATATCCTGCATTCTGAAGTTCTACTACAGTATGGCTTCCGATAAATCCGGCTCCGCCTGTTACTAAAATTGCCATGATTTACTCCTCCTGACATTTGCTTTTGTTTTACTACGGTGTCATTGTAGCACTGTTTTATTTTTTTCACAATATTTTCCCCAAACCTCCCGCATATTTTACTAAAACTCCCGCATATTTTACCTATTACCTGATGCAGTTATGAAATTTCTGTTTTGGTGATTCTGATTTTGAATCTTTGTGCAACTTGTCAATACTTTTCTTTATGCAATATATATTGTTTTTTTTGTATTTTCAGTCTTTTTTTGTCTATTTTTATTGACACTTAGTCTTATAAACGGTATAATCAGCCTAATACATCCGTGATTATCACGAAACCAAACTGACGGTTCTGTCAGTTTCACCAAACAAAAGGGAGGACTTTCATATGAAACGTAAAATCGCATTAGCTATGGTACTGGCAATGACAGCAACAATGGCTCAGCCTGTTCTCGCAGCAGACGACAAGACAACTCTGGATGTCATCATCAGCCAGTATGGTACTCAGACCCAGGCGTGGTGGTCCCAGTTCGAAAAGGATTTCGAAGCTGAAAACTCAGATATTGATCTGAACATCGAAATTGTTTCCTGGAACGATCTTTATACCAAAGTAAATACACTGGTTGCAAACAACAACGCACCTGATATTCTGAATATCGACGTTCTTGCAGATTATGTGGCTGACGATCTGCTGATGCCTGCAACAGAATATGCTTCTGAAGATCTTCAGTCCAAATTCTTCCCGTCATTCTGGGAAGCAAGCACAATTGATGATACTGTATACGCATTACCGATCCTGGCATCCTGCCGTGCACTCTTCTATAACAAGGACATCCTTGAAGAAGCAGGTGCTACCGTTCCTACCACATGGGCAGAAGTTCAGGACGCAGCAAAGAAGATCAAAGACAAATTCGGTGATGACGTTTATCCATGGGGTATTGATATGACAACTGACGAAGGTCAGGCTGCATTCTCTTATTATACATGGAACAACGGCGGCGGATTCGTTGATGAAAATGGTGACTGGGCACTCAACAGCGACAAGAACGTAGAAGCTCTGAACTTCGCACTCGGTCTTGTAAACGATGGATACACCAACTCCGATCCGGCTAACGAAACACGTTATGACCTTCAGGATATGTTTGGTGCAGGCAAAGTTGCCATGATGATCGGACCGAACAACATTCCTACCTATCTCTCCGATGGTGGATATGACATTAACTACGATGTAACAACAATCCCTGCAAATGAGGGCTGCGAATCCGTAGCAATGGGCGTTTGCGACCGTCTTGAAGTATTCAAGGATGACTCCGCTGAGGATCAGGAAGCTCGTACAGCTGCCATCACCAAGTTCTTTGACTTCTTCTATGATGACACTCGTTACGCTGATTACATGGTATACGAAGGATTCCTTCCAACCACACAGACAGCAGCAGATCTTCTTGCAAAAGATGACGACACCTATTCATCCTGGATCGACATTCTCCAGAGCTGTAACTTCTACCCGGCAACCAAGACTGAATGGGCAGATGTAAAACAGGGCGTTATCGAAGTTGAACAGAACGCACTTCTTGGCGACGATGTTCAGACACTGCTTGATGATCTTCAGGCTGATATTGCAGGCTGATCCCAGATTTAGATACGACTTAACCGGGAGCCGGAACATTAGTGACCGGCTCCCGATTCTTTTGAGCAAATGATTTGGTGGTGTAAATATGAAAAAAAAGAAAACTCTGGCTGCTGTGGAGCCATATCTGTGGCTGCTTCCCAGCATCCTTCTTATGACAATCTTTATACTCTTTCCTATTTTTGAAGTTTTTCGTACTTCAATGAGTGAAGTGAGTAAAGCAGGTCTGATAAAGGGATTTTGCGGACTTGACAATTTTACCAAAGTCCTTAAGGGATCTACTTTTAAACTGGTTCTCAAAAATACCCTTGTATGGACCGTTGCTGTTGTAGTACTTTCTACCGTATTCGGTTTTATCCTTGCACTTGTACTGAATAATAAATTCCGTTTCCGTAAAGCAGTCCGTGCTATTGTTGTATTCCCATGGGCAACTTCCCTGATCATCCAGGCAGGCGTATGGAAATTCATCATTGACAAGGATTACGGTGCACTGAACACCCTTTTACTGAAACTTGGACTGATCTCCAGTCCGGTCAACTGGACTCCTACCCCAGAAGCATATTTTGCATGGGAAATTTTTGTAGGTATTTTTGTTACTGTACCATTTGTTACTTTCTGTGTACTTTCCGGTCTGCAGAGTATCGACAACTCTTATTATGAAGCGGCTACCGTTGACGGTGCCAACTACTGGCAGAAGCTGTTCAAGATCACACTTCCGCTGGTAAAATCTTCTCTGACGGTAAGTACTGTGTTGAATATCATTTATGTATTCAACTCCTTCCCTATCATATGGACAATTACCAAGGGCGACCCGGCAAGCCGTACCGATACCCTTGTTACCTATCTCTATAAACTTGCTTTCTACAAAGGCAAATCCGGTGAAGCTGCTGCAGTATCCGTGATCGGATTCCTGATCCTGTGTGCATGCGCTTCTGTTTATATGGTACTTTCACTTAGAAAAGAGGAGGAAGACTAATGAAACATTCACGCGACACAAAAAGCACACTCCTTCGGGTTCTTCTTTATGTTTTTGTCATTCTGGTCGTATTGATTACGCTGTATCCATACTTTGTTATGTTTACGACTGCCGCCAAGAGCCGTGCAGAAATCTACGCAACCAAGGGAACACTTCTCCCGGTCCACTGGCTCTGGCAGAACTTCAAGGATATCTGGACCCTGGCTCCACTTTCCAGATATTTCATCAACTCCCTGATCGTTGCAGGTGGCTCCACTCTGATTGCGATCGTATGTGGTATTCCTGCAGCCTATGCACTTGCACGAATGAAGTTTAAGGGCAAAAAGATCTTCCTGGGTATCGTTATCATCTCCCAGATGTTTGCTCCTGTAGTCCTTCTGGTAGGTATCTACAAGATCATGTCAACCTTCGGTATGACAGACAGTCTCGTTGGTCTTGTATTTATCAATGCAGCATTCAACCAGGCATTCGCGATCTGGCTGCTGCGCGGTACTTTTATTTCTATCTCACCTGAAATGGAACAGGCTGCAACAGTTGACGGCTGTGGCAAGGTTTCTGCCCTGATCCGTATCCTTCTTCCGGTTGCCGCACCTGGTATCGTAACTGCACTGATCTTCGTATTCATCAATGCATGGAACGAATATACCGTTGCACTGACTCTGATCTCAACAGATGTATTCAAACCGCTTACTGTTGGTATTACGATATTTAACGGCTACAACATGGTAGAATGGCAGTATCTGTTTGCATCCTCACTGTTTGCAACAGTACCTGTCATTATCCTATTCGTACTGATCGAGAAACATCTCGTCGGTGGACTTACCTCCGGTGGAGTCAAAGGCTGATATATATAATACGACAAAAAGCTTCGGAACCCGTTCAAAGTTCCGAAGCTTTTTTGCTAAAGAAAATTATTTATATTTCCGGATGATCTCATTCATCTGCGGCAGCTTCTCCTGCATGTCTTTTACAAGAGTAAGCTGGGTCCTGCATCTGTCAAGGTTATGTCCCTCTCTGTGGATATGGAAGTAATGATCTCCCTCCAGATGGTCTGTCAGGAAACGGATTCCATTCTCAAATGTCATAAGGATCGCTCCCATCGGAAGCATCTCGATCTCAAGGTCTGTCAGCGCACCGCCACATCCTTCGATAAATCCCTTTGCATAAACATCAAAGAGATGAAGGTCACAGGACACCTTGGAAAGGTCTCTCTCGTCCTCCAGAGCTGTGCTTGCTCCGAAGCGGATAGAATCACCGAAATCATTCGCTGTCAGTCCCGGCATGACTGTATCCAGATCGATCACACAGATTGCTTTGCCTGTCGCGTCATCGATCATGATGTTGTTCAGCTTGGTGTCATTGTGTGTTACACGAAGCGGAAGTCTTCCGTCAAGCTGCATATCATACAGTGCATGTGTCAGTTCTTCTCTCTCCAGGATAAAATCAATTTCTTTCTGGACAGAGGCTGCTCTTCCACAGACATCCTCTGCAACAGCTTTCTTGAATTTCTTAAGGCGGTCCGGTGTGTTATGGAAATCCTTGATCGTCTCATGAAGTGTCTCTGCCGGATAATCTGCCAGAAGCTGCTGAAAATGTCCGAATGCTACTGCGCTCTGATAGAAATCATTGTCGTCCTTTACTGCATCGTAGCAGGTCGCTCCCTCAATAAAGAGATAGACTCTCCAGTACTCTCCATCAGAATCCACAAAATACGGAAGACCTGTCTGGCTTTTTACCAGTGTCAGTGTCTCTCGTTCCGGATCGCCGCCGTTCTCGATAATTTTTTTGCGAAGCCAGGAAGTAACACCGCTGATATTTTCCATCAGTTCGATTGGTTTCTTAAAAATATTTCTGCTCATTCTCTGCAGGATGTATCGTTTCGTTCCCTGTGCTGTCTCGTAAGTCAGTCGATAAGTATCATTGATATGACCGCTTCCATATCTGATGCACTCTTTGAGTTCACCATGCAATTTGAAGCCGTCAATCGCTTCACGTACTGTATTGCTGATCTCCACTTATGCTTCCTCCCATAAATTCTGCGGATACAGCCCCTGATCTTTCAGGTTCTGAACTGCAGCCATTACCATTGGTTTATCTTCTTTGTAAGTAACTCCGTACCATTTGTCCTCGGATTTGAGAACTTTGACAGTTGCTTTGTGTTCCTGAAGAAGTTCATCAACAACAAATGGAAGGAAATATTCTCCTTTCATCGGATTATTCTTGATCGCATCATCCAGAAATGGTTTGAAACGTTCTTTGAGTTCCTTCAGAATGCTGTTTGAGAATCCCCACATATTCATGGAAACGATGCTGCCCTCCGGAAGCATGGTCCATGTCTTGCCGTCATCCTCTGTGTATGCTGTACCGCCGTCATGTTTCTCGATATGGGTACGCTCATTGATCTTGATCAGGTGTCCTTCCTCATCTGTCACACAGACACCTCTCGCAACATGACCATTCTCTGTCAGAGTATTCTCAAGGCGGTATCCTACCATCATGTAACGGTAAACATCTCCTTCTTCCTGCTCAGAAGTCAGGAAATCGTATGCCATCCTAAATGCATGCACACCGTAATAGTCATCTGCATTGATAACAGCAAAAGGTCCGTCGATCTCATCAATACAGCTTAAAACTGCATGACCGGTACCCCATGGTTTCACTCTTCCTTCCGGGACTGCATAACCTTCCGGAAGATTGGTCAGTTCCTGGAAAACATACGCTACTTCGATCTGTTTGCTCAGACGGTCTCCGATCGCTTCACGGAATGCCTGCTCGTTTTCTCTCTTTATGATAAATACAACTTTCTCAAATCCGGCACGTACTGCATCATAGATGGAAAAATCCATAATGATATGGCCCTCTTTATCAATTGGATCGATCTGTTTCAGACCACCATAGCGGCTTCCCATTCCTGCTGCCATAACTACCAAAACCGGTTTTTTCATCATTGTGTCCTCCTCATACTTCTGTTTAATCGGATCTTTGTGATCCACTTTTTCTTTGCTTTTAATCGTACACCACAAATCCCGATATGACAATATAAATAAGTTTCAACTTTGATAACCATTATCTAATATGAGCGTTTTTTTCTCAATAGTATTTGCACGATAAGGTTATATTTTTATATTATTGTGATTATCATTTGACTATTTCGCACAAATTTATTAGTATAAAACCATCGAACAATATTATAAATGCTGAATACCATCTGATAAAGGAGGGCTTTCCGTGGCTTATCAGAGTGTTTCACTGGACCAAGAACTTTTCATAAAAAGCATTTACACGATCCATTACTACGAATATCAGAATGATTTTCATTTTGACGGCGAACGCCACGACTTCTGGGAATTTCAGTGCGTGGACACCGGTGCTGCCGAGGTTGTTACAGACAATGGCTGCCACACCCTCTCCCGCGGTCAGGTGATCTTTCACCGCCCGAATGAATTTCACACACTGAAAGCTACAGGAAAAACTGCTCCAAGCATCATCGTGATCTCATTTTCCTGCGATTCGCCCTGTATGAAATTTTTTGAAAACAAGATACTCAAATTTTCAGAAACGGAACGGGGGATCCTCGGCCGCATCATCGCAGAAGCAAGAAACTGTTTTGCCACACCTCTGGATGATCCTTATCTGGAACAGATGATCAAGAAACCTGAGATTTCTTTTGGTTCCCAGCAGCTTCTGACACTTTACCTTGAGGAGCTTCTGATCCACGTGATCCGGCGTTATACGATCGCACATTATTCCGCTTCTGCCGGGATCTACGATCCCTGCCAGACAACTTCTGATACCTGCCGCAAGATCATCCACTACCTGGAACAGCATGTCCGGGAAACCCTGACGATCCAGGATATCTCAAGGAACAATATGATCGGGCGCTCACAGCTGCAGAAACTTTTTCGCGAAGAATATCAGTGTGGTGTGATCGAATTTTTCTCACGGATGAAAATCGACTTTGCCAAGCAGCTTATCCGGGAAAATGAGATGAACTTTACGCAGATCTCAGATTTCCTGAGTTATTCTTCTATTCACTATTTTTCCAGGCAGTTCAAGAAGCTGTCCGGAATGACACCGACGGAATACGCCACTTCTATCAAAGCACTGTCTGAACGCCCACAGCGTCAGAATTAATATTTATGAGGGTAAAAACTATATAAAAATACAATTGTCCTTAATTGGACGGGGGAGGACTTACCATGCAGATCTGCAAAGTAAAGAATTATCAGGAACTCAGCCGCAAAGCTGCCAATCTCATCGCAGCCCAGATCACTCTGAAACCAGACAGCGTTCTTGGTCTGGCCACCGGCTCTTCACCGATCGGCACTTATGACCGCCTTGTAGAAATGTACCAGGACGGCGACCTGGATTTTTCACAGATCACCACTGTAAATCTTGATGAATATAAGGGACTTCCAGGTTCCCATGAACAGAGCTATCGTTATTTCATGAATACGCATCTTTTCCACCGCGTGAACATCTCTTATGACAATACTTATGTTCCGGATGGTACGGAAACTGACAGCGAAAAGTGCTGCCAGGCCTACAACGAACTGATCCACCGCGTCGGACCGGCTGACATCCAGCTTCTTGGTCTCGGTCACGACGGTCACATTGGCTTCAACGAACCATCCGACCATTTTGAAGATGAGACACACTGTGTTGACCTCACTGAAACAACGATCCAGGCAAATAAGCGTTTCTTTGCCAGCGAAGAAGATGTTCCTCGTCAGGCATACACCATGGGGATCGGAACCATCATGCGCTGCCATAAGCTGCTCGTTCTTGTCAGCGGCAAGGATAAGGCCGCGATCCTGAAACAGGTGATCCAGGGACCTGTCACACCAGAAGTTCCCGGATCTATCCTTCAGTTCCATCCGAACTGCACGATCATCGCCGATGAAGCAGCTCTCTCCGAGATGGATCTTTGATTTCGCCTTCAAATTTATTTCTTTTACAACGCACAAAAATGGAGCCAGTCTGTCAAAAGACCAGCTCCATTTTTGTGCCCTGTCCCGGTTCGCTGTCCAGGACGATCTCTGCGTTATGAAGGATCGCGCCGTGCTTTACGATTGAAAGTCCAAGCCCTGTTCCACCGGTTTCACGGGAATGACTCTTGTCCACCCTGTAGAATCGTTCAAAGATCCTCTTCTGCTCTTCTTTCGGGATACCGATACCATTATCCTCCACACGGTAATATGGATGGCTTCCTCTCTGCCCTACAAAAATCTTTACGATTCCATCTTTATTCGTATAGCGCACTGCATTATCCGCAATATTGTACAGCATCTCATAGAGGACCTGTCGCACGCCCTCGACGGAAACTGACGCTCCCTCAAGCTGTAATTGAATATTCTTCTTTGATGCCGCACTGTCCAGATGAAGGACGATATCCTCTGACAGCTCATACAGATCCACCGGCTCAAACGGCATATCGCTGTCCTTCTCATCCAGCCTCGACAACTGGATGATATCTGTCACCAGTGTACTTAAACGGCTTGCCTCGTGGTAGATCCTTCCGGAAAACTCCTGTATCTTGTCTCCCGGAACCATCCCGTTCATCATCAGCTCCGCATAACCGGAGATCGACATCAACGGTGTCTTAAGCTCGTGAGAAACATTCGCAGAAAATTCCCTGCGGACAGCCTCTGCCTCCTTGAGCTCTTCCATCTGTTTCGCGATCTGGTGGTTCTGTTCATCTACACGCTCCAGAAGAGGTCGCAGTTCCTCATAACGGACTTCTCCAAGCGGATGTTCCAGATCCAGTGTATTGATCGGCTCGATCAGGTCCTGTGTCTGTTTCCGGACAAGGATAAATGCCAGCACCAGAATCAGAAGCAAAAGCGCACCAAAAAGTGCCGAACTGGAGACCATTGTCGAAAAGACACTGTCTGTCGTTCTTCCCACACGGAGGATATCTCCATTGGAAAGTTTCACCGCACAGTAAAAATTCTGCTTTGAAAGTGTCTCTGAATAACGCATAGTCTCCGCATAGCCTTCTTTTTCTGCCTGAATAAATTCCGGACGGTTGCTGTGATTGGCAAGCTCCGTCGGATTTTCCAGTGAATCAAACAAAACATTTCCTTCACTGTCCAGAAGTGTGATACGGGCAGCGGAAGCTTTGCCAAGATCCTTGTCCAGATAGGATTCGCCCATCTTTTCTACACTGTCCTGGATGTATTTTGTACTGTCCCGGACGCTCTGCTTCAGATCTTCATTATACTTGCTGTACATGACCAGACTCGCTGCAAGGAATGTCATAAGCACTGACAGGACTACGAGCAGACAGGTATGGTTTAATATCTTTTTTCTCATTTTTATGCTCCGATCCGGTAGCCTACGCCTCGAACCGTCTCGACCAGATTTCCGGCTTCCCCAAGCTTCTGTCTCAGGGTACGGACATGTACATCGACTGTCCTCGTCTCACCGTCAAAATCATATCCCCATACATGGCAGAGGATCTGATTTCTCGTCATGACCAGTCCCTTGTTTTCCATCAGATACTGAAGAAGTTCAAATTCCTTACGTGTCAGTTCGATCTTTTCGCCCTTCCAGCAGACTTTGTGCTTTCCGACAGACAGTGTCAGATCCTGACATTTCAGTTCTTTGTCGTCCTCCTGTCTGGAACAGCGGCGCAGGACCGCCTTTACTCTGGCGACAAATTCCATCATTCCAAAAGGTTTTGTGATATAATCATCGGCTCCTGCTTCCAGCCCGCGGACCTTGTCAAATTCGGCTTCTTTTGCCGTGACCATGATCACCGGGATATTTTTGGTCTCCTGTGAAGCTTTGAGCCGTTCGAGAATGCTGTATCCGTCTTCCCCCGGAAGCATGATGTCCAGAAGGATAAGATCCGGGAGTTCTTCTTTAAGAAGTGCCCGGAGTTCTTTCCCATTCGACACACCCTTTGCTGAAAATCCTGTCGTTTCCAGGGTATAGATCAAAAGCTCTCTGATATTTCTTTCATCTTCTACACAATAGATCATTCTGTTGTAACTGTTATTTCCCTTTCTGTCCGGAATCTGCCGTTACTGTGTGTATCTTTTACGGAAGTACATACTCTCTCTGCAGTTCTTCCAGACGATTGTAATAGCCTTCATCTGGTTCGTTTTTGAGGCTCTCCAGATGACTGTGTGTATCATAAAGATTCTCTCTTACCTGTGTTACGCAGACGCTGATGTTGGAACAATGGTCTGCGATACGTTCCAGACTGGTGATCAGGTCTGTGAGGATAAATCCCATCTCGATCGTACATTCTCCGGAACGCAGACGGTTGACATGGCGACGTTTCATCTCCCTGCTCAGCTCATCCACCATTTCTTCCAGAGGCTCTACATCACGGGTGAGGTTCATATCCTGCTTGTCGAATACGTCATATGCAGTATCTACGATCCTGCCGACTACACTGACCAGAACCTGAAGTTCCGTTCTGGCCTCCGGCGAGAAACTGAGATTCTTTTCGTGAAGCTCTCTTGCGGATTCCATAATATTTACCGCATGATCTGAGATACGCTCGAAATCACCGATGCAGTGAAGCATGATGGAAACGCTGTGGCTGTCCTTCTCGGAGAGGTCTTTGTTATTCAGCTTCACCAGATAAGTTCCCAGTTCATCCTCATAACGGTCTACTTTTGTCTCGATCTTCTGGACACGCTCTGCCTGCTCTTCCTCATAGTTACGGAGCAGTCCAAGCGAAATATCCAGAGCCTTGCGGGAATCACGCTCCATATGTCTTGCTGCATTTCTTCCCTGCTCTACGGCAAAAGCCGGTTTTTCCAAAAATCTGGATTCCAGGATCATGAACTCCTGATCTTCCTTGCTGACTTCATCGGACTTGTCGTCACGGATCGTGAGACAGGCAAGTTTCACAAGAAGGTTAGAGAATGGAAGCCATGCAACCGTCGCTGTGATATTGAAGACACTGTGTGTGATCGCGATCGTTGCCGGTGTTGCCATCTGCGTCATAAATGGGAAATGTATCGCTGTATTGATAAGGTAAAACAGTGACATGAACACAACGGTTCCGATCAGGTTGAAGTACAGGTGGATCATCGCTGCTCTCTTTGCATTCTTGTTTGCACCGATCGCAGACAGAAGTGCTGTCACACAGGTACCGATGTTCTGTCCCATGATGATCGGGAATGCGGAACTGAACGGAACTGCTCCAGTCATACAGAGTGCCTGAAGGATACCGACAGATGCAGAAGATGACTGGATGATCGCAGTCAGGATCGTACCTGCAAGGATTCCTGCTACCGGGTTGGAAAATTTAAGGAGAAGTCCTGTAAATTCCGGTACATCCGCCAGAGGCTTTACTGCACCGCTCATGGATTCCATACCAAACATCAGCACTGCGAATCCCAGAAGGATGGTTCCGATATCTTTCTTACGGGAGCTCTTGGTAAAAGTCAGAAGAATGATTCCAACCAGTGCCAGGACCGGTGAAAAAGAACTCGGTTTCAGAAGGCTGATAAAAAAGTTGCTGCTCTCAATTCCAGTAAGGCTCAGAAGCCAGGAAGTGATGGTAGTTCCGATATTCGCACCCATGATGATGCCGACTGCCTGTGTCAGTTTCATGATTCCTGAGTTTACAAATCCGACTACCATAACGGTCGTTGCGGATGAGGACTGGATGACTGCTGTCACGCACATTCCGAGAAGTACTGCTTTCCATTTGCTTGAAGTTAAGTTTTCCAGGATCTGCTCCAGTTTACCTCCTGATACTTTTGCCAGACCATCGCCCATAACCTGCATTCCATACAAAAACATGGCAAGACCGCCCAACAATGTTAATATGCTGAAAAAATCCATAATGTTCTCCTTTGCTCAGATTTAATATGGTTTCATCATATTGACATCGTGTAAAGTTCTCACCAGTTTTATGTTAAATCTTTGTAAAATCGAATTTCACAGAAAAAAAACGCTTTTTGGCGGATTTTTTCTGTCAGAAGCTGCGGATGTCTTCTCCTTCGTCCCCTGTCTTATCGATAGAGCGGATGCGCAGATAGTAGCTTACGTTTTCGTTCACCTGTACTTTGACTCTGTCGCCGACGCGGTGTCCTTTGAGGGCTTTGCCGATCGGGGATTCGATGCTGACACGGTTTTCCATGGAATTTCCGCGAATGGAAGTGACAAGTTTGTATTTCTCCACTTCGCCATCTTCCTCGAATTCGACTTCTACGATATCGTCCATGCCCACTTCGTCGGATCTTGACGTATCCTCTACGACTTCTGCCGTCTTGAGCATTCTCTCCAGGTAACGGATCCTGCTCTCGTTCTGGTTCTTGTGTTTCTTTGCAGCGTAGTATTCGAAGTTCTCACTCAGGTCACCCTGTGCACGCGCTTCCTTGACCGCCTCGATGGCTTCCTTTCGGATGACAAGCTTACGGTGCTCGATCTCTTCTTCTATCTTTTCTACGTCTCTTTTGGTCAGTTTTTCTCTCATTGTTCTCACTCCTGATTCTGTGCCGCATCTTTAAAGCTGATGCGGCTTTTTACTTTATCCCTAGTATACACGAATTTATGTTTTCGTACAATCTCACGTCAAAAAAAGAGAAGCCCGAAAGCTCCTCTTAATGTCTCTTATTCTTCATCTGCATGATAGATACACACATATCCTGAGTCTTCGATCTGGACGATCTGTTCCACTTCTTCGTTTCGCTCCGGGAATTTCCCTTCTGCCTCGAAGCGGACACAGGTTCCGCAGGAAGAACTCAAGTCTCTTGGAACCGGCATTACAGCCGCCTCCAGATCCATCTTCTCACAGTTCTTCCGGTACTGGATCGCACCATAATGAGAATAAAACGTCGCAATATATTTCATCATTTCTTTATCTTGAGCAGGAAATCGTCGCCCTGTTCTTCCACCTCGACCTGATATCCCTGATGGATCGCAAAACGGGAGACATTTTCTTTTGCCACTACGTTGTCTACCAGAACTTCATACTGCGCTTCTCTGGACGCCATGGCGTTTTTTGTCTGAATGACTGGTTCCGGGCAGGACAGCCCTCTTGCATCTACTCTTTTCATAACTTCTCTCCTTTCAGGCTTCCTTTCGCATGGAGTTGACCACGCCGATTACTGCTACAACAACGATTCCGATCACGACTGCAATCTTGCCGTTTGCTGTCGGACCATCTGCAGAAGATGCCAGACTGAAGTTGTGTGCAAAAGCAGCTCCCGCCATCAGACCAAGAACAGTTACCACAGAGTCGGTATTTCCCTCACCGGAGAGAATAAGCTGACGCATCGGGCATCCGCCGAGAAGGATACAGCCAAAACCGGCAAGATACATACCAAGTGCATTCCAGAGTCCATCTGTATGTGCGATCGGCTGACCGGCAAATCCCGGATGGAAATATCCAAGTGCCACATTTACGATCAATGCACTGACAAGGATCGCAACGAAACCAAACAGAAGCTTGAACTCGCCAAACAGAACTGCATCACGGATTCCGCCGACCATACAGAGACGGGTTCTCTGTGCCAGGATACCAACGATCACCCCTGCTGCCAGTGAGATCAGGATTGCCGCATGTTTTGCTCCCGGACCACCTTCCGGCTCTGTGAAAT
This sequence comes from uncultured Blautia sp., assembly GCA_934424575.1. Taxonomy (GTDB): domain Bacteria; phylum Bacillota; class Clostridia; order Lachnospirales; family Lachnospiraceae; genus Blautia_A. Next base: position 31,015 of record CAKRXU010000016.1, read on the forward strand.
GGATAAATGCCGGTGCTGCCACAAGAAGGATCAGCATCACGATCTGAACTGCAGGGAAAATACTTCCCTCAAGTTTCGGCATCTTGTAGGAACGCTTCAGAGTGTATCCTTTCTTGAGGAAGAATGTTCCTGTCAGGATACCTGCCGCGAAACCAACCAGGCCGAAGATGGCATTTCCGTCACCGCCTGCCAGACGCAGGATCATACGGAACGGACAGCCAAGGAACATCAGACATCCGATCATAACAAAAGCACCCAGGACAAATCTTGTCACCGGTGCAGAACCGCCTCTCGGACGGAACTCTTTGGTGATCAGTGACACGATGCATGCACCAAGCACAAGTCCGATGATCTCCGGACGGATGTACTGTACGGCTGCTGCGGAATGAAGTCCGAGCGCACCTGTGGTATCACGGAGGAAGCAGGCAATACAGAATCCCATGTTTGCCGGATTTCCAAAGAATACCAGCATGGCTGCGATCACACCGATGATCACGCCAGCCACAACAATTGTTGTTTTTTCTTTTTTCATTAGTGAATAACCTCCCTTTCTCTCAATGCTGAAATTTTTTGGTATCAGCATATTTTCTTTGTATTATCATACCATTGTTGCGCATTTTTCACCAATTAAATATAGCCGTATTTTATAGCTACTTATAGATAAAATTTATAAATTATGCTATACTCAGAACTATGATTTAATGAAAATATGTGAGGTAATCCTATGCAAAAAATATATCTGGATCAGGCAAGCACTTCTTTCCCGAAGGCCCCTTCCGTGGCGGATGCCGTCTATCAGTATCTCTCCGGCTGTGCGGTTAATGTGGGACGTAGCGGATATCGTGCTGCCTATTCCGTAGAAGAACAGATCTTTGAGACAAGAGAACAGCTCCGCCAGCTTTTTCATTTCACATCTGGCAAGGGCAAGAATGTGATCTTTACCCAGAATATCACAATGAGCCTGAATATTCTCCTCAAGGGGATCCTGAAACCAGGCGACCACGTGCTGGTAACTTCAATGGAGCACAATGCTGTGATGCGCCCGCTCGTCCAGCTTCAGAAACAGGGCGTGACTTTTGACAGGATCCCGTGTGACCGCGAGGGAAATCTGCTCCTCAAAGAAGCAGATGCACTCGTAAAACCATGCACCAGACTGCTCGTCTGTCTCCATGCTTCCAATGTGTGCGGGACTATCATGCCACTCAAGGAGATCAGCGCATTCTGTCAGAAACACGGGCTGCTTTTTGTCCTCGACAGCGCACAGACTGCCGGTACGCTTCCCATTGATATGGAAGGATTAAAGCTTGATGCCCTCGCATTCACTGGACACAAAGGACTCCGTGGTCCACAGGGCATTGGCGGTTTTCTGATCCGCAGCAAGCTTGCTTCCCAGATCGAACCACTTTTAAGTGGCGGAACCGGAAGTATCTCTCATACCGAAGAAGTCCCAGATTTCCTTCCTGACCGCTTCGAACCCGGAACGCCGAATATCCCCGGGATCCTCGGTCTCCACGCCGCACTTGGTGATCTGGAACTCAGTTCAATGGAAAACACTTTCCAGCATGAACTCGCACTGACGAAACAATTCATTGATGGAATCCTCGCACTCGACCCGACTGAGACCAGACTTCGTGTGATCGGGCGCAAAGACACCCAGAACCGCTGTGCTGTCGTCTCGATCCAGACACTTGAGATAGACATGGCACGTGCCGCCTTTGAACTGGACGATACTTACGGGATCATGACCCGCGTCGGTCTCCACTGTGCTCCAAGTGCCCACAAAACCCTCGACACATATCCTGCCGGTACGCTCCGCTTTTCTTTCGGTCCGGAAAACACTCAGGAAGAAGTAGACACTGCCCTTCACGCACTTGCAGAGATCACAGGAATCTCGCAATAGACTGTATCGCAATTGTATTATTTAGAAGATTCACTTTTTCAGGAGATTTTTGATTTATGGAATTCAAACAGTTAGAAGCCTTTGTTGCCGTCGTCGATTACGGCAGTTTCTCCGAAGCTGCCAGACGGCTTTATCTGACACAGCCAACCATCAGTGCACATATTCGTTCCCTCGAAGAAGAACTGCACTCCAAGCTCATTATCCGTACGACCAAAAAGACCACCGTCACGACCAGAGGCTATCAGCTCTATGACAGTGCCGTCCGGATGCTTGAGATCCGCAACAACCTTCTCGACAACTTCACAGGCGCGCAGAAGCACATGATCGACCTTGCCGCCTCCACGATCCCGTCCTCCTACCTGCTGCCGGAACTACTCGCAGGTTTCGGAGGCTCCCACCCGGATATTTATTTTCATTCCATCCAGACGGACAGTGAGGGAGCGATCCACCGCGTTCTGGACGGAACTGTCGATCTTGCACTTGTCGGACAGAATACCGGAGATGAGAGCTGTGTCTTTATGCCTTTCTGTCAGGATACCCTCGTGATCGCCACGCCTGTCACAGAACACTACCTGAAATTCAAGGAAGATCCTGTCGATTTCAAACAGTTTCTGGCAGACCCGATCATTATCCGTGAAAAAGGCTCCGGCACCAAGAAAGAGATGGATCTTTTTCTGGAAAAGATCGGCATCACGCCTTCTGACCTCAATGTGATCGCCCGAATGAACGATCTGGAAAGCATCAAGAAATCTATCGTCAACGGACTTGGCATCTCAATCCTCTCTGCCCGTTCTGCCGTAGATCTGGAAAAAACAAAACAGATCCTTCTGTTTCCATTAGAAGAATCTGTTCATAAAAGAAGTTTTTATATTGTTTACAGCAAAAACCGGATTCTGAAGCCTCATGTGCGCCAGTTTATACATTATGTGCGTGATTTTTATCAGCCGCTTCAACCCGTTTGAATCCCTTTTACCAGCATTTTTTGCAGGCTTCGTATCCCTGACTGAGTGCCTGGGACTCTGTTTCCTGCCATGCATTGTCGGGGTTCATATTTCCGCAGTTTGGAATGCTGTGATATTTGCTTCCTGTTGCAGAAATCCAGACCATGGCTCCCTGTGTGTCAGTCGTGTCTGCTGTCTCAGTACTGTTATCTGAAACCTGTGTGTTCTCTGACCATCCAGAATAACTCTCTCCAGAGTCTGAGCCTGTATCATAAGAGCCAGAACTGTTGTCGGAACCGGAACTGTAATCATTGCATGGTTCCTGGTTCCAGTTGATCGTGCTTCCATCAGAAACTGCGATCACGGTTCCCTGGTCATCAGTACGGAATACCGGGATATCCATGTCAGAAAGTTTTCCCATTGTCTCCGCAGTCGGATGACCGTAGGAATTGCCTTTACCACAGCTTACCACTGCCCATGACGGCGTAGATGCTTCCAGAAGATCCCATGAAGTGGAGGATGCAGAACCATGATGACCAAGACAGAGTACATCACAGTCCAGGTTCATCCCTGTGCTGATCATATCCTGTTCACTTGTCTCCTCCGCATCCCCCATGAACAGAAAACTGTTATCGCCGTTTACAAGACGGATCACAACGGAGTTGTCATTGCTGTTCTTTGAAATTCCGGAAGGTGCCATAACAGTGAAACTGCCTGTCCCGAATTCATAAGTATCGCCGACAGACGGGTATTCTACAGAAACTCCATTTGCCGTCGCAGTATTCATAAAGGTATTGTAGAGGTCAGAAGTATGCACATAGTCAGAGCCCAGGATGTGCTCCACCTCAAAATTATCAAGGCATTTGACAAGTCCTCCCAGATGATCCTCATCATAGTGAGAGGAGATCATGTAATCAATCGTCTCAACTTCCTGATTCTTAAGATACTGGACCACCTCATCTGCATGAGAGCGGTTTCCACCATCGTAGAGAAGATTTTCTCCGCCGGACTGCACGAGGATCGCCAGTCCCTGCCCTACATCAATAAAGTGCACCGCCATGTCGCCGCCTGCCGCTTCGACCGGAACGATACTGCCCGGAAGCAGAAGCGAAAACGCAAGAATCAGCGAAAGTAAAAAGCTATAGATTTTCTTTTGTTTCTTCATTTAATAACGCTCCTCTTAAAGTTCTTCAATTCTCCTTCGGATCTGCTGGCTCACATCTTCGAACAGCAGATCTCTGTTGTAACGTACGTATCTCTCACATTCATAAGTTTCCAGGAAACGTACACAGTAGAAATCTGTATTGATCCCTGATACAAACATAACCATTTCCTGACTGTTATAGAAAGCCGCCTCCATGAAATCAAAAGCATATTCTAGTGTATCTCCTGCCTGATCCCATTCGTCTTCCCAGAAAGCTCTTTCTTCTCCAAATGCAACTCTGACAAGATCAAACGCTTCCTCTACTTGCACATCACTGTGCTGTTTCAAAAGCTTCGCGTAATTTTCCAGAAGTGTGACTGCCCGTCGGATGCAGAGGTCTTCTCTTCGTTCCAGAAGTCCTTCTTTCTGCTTCTTCTCTCGGGTGTTTTTGAGATCAAAGATGTAATCTTCCAGTCTTTGCGCGAGATCTCCAGATGCCAGATTTTCTTTCAGGGCTTTCAGCACCTCGAATACTTTTTCCAGCACTTCTTCCTGAAGCATAACTTTTCGTACCGCCTGTCTTGTGCCGGAGAACAGAAGGTTTACAACACTCACTCTTTCATCGAAGGATGCGTGGGAAACTTTCTTTACCATTGCCTCAGAGTTTTTGCCCTGAAGGATTTCTGTGATCTGGTAATCCTGCTGGTATTTTTGATACAGTTCGTAATATTCTGCAAATTCCTGTGAGATACGCTCATGCTGGATATACTGCCCCACAAGATCCGCTGTGATGTTTTTTCCAAGACGCTCGTAGACTTCCATCATCCTGGAAAGATCTTCCCAGCCTCGCGGAGTTGCAAACTGTTTGCCGTCGATCGTTGTCTCCATCTGGTAGAAACAGTTGTTGCGAAGTTCCAGATAGGAAAGGATCGCCGGGTGCATGTTTTCTTTGTATGCGTATTCCCGCCAGGTCTGGTAATCCGGCTCTACGAGGATCTTTTTGACACGGTCCAGGGTGACAACGTCGAACTCGCGGACAGATTTGTTGTATTCCGGCGGGTTTCCTGCTGCCACGATCACCCATCCCTTCGGGATCTCATGGTTTCCGAAACTCTTGCACTGGAGAAACTGCAGCATCGCCGGAGCCAGTGTCTCAGAAACGCAGTTGATCTCATCAATAAAAAGGATTCCCTCACTGAGCCCAGTCTCACTCATGCGGTTATAAATACTCGCAACGATCTCACTCATCGTATATTCCGTCGCAGAATATTCTTTTCCGCCATATTCTTTCTTTGAAATAAACGGAAGTCCGATTGCACTCTGTCTGGTATGATGCGTGATCGTGTACGCCACCAGTGCCACGCCGCATTCCCGCGCCGCCTGCTCCATGATCTGCGTCTTTCCGATTCCCGGTGCGCCAAGGAGAAGCACCGGTCTCTGGTGAACGCTCGGGATCACATATTCTCCATACTCGTCTTTCATAAGATACGCTTCGACCGTATCCACAACTTCCTGTTTTGCCTGCTTAATATTCATAATAATCTTCTTTCCTCTCTAGTGCCTGTGTATCCAGAATGAGTTTGATCGCCCACGGCGGCACATCCACATCTCTGTAATCGTCCTTCATAAAAACAAACGCCGTATCATAAGGCGGCATCTTTGCCGGAAAAGTCCCGTATCCATCCGTAAAATACAGAAGTCCCCGAAGCCTCTGAAACACTCCCATTTTGATCAGATGCTCCACATACGTAAATGCCGGACGGAAATCTGTCCCGCCGAACCCTCTGACCGTAAAATCAGCCAGATATGCCTCCATCTCTTTCTGGTTATGGATCACCTGATCGTCCTGGATCTTCTCATCACACTGAATGATGTGCACCTGTATCTTACGAAAAAAACTCTCCGACTCCGCAAGTACACTGTACGTCTCCTCCAGAAATCTGCGGATCAGGCTTCCGTTGCAGGACATGGAAGTATCGATCACAATGACAAAATCTTCGATCTTTTTCATCTCTTTTGTTTCCAGTGGTTCGATCAGCGGCATGTTTCCGTAAGTTTCCATCCCGAAATGATAATAGATTGGGTCAAAAGAATCCATATCCACCTGCATCTCTTCTTTCAGAACAGAAAACTTACGCAGGAAGTCCCGGTAGTCATACCGTTTCCTGTTTTCTGCCTGCAGATGCTCCACAAGTCCCGGAGAATCCCCTGCTGCCTCCTTGGAAAAAAGCTCCATCTCCGTCTGCATCTTGCGCCGCATCTCTTCCCATTTCTTCTGGCGGTCTGCCATCCCGCTTCGGTTGCCTGGCGTATACCAGAAATGGTGGTCATCCCTGCGGAATTCCTGTTCCAGCCGGACGATCTCTTCTTCCTCGCATTTCAGAAGATCATAATACAGAATCTCCGCAGTCAGAACTTTGTGTTCTGCTTTCCACTGCTGATATTTTTCTCTTCGGAAACTGTTCGGGCGAATGTAAACTGCCTTCTGATAAAGTTCATCCAGAATATTTTCTACTGCGATATCTGCTGCCAGATCCCAGATTCTCCATTCCCGCTCCTTCCTGCTCCACAAATGACAGAAAAGACAGTGCAGAAGTTCATGGAGATACAGCCTGTTGATCACTACTTTGTTCTGCATGAACATCGGAAGCAGCCACTGCGGGGACACATAGAGAAATTTCCCGTCCGTGCCCAGCACCTGTGTCTCGCCTGACGGCACGATCTTTAATGCACTGAGCGCACTCTGAAAGTAACGCATGGAGACTGCCAGTTCGTTTCTGGAATTTGCAAAAATATCCTGACAGATCTCCAGTACCTCTTCTTCTTTTTTGCGCTGCTCATGAACAAAATTTCCAAACTTGTTTTTTTCTTCTCTGTTCACAGTTCAAATGCCTTTCTCTTCTTCCTTCCATGGCCTGCAAGCGTGTCCATGAGGATACTGACCCATCTGGAATCTCCTGATCTCTGTGCACGCTCGAGCATTTTTTCTGTCTCTGTCCTGTCCGGAGTGATCTTTGTGAGGATCGTCCGCATTGCTGCGTATTCTTTTTCTTCGCCAAGGATACTGACCGCACGCTCTCCGTGTTCTCTGAGATACTGGATGTATTTTTCTTCCGCTGTCTCTGTCAGATCCATCGGGTAGAGGATACGGTCCAGTACCAGTTTCAGAACGATTGACTCCTCCTCCCACGCTTCCGCATAGGGAAAAAGCTTGTCGTATTCCAGTATGTTGAGTTTCTTGTGAAGGAAGCTGTTTCGGTAACGGATCCCGCTTCCGTGCACATGATTTTCGATGATTCGCGCCGGTGTGTTTTCTACGCCTTCCTCAAAAAATTCTGGAAACCAGAAACGCCCCTGTTCGCCATTTTTGTCCATATCGACTCTCAGAGTCTCCGGCAGTTCTGTCAGGATATCTCTCAGGCAGGAATCCCCGTTCTCGTCTGTTTTTACGGTGATCCGCTCGATCTTGTGACAGCCGGTCATTGCGCCGACACCGACATCCCGCAGATCACCGCCGAAACTTAACTTTTTTAAGTGAAAACAATTATAAAAAGCATATCTTCCCACTTTGCGGAGTTTTGACGGAAGGATCAGCTCCTGTACCATGTTTCCTGACATCTCCGGAACTCCCTCTTCATCTGTGACTTCCTGTCCATCCTCTGTACAGAATTTTCCACTCATTCTGCATTTTTCCAGGTCGCCCCGGTCTATATGGTCAGAAAAAATATATGCTCCCAGTTCTGTCACAGGAAGTCCTTCCAGAGTTTCCGGCAGTTCCACGATCCCGTCGTGTCCATATACGCGGTCGATGCAGATTCCTGTTTTGTTTCTTTTATATAAATATATCATTTCTTATTCTTCGCCTGCCTCACCTAACCGGATTTTTTCCATCTGCGCCTGCAGTTCTTCTGACATGTTGTCAAAGAGATAGGTCTTGCTGCTCCGGCGCTGCTGATGCCACTCTGCACGCGCATTTTTTTCCGTATCTTCGATCTCTTTTTTGAGTCCCTGCGCGGAAATCCTGTGTGCACCCTGTCCCATGATGATGACCTGCTCCAGTCCATCAGAAGTGGCAACCGTCACCTGATACTGTCTGCCGATCCGGTGGACCGTCTTCTCGATATACTGGTCTGCGGTCTCAGCTTCTTTGGTGTATACCACATAAATATTGTGATAGGTAAGAACTTCTTCCATATGCCCCTCCACCTTGTAAGCATCAAATACGAGGATCAGCGTGCATTTGCGGTAGCCCTGATAATTGCTCAAAATATCCATCAGCTTATCACAGGCTGCGTGGATGTTTTCTTTCGCCAGCTCATTCAGTTCTTCCCAGGAAAAAATAATATTGTATCCATCGACAAGAAGATATTCTTCCTTGCGCGGTTTTCCCTGTCGGTAACGGACAGTCGGCGCAGAGGAATGAACGGTCTTTTTCTGGAAAGCGGCGCGGTCACGTTTGATGGGGCCAAAGGTCCTCTCAAAGATTGCCTGCAGTTCTTCTTCCTCATCGTAACTTCCACTGTAAGAAAATTTGCCGTTTTTTCCACTTGTGTTTCTGGAAATGTTTGGATTATCCACCGCTGTACCCGGATTTTCCGCATAATCCACATCGTCATACCAGGTCTCGCCATCCAGGCCTTCAAGTTCCACTCCGCTGTTCAGATGCATATAATCCTCCACCTGATCCCACGGCACGACAAAACCTGCGCCATGTGCACAGAAAACGGAACCTGTCGGATTTTCCAGGTCGCTTTCCGGATCGTAGGCAGCTTTCTGGACGATCTCTTCCTGATTTTTGCATGGTGCGTAGCCTTTGAGTGCACAGAAAAGTTTTCCCGTTCCATGTGTATATGCAACGACTTCTTTCTGATAATCGCGCATCTGGGAAACGGCTGCTGTTCCCTTGAGCACTGCGGTTGTTCCGTCTGTTTCCGGTGATTCGAAACTTCCCTGCATCTTCTGGACATCTGCCATCGCCCTTCCGATCATCTCGGCAGGCACCTCAAGACGGAATTCATAGTATGGTTCCAGAAGGATATTTTTTGCTTTGCGAAGTCCCTGGCGGACAGCACGGTAAGTTGCCTGGCGGAAATCCCCGCCCTCTGTATGTTTCGCATGGGCACGCCCTGTCAGGAGGGTGATCTGCACATCCGTAAGCGGAGAACCTGTCAGCACACCGATGTGTTCCTTCTCCTCCAGATGTGTGAGGATCAGACGCTGCCAGTTCCTTGCAAGCACATCTTCACTGCATGCGGTAAAAAACTGACATCCGCTTCCCGGTTCTCCCGGCTCGATCAGGAGGTGGACTTCCGCATAATGGCGAAGCGGCTCAAAATGCCCTACCCCTTCTACCGGTTCTGCAACTGTTTCTTTGTAGACGATACTTCCAGCTCCGAATTCTACCGCCACATGAAAACGGTCCCAGATCAGTTTCTTGAGAATCTCGATCTGTACCTCTCCCATCAGCTGTGCATGGATCTCGCCAAGCTGGCTGTCCCACAGAATGTGAAGTTCCGGTTCTTCCTCCTCAAGCTGTCGTAATTTCTGCAGCATCTGGTGCGGGTCGCAGTCGTCCGGAAGCTGGATCTGATAATTCAGGACCGGTTCCAGAACAGGAAGCTCGGATTCGCTTTCTATGCCAAGTCCCTCACCCGGATAAGTTCTGGTCAAACCTGTCACGGCACAGATCGTTCCTGCTTCTGCCTCTGTGATCGTTGTATATTTTGCGCCAGAGTAGAGACGGAGCTGGTCTGCTTTTTCTTCCCAGTCCTCCTGCTGCTGTCTTACACCCGGCAAAGCCTGTCCTTTCGCTCTGGATGATAGCATGGTTTTGGCTTTGAGAGAGCCGCCTGTGATCTTCATATAAGTCAGACGGTTTCCCTGTTCATCCCTTGCAATCTTGAAGACCTTTGCACCGAATTCTGTCGGTCGTTTAGGTTCTCTGGTATATTTCTGCACGCCATTCCAGAAATCCTCCACACCGTCCTCTTTGAGTGCGGAGCCAAAATAGCACGGGAAAATCTTTCTCCGTGTGATCAGTTCTGCAATCTCTTCTTCCTCGATGCTGCCTGTCTCAAGATATTTTTCGAGAAGAGTTTCGTCACAGACCGCGATGTTTTCCATCTGGTCCGGAGTTAGGGTGTTTTCTTCATCGTTTTCCTGGACTTTTCCAAAATCCATGCAGTTTTCATGCAGATGTGCCTTAAGATCAGCAAGAAGGGCATCATGATCCGTTCCGTTCTGATCCATCTTGTTGACGAACAGAAATGTCGGGATCTGATATCTTTCCAGGAGCCTCCACAGCGTCATCGTATGGCTCTGCACGCCGTCCATGCCGTTGATCACAAGAATCGCATAGTCCAGCACCTGCAGTGTCCTCTCCATCTCAGCCGAAAAATCGACATGCCCCGGAGTGTCCAAAAGTGTTACTTCCACATCCTCGGTCTTAAGGATCGCCTGCTTGGAAAAGATCGTGATTCCGCGCTCTTTTTCCAGTTCATAATTATCCAGAAAGGTATCTCCATGATCCACGCGCCCGATCTGACGGATCACACCGCATAGATACAGGAGTCTTTCGGACAAAGTCGTCTTCCCGGCATCTACATGCGCCAGGATTCCTATTACTAATTTTTTCATGTTTTTTCTTCTTTCAGATTGTATTTCAGTTTTCTTCTGTGCTGTTTTCCAGATACATCGGAGCCAGTTTACGTACAATACTCTCACTGACAGAGACCAGTGTTGCGACATCTTTTTCCTGATTGTTCAGATATGCATGGAAACAGCCCTGGATGCAGAAAGAAAGCATGATGTCTCTCTGCGGGTCCTCCTTATAATCCGGATATTTCTCACAAATAAGACGTTTCAGTTCAGTCTCCAGACAGTCACCGAGGCGGGCTTTTTCTGTTCCGGAAAACAAGAGATTGATCAGGGTGTTGTTTGAGATCAGCGCCATGTAAAGGTTTCTTGTAAATACATCCGGATTCTTGAACGGCTCCTCCTGCTGGCTGGAAATATTTTTCAGCACAGAGACGATCGTTTCTGATTCCATTTTGTCTGACAGTGCATAAATATCTTCATAATGGCTGTAAAAGGTTGATTTGTTGATCGCAGCCAGACTGCACAGTTCCTTTATTGTGATCTTTCCAAGTGGTTTACGGGAGCGTAATTCCAAAAAAGCATTCTTGATCGCGCGCTCTGTTTTTTCGATTCTGATATCCATATGTTTTTCCTTTTCCGACGGTTTTTTTCAAAAGTTGCTTATCCGTCTTTCTTTTTTTATTGTCGGTGGACAACCCTTCCTTGTCTTCTTATAGTATAGTTAAAAAAACAACTATTGTCCATTACTATCGAATCATAATTATTATATGCAAAGGAGAATCTGCATGGATTTTTACGGATTTTACACAGGAAAAATTTTTGACGCTTATCAGTACCTCGGTGCGCATACAGAAAAAACTGGAGTTACATTCCGCACTTTCGCACCATCTGCTTCCCGCATCGCCGTGATCGGAGAATTCAACGACTGGCAGGAATCAGAGATGAACAAAGTTTATGACGGCAACTTCTGGGAATGTTATATCCCGGAGGCAAAGCCGGGACAGATGTACAAATACCGCATCTATGACCGCAACGGCAATCCGGTCGATCACTGCGACCCGTATGGATTCGGAATGGAGCTTCGTCCGAACAGTGCTTCCATCGTCCGTGACATGTCCAAATATAAATTCAAAGATTCTAAGTGGATGCAGAACCGCAGCGACTGCCGCAAGAAGCCGCTCAACATCTATGAAATCCATTTCGGTTCTTTCCGCAAGCCATCCGACAAGGCTGACGACTGGTATACTTATGAGGAAATGATCGATATCCTGATCCCATATCTTACTAAGAACGGATACAACTATCTTGAGATCATGCCGCTGAACGAATATCCATGTGACGAATCCTGGGGATATCAGGCAACAGGATTTTTCAGTCCGACTTCCAGATACGGAACTGCTGACCAGTTAAAGGCTTTCGTGGATGCCTGCCACAAACACGGCATCGGTGTGCTGATGGACTTCGTTCCGGTCCATTTTGCTGTGGACGCTTACGGTCTGGCAAATTATGACGGAACTGCGCTTTATGAGTATCCGAACTCTGCTGTCGGTGTCAGCGAATGGGGAAGCTGTAACTTCATGCATTCCCGCGGCGAGACAAGAAGTTTCCTGCAGTCCTGTGCCAATTACTGGATGAGTGAATTCCATATGGACGGTATCCGCATGGATGCGATCAGCCGTGCGATCTACTGGCAGGGCGACCCGGCTCGTGGAGTAAACCTCAATGCGGTAGAGTTCCTTCAGTACATGAACCAGGGGCTCAAGAATCTCCATCCATCTGCGATCCTCGCAGCCGAAGATTCCACTTCCTTCCCGAAAGTTACCGATCCGGTTTCCCAGGGTGGTCTTGGATTTGACTATAAATGGGACATGGGATGGATGAACGATACCCTGGACTATTTCCGTACCGGTCCGGAATATCGTACAGACAATTATCACAAACTGACTTTTTCCATGATGTATTACTACGATGCACGTTTCCTGCTTCCGCTGTCACACGATGAAGTTGTCCACGGCAAGGCAACGATCATGCAGAAAATGAGCGGCGACTATGACAACAAATTCCCGCAGGCACGCGCACTGTACATGTATATGTATGCACATCCTGGCAAGAAACTGAACTTCATGGGAAATGAGATCGGCCAGCTCCGTGAATGGGATGAAAAGCGTGAACAGGACTGGATGCTCCTTGACTATCCGATCCATGAAGGATTTGCTCGTTTCATGAAAGACCTGAACCAGCTTTACCTTGAGCACTCTGCTCTCTGGGAGAAGGATTACGAGGCAGACGGCTTCCAGTGGATCGACTGCCACCAGGAGGCAAACTGCATCTACGTCTTTGAGCGAAACAGCAAGAAAGAAAAGATCATCTCTCTGTTCAACTTCTCCGACCACGAGCAGATGTACGAACTGAAACTCCCGGGAGTCACTGGACTTAAAGAACTGCTGAACAGCAATCTTGAGATCTACGGCGGCACCCAGAAAAATATGAGCACCAAAACACTCAAAAACGACAGGATCATCCTGACCCTGCCACCGTTCTCAGCTGTATATTATACACCTGAGGCATAAAATCAGCAGACGTGCCACTGGCACCTCCTCGATATGCAATGCAATTTTAAGGGCTGCAGTTACCACCAGCGTAACTGCAGCCCTTATCTTAATATATGCTATAAAAATTATCCTTTTTTTCCTCTTGCTTCGTCAAGGTAGCTGTAGATGGTCACTCGAGAGACTCCCATCAGTTCTGCTACTTTGTCCATTGCACCCTTAACAAGGAAGATGCCTTTCTCATCCATAAGGCGCACCAGCCCAACGCATTTTGAGCGGCTTAACTCTCTGGTATCTGTGGAACCGATCACCGACATAATGAGTTTGTCAATGACTGCCATGACATCCTGCGGGACGTCATGCTCTCCTGTTCCCGGATTTCTTCCTGCCTCCAGGTCTGTTTTCAGATAGTTCATCAACATAGTATTTACATTCTGAAGCATGGTGATATCCATGTTGATACAAAACATTCCGATCACATCACCGTCCTGATCTCGGAGCAGTGCTGAGGATGACTTGACTGCCTTTTCATCTGTTGTCCTGAAAAAATAATTTGAAAGATGGTCATCTTTAAAGTCTTTGTTCTCAAGCACCTGCTCCACAAAGTAATCCGACTTCTCTCCTGTTTTCTGGCTGGTAACTGTTCCATTTGCAACATAAGCCACATAACTTCCAGATTTTGTCAGTTCATAAAGGATCACCTCGCAGGTATCTCCATTCATCTCCTGAACAGTATCTGCTATCACAAAATATTTCTCTAACTCTTTATTCATTCTACACTCCCGGTAATTTGTAACGTAAATTCCTCCTTTGAACTTATTGTACTATAACACATGTTTTTCAGCAACAAAAAGAACTGCCCTTTTCCAGACAGTTCTTTAACAGTTAATATTTATTCTTTTGTTGACACGGAAAGAAATACCGTGCCTACAACAAATCCAAAACCAATCAGTTCGATCACGGTAAATCTCGTTCCCAGCAGCAAGGCTGAGAGAAGTGTTGCGGATGCTGGTTCCAGGCAGCCGAGTAATGTTGATTTTACGGGGCCGATATATTTTACGCTCTCGAGAAATACGGAAAATCCAACTGCTGTGCCGATAATAACGATGACTGCGATGATGATCCACGCTGGAAGGTCAAGGTTTGTCGGGAAGATCCACGCCTTTGTGATCAGAAAAAGTACGCTTCCTCCAATCAGCATTCCCCATCCTGTGATCGTAAGATTTCCCCATGTTGCAATGATCGGCCGTGACAGCAGTGTATAAATAATCACACCCACTGCTGCCAGAAGTCCAAATGTCAGGCCTGCCGCTGAAATATCCATGCTTGTCAGACTTCCCTTGGTTGCGATCAGATATGTACCAGAAAATGCCAGCACAATCGCCACTATCTGTATTCTGCTCATCATTTTCTTATTCCAGACTGCCATCACGATTGCCATCAAAACAACGTTCAGACTCTGAAGGACCGTAGCTGTGGCAGAATTAGAATGTTTGATCGCAGCCAGGAATGTATACTGACACAAAAGAAGCCCGGCAAGTGCAAACGCGATCAGCCAGAACGTATCTTTCCCTTTTGTCCATATCTTAAAAATCCGTGCATGTTCTTTTTGGAAAGCAAGTATAAGAAGAAGGATTCCCGAAAGCAGCATTCGGATCGCGGTAAGCCAGTCAGCACTGAGATCATATTGCGTAAACAGATACTAGCTGCATACACCGGATATTCCCCAACTGACCCCTCCAAGGATTGCGAGCATATATCCTTTGATATTATTCTTCTTATCTTCTTCCATAGCGTGTTGCCAGTTCCAGCATTTCTTTCTGAAGTTCTTTTGAGAACTGATTTTCTTTTAATCTCCACTTCCAGTTCTTGCCAAGTGTGGATGGCTGGTTCATTCGTGCGGAGTTGTCAAGGCCAAGGTAATCCTGCATTGGAATGATGCACAGATTGGCAACGCTCTGCATTACGAGGCAGAGCAGATCGTCACACAGTTCTTTGCCGGAGTCTTTGAAGTTGTTCAGATACTCACGGACCTGTCTTCTCTCGCCCGGTGTGATGTCGTCCAGCCAGGAAAGAAGTGTTTCGTTGTCATGGGTTCCTGTGTAAACAACACAGTTTCTCGGATAGTTATGCGGCAGGTAGTCGCTGGCATTTCCGGTATCGCGCTCGTCAAAAGCGAATTCGATAACTTTCATGTTCGGATAGCCGCTCTCTTCTACAAGCTGTTTGACGCTGTCTGTCATGTAGCCAAGGTCCTCTGCGATGATCTCTCTGTCGCCCAGACTTGCTGAGATCGCGCGGAACAGATCGATTCCAGGGCCTTTTTCCCACCAGCCGTTTTCTGCTGTCTTATCTCCGTATGGAATTGCATAATATTCATCAAATCCGCGGAAATGGTCGATCCTTACAACGTCATACAGACGGAAGCAGTTGGAAATTCGTTTGATCCACCACTCATATCCGGAGTTGCGGTGTACTTCCCAGTTGTACAGAGGATTTCCCCAGAGCTGTCCTGTAGCGGAAAATCCGTCTGGCGGGCATCCTGCTACCTGCGTCGGGCAGTTCTTCTCATCCAGTTTAAAGAGCCACGGATTTGCCCAGGTATCTGCGCTGTCCATTGCAACGTAGATCGGGATGTCACCGATGATCTGGATTCCCTTTTCGTTTGCATAGGATTTGAGTGCCATCCACTGCTGGCGGAATTTGAACTGCATGTATTCCTGGAATTCAATCTCGAAATACATTTCTTCTCTGTAGTAATCCAGGGCATTCTGCCAGCGAAGGCGGATATCCTCTGCCCACTCGCTCCACGGAATGCCGCCGAAGCGTTTCTTCACTGCCATAAAGAGCGCATAATCCTTGAGCCACCACGCTTCTTCTTCCTGAAATCTGCGAAACTCCGGATCCATATAGATGTTACTTCTCTCATATGCCTTGCGGAGAAGCTGCATGCGTCCTTCGTATAATTTTGCATAATCTACGCTTGTCGCATCTGTTCCAAAGTCTACTTTGTCACACTCTTTCTTTGTCAGGACGCCTTCTTCGATCAGTGCCTCAAGACTGATGAAGTATGGGTTTCCTGCAAATGTAGAGAAGGACTGGTACGGTGAATCACCATAGCTGGTCGGTCCCAGCGGCAGGATCTGCCAGTAACTCTGTCCTGCTTCCTTGAGTGCATCTACAAATTCATACGCTTTTTTGTCAAAACATCCAATACCGTACTTTGAAGGCAGACTGCTTACCGGAAGCAGTACGCCACATTTTCTTTTCTGTGCCATTTCTTTCCTCCCTGATATTCCTTTTTAACGCGGAAAAACCAGGCGCATTTTAACGCCCGGCAATCCTATTATTGATAATACCTATTTTGTCACATGTAAGCAGAACCGTCAATGTTCAGAATTGATGGTTTATGTTAAATTTTTTAGATATTCTGACTAATTTACTCCACCATCCGGCTTTCGTCGGCTTTGTATTCGAAGAAATCGAAGTCGGCACATTTCTTGTGGAGGATGCGGTCGGCACAGGTGAGGCCTACCATGGTACCGGTGAACTCACCGTATTTGCAGTATTCATCGGAAAATCTTGTAGTGTCAAATATACGTCCAATCTTCTCATAATTTTCGCCGTCGTAGCTCCACTCAAACCAGGATTTTCTTCCTTCGATATAGAGACGAAGATAGATCGGCTTGTCCTCTACCGGGATCCTGGTGTTCAGGAATTCTGTCTTGGTGCCATTTTCCAGATGGATGATGGACAATGCACTCTGTCCAAGAGTTTCACTGTAATATTTGCGGAGGTTGATGTAGTTCATGTTATCGTAATACAGGATCAGGCCGGCACTGTGCTGATGGACTTCCGGCACGAATTCCATCTTTGTGGTGATCCTTGCGTAAACACTGGTCAGTTTTCTTGCAAGAATGCTGACTTTGTTCAGGGAAGTACGGGATTCCTGTCCACGGATACGGACATATCCTTTTCTTGCGTTTACATCAGCAAATCTCTGCGGCATGATACGTGGTGAGTAATAAAAGTTTCCAAGTTCATCACCATCGAAATCATCAAAGTCCGGTGTTTTTTCTATCGGATATTCCGGGAGGGAACTTTCCGGTACTTCAAGTTTGGCAAGGTTGCTGCCGTCTGCCATGCGGAGCCAGTTATCCTCTGTCCACATCATTTTCTGGATCGCAGTCTCTCTTCCAAGTGTGCAGCGCAGTTCCGGAACGAACGGTCTGGAACAGAGATGGACCAGATAAACTTCTCCTGTAGGAAGTTCCACATAACTTCCATGACCGGATTTCTGGAGGATAGAGTCCGGATTATAGTACTTCGGTTTCAGATGATCCGGGTCCTGTCTTTCGTAGGATTCTCCTGGTACACTTGTCACGATCGGATTCTTCGGATCTTTTTCGTATGGTCCCCAGATATTTTTGGAACGTCCCATGGTCACGCAGTGATTGTATCCTGTACCGCCCTCAGCGCACATGATGTAATAATATTCGCCACGTTTTGTCAGATGTGGGGCCTCGATGCAGCCTCTGTCCGTGCCGCCTCGCCAGATCCGTTTCGGATATCCTACGATTTCCTGTTTTTCCGGAGAGTATTCCACCATGCAGATCGCACCCGGTTTTTCGTAGCCTTCTCTCGTTTCCCACTCCAGAGAAACTACATATTTCTTTCCGTTTGTATCATGGAACAGCGACGCATCGAATCCAGAAGAATGCAGGTAGACCGGTTTGCTCCACGATCCTTTGATGTCTCTGGAACGGATGAGGAAATTATCTACATCAAAATATCTGGCATTCATGGAATTCATCACTCCATAAACCACATAAAACATATCTTCTTCTTCACAGTAAGTCAGACATGGAGCCCAGATCCCTTTTGCACTTGGAAGCTTCTTAAGGTCTACTTCCTCATCATCCGTTAATACGTGTGTATATAATTCCCAGTTTTTCAGATCTCTGGAATGATACACCGGGATTCCCGGAAACCATTCAAAAGTAGAAACTGCCATATAATAATCATCGCCTTTGCGGCAGATGCACGGATCCGGGTTAAATCCCGGAAGTATTGGATTCTGTATCATTGCATTTTCCTCCTCTTAGGATATATCAGATTCTATATTACTCCATTGTGATCCAGCCAAAATCAACGCTGCGTCCCAGATCCCAGCTGTCCCAGCCGATCCAGCCCGGGGTATTGACGGTATCTGTCAGAAGTTTATAGCTCCAGTAATAATAGCCGCTGCCTTTGTTCCAGGCTTCGAGCTGTGCTTTTGCCAGAGTATTGTAGATTTTTTTCTTCTGCTCGGCGCTGACGGTCTCCTCAGCACTGCCTTCCACACCGTTCAGAACGCTCTGTCCGCCTTTTGTGTCGCAGCCACAGGCAAGAGAATTAAACAGACACCACTCTCCGCAGATCACCGGGAAATATTTTTCCATCTCTTCGATCTTTGGCTCTAACTCTTCTTTTACATATTTTACATAGGCTTCTACGGTCTGCTCACAGCCGTTTGCTTCTGCGACCATCAGATACTGGTGTGTATCCAGAATAACATTGGAATATTTTTCTTCCTGCATGAAATCTTTCCACGCCATCAGTTCGAAGCCGTCGTGAATGACCACATATTTGTCTTTCGGCATATATTTACTGATGCGGTCATAGGCATCAAGATAATATTTCCGGAGAAAATCCATCGTGATCGGTGCAGAACCCTGTGCAAGAACCGGGTCTGCCGGTGGATAACGATGTTCGATATCCATAGTTTTCCACATATTTTCTGTGATCGGCTCGTTAAGCGGCTGGATTCCCAGAAGCCCTTTCCTTGTTCCATAGCGCTGTGCAAGGCGTTCCAGTACGCTGAGTGCAAACTCAACTTCATCCGGATCCTGTGCCCATTTGCAGACTCCGCTGATCCCACCGTTATCAAAACCATTCTGGCTCATTGGAACGGTATGAAGATCGATCAGGATCGTCAAACCATATTTTTCTGCCCAGTTAAAAGCTTTGTCCAGTTCTTCGATGCATCCGATAAATGGTTCTCTGTCGCCAAAGATAAAATACGGTACCGGGATTCTCACGGACTCAAGTCCCATTCTTTTGATCGTTACAAAATCACGCTCTGTGATGTATTCGGAACGATGGATCTTGATTCTTGCTTCATATACTTCCGGTGAGAGCTGGCGCGGAAGATAATATTCATCTTCCGCTGTTGTGCCTTCAAACAATGCCGGGTTCATCCATTTCTCCAGAACCAGCCAGTTTCCAAGATTGACTCCTTTAATCTTCATGTTGTCCAAACCTCCGTTATTTCCCCATAGTTATACTCAAAATTTATTTACGTGCTTTCAGATCGGCCAGAATGCCGTCGAATTCTTTGTCCAGATGATAAAATTTCATGATGATAAGTCCGCATACATAGACTGCAATCGGAATCCATACGAAACAGATTCTGATAGATGTCAGTGCGGAAGCAGTCTGTGCTGCTGCATTTCCCACATATCCGCCAACTTCCAGGATCACACCGAGAAGTGCAGAACCGATACCGTTACCAATCTTGTAACCGAAGCTGCAGGCACTGTTTACAAGTCCTTCTGTACGATATCCTGTTTTCCATTCGCCATAGTCGATCGTGTCAGATACCATTGCCCACATAGTTGCACCGCCGCAGGCATTTCCGATTCCACGGATCACACTGGATACTACGATGATCGGCATGGAGCCGCCTGAGAAGTTCAATACGAGCATTCCGATAATGTCCAGGATAAGTCCCAGTGAAAATACATTTCTTTTACCAAATTTTTTGACCAGCATGGCGATGAAGAACATGCCAAGGATCTGTACGATATTGAAGATACCATTGATGGTACTTACCAGATTTTTGTCTCCGAGGATGTCTTTTGCATAGTATACAGTTGCACCGCCGTTTACAGAGTACATCAGGAAGAAAAGTGCCAGCATACCGGTCATCATGATCCAGTATTTATTCTGGAAAAGTGCCTTGATCCCTGTTACAAACGGAACGTTTTCTTCTACTTTCTGCTCGCCTGCCTCGTTTGCTCTTACTCGTTCTTTTGTTCCGAAGAAGGTGCAGAGGAAAGCTGCGATGGAAACAAATCCAAATACGACGAAAGTTTTTGTCCATGCGCTTGCGTTGTTTCCGAAGTATTCTACCAGCGGCAGTGTAAAGGTATTGATGGTAAGTGTTCCTGCTGTTGCAAGAAGGTTTCTGAAAATACTTAATACAGATCTTTCATATGGATCCTGTGTCATCAGTGCGTTCAGTGCGGAATATGGGACATTGATCGCGGTGTAGATGACTGTGGATACCAGGTTATAGGTGATAAAAACGTATACCAGTTTCGGTGTGGATGACCAGGAAGCCGGAACGGAAAACATCAGGACTCCTGATATTGCAAACGGGATGCACATACGCAAAATCCACGGTCTTGCTTTTCCGAATCTTGAATGGGTACGGTCAACGATGACTCCCATGATAATATCACTGATTCCGTCAAAAACTCTTGAGATCATCATGATGGTTCCAACTGCCATCGCGCTGACTCCTGCGTAGTCTGTGTAGTAAAACAGCAGGAATGCTGACATTGCAGTATAAATGATGTTACAGCCGAAATCTCCACAGCCGTATGCAAAACGTTCAAAAATCTTTCCAAAGGTCAATTTGCTCTTTTGATTCATTGGTTTCCTCCCTCTCATTGCTCCGTGTTCTTCTTGTTTCTTTTCATTTTTTCTTTGTTTATTGCTTTTCCATGGCTGTTTCTTATGGTATTATAATAGCATATCACGATAGAGCATATTAGGTATAAAAAGAGCTAATATATAGGTCGATATTCTCTTTTTTAATTTAATTTTGATAAAACAATAACAAAATGGCTGCTACTAAAAAAAGTAAGGGGAATGGGTATTTATGAAAAATAAAGAAATCTCATATGAGATCATAGACTTTTCCGGTGAGACCAATGTACAGTTCCGTACCTCCGTGGATCCCGGAAGTTATATCCCGACACACTGGCATCGTGCCATAGAGATCATTTATATGCAGGAAGGTTCTCTGGATGTCACTGTGGAATCCAAAAGTTTCACGATCCATGAAGGAGATTGTATCCTGGTCAATGGAAATGTCCTGCACTCTACCAAGTGTACTGCACCAAATACGGCGATTCTTCTGCAGATACCGTTGGATTTTATGGCAAAATATATTCCTGATCTCGGACAGTTCCTTTTTCTGTGGGACTATCGGACAGATGATCCTGTCAAAAAGACCAAACTCATGATGCTGAAAACTACTCTGGAACAGCTTCAGGTCATCAATGATATCCGCCCGGACGGGTATCTTCTGCGTTTTAACAGTCTGATCTTTGAACTTCTGTTTCAGCTGTATCATAATTTCAGCGTGAAAGTTTTTCATCAGAATATCAATCAGCGCCAGAAAGAAATGGACCGGCTTGATCCTGTTCTGAATTATATCGCAGAACATTACAAAGAACCAATCTCTCTGGACGAGATTGCAGACATCGCCTGCCTCCAGACCGGGTATTTCTGCCGCTTCTTTAAGAAAAAAATGGGAGTTACCTTTCTGGAATATCAGAATGAATACCGGCTCTCCTTCATCTACAAAGATCTGATCACAACCAAAGATCCGGTACATGTGATTCTGGAACGGCATGGATTCACCAATTATAAACTGTTTAGGCGGATGTTCCTGGAACATTTCGGAGATACGCCGACGAAGATACGGAAGCAGAGAGAAAATATGTAATGTCAAAAAATCCCGGAGACTCTAATTGTCTCCAGGATCTGAATATCTGTGTTAATCTTTCTTTATTTTCCATACATTTCCGCCAGCGCCGGCCAGAGATTCTGGTTTCTCTGGTACATTGGCTGGTATTCTTCAATTGGCATTGGACACTGGCTTCCGCCATTTTCGATCGTGACTGCCGGAATCCCAAGTTTCAGTACAAAATAATCACTGCATCCGGCTGCATCTGTAGAATCCTGAACGGTTGAGTGCATCTCATAACCTGTTACGCCGGATACCAGACTGGCAAGCTGCTGGTCTGCTTCCATGATCTCGCCCTGGCTTCCATAATTCCAGTAGATCAGATTTCCAAAAGAATGATATGCTATACAGCAGTCAAGGTCATAGTCCTGAGCAACTCTTAAAACGGCCTGTGACTCTGCCTCACTTGCGGGGCTTGTTCCCTTGTAACACTCAGAAGCTGGATCCGCCGCTCCTGTATATTCTTCCCAGCCGGCATCAAAATTTCTGTTTAAGTCCACGCCTCTGGCATTTGCTTTCCAGACCGAAAAGTACTGCATTCTGTCGGAATATGTGCTTCCAGAATCAACTGCCCGCTGATAGCATTCTTCAAGCTGGCTTTTTAATGCTTCGTCAGAAATTCCATCAGCACCTTCCTGACTGATCGTTACGCCATCTGGATTTACCATTGGAATGACATGAAAACAGACTTTCTTATATAATTCACTCCATCTGGTTTCATTGTAGCTCCGTTCTTCTGAATACCTCAGATAATCCTCTATCTGGTTCATCGCAAGAACCGTATTCATATATTCTCTTGCATGCATCGTCGCCTGAACCAGAATATGATGTCCGGCATTCACATCCCCAAGAACAGCTTCCAGGATCTCGCTTCCATCCGCAGTTGTTCCCAGCGATTCTATCTGCATCTGTTCCGGATATTTTTCCTGCAGGGTTTCCAGATCCTGCTTCATCTGATCATACGAATATTGCAGATTGCTCACCTGTACCACAGGTACATCCGTCTGTACACTCACATCGTCCGTCGCTGCATTTACAGATATGATCTGCGCCGCTCCGATAAAAATCCCTGCAATACCTGCGATAATTTTTTTATATGAGTCCATCTTATTCCTTCTTTTCTGTATATTTCGGAAATTTTCCCAAATTCTTATTGAAATTCCAGATAGGATGCAAGTGCATATCCATGATTTCCCATATAATAAATCTCATAAAAATCATTCGCAGCAGTACCAACAAAACTTACAGTAGCTCCCAGTGGTATCTGACAGATCTCTCCTGAATCAACATCTGGGCCAGGACGTAATGTAATGCTCTGCTTGCAGTTTACCACCCTGCATGTATCATAATAAGATCCGCCAGAAGAAGAGGACAGATAACTTGCCAGTGCATAACCGGTATTTCCATTATAGGAAATATAATAAAATCCATTTGAGGCTGCGCTGATATAAGAAACTGCTGACCCCAGCGGAATCTGACAGATTTCCCCTGCTTCTGTGCTTGGACTTGTCCTCAGCGTTATGCTCTGTTTGCAATTGACAACGTAATATGTTTCATATCCATATGTAGTCGTCTGCGCCGGCACTGCCACATAAGATGCACCTGCGGAAGGTTTGCTCGTGGACAGATATGACGCCAGAGAATAACCGGTTTTCCATTGTAGTTTATTTTGTAAAATCCATTTTCTGCTGACTCAATATAACTTACTGCAGCACCCAGCGGAATCTGGCAGATTTCCCCCGATGATACATCCGGACCAGGACGTAAGGTAATACTCTGTTTGCAGTTTACAACATAGTATGTTACATATTGCGGAGTTTTTTGCTGCACAGGCTGTTCTTTCACTTCCGGTTCAGGTGTCGAAACTGGTTTCTCCTGCACCGCTTCAGGTGTCGGTGTCGGAGTAGCCGTAATTTCTTTTGGCTTTTCTGTTGGCTCTGCAGTTTTCTCTTCCTGTTCTTCTGTTTCTGTTTTCTTTTCTGTTTTTTCTTCTGTTTCTTTCTCTGCCTCTGTATCCTTATTTGTCCCAAAAGAAATCGAAACAGAACAGCCACTCATCGGCATCATCAACGCAAATGCCAATATACCTATACACAACCTGATTCTTTTCATCTTTCCCATTCCCTCTCATTCGTTTATTTTTATTATATCTCTATATTTCCATTCTTCATAGTTTTTTCTAATATTTCTTCTCTCTTCGAAATCAGAGGAGTTATCTCATCTGAGTTTTTCACACAATAATATATAACTACAGCAGCTGCCATTACAAACACACTTACCATAAAAAATACAAAGATAAATCCCATTAATTCTTCTATATTATACCAGCTAACGCCTACTGTCATCTTTTGCTTCCCCCTTCTGATTCCCGTTTGTTATCTGTCAGCTTTTACATTTTTATTTTACCTCACCATATTTGCAAATTTGTACTTCTATCATACTTTCTCTACATATTTTTGAATATTTTTTCTGGAGCTGTATATATTAATGTTCATCATTATAAAGGAGGCTCTTTATGAAAAAAAATGTTCCTGCCAAATCTTCTCCATCCAATCAGGAAATCATTGATTCTTTCGATTTTCTCTCAAACGCGGCATCCACCCAGGACTGCACCGGGCTGATCCCCTCAGGACCGGTGAATGAAGATGAACTGGAATCTTATGAGGCTGTGTATCATTACCAGCCACCCAGACTTTCCCACAAAAGTACAGAAAATATGCATGACAGCAAGTAAACATCTTTTTCGTTCTTTGTTACTGTTAAGCTCTGGATATAGAAAAAGCCCTATCAGAAGTACTTTCTGATAAAGCTTTTCTGCATTATTATTTATCTAATGCGTCGTAACCCCCCTTGCTTTAGCTACGGGGATATAAGACACGTCCATCGAATTTACGCAAGTAATTGAAGATGGACAAAACAATGATTGTATCAATTGCAAAAATATAATATAATACAAATATGAACACAACATATAAATCCAATAACAATATCGTCTATTCCTGTAAGT
>CAKRXU010000017.1 GCA_934424575.1 uncultured Blautia sp.
CCGTATTTCTTACGTTCTTTCATACGTGGATCACGTGTAAGGAATCCAGCAGCTTTGAGAACTGGTCTGTATTCTGCGTCTGCCTCAAGAAGGGCTCTTGCGACACCATGTCTGATGGCACCAGCCTGTCCTGTGTATCCGCCGCCTTTAACGTTAACGAGAACGTCAAATTTGCCTTCTGTTTCTGTTGCAGCCAGTGGCTGACGAACGATAACTTTCAGAGTCTCTAATCCGAAGTATTCGTCGATGTCTCTTTTATTGATTGTGATTTTGCCTGTACCAGGTGTAAGGTAAACTCTTGCGATTGATTTCTTTCTTCTTCCTGTTCCGTAGAATTTTGCGCTAGCCAATGTCTCCTACCTCCTATTAAAATGTTAAGGTTTCCGGTTTCTGAGCTTCATGTTTGTGCTCTGGTCCGGCATAAACGAAAAGTTTCTTGTACATGGTTCTTCCCAGAGGTCCTTTTGGAAGCATACCTTTAACTGCCAGCTCGATAACCTTCTCCGGTTTCTTAGCCATCATTTCTTTTAATGTGGTTTCTTTCATTCCACCAACATAGTCGGAGTGATGATAGTAGATCTTCTGGTCCATTTTCTTACCAGTTACTTTCACTTTGTCAGCGTTAACGATGATAACGTAATCACCTGTATCAACGTGTGGTGTGAACTGTGGTTTGTTCTTTCCTCTTAATACGCTAGCAACACCAGATGCCAGACGGCCCAGTGTACAGCCTTCAGCGTCAACTACATACCATTTTCTTTCGATTTTATCTGGATTAGCCATATAAGTCTGCATGGTTTTACCTCCTGTTATTTATCAACGATAGTTTGTTTAATCACGAATTGTCGTGATATCATATATAATTCCTGGTGATCAGTGCAAATAATATATACTGCGGAAATGTCCGAAACCGCTGATAAAAACACCTTCGCCGGGGCTTTGGCTCAGGAGTCATCGCACTACGTCACATTGGGTAATTCTACTATAACCCCTTCCATATGTCAACAGTTTTTTCCCAGTTTTTCGATATTTTTTTCCAATAAAAAAATGTTTCCCCTCATCACGCTTGTAGTGCCCCTGATTTGCGGATATAATAAGAAGAAAAGGAAAACGGAGGAACAGCTTTTGTCCAACATGACCAAACGGGCTCTGGAAGAATCGCTCAAGCGGCTTCTTCTCAAAAAGCCTCTGACAAAGATCACGATCAACGACCTCACCACTGACTGCGGGATCAGCAGAATGACTTTTTATTATCATTTCAAGGATATCTATGACCTGGTGGAATGGGTCTGCCTCGAGGAATCCACCCGCGCACTCCAGGGCAAAAAAACATCGAGCGACTGGCAGGAAGGACTTCTGCAGATTTTTGAGGCAGTCTACGAAAACAAAGCTTTCATTATGAATGCCTACAGTTCCCTGCATCGTGAACAGATTGAAAACTTCCTCTTCCGCCTGACCCACGATCTGATCATGGGTGTTGTCGAGGAACAGTCCATCGGGACATCCATCACTCAGGCGCAGAAAAATTTTATCGCTGATTTCTATAAGTACAGTTTTGTCGGCATCATGCTCGACTGGATCTGCCAGGGAATGAAATCCGACTACGCTTCTATCTGCCAGAATATGTGCACCACCCTTCATGGAAATATCTCAAATTCCATCAAAAACTTTACAAAATCGACAAAGTGATAAGATTTTACTCATTTCGCCTCTTTTGTAAATTGAAAAACCCGCAAAATGGCAATACTATAGGAGACAGAAACAGAGAAATACACATCATCATAAACAAATGAAAGGTGGTTTTTTATATGTCTAAAAAAGGATTAAAACTTGGTGTCGCACTTGCAGCAGGAGCCGGCGCAGCCGCAATGCTCGCAAAAAACTCTCAGGAAAATAAAGAGATCAAAGCTACAAAAGCAAAGAAAGCCGAAGCTGCCAGATCTGACTACCGCAATACAGAACGCGGCAAATACGAAAAGAACAGCAAAGGCATCTACTATACAAATGGTAACTACGAAGCATTTGCCCGCCCGGAGAAACCGGAAGGCGTAGATGACAAACACGCTTACATCGTCGGAAGCGGTCTTGCATCTCTTGCCGCAGCCTGCTTCCTTGTCCGTGACGCACAGATGCCTGGTTCTCATATCCACATCCTCGAAGCCATGGACATTGCCGGTGGTGCCTGCGATGGTATCTTTGATCCGACACGTGGCTACATCATGAGAGGCGGCCGTGAAATGGAAAACCACTTCGAATGCCTCTGGGATCTGTTCCGCAGCATTCCTTCCATTGAAACACCTGGTGTTTCTGTTCTGGACGAATATTACTGGCTGAACAAACATGACCCGAACTACTCTCTCTGCCGTGCAACTGTAAACCGTGGCGAAGACGCTCATACAGACGGCAAGTTCAACCTCAGCCAGAAGGGCTGCATGGAGATCATGAAACTCTTCATGACAAAAGACGAAGACCTCTACGATAAGACCATCGAAGATGTTTTCGACGACGAAGTATTTAACTCCACCTTCTGGCTGTACTGGAGAACCATGTTCGCATTCGAAAACTGGCACAGTGCCCTGGAGATGAAGCTCTACTTCCAGCGTTTCATCCATCACATTGCAGGACTTCCGGATTTCAGTGCCCTGAAATTCACCAAATACAACCAGTACGAATCTCTGATCCTTCCTATGCAGAAATATCTGGAAGAAGCAGGCGTTGACTTCCAGTTCAACACAGAAGTTACCAACGTGATCTTTGAATTCAAAGACGACAAGAAGATCGCATCTGCAATCGAATGCAAGGTAAATGGCGTGGAAAAAGGCATCGTTCTTACCGAAAACGACCTCGTATTTGTCACCAACGGAAGCTGTACAGAAGGTACGATCTACGGTGATCAGAACCATGCACCGAACGGCGACGCAGAAGTTCGTACAAGCGGCTGCTGGTCCCTCTGGAAAAATATCGCAGCACAGGATCCGTCTTTCGGACATCCGGAAAAATTCTGCTCCGATATCAGCAAGACCAACTGGGAATCTGCAACTGTCACAACTCTGGATGACAAGATCATTCCTTATATCACGGACATCTGCAAACGTGATCCACGTACCGGCAAGGTTGTTACAGGCGGTATCGTAAGCTGCCAGGATTCCAAGTGGCTTTTAAGCTGGACTATCAACCGTCAGGGACAGTTCAAGGATCAGGACAAAGATAAGGTCTGCGTATGGGTTTATGGTCTGTTTACAGACGTACCTGGCGACTATGTCAAGAAACCGATGAAAGACTGTACCGGTAAAGAGATCACCGAAGAATGGCTGTATCATCTTGGCGTTCCGGAAGACCAGATCGAGGACCTCGCAGAAAACAGTGCGGTATGTGTACCAACCATGATGCCTTATATCACCGCATTCTTCATGCCGAGAACCAAGGGCGACCGCCCGGACGTTATCCCGGATGGCTGTGTAAACTTTGCATTCCTCGGCCAATTCGCAGATACTCCGCGTGATACCGTATTCACCACAGAATACTCTGTCAGAACCGCTATGGAAGCTGTTTACGGACTCCTCGGCGTTGACCGTGGCGTACCGGAAGTATGGGGAAGCGTTTATGATATCCGTGAACTCCTGAGCAGCAGTGTGAAGCTGATGGATGGTAAATCCCCGCTGGAGATTGACATCCCGGGTGCAAACCTTATCCTGAAACCAGTACTTCATTTCATCAAGGGAACCGTGATCGAGAAAGTATTGAGAGATTATGATGTACTGAAAGATGGTATGTGATTTTTATAATAAAATAAAAAATGTGCAATGTTTCTATAATATGTGCTACTGCATGCAAGAATCAACTGTGATATCTTAATGTTGCACACATATTCAGTGAAAGCCTGGAATGGGTCATACCGACCCGTTCCAGGCTTTTCTACACAAAAAGAGCACCTGCTGTCCGGGACAGTCAAATGCTCTTTTTGGTGTTACTTTCGTCTATCTTTTATTTTAGAGATTATGGTGGAGAAATTTTCATCTTCCACTCCGAAATTTTCACGCTCTTTTTTTCGGGATGTGCGGTTTTTGTTTATGTAAGATTTAAAGGCATATTTTGTTTCAGCCCAGAAGGTCAGTAAAGAAACACCTTTTTCTCTGTCGTGCTTTGAGGGAAACAGCACATACAAAAGAAGTGCGATCAGCACACCTCCTCCTGTATCAAGGATGCGGGCGATTGTGTATGGGAGTACCCGCTCCGTACCAACTGTGTAGATCACGACAAAGTAAATAACACTTCCAGGCTGAATCGCTGAGTCTGCACCCAGTGCAAAATTACACCAGATCACAAGACACAGACCGGAAACAAGCCATATCCAATCAGGGATCCCAAAGGGCTGACTGGTATACAATTCATAAAAAGGAATCACCATAAGACCGCCAACCAGAGTGCCGATCACCCGGTTGATTCCGTTGTGGAAGCCTTCTTCAAACTGGCTTCCAACCGCGTAAACTGCACCGATCAGTGCAAAACACGGATTTCTTTTGCTTAGTAGGTATTCATAAACTACAGCAGTGATCAATACTGCCAGAGCAGTACGCCACATCCTCGCCCGGATCCGGGGAGATTTGAAATTCTTGAGTGGCGTAAGCTGCCATTTGTCAGGCACCTGTGCTCTGTCCAGCATTTCCTGCGGTCCAAATCCAAATGCCATAACAATATCAGTCCCTTATTACAGTCTCTTATGGCAGGTACGTGCGATAACGTCAAGCTGCTGTTTCTTTGTCAGGGAAATGAACTTAACAGCGTATCCGGAAACACGGATGGTAAAGTTCTGATATTCTTCTTTTTCCGGATGTTCCATTGCGTCGATCAGTTTCTCAGTTCCAAATACATTGACATTCAGATGATGCGCATCCTGTGAAAAGTATCCGTCAAGGATGTTCACCAGGTTTTCTTTGCGCTCTTTTTCTTCATGTCCAAGTGCATCCGGGTTGATCGTCTGTGTATTGGAAATACCATCCAGTGCCCAGTGATACGGAATCTTTGCAACAGAGTTCAGGGAAGCAAGAAGTCCGTTCTGCTCTGCGCCGTAAGACGGTGAAGCTCCTGGTGCAAAGGAAGTGTATGCTTTACGTCCATCCGGTGTAGCTCCTGTAGCCTCTCCATATACTACGTTAGAAGTAATGGTCAGGATAGAAGTACTCGGTTTGGAATCACGATAGGTGTGACGACGGCGGATCTTGTCAAAGAAGGTACGCAGAAGCCAGGTTGCGATCTCATCTGCACGAGGATCGTCATTTCCGTAGCGCGGGAAGTCTCCTTCAATCTCGAAGTCTTTTGTAATGCCTTCTTCGTCACGGATGATCTTGACTTTGGCGTATTTGATCGCGCTGAGGGAATCTACAACATGTGAAAATCCTGCGATACCAGTTGCGAAAGAACGCTCACAGTCATTGTCGATCAGAGCCATCTCTGCTGCTTCATAGTAGTATTTATCATGCATGTAGTGAATCAGGTTGAGCACGTTTACATAGATGTCTGCAAGCCAGTCCATCCACCAGTCAAATTTCTCGATAACTTCGTCATAATCAGCATATTCAGAAGTGATCCTTGCCATTGCCGGTCCGCACTGGATTCTGTGTTTCTCATCGAAACCACCGTTGAATGCGTACAGCAGTGTTTTTGCAAGGTTTGCACGGGCACCGAAGAGCTGGATCTCTTTACCTGTCTTTGTTGCGGAAACGCAGCAGCAGATAGAGTAGTCATCTCCCCATTCCGGTTTCATAACTTCGTCATTCTCGTACTGGATGGAGCTTGTATCAACAGAGATCTTGGCTGCATATTCTTTGAAAGTTCTTGGAAGGTTCGGGCTGTAAAGAACGGTAAGGTTCGGTTCCGGGCTCGGTCCCATGTTTTCCAGAGTATGAAGGAAACGATAGTCTGTCTTTGTAACCATGTGACGTCCGTCAAGGCTTGTTCCGCCGACTTCCAGAGTTACCCATGTCGGGTCACCAGAGAATAACTGGTTATATTCCGGAATACGTGCGAATTTTACCATTCTGAATTTCATGGTCATGTGGTCGATCAGTTCCTGTGCCTCGTCTTCTGTGAGGATTCCTTTTTCGATATCACGCTGAATGTAGATATCCAGGAATGTAGAAATACGTCCGACGCTCATTGCAGCACCGTTCTGTGTCTTGACTGCTGCCAGATATCCGAAGTACAGCCACTGAACTGCTTCGTGGGCATTTCTTGCCGGTCTGGAGATATCATATCCGTAGATCTCAGCCATCTTCTTCATCTCGTTGAGAGCTTTGAGCTGCTGACTGATCTCCTCACGCATACGGATAACATCGTCGTACATATTTCCGCATCCTGCGCGGTAATGAGCTACTTTTTTTGCCTCGATCAGACGGTCGATTCCGTAAAGAGCGACACGACGGTAGTCACCTACGATACGTCCACGTCCGTAAGTATCCGGAAGACCTGTTACAACGTGTGTCTTTCTTGCAAGACGCATTTCCGGAGTGTAGGCACCAAAAACAGCATCGTTGTGCGTTGTCACATAAGTTGTGAAGATCTTTTTGAGTTCCGGATTGATCTCATATCCGTAAGTCTCAGCAGCCTGAACTGCCATACGGATACCGCCATAAGGCATGAATGCACGTTTCAGAGGTTTGTCTGTCTGTAAACCTACAATCTGCTCCATATCTTTGAGATCTTCGCTGATATATCCAGTGCCATAAGCGGTCAGACCGGAAACAACCTCTGTTTCACACTCCAGAACACCGCCTTTTTCTCTCTCTTCTTTCTGCAGCTTCTGTACATGGTTCCATAATTTCTCAGTTCTCTCAGTCGGACCTGCCAGAAAACTTTCATCTCCATCATATGGTGTGTAGTTTTTCTGGATGAAATCACGGACATTGATCTCTTCCTGCCAGATTTCTCCGCGGAAGCCATCCCATGCTCCTTTGCTGTCAAACTTTCCAGGTTTTGTCATTGGCATTGCCTGCATCCTCCTTCTTTGCTTTGCGTTTCCTTTGTTGTGCTTATTATATCAAAAGATCTGTGATAATAACAAATTAATGATATGTATGGCACTATAGGAAAAACTTATGGAGTTTTGGAGGAACAATCCCGGTTTTTCGTATCAAAAAAAGAGGCACACATCTCTGCATGTCTCTTCATAAGTAATTTATCTTTTTTAATTATATATACGACTCTCGCATTTATCACCGAATGCTCTCCGGATACTCCACGCCCTCCGGAAGTGGCTGCCATTCATTCAGACCAAGGCTCTGCTTGAACTTTGCCTGCTCGAGGGTAAGTTGCGGAAGGTCGTCCTTGAGGTAATCCATCAGTTCTGAGATTCCTTCTCTTGTTACGTTGTTGACCTCGAAAATCCGCTCGCAGCCCATATTCTCCATCCACTGACGGACCATTGGAAGGTTCGCATAGGGGGAGTCTACTTTCGTGATAATGCCGATCAGCGGGCGAAGGAGAAAGTTCCTGCTTCCGTCGCTGAACAGGTTAAACGGCTCGTTTGCCGCCTGCACGATCGCGATCACGTCTGCCTCGAAGGAAAAACATGCCAGACCAACGCTGAAATGCTTGGATTCTGCGTATTCTCCCGGAGAATCGATCGTATCTTCATTTGAATTTGTATACTGGGTCTTGTGATAATGGAGTTCCTCACCCTTCAATGCCTGTGTCAGAGAGGTCTTACCTGCTTCACTTCGCCCCATCAAAAAAACTTTCTTCATTATTTATCCTGTCCTGTTTCAGCTTTTGTGAATCTCACATACATTAAAGTTCAGCTCATCGCGGAAAAATCTGACGACTTCCTCGATCGCAGTCAGCACCTGTGATAAACCGCCGAGTATGATCAGCGCACCACTGAATCTGTCCATAAAACCAACTTCAACATCAGCGGCCTTGACTGCAACATCTGTCGCAACTACGATTGCCTCCCACGGTGTGATACGGATGATGCCGATGGACTCTCCTGTATGATCCTCGCCCTCATGTACGCCAATATGAAGTGCCAGATTCTGATACACCGATGGATCTGAAGGTGTAAAAACATGGGCAAAATCGATGGATTTACCCGGAACCCGTACACGTGTCATACGGAGTTTCTTCCCCTTCAGATGCTCATAATCATCATTAAACAGCTTCTCGAGAAGTTCTTCTCTCGTTATTCGTTCTTCCATGTCCTACGTCCTATCTCTTGGTAATCTTGCAGACTACGTATCCCAAAGTGTCACGGAAATAATCGACAACCTCTGTCATTGCGGACATAACGTCTGAAATCTCTCCTGTAATGATCATGGTTCCTGTAAAACGGTCTGCAAATCCAAGATAGACATTGCCGCTCTTGACTGCGATATCAGATGCGATGACTGCGGATTCTGACGGAGTCATGTTCATGATCCCGATTGCGGATGAACGGTAGTCCACCTGCGGGTTCAGTCCGAGTTTCTGATATATGATCGGAGCCGGACCGCCCATTACATGTGCAAAGGTAATCTCCTTACCTGCTACAGTCTCCTGCACGATTCTGATCTGATCTCTATGTTCATCTGCCATTAATAGCTCCTCACTTTCAATATGACTGTTTACTATGTATATTAGTGCAAAATACTATCTATCTAATATTACTAATTGTACTATTTTGTATACATAATGTCAAGGCGATTTTCCTTCAAGTCAGCAAAAAACAACTGTTTTATAAAAAGAAATCCACACAAAACAACATTCTGTTTTTTCTATCTGATTTAAAATGCACAAAAAAACAACTGCTCCGGATTTTCCCAAAAACAGCTGTTTTTCTGAATCATAAATATAAGTTTTTAAGCGTCTTTCCATCCTTTAATCCATGCTCTGGATCTTTTCTGATATCTTAAGAAGGGGCTCTGAGCCTCTTCCAAGGATACGCACAGCCGCATCGCCGCTTGCGATCCTTGTCACCCCTCCTTCGATCTCCGGTGTTTCATCGAGAAGTTCTCTTACTTCACTCATCCAGGATTCTGATTTCTCAATGTTAAAAAACACCAGATTCAGAAGATGTGTAAATCCTTCATACATCCCGGTTCCGCTCATTTCAAAGAGTTTCGGGTCGTACCGGGTATTGTCAAGATAAATGAGATTCCCTTCTTCTCTGACTGCTACATGGTTATGGTAAAAGCGATAGGCAAACGCCTCGCCGCAGGCAGCTCTTCCACAGGACAGGATCTCCTGGAACAGAAGCCGGGAAGTTTTTTCTTTCAGCTCGATCTCCAGATGATTCTCAAAGGCAGAATCTTTGAACGGGATGGTTGGAAGCGGTGCATATTTGAGGTACGCATCCGGCTCCACGACGATCCTGGTCTCCCGCCGCGCCATGCCCTCTTTCATTTTGTGGATCTTCTCATATGCCTGCGACAGATATTCCAGGCTGGTTCCCGGATTTACATGGATGTCAAATTTCTGCACATCCCCTTCCATGATGCCAGCCGATGCAGAAAGCACCATCACCTGCATAAAATCTTCCCGAAGATAAAATGGAAGCATCACCTTGAAAGGCGCTGTAAAAAACACATCACTCAGCACGGCTTTTCCATCTCTCAGTTCTGTTTCCAGTCTTACCTCCGATGTCTTTCCAAATTTATTTTCTGTCGTCACGCTTTAACATCCTTCCAGAAGTACATTTTTCTTGATCCAGTCGATCACGGCATCTGTGCCGTCCAGTCCACGGATATTGGTAAAGAGGAACGGCCTCTCGCCGCGCATCTTCTTTGAGTCTCTTTCCATAACAGAAAGGTCCGCACCGACATATGGAGCCAGGTCGATCTTGTTGATGACAAGAAGATCCGATTTGGTGATTCCAGGTCCGCCTTTTCGCGGGATCTTGTCGCCCTCTGCCACATCAATGACGAAGATCGTCGCATCTACGAGTTCCGGGCTGAAAGTTGCTGAAAGGTTGTCGCCGCCGCTCTCGATGAACAGAAGCTGAATGTCAGGGAATTTTTCCATCATCTCTTCTACTGCTTCCAGGTTCATGGAAGCGTCTTCACGGATCGCGGTGTGCGGGCAGCCGCCGGTCTCTACGCCTGTGATCCGCTCGCGTGGAAGAACAGAGTTTTTGCTCAGGAATTCTGCATCTTCCTTTGTATAGATATCATTGGTGATGACACCAATGCTGTATTCAGAAGCCATCTGTCTTGTAAGACATTCGATCAGTGCAGTCTTGCCGGAACCAACCGGTCCTGCCACGCCAATTTTTACGTATGACATTGTTCCTCATCCTCTCATTATTTTCTCATAATCATTCAAAATCCTTATCGTGCAAGCACGAACGGCTTTTTGAACTTTTCTCCCTGGTATCAGGACATGTAAATCCTCGAATACAGTCCTTCATGCTGCATGCACCGAAGGTCAAATCCCGGGCCGGAAAGTCCGAGCCATTCTTCTCCGAGCTCTGTCACTTTTTCTGTCATTTTCTGAAGAAGCGGGTAACATCCACTCAGGAGTTTCTGACCGGAAGACTGGCTTAACGGGATCGTTTTTACACAGTTTGTGACCATCGCGGAGGTCTGCGCATACAGAAAATGTTCCAGTGCCTCTTCTCTGGTGATTCCCGCTGCCCCGCAGAAAACGCCGTACGCCACTGCGTGATGCACGCTTTTTCCTTTCCGTGCCTCTCTGTATTCCTCAAAAACACGGTTCTCGCGAGGAATCTCAAGTGCCGACAGAGTTTTGATAAAACGGGAACCCAGTTTCCGGCTTGCCTCTCTTGTTTCACGCGGGATCTTTCCGGCTTCCATGATCTCTTCCAGACGGGAAATTGCTTCCAGATCTCCGCTGACCGCATACTCCCATCCAAGTCTCACTGCCAGAAATTCATTATACAAAAAATTATATTCCAGCCGCTTGTGGATAAATTCTTCTGCACTGTCCTCATCGTGGACAAGTCCCTTCTGGATATAAGTTTCCAGCCCGTAGGAGTGGGAATATCCACCGATTGGAAACAGTGCATCATTTACCTGCAGCAGAAAAAATTTCGCTGTTCCTTCTGTCATAGACGTACCTCCTAATGGGTATGGGAATGTACGGAAGCAGAAATCCTTCTGTCAAAATCCAGTTTGGATTCTTTTACCTCTGTGGAAACACCGTGGAGTTTGTCCAGCATTACCCGCATCGGTTCGTTATATGGTGTGATGAAAGTTCCCTCTTCTGCACCCCAGAACAGTGGTGCATGGCGGTTCCCGATCTCGTAGCACACCTTTGCCACCATATGTGGATGATGTTCGTCGACTGTGACCACGATCACCTCGCAGGGAGGGATGTTTACCGCATACACGGTATCACCCTCCACTGCGAGAACATCATCCTGATTCAGCCCTCTGGTCAGCACAGAGTCATCCAGACGGATGCCGAGTTCTGTGCCTCCCTGACTTGTTTTTCTGTGAAGTTTTTTGAATGCTTCATCCCAGTGGATGTCCACGTAATCCACCTTTTTTCCGGAGAACTCTCCATCTGTCAGTTTTCCCAGAATTTTTTCACAAATCATTGTATGTTCCTCCTCGCGGAATTACCTTTTTACCACTTTCCGATCAGCATCAGCACGCCAGGGATCCAGGCGGTTACGATGCCTTCAAATACCTGCAGGGCCGGCACAAACTTGCCGAGTTTTTTGCCCATGATGTCCTCAACGAAGGATGTTCCCCAGAGGATCGCCCAGAGATACCAGATTGCAGCCCAGCGGATATCCGGCTGGATGCCAAGTGCTGTGCTTCCTGTAAATCCTTCCAGTGTTCCGAATACCACTGCGTTGATCGCCACAAATGTGGAAAACCATGCGAACGGAATGCCGCTCAGTTTAAAGATATTGTTGACTGCCACAAATAAATAAGTAAAGCAGAACAGAAGTCCTGTTCCTGCTGCGTAATAATTTCCCTGCACAAGATTTACAAAGTTGATGAACAGTGAAAGTCCTCCGGTAAAAATATTCATCACGGCGAGGGATTTTCCATCTACTTTGTAAAAGTTGCAGATACCGTTGTTGATCAGGACAATTCCTACAAATAATAAACAAACACCTAACATTTAAGCCCTCCTCAGAAAGTCATCAAAACAGATTGTACAGCTGTGTCAGCGGAAGCTTTTTCGCCGGTTTGGATGTGATGCTGACTCCGTCGGCTTTTACTTCGTATGTTTCCGGATCTACCGTGATCTCCGGTGTCTTGTCGTTGAATACCATGTCTTTCTTTCCGATGTTACGGCAGTTTTCTACAGGCACGACCGTTTTTTCCAGACCGTATTTCTCTTTGATATTTTCTTCCATGGCTGCCTTGGATACGAAGGTCAGGCAGGATGCGTATTTTGCTTTTCCATGTGCTGCAAACATCGGCTGGTAGAATACCGGCTGTGTGGTCGGAATGGAGGCGTTGGCATCACCCATCTTGGATGCGATGATCATACCGCCTTTGATGACCATATCCGGTTTTGCTCCGAAGAATGCCGGGTTCCAGAGAACGAGGTCTGCGAATTTTCCTGGCTCCACAGATCCTACATACTTGGAAATACCGTGTGTGATTGCCGGGTTGATGGTATATTTGGAAACATATCGTTTTACGCGGAAGTTATCGTTTCCGTGTCCTTCGTCTTCCGGAAGCGGTCCTCTCTCGCCTTTCATCTTGCTTGCTGTCTGCCATGTACGGGTGATGACCTCACCGATACGTCCCATTGCCTGGGAATCGGAGCTCATCATACTGAACACGCCCATGTCGTGAAGAACATCCTCTGCTGCGATCGTTTCCGGACGGATACGGGAATCTGCAAAAGCGACATCTTCCGGGATCTTTTTGTCCAGATGGTGGCATACCATCAGCATGTCCAGATGCTCATCCAGAGTATTTACAGTGAATGGCATGGTCGGGTTTGTGGAAGAAGGAAGGATGTTCGGGGTTGCTGCTGCTTTGATGATGTCCGGTGCATGTCCGCCGCCGGCACCTTCTGTATGATATGTATGGATAGTTCTTCCTCCGATGGCATTGATGGTGTCTTCTACGCATCCGCCTTCGTTCAGGGTATCTGTATGGATGGCAACCTGCACATCGTATTCATCTGCCACATTCAGGCAATGGTCGATAACTGCCGGTGTTGCGCCCCAGTCCTCATGGATCTTGAGTCCCATCGCACCTGCTTTGACCTGCTCGATCAGAGGTTTCTCATCGGAGCAGTTTCCTTTTCCGAGGAAACCTAAGTTCATCGGATATTCTTCTGCCGCCTTGAGCATCATTTCCATGTTCCATGGTCCTGGTGTGCAGGTCGTTGCGTTGGTTCCGTCTGCCGGGCCGGTTCCGCCGCCGATCATGGTTGTCACACCAGAGTACAGTGCACAAT
This sequence comes from uncultured Blautia sp., assembly GCA_934424575.1. Classification (GTDB taxonomy): domain Bacteria; phylum Bacillota; class Clostridia; order Lachnospirales; family Lachnospiraceae; genus Blautia_A. The sequence goes on from CAKRXU010000017.1 coordinate 13,366, forward strand.
TGATCTGCTGCGGGCAGATGAAGTGGATATGTGTATCAATACCACCTGCTGTCACGATCATTCCTTCGCCTGCAAGAGCCTCAGTGGAAGCACCTACCGTCATGCCCGGTGTCACACCGTCCATCACGCTCGGGTTTCCTGCTTTACCGATACCTTTGATCTTGCCGTCCTTGATACCGATGTCAGCTTTGACGATTCCTGTACTGTCTACGATCAGGGCATTTGTGATGACGAGGTCCAGATCGCCGTCTGCGCTTGTTGTCTTGACAGACTGTCCCATACCGTCACGGATCGTCTTGCCGCCGCCGAATTTAATTTCATCACCATAAGTGGTGTAATCTTTTTCTACCTCAATGATCAGATCTGTATCTGCCAGACGTACTTTATCTCCAGTTGTCGGGCCATACATCATTGCATATTTTTCACCGGAAATTTTTACACTCATGAATCTGTTTCCTCCTTTTTTCTGTCAGAATCTACTTACTCTTTTGGCATGAAGCCTTTGGTGCGGGCGTTATTAAGAGCTGCTTCTTTGTTGACTTCTGAAATCTGCGCGCAGGTCAGGTCGTTCAGACCGAAGACTCTCTTTGTTCCGCCGATCGCGGTAAGCTGGACTTCTTTTTCTTCACCTGGTTCAAAGCGGACAGAAGTTCCGGAAGGGATGTCCAGATGAAAACCATATGCTTTTTCTCTGTCGAATTTAAGGTAACGGTTTACCTCAAAAAAATGGAAATGTGAGCCAACCTGGATCGGACGGTCGCCGGTGTTTGCCACTTTGACTGTGACGGTAGGTTTGCCCTCGTTTAATGTAATCTCTCTGTCCAATGGAATGATTTCGCCAATTTTCATAGTTGTCCTCCTTTACTGAATCGGATTGTGTACTGTTACAAGTTTGGTTCCATCTGGAAATGTTGCCTCTACCTGTACTTCATGTACCATGTCTGCGACACCGTCCATAACGTCGTCTTTTGTCAGCATTTTGGTACCGAGCTGCATCAGTTCGACTACTTCTTTGCCGTCTCTTGCAAGTTCAAGAAGTTCTGAACTGATATAGGCAACTGCTTCCACATAATTCAGTTTCACGCCTCGTTCCTTCCGCTCTTTTGCCAGATTCCCTGCCATATGGAGCATAAGCTTTTCCTGTTCCTTTGGATTTAAACGCATTACATTTCCTCCTTTATGAGTATTTAGAAAATAAAAAAAGCAGGCAAAGAAATCGCTATAGACTTCTTTGTCTGCTTAGTTCCTCTCGGAATATGCGGTATTATAGCATTGGTTTTCGACAATTGTCAATACTATTTTTTATTGTTGGTAATACCACTTGCAGTTGTGATTATTACATATAGCTGTTGCAGGCTGATCATTTCTGATACATATCAGACTGGTCGCTGTCAAAGTAGTTGATCCTCATGGATGCTTTGACGTCATTCAGGGTCTCGGCTGCTTTGGCTTCCGCTACCCTGCTGCCTTCTCTGAGGATATCCATAACATCCGGGATGCGCTGCTCCCATTCTTTTCTTCTTGCACGGATCGGTGAAAGTTCTGCCTGCATAACGTTGTTCAGGAATTTCTTAACCTTGACATCGCCAAGACCGCCTCTGCGGTAGTGATCCTCGAGCTCTTCGAGGTTCTGGTATTCCGGCAGGAATTCCGGGAAATACTCATCCTTGCAGAATGCTTCCAGGTAGATGAATACCGGATTGCCCTCTACGCGGCCTGGGTCCTGTACACGGAGATGATTCGGGTCTGTGAACATGGACATGATCTTTTTCTTGACATCTGCTTCTTCGTCAGAGAGGTAGATGCAGTTGCCAAGGGACTTGCTCATTTTGGCCTTGCCGTCGATACCAGGCAGACGTAAGCATGCTTTGTTGGACGGCAGAACGATCTTAGGATCGGTCAGAGTCTCACCGTATACGGTATTGAATTTGTGCACGATCTCCTTGCACTGCTCGATCATCGGCATCTGGTCCTCGCCAACCGGCACATGTGTTGCACGGAAAGCAGTGATATCTGCTGCCTGGCTGATCGGATAACAGAAAAATCCAACCGGGATGCTTGCTTCAAAGTTACGCATCTGGATCTCGGATTTAACGGTAGGGTTACGCTGCACACGTGCAACAGTAACAAGGTTCATATAATAAAATGTCAGTTCTGTCAGTTCCGGTACCATGGACTGGATAAAGATCGTGGACTTCGCCGGGTCGATACCGCATGCAAGGTAATCCAGTGCAACCTGGATGATGTTCTGACGTACTTTCTCCGGATGCTCGGCATTGTCTGTCAGTGCCTGTGCATCTGCGATCATGATATAAACTTCATCGTAATCACCGGAATTCTGGAGTTTGACACGCTCCTTCAGTGATCCTACATAATGTCCTACATGAAGTCTTCCGGTAGGACGGTCACCTGTTAAAATAACCTGTTTCATTTATTCTTCTTCTCCTCAGGGCACTTCTTCGAATCCTGTGGTGCCTCTTTTTCTATAGTTTCTGCCTTTTCTTCCGGCTGTCCTGCTTCTTCCTTTTCTAATTCTCTCAGCACTTCCTCGCAGCCTTCCTCCGGCTCTCTCTCGTCAAACGGAACAAAGCTTGCATGATGTCCCACATATTTGTATGCCGGACGGATGATCTTGCTTGCATTGAGGATCTCCTCAAGACGATGCGCGCTCCATCCCGGGATACGTGCGATCGCGAAAATCGGCGTGAACAGCTCTTTCGGGATTCCAAGCATAGTATATACGAAACCGCTGTAAAAGTCTACGTTTGCGCAGACATTTTTGAAAAGTCTTCTCTGTTCCATGACCAGTCTTCCGGCAAGGCGTTCTACGAGTTCGTAGAGGGCAAATTCCTTCATCATTCCCTTCTCCATTGCGAGGTCTTTGGCAAATCTCTTGAGGATGACTTCACGTGGGTCGGAAAGGGTATAAACAGCATGTCCCATACCGTAGATCAGACCGCTGTGGTCGAAGGCTTCTTTGTTCAGGATCTTGCGGAGATAAGCTTCTACCTCTTTCTCGTCGGTCCAGTCTTTGACGTTTGCCTTGATGTCCTCGAACATATTCTGGACTTTGAGGTTTGCACCACCATGACGAGGTCCCTTGAGGGAACCGATGGATGCTGCAACGGAAGAATAGGTGTCTGTTCCTGATGAGGTAACTACGTGTGTGGTGAATGTAGAGTTGTTACCACCGCCATGCTCTGCATGAAGAATCAGTGCGATGTCGAGAACCTTTGCTTCCAGTTCTGTGTATTTGCCGTCCGGACGGAGCATCAGAAGGAGGTTTTCTGCGAGGGAAAGGCCCTTCTGTGGATTGCGGATGAACAGGGTCTCATCTTTACGGAAATGTCTGTAGGAATGATAGGAATATACTGCGATCAGAGGCAGTTTCGCGATCATTTCGATACTCTGACGGAGAACGTTTTCTGCGGAGGTGTCCTCTGGTTTGGAGTCGTAGGTGTACAGAGTGAGGATACATCTCTGCATTGCGTTCATGATATCGCCGTTGGAGGCTTTCATGACAACGTCACGGACAAAACGTCCGGACAGGGTCTCGAAGTTTGCCATAATGTTTTTGAAAACTTCCATGTCCTTGTCGGATGGAAGTCTGCCGAACAGAAGGAGGTAAATAGTTTCCTCAAAACCGAATTTACGTCCGTTGAGGCCGTCTACGATATCGTTTACATTATATCCCTGATAGTACAGTCTGCCGTGTGCAGGGATCTTACGTCCGTTGATCAGGTCGTAGCCTGTAACGTCTGAGATCTCGGTAAGTCCTGTCAGGACACCCTTACCTGCGGAGTCACGCAGTCCTCTCTTTACATCGTATTCTACATATAGATTCGGGTTGATCCGATGGCCATTCATCAGTTCTTCCCCCAGCAGCTCCATGCTCTCTCTCAGGCTGCCCATCTCGTCAAGATTCATCATTTCATGATCTGCCATTTTTGCTCTCTCCTTCATCTGTGTATTTCTCGTACTGGTATGATAATAAAATTTTTCTATTATTCAGCGGTCTGTTATAATACATATTCGTGCTTTACCAGACTAAATTGTAATCTATTTTACACGAATGCATGCAAAAATACAATAGATAAATGGAGAAAACTTTCGTGGAGGAAAATTTTACAGTAAAAAATCATCCGATCCTTCTGCTTCTTCTGTGTTGAATTTGACCAGATCTATCTGTGCTCCCGGAATGAATTTATCCGGCCGCTCTGCAAACATAAGCACACCGATATTCAGCAGCAACTGTAAGTGATGCCGGTCTGATCCAGTAATACATGCGTCTGTCTTTTTTCGTTCCTTTTTGTGCATATACATCTATCGGTGCCTGATATGGTCCGCTGTCACCGGCACTGCACCACAGATCGTATGGATAATATCGTTAGGGTTCCAGCCTTCTTTATATTCTACCCTGTTCTGCTCAACAGTCCGGCCTTTAAGTAATTTCTCTAGTTTTAGCGGTATCATCCTTCACCCCCGAATCTTCTCCTCCCACTCCTTCTCGCGGAATCCGGTCAGGACGAAGTCTTCGCCAATCACGAGGGGGCGTTTGACCAGCATGCCGTCGGTGGCGAGGAGTCTGAGCTGTTCGTCTTCGGTCATCTCTGGAAGTTTGTCCTTGAGGTTCATCTGCTTATAGAGCATTCCGCTGGTATTGAAGAATTTCTTGAGCGGCAGGCCGCTTTTTCCGTACCATTCCTTTAATTCTTCATAGGTAGGATTTTCATCCACGATCGCGCGCTCCTCAAAAAAGATTTTGTGCTCCTCCAGCCATTTGAGAGCTTTCTGACAGGTGCTACATTTTCGGTATACCAATACTAACATAATGATGTTCCTCCTCTTTATAGAGATATTAAGCCTCTTTTGTTCTATGATACCTTACCGCCACTGCACTGTCAACGAGCAGTTTTTGTAAGGTTTTGTCGAAAAACAGGTCATGTGAAATACTTGTTTTTTGTTACTATTTTCTTCTGCCGGTCTGGTAATCTCGGTGAGAATCTGGTACAATATGTTGCAGTGAATTAACTTGTTTAGGAGGTCCCATCATGGGTTATGATAAACTTGAAAGAAATTTAATCGACATCATCAAAGAAGAGCAGGCAAAGCTTGGATTTTTTAGGGAGGATATCCGTCTGTACTATCCGCTTTCTTCTCTGAATCACTTCTTTGGTGCTGCTGACACCGCTGATGAGATGCAGGCACGTCTTGAAGTGCTTCCTGCTTCTATTACAGACAAACTCGGAGACATCGAGGTTTCCCACAAGGGAGACCGCTTCTGCTTCCATATTCCGCAGCAGGGCACTGTCTATGTGCATGATAACACTGCCGGAAATGAATTTATCAAGGAACTTGTCAATCTGGTCGGCAGACATGGATGCACCATGGATGAAATCCTGGATCTGTTCCATGCTCATTCTGATGATGTTATCACAGAAGAAATGAACAATGGTGAATTCGACCGCCTGATCCGCTTTGCGGACAAACCAGACGACACTTATTACTACTGTTTCAAAGACGAAGGATGCCACATCATCTACCACCGCTTCCTTCCAGAAGACTACGCTGATTTCGATTTCTGATAAGGAGATTTTTTATGTGTACTGCTGCCACTTACAAAACCAGAGATTTTTATTTCGGAAGGACTCTCGATTATGAGTTTTCCTACGGCGACCAGATCACGATCACGCCGCGGAATTATCCTTTTCATTTCCGTCATGCAGGAGTGATCGATACGCACTTTGCGATCATCGGCATGGCACATGTCGCTGAGAATTATCCGCTGTATTACGATGCCATCAATGAGAAAGGGCTCGGCATGGCAGGACTGAATTTCGTCGGAAACGCCGCCTATGCAGACGTAAAGCCAGGACTTAATAACATTGCACAGTTTGAATTCATCCCGTGGATCCTCAGCCAGTGCACTTCCGTCACAGAAGTCCGCACACTTCTGTCCAGAATGAACCTGGTAAACACACCGTTCAGCAAGCAGTTTCCACTGGCACAGCTCCACTGGATCATCTCCGACAAGGAGGAATCCATGTCCGTGGAATCCATGTCCGACGGGCTTCATATCTACGACAATCCGGTGGGTGTCCTCACCAACAATCCACCGTTTCCACAGCAGATGTTCCAGTTAAACAACTACATGCATCTGTCGCCGAAACAGCCCGCCAATACTTTTGCTGACGATCTGGCACTTTCTGCCTACAGCCGCGGCATGGGGGCACTCGGACTTCCCGGCGACCTTTCTTCTGCTTCCCGCTTTGTCCGCGTCGCCTTTACCAGAATGAACGCAAGATCCGGCGAGTCCGAACTGGAAAGCGTCAGCCAGTTTTTCCATATCCTCGGCTCCGTTGACCAGCAGAGAGGCTGCTGTGAAGTTGCAGACGGTAAATATGAGATCACACTCTACACATCCTGCTGCAATGCCACCAAGGGCATTTACTACTACACCACTTACGAAAATCATCAGATCACCGCCGTTGACATGAAACGTGAAAATCTGGACAGCCGGACACTTATCTGTTATCCTGTCATCCAGGGCGAAAAGATCCATTTTCAGAATTAACCACACAAGGAGGCACAATATGAATTTCGGAGGCTTATTTCAGTTAAAAAATTCCTGGGCTGCTTTTACCAGAAATCATCCCAAATTTCCTAAATTTCTTCAGGCCGCAGGTGCTGCGATCACCCCTGATACCATCATCGAGATCAAAGTGACCACACCGGCCGGCAAAAAGATCGAAACCAATCTCAAGGTCAGACAGTCCGACATTGAACTTGTCAAAAACCTCGCAGACAGTGCAAAATAATATCTGTATCAGAAAGAAAGAGAAGAGGCGGCTTTTATCACAGCCGTATCTTCTCTTTTTTCTGATTCGCCATACGAAACGCCCTCGGCGTCATGTTATAACGTTCTTTAAATACCCGGTGAAAATAACTTCCATTCTCGTAGCCGACCGCCGCGATCACATCACTGATCGGCAGGTCCGTCTCACACATCAGCTCTGCCGCCTTGCTCAGACGCTTGCGCTGGAGCAGTTCCTTGAAATTAAATCCTGTATTTTTCCGGATCATCTTGCTCAGTACATGCATCGGAAGGTGAAGCTGTTCGCAGAGTTCTGTCAGGGTCGCCGTCCTGTACTGCTGCTCGATATAATCCAGTGTCGTCATGGAGATCATATTTTCATACTGGTTCGGAAGGCGCATCTCCGCATACTGCACTGATTCCAGAAGATACAGGAAGATAAGTCCCATCGTCGTCTGATTGATCCGATTCTGGTCGCCCTTGCCTGTCACCAGTGAGTAGATCATATTTTCCAGAAGATTCTGGATCTGCAGCACTTCTGCCACCTTGAAATGAAGGTATTCGCCGCGCTCATCATCCTGCCGGAGCACATTTACCAGAAAATCCGCCAGCACATTGTTATTCCCCGCCATCGTATAAGCCACATCAAAAAACTCCGGAAGGATCATGAAATTGATCGCGATATCTTCTTCTCCCGCCGGCAGGATCTCATGCCTTGTAAACTGGTTCAGAAAAAGCAGTTCTCCCTGACGGAGCACCACTTCCTTGCCGCCAATGATATTGGTAAGCTGTCCCTGACAGACGTAAAGCACCTCGATAAAGTTATGGCGGTGCGATGGAAAATGCACAAACCGCGTATGGGTCCTGACCGCGATCAGCTTTCCCTCACTCAGCATCTTGGCGCTGTCCACCGTAAAGTCCTTCCCGGAAGTATAAAGATCCCTGTCTACCTCCGCGACTCCGTCCAGGATCCGCTGTTCTTCCTCTGTGATTTTTCTTAAATGCTCCAATAAAGCCTGCTGCATATGATATCTTCCTGCTTTCTGATCGTTACTTTTGCTGTTTCCTGTCTTTTTTACATTCTAACACGTATCTTATGACGATTGCAATATCCCCCCGGTTCCTGTACAACGCAGACAGGGCGAAGCCTTACGGCTCCGCCCTGTCCTTTAAGGATTTATCATATTCAGAAAAACTTTAGCTTCTCCAAACGCGCTGATTAGTACAGTTTAGCGTAGTCAGCTACGTTGTCTGGTGTGAACTGAAGTGGCTCGCCAAGAACGATTTCTGTTCCTTCGTCATCAGCTGTTGTGATTGTGAATTCACCCATGTCGCCAGCTGTGAATGTTTCGTCAACTGCACCAGTGATATCACCTTTTACAAGTGCCATTGTTGCATATGCGGAAAGGTTTCCAAGACCTTCCATATCCCACAGATAGAAGTATGGGCAGGAATGTGCATCGTCATCACCTGTGTACTCAACCATTTCGGACGGAAGTCCAAGACCTGTCAGTTTGCAGGAAGATTCGTTGTCCTGAAGGTATTTAGCAGCTGCAGCGATACCAACTGTTGTAGGTGCGCAGATAACTTTCAGATCCGGGTAGTTCTGAAGAAGAGCTGCTGTCTGGTCTGTAGATTTCTGAGGTTCGTCATCACCATAAGCTACTTCTACAAGTTCCAGTTTGCTGTATTTGTCATCGCCTTCCATGATGGATTTCATAGCGTCGATCCAAGCGTTCTGGTTTGCAGACTGAGATGTTGCAGAAAGGATAGCGAACTGTCCTTCTCCACCGGAGATATCAAGAACTGCATCCATAAGAGCCTGTCCAACAGCCTGTGTACCAGCCTGGTTTACGAATACCTGACGGCTGTCTTTGTTCGGAGCGGAGTCGAAGGAAGATACTTTGATTCCAGCGTCCATAGCTTCTTCCAGTTTTGCCTGAAGAGCGTTAACATCGTTTGCAGAGATACAGATTGCATCTGGCTGCTGGGAGATCAGGTTGTCAAGAACTTTGATCTGAGCATCTGCTGTTGCTGCTTCCGGATAAACAACGTCTACAGTTGCACCTTCAGCTTCTGCTGTGTCTTTGAATGCTTTTGCAGCGATCTCGAAGAATGCGTTACCAGCTGATTTACCAACCAGTGCGATTTTCTGTCCGTCTCCAGCTTTGTCATCTGCCATTACAGGTGCTGCACAGCCGAGTACCATTGCTCCACAAAGAAGTGCGCTGATAATTTTTTTGTTCATTTTGTTTTCCTCCCTTGGAAATATAGTTTTTATTTGCAACTGCTCCCCTGCTACGAGGGAGCAGCCACCTTCATGATTAATATTATACTGCTGTACCACGTTCAGTACAATCAGTTTTTCTTTACACTCATAGCACGTTTTACATTTCCGATGATGTTCGGAAGTGCTACTGCTGCGATCAGAAGAGCACCGATGATCAGCAGGATAACCTGTGCATTGACGTTTCTCTGACCAAGACCTACACGAAGGCAAACGATGATGAATGCGGAAATAACGCCACCAACGATATTACCTTTACCACCTGTAGAGGAGATACCTCCAAATACTGCCATAGCGATGGCATCCATTTCAAATCCATTACCGGTTGTGGTGTTTGCACCGTAGGAAGAAGAAACCAGAAACAGTGCACACAGTCCGGAAATTGTACCCATAATGGTGTAGATGATGAAACGGATCTTCTGTACATGAACACCTGAATAATATGCTGTCAGACGGTTAGTACCGATCGCATATACACGGCGTCCAAATGTGCTCTTGCCTAAGATCACTGCAAAGATCACAGAAAGGATAACTACAAGGAACAGGATGTACGGAACACTTCCGATCTTTCCACCGATCGCACGGAAACCATCTGTATTGCTTGCAGAAATACTACCGCCGCTTCCAAGAACGATCTCAGAGATACCACGGAAGATGATCTGTGTTGCCAGTGTTACGATCATTGGAGGCAGTTCCTGGAATTTTGTAAGAATAAATCCATTGACTGCACCGCAGATCGTACCAACACCAAGTGCTGTGATAACAACTACGATAAATGGAGCATTTGTATTGCAGACAATACAGCTCATTGTTGCAGAGAGGCAGACGATCGCACCTACGGAGATATCGATCTCGCCAAGTACCAGGATGTATGCCATCGGCAGCATCATGAATACTTCTGCCAGATAAACCGGCATCTGACGGAGCAGACTGCTCAGGTTATAATACTCAGAAAACATTGCACAGAAAATGTTGACTGCAATAAACAGCAGAACCAGGATTCCCTCCCAGGAGAAGATCATTTTCTTCACTGGGCTTTCCGGCACATTATTAATACTTCTTCCAGATTTTCCAGCCATGATTACATCTCCCTTCCTTTCAGTGCATTCTTGTCAGCGATACGCTGCAGGATTACGTTCATTACTACTACTACAAGGATAATGATACCCTTGATCGTGTTCAGCCATAACTGGTTGAAGAATGGGATCAGCGGAAGTGCTTTTGCAATTGTTGCAAGGATCAGGGATCCAAGTAAAGCACCGACAACTGTACCACGTCCACCGCTCATGCTTACACCACCGATAACGCAGGCTGCGATAACGTCCATCTCACCGCCGTACTGCATGTCAGGCATTGCAGATGCATATATAGAAACCTGAAGTGCACCGCCAAGACCTGCCAGAAGACCCATGATCGTATAAACAAGAAGTTTGATATTCTTTACATTAATACCGGATACTTCTGCTGCACTCGGGTTACTTCCGACTGCGTAGATCATACGACCGGTTCTGGTCCATTTCATAAACCAGAAGAAAAATACATAGCATACAATGATCACCCAGATGACTGCGTTCAGTCCCAGGAATTTTGTTGTTGCAAAGTTTTTGAAATCACCAAGTGCTGCTGCACTCGCCCATTCACCACCGTGTGATACCTGATAGCCAAGTGCACGGTAGATGTACATGAAGCCCATGGTTGCGATGATCGGAGGAACATCTGCTCTTGAAATGATCAGACCAACGATAGCTCCGCAGACAATACCGATCACGATCGCGATCAGGAATGCAAGTGCTGTGCTGGAAATGTGTTCATATTTCAGAAGCATACCAATGCTCATACCGGAAAGTGCAAGTGTTGACATGATAGAAATATCAATACCGCCAACAAGCATTACGCAAAGCATACCAAGTGACATTACCATTGTTACTGCATTGTTTTTCAGCATATCCATCAGTGACTTAGGAGTCAGGAAAGATGGATTGATCGCTGTAACGATTACAAAAAGAACGATCAGGACAACTGCAAGCAGTGCTTCACGGGAGCCTGTGATCTTTTTCATAACTGATTTCTTTTCCATTATTTGGCACCCCCTGTATGTCCTTTTTCCATAGCAAGTTCGAGGATTCTCTCCTGTGTAGCTTCGCCACGGTTCAGTTCTCCGGTTTTTCTTCCGTTACACATAACGACGATACGGTCTGCCATACCAAGGATCTCAGGCATTTCAGAAGAGATCAGAATGATCGCATATCCTTTCTTTGCAAGATCTCCCATAATCGCATAGATTTCAGCTTTGGCACCTACATCAACACCCTTTGTAGGCTCATCCATGATAACAACTTTCATTTCCTGGCTTAAAGCCTTGGCAACAACAACCTTCTGCTGGTTACCACCGGAAAGAGAGCTTGCCGGCTGGAAGATATCGACTGCCTTTGTATCTACTTCTTCAAGAAGTTTCTTAGCAAGATCACGTTCTGTCTTCTCATCATTAAGACCGCTCTTTGCATATTTGCTGATGGTAGGAAGTGTTACGTTTCTTCCAAGTCCCCAGCTCATGATCAGACCTTCTTTCTGACGGTCCTCCGGAAGAAGGATGATACCTTTTTCCATTGCATCAGACGGCTGTTTGATGTGAACTTCTTTGCCTTCGAGGTAAACCTTACCGGAATCCGGCTGTGTGATACCACAGACAGCTTCTACAGTTTCGGTACGTCCTGCACCTACCAGACCGGTAAGTCCAAGGATCTCACCTGCACGAACTTCGAAGGAAACATCTTTGAAATAACCTGTTCTGGAAAGATTTTCGATTCTGAGCATCTCGTCTCCGAGTTTCACTTCCGGTTTCGGGAACAGGTCCTTGATCTCACGGCCAACCATTGCTTTGATCAGGTCTGCATTGGTAATTCCGTCTACATCGTAAGTTCCGATGTACTGAGAATCACGGAATACAGTAACTCTGCTTGCCAGACGGTACATATCCTCAAAACGATGGGAAATGAAGATGATGGAAACTCCGTCAGCTTTTAATTTATCAACCAGTGTGTAGAGCTTCTCAGATTCAGATCTTGTCAGTGCTGCAGTAGGCTCATCAAGAATGATGATTCTTGCGTTGGTGGACATTGCCTTTGCGATCTCAACCATCTGCTGCTGTGCAACACTTAAAGTTCCCATCTCTGCTGTTGCATCAAAATCTGCATCCAGCTGTTTGAGAAGTTTGTTTGCTTCTGTGTTCATGGCTTTCCACTGGATCATTCTGTTTTTGATGATCTCGTGACCCATGAAAATATTTTCTGCAACCGTCAGATGTGGATAAGATGTCGGATGCTGATATACGGCTGCAATACCTGCTGCCTGTGCATCTTTTGGTCCTTTGAAATCCACCTTCTGTCCGTTTAAGAACATCTCGCCTTCTTCTGCCTTATGTACACCGGTAATAACCTTAATAAATGTAGATTTACCAGCACCGTTTTCACCCATAAGTGCGTGAACTTCGCCAGGTTTTAACTGGAACTGTACATTGTTCAGTGCCTTAACGCCCGGGAAAATCTTTGTTATGCCTTTAAGTTCAAGAACATATTCAGACACGGCTCTTTCCTCCCTTTTCTTTAAATCTGTATTTATTGTAGCATTGGTTATTTTTTTAGGAAACGGGAAAATATTTTGAATCAGGGTAAAATATTTTCCACTTATCTGCACAAAACATCTTTCATTTTTTCTCGTAATCTTGTATAAAATATGCTAAACTGTTTTGGGGATTGTTTTCATATGGAAACAATCTTATCATAATAAACAAATTTCTTTTTTACCAATACCAAGGAGAATATTATGAAACTACTGATTGTTGATGACGAAGAACTTACCCGTACCGGTGTGATCTCTTCGATTGACTGGGCTTCACTTGGAATCAGCGAGGTGCTTCAGGCAGACGACGGTGTGCATGGTCTGGAAACTGCACAGCTTCACAGACCGGAGATCATATTATGTGATGTCCGCATGCCACGCATGGACGGAATCACCATGCTGGAACGACTTGAAAAAATTCTTCCTGATACCGTCCCGATCTTTATGAGCGGATACTCTGACAAGGAATATCTCAAAGCTGCGATCAAGCTGAAAGCTGTCAATTACATCGAGAAGCCTTTCCGGCTCTCTGAGATCGAGGATGCCATCCGTGAGGCAAGGGATCTCTATATCCGAAAAATCAATTCCCGCCATGGAGAGACGCTTCATTCCATGGAAACTGCTTCCCGCCTTGCACTTCAGCTCACCCTGCCATATAATGCCGGTAATCCTGTAATCAGCCAGCTTTCTGCGGAACTGCAGCTGACCATGAATTCCAGTACTTACTTTACCGCTTTTATTGTAAAAACCGAATTATTTATGGAAGCTTCTGCTCCTTCCATGACAGAGCTCTTTCAGGATTTTCAGGATTTCCTGAAGTCGTACCATATTAACTGTATCTATCTTGAAAAGAAACTGCAGTACATGGTATATTTTCTTTTTTCGCAGACTCAGCCTTCAAAGCAGACACTTTTGCAGGCAGGCAGTTTTCTGACAGGACGCTTCGCTGAATTTGGCAGATATTCCATGGCTCTCGGTGATACCTCCTGCGGTATTTCAAAGGCATATCAGACCTATACTTCTGCGGTGATCCTTTTACAGAGCAGTTACTTTTTCCCGGAAAACACGCTGCTTACTTCCGATCAGGATTCCGATGGTATCGATATTCAGAGTAATATTTTTGCATCTTCACCGGCTGCCCAATTTTCGGAGGCTCTCTCCAACGTCGATCAGACTGCCGCCGATGCCTTATTAGAGAAGCTTCTTCACTGCTTTTCCAATAATTTCAAATTCCTTCAGAATCCGGTAAAAGATCTGTATTATAAGCTTTTCCTGTGCCTGGAGGATGCACGCCATCAGCAGAAGATCCCCGGTTCCGGAAATCCGGAAACAGTCGCAGAGACAATTGACCGCTGTTTTACTTTTGAGGAACTGCATCAGACACTGGTTGATAAGACTGATGATTTTTTCCGAAAAGCCTCTGACTGTTCTCAGGAAAACCCTACCATCTTTCTGATCAAAGAGTACATCAGCAAAAATTATATGAACGAAACACTGTCTGTCAAGGATATCAGCAGTCATGTATTTTTGTCCACCTCTTATGTATGTACCTTCTTTAAGAACGAAACCGGACAGACTCTGAATCAGTATCTTACAGAATACCGAATGGAAAAAGCCAAACAGCTTCTCAAGGATGCACGTTTTAAGATCTCTGATATTTCTTCAAAGGTCGGTTACAGTGACGGCAATTATTTCGGAAAAAGTTTCAAGAAATATGCCGGACTTTCTCCATCCGAATACAGGGAGCGTAATCTGCAATGAACCGTTTTTTTTCAAAAATCCGTCAGAATTATGGTGATATGCGCCTGGCTTCAAAATTCACTCTGGTACTGATGATCACAGTGACCATTCCTGTCATTATGATGGCATATTTTTTCTACGGAAAACTTTACGATATGGTCGTATCTTACACGATCCGGCAGGAACAGGATATTTCTGCCAATACTGCTCCAATTGTCGAAGAACTTGTCCAGCAGCTCATAGATGCACATGATGGTATCGTAGATCAGGCTCTGTTCCAGACTTTGTTTCATCAGCCTGTAAACTCACCTTTCCTCATGTTTGACAATACAGAAGAAATCCAGGATTTTCATGAATATGCCGAAGGACTGCTCTCTTCCGGCAGGCTCTCCGGAATCCAGATCTACATGGATTTTCCTACTTCTGTCCGGCTTTTTCAGGATGAGCAGACCAGAGATTATTTCTCTCCAATGAGCAAAGCCAAAGGTACCTACTGGTATGGGATTTTTCAGGGCACTTCCAGTTCTTCTCTTTTCTGTCCCGCCTTTTATCTTGGCGACCGTGAAAAAGAGACCTATGGCGATATGGCTTATATCACTTCAACAACTTTTTATTTTCAGGGAAATGCATACCAGGCTTATATTGCAGCGTATACTTCTTCTGCCAATTTTACGGACCTGCTCAAAGACAACCTTACGGTTGACGGAAGTGTTTCCTATATTATCAATGATCGAAATGCGATCGTTGCATCTTCCGATGAATCCCGCTCCGGTATTTATCTTCTGGATTACGAAAGTATCGAGGACTCCTTTATGTCCTCCAATAACTTTATCGAGCGGAATATTCTGGATACAACAGTTTATGCCGGATTTTACAACATCAAACAGCCCGGCTGGTTCATGGTCACTGTTCTTCCTGCCGGACCTCTGCTCACGCAGAGTAATATGATCATGGTGCAGTATGTCCTGATGTATCTTGCTTTTCTTGTGCTTGCCCTCATTCTGGCACATTATATGTCCCGGTCTATCACCAACCGGATCTCCTCTGTGATCCACCAGATGAGTAAAGTCCGAAAAGGAAGTTTAAGTCCTATGGAAAGTCCGGTCTACCACGATGAGATCGGTGACCTGATCGACACCTACAACTATATGACACGAAAAATGGATCAGCTGATGGCGGATCAGGCAAAAGCCGCAGAAGAACTCCGGATTGCAGAATTTCACTCATTGCAGGCACAGATCAATCCACATTTTTTGTATAATACGATGGATATGATCAACTGGCTGGCACAGCAGGGGCGAACGGATGATGTTTCCACCGCGGTACAGAGTCTTTCCCGTTTTTATAAGCTTACTTTGAGCCGGAAACAGAGTATCAGCACGATTGCACAGGAAACGGAACACGCTACTATCTATCTTGAGATCCAGAATATGCGTTATCACAACAGTATTTCTTTCGTTTCTGATATTCCCGATGAACTGATGGAATATCAGATCCCAAAGCTTACTTTGCAGCCCCTTATCGAAAATGCTGTTCTCCACGGGATCCTGGAAAAAGATGACAAAACCGGAACGATCGTCCTGACCGGATGGATCGAAGACACCTCCATTGTGCTTCTGATCTCAGATGACGGTGTCGGCATTCCTTCTGAGAAGCTTTCTGCTATTCTCTCCGGCAACGGGAACAATACTTCCGGCGGCACTAACATTGCCGTTTATAATACGCATCGGCGACTTCAGATCCTCTATGGTCCTGATTATGGGCTGACCTATTCCAGCACTCCCGGAAGCGGTACGGAAGTGGAGATCCGGATTCCTGCGATCCGAAAGAGTGCCACAGAACCTTCTAATTAATACTTTTTAAGAAAGGGATTTTTCTATGAAAACAGATGCCATGATTTTAATGTATAATTTCAAAGAAGATGAAAGAACCAGGCAGATCCTACGTTATCTTAATATCGCAGGTATTTCCTGCAAAACAGTTCCTGTAACAGATTATCTGCATCCTCTGGGATATCTGTTCGGACTTCCTGGTTTTTCTCCTTCCCCACAGTTCAACCTGGGCGGGAATTTTGCAGATGAGATGCTTGTCATGCATAATTTTTCGCAGGAACAACAGACAGATTTTCTGGGATTTTTCCACAGAAACGGGCTGACTCCGGTGGATCTGAAAGCAGTGTTAACGCCGGTTACGCAGCACTGGAGTTCGTTGAAGCTTCATGGAGAGTTGTCGAAGGAGCATACGTTGATGCACAAAAAATGATTTCAAAAAAGAGAGGCTGTACATCTGCACAGTCTCTCTCTTTTTTTGAATATGAATATGTGTTTCAAATATAGATGGTTTTTGTTATCTTGTTACGATATCAACCGGGATGTTGAAGATCTTTGCAACCTTCAGGATCGTGTCGATATGTCTTCCTGTAGCAGCTGCCATATGATGTGTCGGGCCAGCTTCGCTCCAGCGGTTTACGAATTCTCTTGCGCCACATGTGAAACGTGTTCTCATGTTGGTATCACCGAAGGAAAGGATCGGTCCTTCTTCATTTATACCTTCTGCTACAACGAATTTGAAGCGTCCGTCTCCATCCTGTGTGATTGCAAGATAGGTTACAGGACCTGTGTATGGATAGAACTGTGTCAGGTATCCGCCGCCTGTTTTGCCGTGGAATACCGGTACGATCTTCATGGTTGGTTTCTTGTCGGAGATATCAGCATCTCCACTTCCTGAATGTCCGATGATGCAGATGTCATCATTGAAGTCGATGGAGTACATCTCAGAAAGCTGGCCTGTACCGGAAATTGTCTTGAGGATACTCATTGCCATGGCAACTTTCATGTCACCCTCAACGGCGCATGCTGTACCCTGTTTGATCAGCATGGAGAATGCCGGGATCAGCATACTGTCAAGGACACCAGCTTTGCCCTGTGCAAATCCGTCGTAATGGGAAGCGATCATTCCAAGATGCTCGTCTTTGACCCATTTCTCAAATGCTACAACGTATTTTGCCATATCCCATACTTTTTCGATCGTGCCGCCGCCTTCGATATCAAAAGTATCAAGAATATCCTGAGCTTTTGCACGGATTTCTTCTTCATCTGTGATATCATCAGCAATCGCCCACATTTTTTCCCAGTCGAACTGTTTGGTGTACAGGAACATTCTGTTGTACAGGTTTGTCTCGTCGATGTAAAGGTCCATCATACCTGGATATGGTCTTCCGATCTGAGCAATGTTGGTATCACGGAATCTTCTTCTTACCTGTGCTGCTTTGCACCAGTCTTCGATCTCAGCCTGAACACCCGGGTCTCCACCCTCAACTACACCTGTGATAACAGCATGTCTCTTGCCTGCTCTCTCAAGGTCAGCAACAGCTTCGCCTACAGCACCGCATGCATATCCTTCGCCAAGCCATGTAGCGATATCTGTGTGATCATAATCCAGTGCTTTGAGCTTCTGAACGTTTACCAGGACAACCGGAACATCAAGGTCACGGATTGCCGGAAGCATGTTGTAAGATGTAGCATAAGTCAGCATCTGAAGGAATACAACATCAACGTCTGCTGCACGGAATTTGTCTCCAGCTTCCATGGACTGCTCTTTGGTTGTTACCATTCCTCCATCGATGATCTCTACTGTATCCGGGATTGTTTTCTTGAATGCTTCATACTGTGCTTCAAATTCCGGTACCAGTGACGGGAACTGAGGCAGATATGCGCCTAAAGCAATAGAAAATACGCCGACTCTTGCTTTTGTGTTTACTAACATGATAATACCTCCAATTTATTTTGTAGATTATATACTCACCTTATCGCAGGTGTATGTAACTGAATAAAAGGATCAGGCTTTGTAGATCTTGATTCCGAAGGACTCGTGAATGGTTGTACGGGCTTCTTCGATGGATTTGAACTCGCCTGCTTTGAGCATCTGTGCAGTGATGTTACCGATCGCAGTTGCCTCTCCAGGACCTGCATGAACCTCTTTGCCTGTTGCTTTTGCAGTCAGTTCGTTGAGATATCCTGCATTGGAACCGCCGCCTACTACGTGGATACGGCTGTAGGTTCTTCCTGTGCTCTCTTCCAGTTCTTTGGCTGTTTTTGCATAGCATTCAGCAAGGCTGGTGTAGATGACAGTTGCGATCTCACCCATGGTCTCCGGAACTTTCTGTCCTGTTCTGCGGCAGTAATCCTTAACTTCTTCCGTCATATTGTCAGGAGAAAGGAAGCATTCGTCATTTGCATCTACTCTGGATGGGAAATCCTTTGCTTCCTCTGCCATAGCACAGATCTCTGCAAAGCTGTATTTGTCATTTACTTCATGACGTACAGACTGGATCATCCACAGACCCATGATGTTCTTGAGGTAACGGAAACGACCTGCATAACCACCCTCATTTGTGAAGTTCAGCTCACAGCTCTTCGGTGAGCAGTCCGGAGTCTTTCTCTCAATTCCCATCAGGGACCATGTACCGGAACTGATATAGATGAAATCATCATCGTTTGCCGGTACTGCAAGAACTGCCGATCCTGTATCATGTGTTGCAGGTGCAACAACTTCTACGTCAAATCCAACTTCTTTCTGAAGTTCTTCTGTAAGATGTCCTACGCTTGTACCAGGCATGATCAGTTTCTGGAAAATTCTTCTCGGATATCCCAGTCTGTCAATGATCTCATAGTCCCAGTCCTTGGTTTCTGCATTAACCAGCTGTCCTGTTGTAGCTTCTGTGTATTCACAGGTCTTCTGTCCTGTCAGCAGGAAGTGGAAATAATCCGGTACATGAAGCAGTGTTTCTGCCTGTTCCAGATATTCCGGATGTTTGGTCTTAACTGCCATCAGCTGATATACGGTATTGAAGATTGCCTTCTGGATACCGGTTCTTGCATACAGTTCATCAAGCGGGATTGTTTTGTAAACTTCTTCGTCCATTCCCTCTGTACGATGGTCACGGTATCCTACTGTATTTCCGAGTACTTTATCATCTTTGTCAAGAAGTACGAAGTCAACGCCCCAGGTATCAACACCCATGCTCACCGGAATCTTGCCGATCTCTTTGCATTTCTTAAGTCCTGTCACGATTTCTTTGAAAATACGGTCAAATTCCCAGCAGAGTTCTCCGTCTTTCTTAACCATTCCGTTCTCAAAACGATGGATTTCTTCAAGCTCCATCTTTCCGTTTTCCATATGTCCAAGGATGAGACGTCCACTGGATGCGCCCATATCTACTGCTGCATAATATGTTGCCATTGTTAAATCCTCCTGAATAAGTAAGATGTATACAGCAATGTGTCTTGTGCAAATTGCTGTAACTTAACGGGTTCTTTCTTATCTCTTAGTGTCATTATATCTTAAAGAGTTACAGATGTTAAGAACCTCGTTTGTAAAAAAAAGTGTCCTCAGTTGCTTTATCGAAGCACATTATGAATGTGTGCAACATTAGAAAACCCCCAGGGCAATGCCCCGGGGGTTTTCACCCGTAATTCATTCCTTATTGAACGCCACCTCGGAATCTTACGATTCCTCAGTGTTCGTTTTAGTCGTACAGGTTTGGAGCGATCTCTTCGTCGTCCATGTTTGTGGAATCATACCAGTATCCATCTGTAGGAACGTCTTCAAGTTCTTCTCCGTTTGCTGCTGCTGTCAGAGCGTAGATTGCATAGTATCCCATCATCAGAGGAGACTGTGTAACTGCTCCGAGGAATGTTCCGTCCTGAACTGCTGCTTTGATGATAGAACCAGCGTCGAAACCAACACCGATAACATCGCCGTTTGCTGCGTCAGAACCAAGAACGTTCAGGTTTGCGTTAGCTGCAAGAACACCTTCTGCTGCTGTCTGGTTGGAACCGAAGATAGCAATGCAGTTTTCTTTGGAAAGGATAGCCTGTGCTTCATTGGAGCAAAGCTCTACAGTTGTCTGTGCCGGAACTGCAACCTGGATAACAACGTCTGCATCTGCTTCTGTTGCATCAGCGCCTTTTGCTGCGTTTACATAGAATTCGTTTCCTGCAACTGCTACTGTTTTGCCGTCAGCCTGAAGAAGTTCGATCATTTTGTCGATGAATCCGCCGCCACGCTGCTGAATGTTCTGAGCTGTAGCATCCTGGTTAACTTCACCGATAACAACCTGTCCGTCTGCATTAGCTACTACGTCTTTGATCGCATCGTACATATGAGTTGCTGCTTCTGCACCAGCCTGTGCGTTGTCTGTGCAGACTTCACATACTACAGATCCTTCCGGAGCATCTGCGATACCTGTATCAAATGTTACAACCGGGATTCCTTTGTCAGCACATGTCTGCAGTGCATCCAGAACAGAAGATGTATCGCATGCTGCAATACCAATTCCTTTCGGGTTAGAAGCGATTGCTGTGTTGATCATGTTAACCTGGTCAGCGATATCGGACTCACTGTTCGGTCCCTGTGGTGTGTAAGTAACACCAAGTTCTTCAGCAGCTTTCTTCATACCTTCCTGAGCTGCATCCCAGTAGGTAGACTGGAAAGATTTAACCATCATCGGGAATTCATATGCTTCGTTTGCTTTCAGATCTTTGAACTGATCCGGGAGATCAGCTGCCATAACTGTTGACATAGACATTCCTGCTACCATTGCTGCACAGATGCTTAATGCTACCACTTTCTTGAAATTCATAACTTACTTCCTCCTTATAAATTATTATATAGTTTTTTTATTATGATACGTCAGTAGGAATTAGTCTGACGCCCCACATACTTAGTTTGGATAAAGAAAAACTGCAAAGCAGTTTTTCTTTACATAGCTGCTTTTTTCTTTTCTTTGATGATATCGATCAGGACTGCTACGATAAGAACAAGACCTGTGATGATCTGCTGCCAGTTTGCCTGAAGTCCGACATATGGAAGACCGGTCTTCAGAAGCATGATAACGAAGATACCAACAAATGTACCAATTACGGAACCGTAACCACCGGTTGCTGCAACACCACCAACGAATACACCGCCGATCGCATCCATCTCAAGTCCGGCACCGGTACCAGGCTGTACAGTAGGTGTAACTGCTGCATAAGCGATAGCTGCAAGACCTACAAACAGACCACATACTACATATACCATTACATGGTAAAATTTAACGTTGATTCCTGAAAGAGCTGCTGCTTCTTTGTTAGATCCGATCGCGATAGTATAACGTCCGAATTTTGTATGGTTCAGAACGAATTCCATCAGGATAACCAGAAGTACCATCCACAGGAAACCAATTGGATAACGAGAAGCACTTCTTCCTGTACCAACAGTAATCTTGAAGATTGTATGGAACCATCCACCGTCCTGGGTAAGTGCCGGCCACGGTGTTGCGCTGCAGAGAGAACCTGCACCACGGGTGATCATACAGGTACAAAGAGTTGCAAGGAATGGCGGCAGGTTCATGATTCCGATCAGGACACCGTTGAGTGCTCCGACAAGGAGACCAAGTACCAGGCAGAGCAGCATAGCTGCTGCAACCGGCCATCCATGGCTTCTTACCATTGTTCCTGCGATCAATGCGTAACAAACCATACCAGTTCCGATTGACAGGTCTACACCTCCGGTAATAAGCGGGAAGGTAACACCAATTGCCATCAGAAGGTCATAATAGGAGAAATCGAGCATACTCAAAAGAGTTGTATACTGTCTGAACTCCTTACTCATTATGGAGAATACCGCACTGAGTGCGATAATAACCAGCAAAACAATAAATCTCTGATCACTTAAAATACTTTTTTTCTTCTTAGTCATGACTTTCCTCCTTAATCGATATTCCTTGTAGCCTTATCCATGATGTGTTCCTGTGTTGCCTCGGAAATATCGATATTTCCTGTCACTTTACCTTCACACATAATAATGATACGGTCACTCATTCGGAGAATTTCTGTCATTTCAGAAGAGATCATAATAATGGATTTGCCTTCTGCTGCCAGTTTGCTCATTAACTTGTAAATTTCGTTCTTGGCACCAACGTCGATACCTCTGGTCGGCTCATCGAAGATCAGGATGTCACTGTCTCTGGTCAGCCATTTGGCGATTACGACTTTCTGCTGGTTACCACCGGAAAGGTTTACAACCAGCTGATCACCACTCGGTGTCTTGGTAGCAAGTTCTTTGATGTATTTCTCACTGACTTTTTTCTCTTTTGCTTTGTTGATGAAGATTCCGTTTGTGAATTCTTCCATTGTAGCCAGTGTTGTGTTTTCGTTTACAGATTTCTGTACAACAACACCATATCTTCTTCTGTCCTCTGACAGATAACCGATACCATATTTAACAGCATCCTGCGGTGTATTGATTGTTACTTCACGAAGCTTTCCGGTCTGCTTGTCCATAATGGAAATCTTACCGCTCTGCTTCGGATCTGCTCCAAACAGTGCTCTCGCTGTCTCAGTACGTCCTGCACCCATCAGTCCGGAGAATCCAAGAATCTCACCTTTTCTCAGTTCGAAGCTTACATCCTGAACCATCTTTCCTGCATTCAGATGCTCTACCTTAAGAACAACCGGTGCATCCGGAGCAACCATACTGTGTTCCTTAGGATCTTCGTAAATAACACGACCAACCATCATGTTGATGATGTCTTCTTTTGTACTGTCTTTTGTGATCAGAGTTCCTACATAGCCGCCATCTCGCATGACAGTTACACGGTCTGTGATCATCTTGATCTCATCCATACGGTGTGAGATATATACGATACCGTAATTCTTCTCGCGAAGATCACGGATGATTACGAACAGGTCAGCAATTTCTTTCTCGGTAAGAGCTGCTGACGGCTCATCAAAGATGATAACCTCTGCTTTGTGAGAGATTGCTTTGGCGATCTCACACATCTGCTGTTTACCAACAGTTAAGTTGCTCATCTTTTCTCTTGGATCGATCTCGATGTTCAGATCCTGGAATAATTTCTTGGAGTCTTCGATCATCTTCTTGTCGTCTACACGGATTCCCTTCTTCGGCTCACGTCCGATGAAGATATTCTGTGCAACAGTAAGGTCTCCGACCATGTTTAATTCCTGATGTACGATTACGATACCGGCATCCTGTGCTTCACGGGTATTATGGAAAGCAACTTCCTGACCCTTGTATGTGATAGAACCGGAATCCTTCTGATAAATACCGGTAAGAACCTTCATCAGTGTTGATTTACCGGCACCGTTCTCTCCCATAAGTGCATGTACTTCACCGCGTCTCACTTCAAAGTTAACGTGATCCAGGGCATGAACTCCAGGAAAGGACTTATCAATATCCTTCATTGTTAAGATAACGTCACCCATTGTTTCATCCTCCCTTTCGATCAGTTCTTTCTACGTCTTGCAGAAACATCGGCATATACAGCTACGATTACGATGATACCTGTGATGATCATCTGCTGTCCTTTACCAAGGCCAAATGCCATGATTCCCTGCTGAAGAAGAGAGATAATAAATACACCGATCACAGTACCACCGATGGAAGCAAGTCCACCAACCATGGATGTACCACCCATTACACAACCAGCAATTGCTTCGTTGTTGTACTGATCGCCATAACCTGGCTGAACGGTTGTATATGTAGCTACAAAGAACAGTGCTGCGATTCCTACCAGGAATCCACAGATCACATAAGCAAGCATGTTCCATTTCTTGGTATTAACACCGGAAAGACGAACCGCTTCTGTGTTGGAACCAAGGCAGAGGATATAACGTCCAGGTTTTGTGTTGTAAAGAACAATGCCACACACAACTGCCATTACCAGGAAGATCACCAGACCTACTGGGAAACCTTTGTAAGATACAATGTTACGGAACCATCCGTTTGCCGGGTCACTGCTCAGCGGCCAGCTTACAGACTGTGTCTTGGTGAAGACTGAAGCAATACCTTTGGCGATGTTCATGGATGCCATGGATACGATAAATGCCGGAACTGACAGGTAAGATACCAGCCATCCATTAAAGATACCAAATGCAAGACCGATGAGTACACAGATTACCATTGCTGCTGCACAAGGAACACCATAAGATGTCATGCAGTAACCAGATACCAGTGCACAACAGAACATTACCGGTCCGATGGAGAAATCGATTCCTCCGGTTGCGATTACAAATGTAACGCCCAGTGATAAGAAGCCCAGGAAGTATACATAGTTTAAAGTAGATTTGATACTGTCTCCAACAGGGAACTTATTTCCCAGAACTACTTTAAAGACTACGAACATGAGAACAAGAATACAGACAAGCAGTATTCTGTTCAGGCCGAGCTTTTTCACGATTGGATTTTGTTTGAGCTTTTCCAATTTTTCACCCTCCTTAAAAGTTTACACATATCTCGCGTTTTCTATATAATACCGTTAATTGTGCACAATTGTAATGGAAAATCTTCCAAAAAAAGGTTAAATATTTACGGTTCGTACATAAATATTTAACCTTTTTTATAGATTATTTACTATTTTTCTCAGGAAAGCTTGAGTGTATTGAACGGAAACAGCAGTTTCTCGATCTCACTGGAGTACATATTGTCCGGGGTTACCAGTTCACATCCTGAGTTCACATCCTTGTCATAGCTCTTTCCCCGGAGCATGCGCACAGTTTCCTTGACTCCCATATATCCCATCTTGAAAGCCTTCTGCACAACCAGCCCCTTAAAAACGCCATTCTCCATAAGCTGGACTGCTTCCTGGGAACTGTCCACGCCAACTACCTGGATACGGTCCTTGGCTCCGGCTGCCTTGACTGCCCGGGCTGCTCCGACGGAGGAATATTCATTCATTCCTGCGATCATCTTAAGATTCGGATATTTTTCCATCAGTTCCAGTGTCAGTTTGCGAGATTTCTCATACTGGGAATCACAGTAAACCACATCAACGATGTTATCCGCAAGATCTCCCAGTCCTTTGCGGAAGCCTTCTTCTCTCTCGACTGCAGTTGATACGCCCTTGACATGTGCAACGATCGCGATCTGATCGTCTGGTCCGAGAAGAGTCGCTGCAAATTTGCCGAGTTTCTCTCCTGCCTCCAGATTGTCTGTTGCCACTGTCAGATCCTGAATGTCTTCTTCTGTATAGGAGTCAATAAAACTGATCCTGATCCCGTCTTCTTTTGCTTCTTTCAGAAGACCATTTGACTCCGTGAAACTGGACGGCGAAAAAAGGATCGCGTCCGGCTTCCTGTCTATGGCTTCCTTCAGAAGTTCATTCTGTCTCTCCACATCATTCTCCTCGGACGGTGCCAGAATGTCGATATCTGCATTGTATTCCTTTGCTGCCATTTTGGCTCCGAGGATCAGTGCTTTCCAGAAATCGTTTGTCCCGTCCACGACCTTGGGAATATAGATCAGGGACAGTCTCCTCTCTTCAATCTTGTGCTGCCGGTACCACAGTGCCCCGCCAGTGCCGGCGATCAGACAGGCGACCAGGCAGATGCTCAGCCATTTTTTGTGTTTTTTCATCGTATTGCCTCCTGTCTGCCTGGAATTGTGATCGTTGCAGTCGTTCCTTTGCCCTCTGCACTCTCGTAAGTGATCCCGTAATCCTCTCCATAATAAAGTTTCAGACGTTTCTGTACATTATAAACGCCGACCCCGTTGGAATGATAATTTACCTTATGACGGTCGTAAATATGTGCCAGCGTTTCCTCACTCATGCCAACACCGTCATCGATCACCTGAAGGACTGCGTTTCCGTCTTTCATGAATCCCCTTATAATAAGAAGCCCTTTGCTTTCTTTGTACTTCAGTCCGTGATAGATTGCATTCTCGATGATCGGCTGAAGGACAAGCTTGATCAGCGGAATATGCAAAATTGACGGATCTACATCGATCTGGAATTCCAGTTTATCCTTGTAACGCATCTTCTGGATCGTGAGGTAGCCTTTGGCATATTCTACTTCGTTTGCGATCGGAACCACTTCGTCCTCGTTGCTGATACTCTGGCGCAGAAGTCTGGCAAGTGATGCTGTCATCAGCACGACTTCCTCGTATTTCCTGCCCTCCGCCATCCAGATGATAGAGTCCAGTGTATTATACAGGAAATGCGGGTTGATCTGGGACTGGAGTGCCTTGAGCTCGCTCTTTCGCTTCTCTTCCTGCTCATGGACGTTCTGCTCCATGAGTTCCTGGATACGGTGTGTCATCACATCAAACGATTTCGTGAGACTTCCGATCTCATTATCAGAGTCCACGACGACATCCGAAACGCTGAAATCGCCCTCCTGGACTTTTTTCATGGAATCGCGGAGTTTCTGGATCGGAAGCGTGATACTTCTTGCCATAAATCTGGAAAAAAGCAGCGCCACGATGACAAGGATCACCGCGGTAAGCACATAAATGCTCTGTGCCTGCCGGCTTTTGCTCAAAAGTTCACGGACATTGGTACAGTCTACGACGGTCCAGCCGGTTTTGTCCGAACGTGAAATAGAATACAGCTTTCCATTGCTGCCTGTCCCTGTCAGGACGGTATCATCCTCCGTATCCATGATAAGGCTGATATTTTCTGTCTGCAGTTCATTGTAGAGCTGCTGCTGCTGTGGATGATAGACGATATTTCCTCTGGCATCAAGGATAAAAGCGTATCCCTTGGTCCCTACCGTACTCTGGTCGCACAGTTCACTGATCGCACTGTAATTCAGATCGATAAAGAAAACGCCTTCTTTCTCCCCGCTGCCTTCGCGGTCACGGATACCACGGCTTAAGGTGATCACCCACGGGCGCTCCCCGCTGATAATATGCTGTACATGCGAAGAGGTAAGCATCGGTCCTTCCGGACTGTCGAGTGCCTGTGTGTACCATTCCTGGGTATTTAAGTCAAGATCGCTGTTTACGGATTTCTTGCCGTCATTGATCAGCATTCTGCCATTTTTGCTTATGATGCCTACATTTCGGATATCGCTTCGGCTGTCCAGGATCGTCTCAAACTGGTTCATGATACGGTATCTACCTTCATTATCGATCGCATCATCAAAAAGATAGTCCTGCACATCCTCACTGCTTGAGATCAGATAGGCGATATTTTCCATGTAGTCGATGTAGGAATCTATATTCTGGTTCATCTGCTGGATGATCGTATGGGTGTACTCTGAGGAATTCTCAAAAATGGAATTGTTTGTAAATCTCATGGATACACCGGTGACGATCACGACCGCGCTGAGCACCAGAAAGGCTACCGTCGCAAAAATAACGCTCTGGATGCTTTTGAACTTCCCTACGATCACGGTTGAAAGCCCTTTTTTATTCATCGGCGGTTCTCCCTTGCGTATTCTGTCGGTGTGCATCCTGTCATCTTTTTAAAGGAAATTCCGAAGTAATGTGCATCCGCAAAACCGACTCTCTCTGCGATCTCGTAGTTTTTCATTGTAGTGTTCTCAAGGAGTTCTTTGGCTTTGTCCATGCGTGTACGGATCAGGACTTCGGTAAAAGTCTCTCCTGTCATTTCTTTAAATATGGTGCTGAAATAGCTGGTGCTGATGTTCAGATAGGAGCAGATGTCATTGAGACTTAAGTTCGGATCCATGTAGTTCTTCTGGATATAATCGAGTGCCATCCTTGCCTGGCGTTCGCCGCTGGAGGTATTCAGTTCTGTCAGTGCATCGTAGACCTGCTGAATGTATTCATGCACGATCTCGCATGCTCTGGCAAAAGATTTCTGCTCAGTTACCTGAATAAGAAGATCTGGCCGTTCTTCACGGATCCTGTGAAGATCCGGGGAAACTTCTTCTCCTGCGCTGTCTGTTGCTCTGATGATCTGCTGAAGATACATGCAGGCACGGCTCTTGTCTGCAAGAGACTGTTTGATTTTTTCCTCAATGGAGTATAATTTCTCTTCCATCTCGGACTTTCTGCCGGATTTCAAAGCTTCTTTAAATTTATCGAGCGATTCTCTGAGATCAATATCCTGTACCGGATGTTTTTCTTCCATATCAATAAGGAGGTTCCCCCCTATCAGATAACGGTACTGCAGGGCACTGATTGCATTATCGTGAGACGCGCTGAGTTCTTCCAGGTTTTTAACCCATTTGCCGATTGCCATGGAGACTTCGGTTCCCATGACTTTGCGAAGCTCTGCCTGGATCTCGCCGCAGATTTCTTTGATTCTTCCGTTGAAGTTGCGGCTCCATTTCTCCTGGAAGAGAACGCACACGCGGTTGTTGCCTTCCTGATAAACGATCCCGGCGTTTTCTCGGGTTACGATCTCATCACTGATATTAAAAAGAACAAATGCCATCAGTGCACTTTCCTGTCGTTTCTCCATATCGATCTGATACATGCCGGAATAGAGGTCGATATCAAAAACTGCTACGCGGTATCCACAGCCGGAAAGTGTAATTCCCATTTCTTCAAGTTTAGTCAGGCTTTTCTGGATATCTACGGTACAGTTTACAAGAGCCTCCAGTGTCTTGGAGCGAATGATCTGTGCATTTGCGCGGTAGTTCTCGGATGTTCTTGTAAGTGATTCCATTTTTCTTTTTTCTTTGCGGATCTGATCTACTTTTTCTTTCATTTTCTGAATGACGCCGGTCAGTTCCATTGCGGTTACCGGTTTGAGCAGATATTCGCTGACGCCGTACTGGATTGCTTTCTTCGCATACTCAAACTCGCCAAATCCACTGAATACCACGATCACAACATCCGGATAGTTGTCATGCAGGAAATGGCTGAGTTCCATTCCGTCCATGTATGGCATAAGAATATCTGTCAATACGATATCAACCGGATGTTCCTGCACAAACTCTGCTGCCTGCTTCCCATTCTCACAGTCTCCCACCAGCTCGCAGTCCATGCTTTTCCAGTCAATGTTTTCTTTTATTGCATCCCTGACGAGAATCTCGTCATCCACCAGAAGTATCCGATACATTTGCTTCCCCCATTTTTGTGTTTATGTGATAACGTTCTAGTTTACCTAGCGTTTAATTGTACCACAAAATAGACAATTTTTGAAGTGGGGAGTTTTGGGAATTGTGGAATTTGTGGGGTGTTTAGAAGGGACGGAGCAGAGACCGCCGCAGCCGTAGGCTGCGTGCTCTCCTATTTTTTAATAACTTTATTCGCACCAGTAAACAGGGCGGCGCGCGCAAAACGCGCACGCCCGTCCCCACACCAAAGCCGCGTGGCCAAGGAGGGGGTTCTTAGGGGGAGCTTCGGCCTTCGCAGACTCTGAGATGCTCCCCCTAAGGGTTTTCATTTTTTCAAAGGAGATACAAGAGGATTATTTAACAATAAATCCCTCTTCATCCCACAAGTCATGCCAATCCTTAGCCCCTTCCCAAAGGAACACCTGACCTTTAACAAGTCTGTTTCCTTTCTCCAGAGTTCCAATCTTAGCTATCTCCTCATCCGTAAGCGGATCCTCAGTCACACACTTCAGGTTGCTTACATAGTTATGCACAGAAAACGGAATAGAAATCTCCCCTCTCTGATGAGCCCACTTCAACGCAATGAGTGCAGGATGCACACCATGCGCCTTCGCGATCTCCTGCATCTCAGGAGTCTGCATATCCGCAACATCCTCCGGACAAATATCTCTTTCCGGACGTCTTGGGGAACCAAGCGGCATATATCCAACCGGCTGGATATTATGCGCAACCAGATAATCATACTGCTCCTGCTGCTGGAAGCAAGGATGAAGCTCCAGTTCGCAAGCTGCCGGTTTGATCTTCATCAGCGGCAGAACAGCCTCAAGTTTCGGAATTGTCATATTGGAAATACCAATATAACGGATCTTACCTTTTTCTACAAGTTCTTCACACTGACGGTATGTATCCATAAATTCCTCAACGCTGAACGGTCTGGAGTCTGGATTTCTGGAATCTACATCACAGAATGGTGCATGATAGTTCGGGAATGGCCAGTGGATGAAGTACAGATCCACATAATCGCACTGAAGATCCTGAATGCTCTTTGTGCAGGCTTCTTCTACTTTTCTGTGCATATCGTTCCATACTTTTGTCATGATGAAAAGGTCTTTTCTTTCTACAACGCCTTCATCGATCGCTGTTTTGAAAACTTCACCGATCTGGTGTTCATTTCCATAGCATGCTGCGCAGTCAAACATACGGTATCCGCTGCGGAGTGCTCCTGCAACTGCTGCAGATACGTCTTCTGCGCTTACACGGTCGGAACCAAAGGTTCCCATTCCCATACACGGAACTTCTTCTCCTGACGGAAGTGTTACTTTCGGCACGATTGCCGGATCGATAAATTCTGCCATTTTTGTTTCCTCCTGATTTTGATTATATAGTTTTCGTTTTCTTATATTTTTTTAAGTTTTTCGTAGCCGTTAGTTACAATTTTTCAATCTTGATCTGCGGTAACAGTTTCTCCATGTCTTCCATTACGAAGAATCCTGTCTCCTCACGCATTGCTGCCGCTGCTGAGATCGCGCTGGCTCTTCTTAATGTTTCTTCCAGGGAAATCCCTTCGCTTAATCCAAGTGCAAAACCTGCGATCATGGAATCCCCGCATCCTACAGTATTTACTGCATCGATCTTCGGAACGATCGCACGGTAAGTTCCTTCATCACTGACTGCCAGGGAACCATCTGCTCCGAGGGAGACTGCTACGATCTCCACTCCTTTGGCGTGGATCACTTTTGCGGCATCGATGATGTCCTGAATGTCATCACAGTGTTTGCCTGTCAGCATACGGATCTCGTCGATGTTTGGCTTGATCAGTGTCGGACAGGCTTCGATTCCCATTTCCAGAAGTTTGCCGCTGGTATCAAGAATGACTGGTTTTCCTGCTTCTTTGGCGATCTTAACAAGTCGCTGGTATGCGGTTCCGTCCAGTCCTTTCGGTACACTTCCTGACATGGAAACGACATCTGCATCTTTTACCAGTTCTCTGAATTTCTTTTCAAAACCGGCAAAATCTTCTTCTGTCAGGGTAAATCCTGGCTCCAGGAATTCTGTCTGTACGTGATTGACTTCGTCCCAGATATTGATGCAGGATCTGCTCTCTGCGGCTACATGATAAAACTCGCCTTTGATGCCGAATGGCTTGAGAGCATCTTCGATGTAATTTCCTGCGTGACCGCCGACAAATCCGGTAGCTACTACTTCAGCACCGTAGATGGATGCCGGTTTTGATACGTTGAGGCCTTTGCCTCCGGGAACGTAAGAACATTCCCGGACGCGGTTTACTTCGCCTACTTTATAATCATCTACTACATATCTTTTATCGATTGCAGCATTTAATGTAACTGTCAGTATCATCTTTATTCTTCCTCGTTTGATAAGAGAATCTTTCCTTTTACAAGTCCCGGTGTCTTGAATAACTGGAATGCTTCCTGTGTCTGGCTCATTGGGATTTTCTTATAGATGAAGCCCGGGTCAAATTTGAGCTGACCTGTTGCGAAGTAATGTGCTGTCAGATCCCATTCGCGTCCCGGATATGGTGCACTGTAGGACATCCAGGAACCTGTCAGTTTGAACTCTTTACGGTTCATGTTCTCCCACTGTTTTGGTGTGAAAGTCAGGTTCTCATGTGGTGTTCCGATGAAGCATACGTGTGCTTTGTTTGCAGCCAGTTCGAATGCCATATGCATGGTCGGAACCTGTCCTGCTGTCTCAAATACGAATCCGTATCCTTTGCCGCCTGTGATCGCCATTGCTTTTTCCATGTAGCCTTCTTCTTTTGTATTGATGACTTCGTCTGCACCGAGACGTTTTGCAAGGTCAAGACGTTCATCACTGATGTCGAATACGACTACTTTCTTGGAACCGAAGATCTTGGTCCACTGCATGGTGAACATTCCTACAGTACCGCCGCCGAGGATTGCTACGTATTCGCCGCCGTGATAGTCGTTCTGGAATACACCGTGGATCGCTACGGTTGCAGGCTCGAACATTGCGCCCTGTTCGTAGGAAACGCTCTTGTCAAATGGAACTGCATTCTGCTCTGGAACTACTACGTAGTCTGCGTTGCTTCCCTGCTGTCTGGAACCGATGAAGCTGTAGTGTTTGCAGAGGGAGAAGTTTCCCTGCTGGCAGTCGTCGCATTTCATGCATGGGAGGAGTGGTGCGCCGGATACGCGGTCGCCTACTTTAACCTTGGTTACGCCTTCGCCGACTTCTACTACGTCGCCGGAGAATTCGTGGCCGAGGACGATAGGATAAAAATGAACACCGTTGTTCAATACTCGCGGGATATCGGAGCCGCAGATGCCGGAGTATCTTACTCGGATCTTGACTGCGCCTTTGGTTACTTCTGGTTCTTCGATTTCCTGGTATTGTACGTCTTCGTTTGCTACTACTACTGCTGCTTTCATGGTTGTTTTTTACTCCTTTCGTCAAAGGGGAGAAACGTTCCGCTGTGGCCGCGGGGGCTTTATATCCGAGGGGGCGAGCGCGTCGCCCCCTCGGACACCCCCTGCGCTGGAGTAGGAAACATGAGCTGATTTTTGGGTGGCTCGATGTTTTGGGTTGGGTGTTCTCTCCTGGGTGTTTAGGTATGTGGGTGTCCTGTGTGGGGACATACTGTTGGTGACTTGTTTAATGTTTAATAAGTATGTAATGATGTCCTGTGTGGGGACATCTTATCGATGATATATAAATATTTATTTTGCTGTCATCAGATGGGCCAGGGATTTGTAGAGTTCAAGGTAGGTCGTGTAGGTCTGGTCGTAGATGGCTTTGTTGTCTGGGTTTGGGTTGTGTTTGCGGGTTTCTTTTACGGTTAGGGTTACGGCTTCGTCGTAGTCTTTGTAGAGACCTGTTCCTACTCCGGCGAGGAGTGCTGCTCCGAGGGTTGTGGCGGTGTCGGAGGCTGGGACTACGATTGGTTTGTTGGTGATGTCTGCCTTAATCTGGGTCCAGAGGTGGGAGTTGGCGGAGCCGCCCATGGCTCTGAGGACTTCTACTTTGGCTCCGGCTTCTTCGGCGATTTCGAGGTTGTGTCTGAG
The DNA here is from genome assembly GCA_934424575.1 of uncultured Blautia sp. Classification (GTDB taxonomy): domain Bacteria; phylum Bacillota; class Clostridia; order Lachnospirales; family Lachnospiraceae; genus Blautia_A. Next base: position 46,687 of record CAKRXU010000017.1, read on the forward strand.
GGAGAGGGCTACGCCTTCCATGCAGGCACGGACCATGTGGCCTTTGGTTTTGGCGAAATCGAGACCGTAGAAGACGCCTTTTGCGTATGGATTCCAGATTGGGGAACGTTCGCCGGACATGTATGGGAGGAAGACCATTCCATCACAGCCTGGAGATACTTTTTCGGCAATCTCGTTGAGCTGGTTGAGGGAGGATTCTCCTGTCTGTTCTTTCATCATTCGTTCGTAGTCTGCGAATTCGTGTTCGAACCAGCGCATGACTCCGCCGCCTCCGGTGGTTCCTCCCTGGAGAAGCCATTTGTCCGGGATGACGTGGTAGCCGAGGATCAGTCTTGGATCGGCTTTGTATTCGTCCATGCAGATGCTCATTCCGCCTGCCTGACCGCCCTGTTCCTGGGTTTCGCCCGGGTGTATGACTCCTGCACCGAGAGTTCCGCACGCTGCGTCGAGGCCTCCGGCAACGACCGGAGTTCCTTCTGCAAGTCCGCACTCCTGTGCAGCTTTGGCAGTAACCGTGCCAACTACGTGGTCACAGTTGCTGATCTCCGGAAGGAAATCCATCGGGATTCCAAGACGTCTGCACATTTCTTCGTCCCAGCAGCCTTTGCGCATGTCGAAACAGTGAATGCCGTAACCCTGTGATACATCCTGGGTGATGGCGTCTGTCAGCTTGAATGCGATGTAGCTGTTGGACTGAAGGATCTTGTAGATATTTGCATAAACTTCCGGCAGATTTTCTTTGTACCAGATGATTTTTGCTGTTGTATAGGATGGCTGGAGTGAATTTCCTGCCACTTCAAAAATCTTGTCTGCGCCGATTTCTTCGTTCAGGCGGTCGCAGATGGACTGTGCTCTGGTGTCCATCCAGATCGGTGTGTTGGTGAGGACTTTGCCTTCTTTGTCGATCGCGATAGCTGACCAGCTCTGTCCGTCGATTCCGACTCCGGCGATCTCCTCCGGTGCGATCCCGGCTTTCTGAATGGTTTCTTTTGTTGCTTTACAGACTGCGCTCCACCATTCTTCCGGATTCTGTTCTGCCCAGCCTTCCTGTGGATAGTATACCGGATAGTCACCGTTTGCTGCTGCCAGGACTTTGCCTTCTCTGTCAAACACAGCAACTTTGCAGGCACTTGTTCCGATATCGATCCCAAGTAAATATGATTTTGTCATTTTTGCTGCTCCCATTTCTCCGGAAGTTCCGGATTCCTTCTGTGATTGTCGCCGCCGTTCCCGGCAGCCTGTTTCAATTCGGTAAAAAACTTACCGATTTTCCCTCAATGATCTCCGTCTGGAGTTTTTCGGAAAAGCATTCTTCGTTCTCCTGCTTTCCGTTTTCGAGATGTTCCAGCATGATCCTGGCTACTTCTCTGGCGATTCCGTCTGTCGGCTGTGACACGATCGTAAGTTTCGGGTTACATGCCCTCGCAAACTGCAGATTGTCAAATCCGATCATGGAAAGCTGTTCCGGGATCTTGATCCCCAGTTCGTTGACACCGATCATTGCCCCCATCGTCATCTCATAGTTTGTGACAAAAACGGCTGTCATGTCCGGATTGCTTCGAACCAGTTCCTCCAGTCCGCGGACACCGCCCTGGATCGTGTAATCTCCATGAAAGATCAATGAATCCCGGATTGGTATCCCTGCCTCCTTCAGTGCTTTGGAATATCCCGACAGACGCTCCTGTGCTGTAAAAATCCCCTCCGGTCCACCGATGATTCCGATGTTTCTGTGACCATTTTTGATGAAGCACTGTACTGCGTCCTCTGCTGCCTTACGGTTGTCGACCAGCACACTGTCGCAGGAAATCCCCTGGATCCTTCGGTCGATCAAAACGATTGGCTTCCCGGTCTTCTGAAACTTGCGAAGATGCTTTCCTTCCTCGTCTACCGGCATGTTGATGATCCCGTCTACACGCTTGCGGATCAGAAATTCTACCGCCTCGCGTTCCAGTTTTTTATCAGTCCGGCAGTCACACACGATCGTTGCATAACCATGGCTTCGCAGAACATCCTCCATTCCGGTGATGATCTCGGCGCAGAACGTATTGTTTAGCTCCGGGATCACAACACCGATGGTTTTGGTCGCATTGGTCTTGAGTCCTCTGGCAACCTCATTGACTTCATAGTGAAGATCCTCAATGGCTGCCTCGATCTTTATTCTGTTTTTTTCTCTGACGTTTCCGCCATTAAAATAAGAAGAGATCGTCGCCAGACCGAGCCCTGTCTGTCTGGCAATGTCTTTCATCGTCGCTGCCATTTCGCCTCACTGCTTTCTTAATATTATTCAGCTTTGCCGTCGCATCCGCAGACTTTCATTCTTGCCATAACCAGTTCTTTGACTGCTGCGATTGCTGTCTTGCCGTATGCTTTCGGATCGATGGTGTCTGGTTTTTCTGCAAGAAGTTCTTTGACTGCCTTGGAGTAAGCTGCACGAAGTTCTGTTGCGAAGTTTACTTTGCAGATACCACGTTTTACGCAGTCCATAACGTCCTCGTCGCTGAGTCCGGATGCTCCGTGAAGAACAAGCGGGATATCAACAACTTCCCTGATCTCGCTGAGACGCTCTTTGTCAAGAACCGGTGTTCCTACATAGAAGCCGTGTGCAGTTCCGATCGCAACAGCCAGGGATGTAACGCCTGTACGCTCTACGAATTCTTTCGCTTCCTGCGGATCTGTGTTGGTGTCTGCCTCTGCCTCAAGGTCGTCTTCCTTGCCGCCGACTTTACCAAGTTCTGCTTCGCAAGGGATGTCCAGTGCTTTTGCTACATCAGCCACACGTTTGGTTTCTGCAATGTTTGCCTCGAAATCCAGTTTGGATCCGTCGATCATAACAGAAGTGTATCCTGCATGCATTGCCTGCATAGCCAGTTCAAAGCTGCTGCCGTGATCCAGATGGAGGCATACCGGAACAGATGCTTTCTTTGCTTCTGCTGCAACGATCGCTGCGTAGGTATCTACTGTGCCGTATTTAACTGTGGACGGAGTTGTCTGGATCATTACCGGTGCTTTGAGTTCCTCTGCTGCCTGGATGATCGCTTTGACCATTTCCATGTTCTCGGCGTTAAATGCACCTACTGCGTAACCGCCTTCCTGTGCCTTTAACAGCATTTCTTTTGATGTAACAAGTGCCATGATGTTTTCCTCCTCATCATTATATATGATATTTTTTATAGTAACTTTTACCTTAAAGAATCAGAAACCGAAACGTTTCCGTTTGAGTTCATCATACCTCTAACTACATCTTCTGTCAACCGTAAAATATTCATCTTTTACAGGAAAATATTACCTTGTCAAACCATCTGAATGCAGGTAAATTCTAAGATAGATAAAAATGAATTGAAATGAACGGAGGCAAAATTATGTTAAAAGGAATTCCTGAAATCTTATCACCAGAATTATTAAAAGTATTATGCGAAATGGGTCACAGCGACCGTCTTGTTATCGCAGACGGCAACTTCCCGGTTGAGTCCATGGGCAAAAATGCGATCACCATCCGCTGCGACGGACATGGCGTACCGGAGATTCTGGAAGCTATCCTCAAAGTTTTCCCGCTGGATACTTATGTAGAGCATCCTGTAAACCTGATGGAAGTTATGCCTGGTGACGATGTAGAGACACCGATCTGGGATACATACAAAGAGATCATCCGTAAATATGATGACAGAGGAGACGCAGTTGTTGGAAATATCGAACGTTTCGCATTCTATGACGAAGCAAAAACAGCTTACTGCATCATCTCCACAAGTGAGAAAGCTCTGTACGCAAACGTTATGCTGCAGAAGGGTGTTGTCATCAACAATTAATTATGGGCCATCTTTTCTTCTGAAATGCTCCGGACTTTATTGTTCGGAGCATTTTTTCATGCTATGATAATGTTATATAGCTGGATATCTGCAGACTACTTTGCACCAATCCCGCTGTAAATATTTCATGGAGGATATGATATGGATAAAAAACCACTCCACTTATTACGCAGTCTGTCATTCATTCTCTCTGCCTCTGTTCTGGCCGGAAGTTTCCCTTCCTGTAACCCAGATGTCTTTGCAGAGACTACTGACATTGATTTTATCGATTCAGAAGAAACTTCCTCTGATACAGAAAGCAGCACAGAAATTCCGGACAGCACCGAAGAAAATACCTTCGATACTCCCAATACAGAACTCACAAATCCTTCACAGGATTCTGCCGACGCTTCCGATGACGAACTTTTTTCTTCAGAAGAAAACGAACTTTTCACTTCCGGTGAAACTTCTGGCTCAGAAACTGACGGTCTGGATTATATTCTTGGACGTCCTATGACGGAAGAAGAACGCCAGGCACAGCTGGCACGTATGCAGAATCTCAATACTTTGACACCGGAAGAAGAGGTTGACAGTGATTTTTCTACTGCTACTGCTACATATGGTCTTCTCCCTGAAATCTATGATTCCAGAGAACAAAATCTTGTAACTCCTGTCAAATATCAGAATCCTTTTGGCATCTGCTGGGCTTTCAGCCTGATTTCCAATGTAGAAACTTCTCTTCTGGAACGCGGCCTCGGAACCTGGGATCTCTCTGAAGAACATCTTGCTTATTTCCTTGCACATCGAACCAACGATCCTCTTGGAAATACACCGAAAGATAAATTTATCCACAAAGGAAGTGATTACCATGACAGCGGAAACGGTATGATCGCCTCTTTCTTCCTCAGCACCTGGTCTGGCATGACTACGGAAGATAAAGTTCCGCTTCCTACAGATGAGACCCATACACAGGATTTTTCTTCCTCAATGATACCAGATGACAGTCTCGCTTACGATACATCTGTATATATGGAAGATGCTGTTTTTTCAGCATATGATAAAGAACGGACGAAACTGCTGATCTCCGAGTATGGATCTGTTTCAGCAATGATCTACATGGACAGTTCCGGAAAATATTACCGCCCGGATACAGCCGCATCCTGCTACCCTTATTCCAATTCTGTCAATCATGCAGTCACGCTCATTGGATGGAACGACAATTATAAAAAAGAAAATTTCACTTCCTCATCCAACGTTGAGAATGATGGAGCATGGATCGTCAAAAACAGTTATGATACAGACTGGGGTGATAATGGTTACTTTTATATTTCCTATGAGGATCAGTCTCTGAAAAATCTTGTATGTAATACAGCCGTCACTGATCCAGCGTATCCAAATAACTATTTTTACGACGGAGCAACTTCCAGTACCGTATCTTTTCCATTCAAAGCCGGCTATTCCATTGCCAATATCTTTACTGCCAAAGCCGGAAATGGAAATTATGAACAGCTTGGCGAAATTGTAACTGCTTCCAAAACTGACAATGCTTCCTATCAGATTCAGATTTATACCAATCTAAGTGATCCAAAAAATCCTGCCAGCGGCACTCCTGCCTTTGAAGAGCCTTTCGAATATACACAGCCACTCGCCGGGATCGATACGATCACCCTCCCGGAACCTGTCCGGCTGGCTCCTGGATCTCGGTTTTCTGTTGTACTGACCCTGATCGGCTCACCGATCTCCTATTACGTAGAAAAATCCACCGAATTCGGCTGGATGGAAGTCATTGCCGGAATTGATAAAGGACAAAGTTTTTATTCCCAAAATTCCCAAAACTGGACGGATACTGCGACTCTGCCTGGTCCATACTGTTTTTCGATCAAAGCACACACCAGGACAATTTCAGGAGCTCCGACAGCTACTCCGCTTCCAACACCGACGGCCACTCCGAAACCTACTGCTACCCCGAAACCTACTGCTACTCCGAAACCTACTGCTACCCCGAAACCTACCGCTACCCCGAAACCTACTGCTACCCCGAAACCTACTGCTACTCCGAAACCTACTGCTACTCCGACTCCGAAGCCACGCACTTATCAGGTTAAATATGTTAAAAATATAAAGCTTAATGTGGGAAATCTTCCTTCTGATAAAACAAAGTATACTTCTGGACGAAGTGTCAAAGTGAAAAATGCACCTTACTGCACTTCCCGCTTCTTCACCGGATGGAATACCCGTGCCGATGGAAAAGGAACCCAGTTTGCTCCAGGACAGACTTTCCGTATCAGACAAAATATCACTTTATATGCACAATGGCAGCTCAGCTATAAAGCTTCGTCATCGCTTATCTATCGTGTCACTGGAAAACAAACAGTTACCTGCTACGGAACTTCCAACAGCCGCCTGACAAAAGCCTCCATACCGGCCACGATCAAATACCGCGGTATCACCTACAAGGTAACTTCCGTATGGACCAAGTCCTTTGCCGGAAAGAAAAATCTTTCCAGTGTTGTGATTGGAAACAATGTCTCTGCGATCGGAAGCCAGGCTTTTTACAATTGCAGGAATTTAAAAACCGTCACGATCGGCACCGGACTGACACGCATCAATTCACAGGCTTTCCGGAATGTCAAAGCAAAATGCGTCATCACGATCAAAAGCCAAAAGCTTTCCCTTGTCACCTCCCAGATCGACCAGGGCGTAAAACAGATGACCGTCCGCGTTCCAAAAGCGAAATATTCCGCTTATAACCGGCTGCTGCGAAAGAAGTCCAAGACGGTTTTGGTGAAACGGTTTTAAAGTATTATAAACGTGCAAAAATACCCCCGACAGAATGCTTTATTGCTCTGTCCGGGGTATTTTATTCAAGAAAGGAACACCTTTTTGGCAAATTATACCAATATCATCTTTAGGAAACGGGCTGCATGCCCAAAATAAACACGATCTATGCCGTACTATAAGTATACAAAACGACATAGACAAACTCAATACTTTCCAGCTCACACAGTTTCATTTATGGTGGTGCCAAGTGTGCCGGGCATGGGAGTTTAAGGAATATAATTTTTTAAAAGAGATTTCAGATGATATTGCCAAGAAGGCAACAAAGATATATGAGAAACAGATCAAAAAGAATAAAGTTCTTCCTTATCATTGCGATTATCGAAAACTTGAACATGCACTTAGCGAATATAAAAAAGAAGAAAAATAGCACATTCTGTTTTTGTTCTCCTGTCCACAAACGAGAGGGACGTGTAGATGAGTTTCTTCAGGCTATGACAGATTCTGAAGTTCTTAAGAAACTCTACCAGGAATACGGGATAAAATAATTGCAGTAAAAAGCTCAGGAGAACGAAATATGTGAGGGGGGATTCCTCTAAATTCGCTTTCCTGAGCTTTTTGTTTTCCATGGCTCGATATGAAGCAGACCACAGAGGCACTCAAAACGCCGGAAAACACCGTCCCCGGTGGTTTTCTGGATTTTCATTGACTGACCAGAAAGAACGTGTTAACATAAATTCAAAGCATATTTCTTAAAAGTTCAAGGCATTTGCCGTCTATTTATTTTTTCTAAAATCATTTCAGAAATCCATGCTTTTAAATTCCAATTACAGCAAAAGCAGGAGTTCTGAGATAAAATAACGGCACATTCCGTTCTTGATCTCCTGCCCTACAAACAGGAGGTGCTGCCTATGGCAAAAAGAAAGAACCGAAAAGATACTATAAAAAATGCAAGGAAACAGCCGACAGCAAACAGAAAATACAAAGATACTGTATTCCGAATGCTGTTCATGGATCGCAACAATTTATTATCACTTTATAATGCAGTGAACGGGAGCTCTTACGAAGATCCAGATGCTCTGGAAATCGTGACATTAGAAAATGCTGTCTATATGGGAATGAAGAATGACCTGGCGTTTATCGTGGATACAGGATTGTTTTTGTATGAGCATCAATCCACGTACACACCAAACATGCCATTGAGAGACTTGTTTTATATATCAGGAGAATATCAGAAACTTGTAGATAACAGATCTCTATACTCTTCAACCCTTCAAAAAATCCCGGCACCAAATTTCCTTGTATTTTATAATGGCGCGGAAAAGAAAGAAGACAATTGGGTCAATTATTTATCAGATGCGTATGAAAACCTGACAGGGGAAGCAAACCTTGAGTTGAAGGTTATTACTCTGAACATCAACGAAGGCCATAATAAAGAACTGATGGAACAATGCCAGATTCTCAGAGAATATGCACAATATGTTGCAAAAGTCAGGGAATATGCAAGCTATTATGATTTGAATGCCGCTGTAGAAAAAGCGGTAAATTACTGTATTCAGAATAATATCCTTGCTGAATTTCTTCGAAAGAACAGGTCGGAGGTGATTGCGACGAGTATATTCGAGTATGATAAGGAAGAGGAAGAACGGAAGCTTAGAAAGGCAGAGTACGAAGCTGGCTTAAAGGACGGTGAAGATCATCTAAAGCTTTTATATGCAAAGCTGAAACAGGAGGGGCGTGTAGATGAGTTTCTTCAGGCTATGACGGATTCTGAAGTTCTTAAGAAACTCTACCAGAAATATGGGATAGAATAATTGCAGTAAAAAGCTCAGGAGAACGAAATA
>CAKRXU010000018.1 GCA_934424575.1 uncultured Blautia sp.
TTTTTGATATTCACCCATTTTCCGTTTTGCTTCTGTTCGATGATATATCCGGATGCTGCTGTGCTTCTGTTCCAGTTCAGTGTAATCGTACTGGATGTTCTGCTTCCGATCCTCACTCCTGATACCTTCGGCAGGATCGTTGCTCCCGTCACATTGGTATAGTTGCCATGCATGGAAGTTTTGGTGTCACTATCCCAGGTAAAAGCCTTGATCCTGAAATCATAGTATCTTCCCGCACTTAAGTTCTCCACACGATATGTCACTGTGCTGTTTCCTGAGATCTTTTTGATATTCACCCATTTTCCGTTTTGTTTCTGTTCAATGATATATCCGGATGCAGATGTGTTTTTGTTCCAGCTCAGTGTGATCGTATTGGATGTTCTGCCCGTAATCTTCACTCCTGTCATGGCACTCGGCTTCACAAGGACTTTTTCTACCGTTATACTCTTTGAAAATTTCAGTCCTTCAACATTTGCTGTGATCACCGCTGTACCAGCTTTGCGTCCAGTCACCACGCCTTTATTGTCCACACTCGCCACTGTCGCATCAGATGACGTCCAGGTAATACCATTTACCGGAACCATAGCACTGTAATACGCTGACATTTCTAAATCTGCAGTAGATTTTTCAGAAACTTTTATTTTATCCTTGAGCCCTGTAATACTTCCCTGAACTCTGTTCGCAGCAACTTCTACTGTCTGCGTACAGTTATCGATCGCAGGACCGCCACTCTGATCAAGCACTGCGCCGGTACTAGAATATTCTCCTGCAGTAGCATTGAAATATGCCGTATTTGAATTAATAAATGAAGCCACACCTACATAAGAATTGGATGGATTTATCATCTGTGTATAATGCCCTGTTACAGCACCAGTCTGATTTACCCAGTCCGTTTTTTCTCCATACCACTGCTGGATTCCTGTTATCATTGATCTGCTCCAGTTCCATGCCAGTACTTCTCCCCAGCTCTGCATACCATTCGGTGACTTTGCATCCCAACATGTACGACCATTAAGGCGATTATGTGCGGTCCATACGGCTCCAACGGAAGCTTCTGCTGCTCGGATTCTTGCAATGTACTCCAGATCTGCCGACCATTTGATTGGTACATAATCTGATGGTGTAAGGTTCCTGCTCGGATTACGTGGGTCCTGAACTCCCTCATCGCAGGCTTCCTTTCTTATCCTGTTGATCTCATCCAAAGCACCCTGCCTGTCTGACAGATAGCTTCCTTTTACTCCGATCAGTACACATCCATCTCTTGCAGTTGTCACATCTGTGGAAAGGATCTGGTTTGATGATCCCCATGAAATACCACTGGATTCTGCCGTCTCTTCTTCCACCGTGATTTCATCTGCCTGTTCGCCGTCTGAAAAAAGATTTTCTGTTCCTGCTGTCACATCTGTGTCTTCCGTTCCATCCAGAAAATCCGCCTCACCGGAAAGATCATCCGTTTCTGTCTCAGCTTCCACGCTGTATTCAGGAAATTCTTCCTGTCCTTCATCATCAGCAAAATCAACGACTGCCGCATCATCTGTCAGATCTGCGGCATACGCACTGATACTGCCACTCTCTAATGCAAGCATTAAACCTAATATCAATGCCAGACTTTTTCTTTTCATGTTTTTTCCTCCTTATAAACATTACTTCATTGTTGTACTGGATATATTTGTATAATCACTGTGCACGGAAGTTCTGGTTGTATTATCCCATGTAAAAGCTTTGATTCTGAAATCATATTTCGTTCCCGCCTTTAAGTTTGCCACACGGATTGTCACGGTTGTGTTTCCTGAGATCTTTTTAATATTCACCCATTTTCCGTTTTGCTTCTGTTCGATGATATATCCGGATGCTGCTGTGCTCCTGTTCCACCCTAGAGTGATCGCATTTGACGTTCTGCTTTTAATTTTCACCCCTGATACCTTCGGCAGGATCGTTGCTCCTGTTACATTGGCATAGTCACTGTGTACGGAAGTTCTGGTCGTATTGTCCCATGTAAATGCCTTTACTCGAAAATCATAGCTTTTTCCCGCACTTAAGTTTGCCACGCGGTACGTTACGGTACTGTTTCCTGAAATCTTTTTGATATTTGTCCACTTTCCATTTTGCTTCTGCTCAATGACATATCCAGATGCTGCTGTGCTCTTGTTCCAGTTCAGAGTGATCGCATTGGATGTCCTGCTTCCGATCCTCACTCCCGCTACCTTCGGCAGGGTCGTTGCCCCTGTCACATTAGTATAGTTGCCATGCACGGAAGTTTTGGTATCATTATTCCAGATAAATGCTTTGATCCTGAAATCATAGTATCTTCCCGCACTTAAATTCTCCACACGGTACGTTACTGTGCTGTTTCCTGAGATCTTTTTGATGCTTGTCCATTTTCCGTTTTGTTTCTGTTCGATGATATATCCGGATGCGGATGTGTTTTTGTTCCAGCTCAGTGTGATCGCATTGGATGTTCGACCTGCGATCTTAACCCCTTTTACATCTGCCGGCTTTGAAATTTCAGTTTGCGGTTTGTAGTCAGCCGATGCCATTGGGTAATCTTCTGGCATATACATTTTTTTATACCAGTCATCTATTCCATTCCAAAGGTTCTTTTTCAGGAAATAAGAAGAAGAGGAAATGCCAGGGTATGCGCCAACGGATGCATCCAGATGATAATACACCCTGCCAATCTTTACAATATTCCATTCATGAGTTCCACTCCCATCTCCATCGCCCATTACTATTCTTGCATCCAGCCCTGCTTCCAGGGCTATCCTGTAGAATGCTTCCGCAAAGCCCCAGCTGCTTGTCACTCCTTTTACCAGTGCACCATAAGCCGTATTGCTTACTCCATTAGGATTCGCACAATAATAAGCATCTTTATAAAAGCTTACATTGTTACAGAGATAATCATATATTTTTTTTGCCTTTGTATAATCTGACTGGTTTGCAAGATTCAATGATGAAAGCACCTGTTTGATCTTTGCGTCTGTTTCTTGATCCTCAGCATAAGTACTCTTATATTCAAACTGATAATCAACTGTCACAATATATTTTTGTGTTGTAACCCATCCATCGTCAGTAACGTGTCCCGATTCTTCTGTCCTCTGCCGCATTGTATAACTAGTATGGGTATTGTTGCTAATAGTATCTCCCTCTGTGGATTTTCCTGTATGTTTTTGCAGCAGATTCCAGGTTCTGTAGCCTATATTCAAGTCCAGCGCCTCACGGTTATCAAAAGTTGCTACGACTCTTACTTCTGACTGATGTTTTTTCACCTGTTCACGGAGAAAAGCGGCTGTCGCTTCATCTGTTGTATACGTGAAAGTCACTCCAGAGCCTACCTCTGGGGTATCTCCCTCTTCGGTCTGGATTCCCTGCTGGGCTTCTGTTCCATCAGAAAAGAGTTCTGTCTGAGCAGAATCAGAAAAAATCTCTGTTCCTTCTTCCTGTATTTCTTCTGCATTTCCATCTTCCAGATCTGCTTCTTCGATATCCGGGCTTTCAGCTGCTTCATCCAGACTGTCTGTTTCCTCTTCAATCTGAACATCTGAAAAATCCGAAAAATCTTCTGCTGCCTGGACAAATGTCGCATTAGAAGAAGCGAGTATTGCTGCTGCAAGCATAGTTGATAAGATAATATGCCTCTGTTTCATTTTCATCCCCCTGCCAGTGTTCTCTGTTTTCAGTAAATTTCGTAATATTTTCCGAACTGTAAAATTCTCTTTTATTATAATATATATACTCTGTACAAACAAGTTCTTTGTGCCTGATTCTTCTCTCCCAATATATAAATCGTGTTATTGTTTACAGTAATCTGTTCAACAAAAAAGCAGATGTTTTTTCTCTGTTCTGTTTTTACAGTGAAAAACCATCTGCCTCTTTCTTTTATTTTTCGATCTTTACGATATAAGTCTCCGAATCCTGATCCTGATATACAGTCTCTCCAAGACTCTTCAATTCATCATTATTAAGATTTTCCCCATATTTTTCCCTCTCACAGGAACCTGCAAAAATATAGGAGATATCATATTTCTCAATCAGCTTGCGCACTTCTGCATCATCTGTTGAAGTATAGATTGTTTCTATCTCACCGGATTTTTCGTTCAGGTCTGCCACATCATTTCGCCACAGCCATTCATGTACATACCATCCCATCACTGTCGGAAGTCCGGTCATCGCAGAAACCCGCTCATATTCAGAGTAACTGTCTCCGTTTGCTTCCAGGACTACCGGAGAATCCTGAATATTGGCTTTGAGCCATTTGATCGCACCGACATCCTCCGGATAATCTGTTTCCAGAAAAGCAGTCGCATTTAGTCCCTTATACTGGGACGGGTCCAGCACCTGTCCAAACCAGGAATCCACGCTTTTTCCGAAATATCCGCAGGTCCAGAGAAGGAGGACAAGTCCGATCGCCGCAACTGCTTTCAGGATCTTTTTGCGGTTTACGATCAGCAGACGAAAGATCACATACGCCATCGTCAACCCAAACATGATATATGCCTGATAAGTCAGTTTGAACATCGTATTGGCACGGGCATTTCCATTTTCATAAATGTCGCGCACATAGACCAGCTCCGGAATTGCCACAAGTCCGATCGCACACAGGCCCATGAGCACAGCAAAAAGATCCGGCGTACGGATTGCTTTCATCAGACGGTACAGTGACCTGTGATTTAACTTCTTAAGTTTCTCTACGATCAGCGAGATCACGAATACAAGTGTCAGGATCGTCGGAAGTCCCCACAGGATCAGAAGCTGATGTGGAAGGGAATGGTTCTGTGCCAGTCTCACGCCCTGCACCATAGTTGTAAACTGAAGCGTAAACGGAAGGATGATCACCGTTGCAACCGCAAAGATCTCCACTGCCTGTGCCGCTGTCACTGCGATGATCCGTTTGATATCACCCTTCAGACAGATGATATTCATAAACAATACGGTTCCGCCTGTCACAACATAATAGATCACAAAATCCCAGTAATTTGTCCAGTGGAACATCCCAAGCAGCATGGAAGCTGCAAGGATCTGTGGCATCAGAAGCTGTTTCATCCAGAATTTCCGGCGTCCCAGCTGTTCTACAGAAAGTGTTGTGTTTCGTACTTTCTGCATCCAGGCATAGAGAAGCCCCAGCAGGAGCAGCACAAACATGATATTTACCACATGTGCATGCAGGTCTCCCAGCACAAAAGAATAACACGGAAATTCATGGATCGTCTTATCTGGTACATCCGGATTAAATCCAATATAGCGCGTCGCATCCGGAAACCAGTAGCTGCTTACTTCCTCACCTTTTAATTTCTGGATCAGCGGGATGATCTGTGCATAGACAACATAGTGCATATTTCCTGCAATAGAAACCGCAAGGCCTGCAAGAAATCCTGTAACAGATGGAAGTCCCTTTTTCCATCCACTGACTTTTTTGCCCTGCATGTCCAGTGTCATCTGATGTACCAGTGAAAATGGAAGTACAAAAGCAAATGCTGCCACAAAAGTACGCATCAGATTATAGGTGAGTTCCACCTGCGCTCCTGAAATTTTTGTCAGGAATACTGCAAAATACTGCCCGCCATAATAGTAATTGATCTTTCCCTGAGAATACCAGAGGTCTGTTGCCGGAAGTGTTTTGCTCCTCATCATGGCTTCCATAAAACCATAGTCCATAAATTTCTCAGTTCCATGCGCTGCCGGGTGGAATCCTGCCAGATAAGTCCACATAAGAAATACCGCAAAGAACAAGATTTCCTCCACATAGACCAGATCCAGATTGTTGATCGGCAGACATTCATATCCTTCTTTTCGCTGTTTTTCATACAGAAAGATACTGACAACTGCAAATACCACGGTGACACCCACACAGCTGGCGGTTGTAAATTTGAGTATCCTGATTGATACCAGGAACCAGGTCAGAAATCCTGTGATCGTGATGGACACAACTTTGGAGAACATCCAGCCTTTGTCCGCAAATCCACGGAACAGCCGTCCTGTGACCGCCATTCCCACGATCCCAAGTACCGCAGCAAGGAGATACCATGTCCAGAAAGTCCACACATCGCCCTTCAGCAGAAACGCTGACAGTGCCACAAGAAGAGCCGCCGGTATGACTCTTATTATTGTTTTTTTAATCATTTGAGGTTTCATAAATTCTTATTCTCCCATCCTCTGACTGATACACCAGACGGAATGCTTTCGCAATAACATCTTCTCTGCATTCAGTTTCTTCGAATTCCATTCCATCTTCGAATAAAATATAGGTGATTTTTTCCTGCTTTACAAGCTTTTTCACAGTATTTTCATCAGTTGAACTGTAAATCGTCTTTGCGATCTCTGCACGGCCATACGTATCATATCCGGCAGACCACGCATAATATGGCCATCCCATATACATCATAACACCTGCCATCGTCACTTCACTGATGCTGTATTCCGGTGTGAGGATCAGATCTCTGCTGGTGAGATTTTCTGCCAGCCAGTCCGTCAGTGCACTGTTCATATTCACAGTTACTCTCCGACCCGGTCCATTATCCCGGACAATGATCACAAAATCGTAAACTCCTGTAATTGTCAGGCAGATACTAAGGATCACCGCTATCATCTTCCGGCAGATATTTTTCTGAAACAGTCGCGTAACTGCCCATCCCCAGAACATCGCCACGAAAGCATACGAGATCATAATATATTTCTGGTTTACTGCAATATCCGGTGTCAGTGAAACGCAGAATGCAAAGAACAGTGGAAACAAAAAGCTGAACAGGATAACTCTCTGTTTACGATCCTTCAGAAAATATAAAAGCACCAGTGCACCAAGGAAAAAGATCCCGCTCATCTGCAGAAGGAACCACAATACCCCGGGCACAGATCTGTCCTCTGCCAGAAATCCCCAGTAAAAAGAAGTACTCACTGCACTGCCCCAGATAAACACTTTTGCCTGGAGTTCTGCAAAAATAACTGCTGTCACCGCAGTCAGAAGATAATCAAGTTTTCCATCTGAAAAAGCCGCAAATCCACACAGGATCAGAAGTCCGCCGATAACAGCTGCCCCGTTCCAGAAAGAAGTCATACCCAGCATCATGCCGGCAAAAAGAGCATTTTCCAGATTTCGGCTCTTCCAGGCTTCTTTGCTCAGTATTCTTCCTGTAAGCCAGCGCCAGCCTTTTTCTTCGTGATCACATCCGGCTTCTACCCAGTCTATGAACATCCACAATGCCAGTGTAACGATCAGAAGTCCAAAAGCCAGATGTCTCTGATTCAGATAAACATTAAAGTTCCAGAGTCCCCAGTCCTCATTTGGTGTATAACCAATAAATTTCAGATTGGTTTTAAGTGTTTCTATCAGATCTCCTGCTGTAAAATGTTCGATCACAAAATGAAAGAACGTCAACGCGCTCCGAAAAAAGAAAAATACGATCGTCATCACAGAAGCTGCAAGGCTTCCTGTAATCCGAAGTGCCAGATTATAAAGCATTGCCAGAAACGCCAGCAATACCAGAATGCTTGTGATATTGTAAGCAAAGTCAAGACGCAGTCCAAGAAATTCCAGATTTCCCACAAGAAACTGAAACATAAAATGATATTTTACATCCTGACCTCCAAAATGCGGGTACTGTGTTGGAAAATTATTTCCCAGTGAAAAAGACCGCATCATCGCTGTATGCGGTGCATAATCCCCGTAAACCGTATAGCCGGAATAAAGGATCCCGTCTTTTATGTAGAACACATAAAACATGATCCACGTAATGAACACAGAAAGAATCACAAATAAAATCAGTTCTATCCGAAATTGTTTCTTATTGCAGATCAGATTCCGTTCATATTTTGACAGCACTGTATGTGTTTTTCGATATCTTTTGATATATAAAACAAGCAAAAACACAACTGCACTGACCATTACTACGGTATTTCCATAAAAAAGCGGTTTCTCTGCACCTGCTGAACTGGCGGCCCAGGAAACCATATAGGTGATCCATCCAAATGTCAGGATCCCCACTCCGATTGCACCGGAAGCCACTATCCAGAACTGATTTACCGTAATCTTGTCGTTTTTTCTGTCGGCGGTTGTAAAAAACACAGCCGAAATTTCTTTTCCAATCAATATTGCCAGCAGACAATAAATAATTCCCAGCATAAATATAACCTCTGTAATTCATTATTCTTTAGCATGTATGCCCAGTTTATCTCAGATGTAGTATAACAGAATACGAAATCAATAGCAAAAAAAGTTTCACTGCTTCTGTAAATATGCCAGGATTCCCTCTGCCAGGGCCGATGCAACTTTTCCCTGATATTCTTCTGTCTGGAGAAGAGCCGCTTCCTCCGGGTTTGTGAGGAAACCGCATTCCGCGATCACCAGTAATCCCTTACTCCTCTTGAGCAGATAGTAACTCGTATTTCCTTTGATCTCCCGTGGCCGCTCAACTTCAAGGACTGTATTCAGGCTTTCCTGCAGGTCTGCTGCCAGTTCTTTCCCTTCACTGGATGTTTCATAATAAAAAACCTGCGGGCCTTTTACCATGGGATCATGGTAGCTGTTCTGATGAATGCTGACCGTCAGTACAGGTGCGGTCTCATCGATCAGGGCGATCCTCCTCTGCATATCCTGTGCCTTTTTATTCTGTGCGGAGTCATCATAAAGTCCCTGGTCGCTCTCTCTAGTCAGCATGACGGTATAGCCCTTTTCTTCCAGCTTTTCCTTAAGCAAAAGGCTCACGGACAGATTGATTCCTTTCTCCTCCAGCCCATCTACGCCGATCATGCCCGGATCGCTTCCACCGTGTCCCGGATCCAATACGATCACGTTTTTCTTTGTTTCCACTGTTTCGGAATTCATCCAGACAGACACTGCCGCAGCCTGTCTGGACAGAAAATAAAAACATATCAGAAAAAAACATGCCATCACCAGTTCCATCTTATATTTTCGCAAAAAGAACACACCCTTTCGCATATTCTTTTTATATATATGCCCGGGTGCGCTCTTTTATAAACAAAAACGATGATGTCTGTTTATTCATATTTTATGATTTCTTTTTTCAGACGCTTCATGATCCGTTTCTCCAGTCTGGAAATGTAGGACTGAGAAATCCCAAGAAGGTCTGCGACTTCTTTCTGTGTCTTTTCTTTACCCTCTGCGTTATTGAGTCCGAAACGCAGTTTGATGATCATCTGCTCTCTCGGAGAAAGTTTGCTGATTGCCTTACCGAGAAGCGTAATTTCTACCTCGTCTTCCATCTTACGTGAGATCACGTCATCATCTGTTCCCAGAATATCCGAAAGGAGGAGCTCGTTTCCATCCCAGTCTACATTCAGCGGCTCATCAATCGAAACCTCCATCCTGGTCTTGCTGTTTCTGCGAAGGTACATCAGGATCTCATTTTCGATGCATCTGGACGCATAGGTTGCAAGCTTGATATTCTTGACCGGGTTAAAAGTGTTGATTGCTTTGATCAGGCCGATCGTCCCGATGGAGATCAGATCTTCCACGCCGACTCCTGTGTTATCGAATTTCTTAGCGATATAGACAACCAGCCTTAGATTGTGTTCGATCAGGATCGCCTTTGCCTCCTGGTGCTGGTCACTGTCCAGTTTGCTGATCACATACGCCTCTCTCTTAGGTTCCAGTGGTGCCGGGAGGACATCACTCCCTCCGATATAATAAACTTCTCTCGGTCTTGTAAGTACCAGTCTCTGAAAAAACTGAAACGGATTATAATCCACGCCTGCTGCTGATCTTGCCATAACCTGCCCCTCCTAACGCAATAATCTGGAATTCAACAATAGCTTGTATTCCCTGCCCAAAGCGGAGGATTCAAATGTCAGAGCAAAAACCGGTCCTGCTATATGAATCACATCTCCAGGAGTATGGATGCACAGATCGTCCAACATTACCGCCAGGAATGTCTCAGGGCTTTTGCCTACTGTCTTAACTGACAGATAGTGCGGTTTCAGACCTGCGATCTCTACGCTTCCAAATTCCTTCGGATCTCCATTCAGGTTCTTCAGTGCCTCTGCATATTCCTCTGGCAGAATTTTCTCAAGAAGGTCTGCCTCGATGATCGATACCGGCTTTCCGCTTACCGGATCTTCCAGCAGATTCCCGCTGTCATAGAAGCCGTAAGCGGACTCGACCTTTCCCTGATATCCAAGCGTTACCGGATAAATATTCCGCCGTCCCGCCCGGATCGAGTCTGCCGCAAAAAGAAACGCGCTGCTTCCTGTGTACACCACAAAAACGCATAACAGAAAAACCTTGATCGTAAGTATTCTCTCTCCTGAAACAGCCTCCCAGAATCCACCACAGAGAAACGCGGTCAGGTACAGCATCAGAAAGGCTTTGAGAAGGAGCGCCCCCTTCTGGATCCTAAGCCCGATCCGAAGCATGCCCAGTGCAAAAAATCCATGTAAGACAACGGTCAGCACAGGAGTATTTTCCGAAGGAATCCAGAGGATCAGGCAGGAACCAAGCGCCCCGAAAACTGCCGCCGCAAGGCATCGTCTGCGGCTTACACGATATCGAAGAAATTTTCCTACCAGTCGGAGAAGAAGATAATCCATCAAAAGATTTGCTGCGAACACAACGTCTATGTAGATCTCCTGATACATAAATCCAGTCCTCCCCAAAGAAAAACAGGTACAAAAAAACGCCCTCTGAACTTCTATAAATCCTTCACTTTGGTAAGTGAACTCATTATAAAAGACAGAGGGCGCAGATTTTGTCAAAACCTGACCCCAAACTCACAGAACTTCTCGTGTCTTATCGACAGAATGAAAAAAGTTTTGAGTTTTGATGAATCATTGTCTGTTATTTTTTCTCTTCCTGAACTTCGATTTTGCGGATCGTTTTGTTCTTGATCTCTTCTTTGATCGCGCTCATGAAATCTCCGAGGTCTTTCATTCCTTCATCGCCAAGGTAACGGCTTCTTACGGAAACTTTGCCCTCTTCCTCTTCTTTTGCACCAACAACGAGCATGTATGGAACTCTCTCAAGACGTGCTTCACGGATCTTGTATCCCATCTTCTCAGAACGTCTGTCAACGGAGCAGCGGATTCCTTCTTCTTTCATCTGTGCTTCTACTTTGTCAGCATAAGCGTTGAATTTCTCGGAGATCGGGATCACACGAACCTGTTCCGGGCACAGCCATGTCGGGAACATACCAGCGTATTTCTCGATCAGCCATGCAAGTGTTCTTTCATAGCATCCCATGGATGTACGATGAATGATACACGGACGTTTTTTGTCACCGTTTTCGTCGATGTAGTACATATCAAACTGTTCAGCAAGAAGTGCATCCCACTGGATTGTGATCATGGTATCTTCTTTGCCATATACGTTCTTTGCGTTGATGTCAACTTTTGGTCCGTAGAAAGCTGCTTCTCCGACATCCTCTGTGAATGGGATGTTCAGTTCTTCGAGCATCTGACGAATATCTTCTTCTGTCTCATTCCATACTTCCGGATCACCGATGTATTTTTCTCTGTTGTTCGGATCCCATTTGGACAGATGGTAAGTTACATCTTCCTCAACACCGAGAACCTGCAGACAGTACTGTGCAAGTGCGATACAGTCTTTGAATTCTTTTACCATCTGGTCTGGTCTTACGATTAGATGTCCTTCAGAAATTGTAAACTGACGAACTCGTGTCAGGCCGTGCATCTCACCGGAATCCTCGTTACGGAACAGTGTGGATGTCTCGCCGTAACGCAGCGGCAGGTCACGGTAGCTGTGCTGTTCTGCTTTGTATACATAGTACTGGAACGGGCATGTCATCGGACGAAGTGCAAATACTTCTTTGTCTGTCTCTTCATCACCGAGAACGAACATTCCGTCTTTGTAATGATCCCAGTGTCCGGAGATCTTGTAGAGATCGCTCTTTGCCATCAGAGGAGTCTTGGTTCTTACATAGCCACGTTTTGTCTCCTCATCCTCGATCCATCTCTGCAGTTCCTGCATCATGATGACACCGTTCGGCATGATCAGCGGAAGTCCCTGTCCGATCACATCTACAGTTGTGAAGATCTTCATCTCACGGCCAAGTTTGTTGTGGTCACGTTTCTTGGCTTCTTCCATCTGCTCCAGATGTTCTTTGAGCTCATCCTTTGTAGCATATGCTGTTCCGTAGATACGTGTCAGCATGGCGTTCTTCTCGCTGCCTCTCCAGTATGCGCTGGAAGAAGAAAGAAGTTTGAATGCTTTGACAGGTTTTACGCTCATCAGGTGCGGTCCTGCACAGAGGTCTGTCCAGTCTCCCTGTGAATAGAAGGAGATTTCTGCATCTTCCGGAAGGTCTTCGATCAGTTCTACTTTGTAAGGTTCGTTTTTCTCTTTGAAGTATGCGATCGCATCTTCTCTGGATTTGGTGAAACGTTCGATCTTTGCGCCTTTTTTGATGATCTTCTTCATTTCTTTTTCGATCGCATCAAGGTCCTCACGGGAGAATGGCTCGTGATCGAAATCATAATAAAATCCTGTATCAATAGAAGGTCCGATGGCAACTTTGGCTTCCGGATATAAGTTCTGTACTGCCTGTGCAAGTACATGGGAAGCTGTATGACGAAGAACAGCAAGTCCCTTCTCGTCCTTAGCTGTCAGAATGTTCAGTTCGCAGTCGCTGTCAAGTACGGTACGGAGGTCTACAACCTCTCCGTTTACTTCTCCTGCACATGCGGCGCGTGCCAGTCCTTCGCTGATGTCATAAGCGATGTCAATTACGGATTTTGCTTCGGAATATTCTTTTTTGGATCCGTCTTTCAGTGTGATGATCATAATTTTGAACTCCTTTTGTGTTTGAATAAAGTAAATTTTTGTAACTATTCCGTAGGTAGATCCCGCGAGGTGTTTTGGCATGTTTTTGCCAAAATCCCGAGACATACAAGGCAAAATGCTATCACCGAAGGTGATTTGGAATGCATTTTGACTCGTAACTGTGAGGGTACTGAACAGTTACAAGTTTTTTCCACAGGGACGAGCTGATCTCTGATTCATTTGATAAATAAAAAAGTCCCTTACAATGCATCTCTGCACTGTAAGGGACGAATATGATCATAGTATACGATACTCGCGGTTCCACCCTGCTTGCTGTAACTGTCATACGGCAGTCTCAGCCACTCTTATAAGATGATAACGGAATCACCGGACCGGATTAGGGCCACTCGGAGATGGTCTTCGACTGCTTCCCGCTGAAATACTCTCAGCAAATGTATTCCTCTCTGGAGCCTTCCACAGTTTACTCTTCTCGTCAACGTGTTTCTTATTTATTCTGTTACCCATTATATCCATGTGTTCCCGGTTTGTCAATGACTAATTTTTATATTGGTAAGACCAATTTGATGTAGCATTTTAGCTACTGTGAACGGAGTGAACAGTAACGCATTTTATTATCTGCAGCGTACCATGACTGCCTGGTAAGGGTTCAGGGTTTTCTGGCTGGTTTCGCTGTAGTTGTTGCAGAGGATCTCGCCCTCTGCGATGTCTGCCTGCTGGGTTTCATCAGACATATTGACCCAGATCTGGGTCTTTTCACCGTTTTCTGCGATACGCTCAAAAGCGATCACAGGCTCCAAAGCATTCTGGATCTCACGGATCTCACCGTAGATCAGGGATTCACGGTTTGCCTCGTCTTTGCGGATCCGAATCAGATTTCTGTAGTAATGCAGGAGGGAATCTTTGTCCTGTTCCTGCTTCTTGGCACAAATGGCTGCGTAGTCGTCATTGCATTTCAGCCATGGCATACCGGAAGTAAAACCGCCGTTTGCTTCTGCAGTCCACGGGAACGGCATTCTGCTGTTGTCACGACTTCTGTCGTTGACGAATTTCAGGGACTGCGCTTCGTCATACCCTGCACTAAGGGCTCTTCTGTACTGATCCTTGGTGTTCAGGTCATCGTATTCTTCGATGCTGTTGAACTTACCGTTCTCTGAACCAAGTTCTTCTCCCTGGTAGACAAATACGGTTCCACGAAGTCCCATCAGAAGGGTTGCAAGGGCACTTCCCTGAAGGAATCTTAAATGCAGATCGTCCCTGGCTGCTGCTTTTTCGCGGAAATATTTGTTGAAGGAACGGGACTGGTCATGGTTTTCCAGATAGATGGCACCCCATCCCTGTGTCTGCACACTGCACTGGCTTCTGAATAGAAGTTTCTTGAGATCTCCAAAGGTCCACGGAGCCTGGTTGTACCAGTTGGAACCCGGAAGGAGGTCAATGTCTGCATAACTGAAGTCAAATACCATGGAAAAATATCCGTCTTCGCCGATAAACTCGGACAGGTTTTCATATGGGACTCCCGGTGCCTCCGCAACAGTCATTATCTCCGGATCTCTGAGACATTTATGGTTCATTTCCTGAAGGAATTCTCGGATTCCTTCCTGATTCTGACCGGTTGTCTCCACGCTGATCAGACCGTCTGTATTGTCCGGTTCATGGGACACCAGAGAATTTACTTTTTTGATATAAGTGATCGCATCAAAACGGAATCCGCTGACACCTTTTTCCATCCAGTAATTCAGGATGTTGTAGAGTTCTTCTCGAAGTTTTGGGCTTTCCCAGTTGAGATCCGGCTGGCTCTTGTCAAAGGTATGATAGTACCAGCAGTCTTCTCCCGCCTTCTCCCACACGGAACCGCCGAAGCAGCTTCGTGTGTTGGAAGGGCGTTCCTTGGACTGGACAAACATATAATAATCTCTGTATTCTGAGTTCGGATCTTTCAGCGCTTCCTGGAACCATACATGCTGGTCGGAAGTATGGTTCAGCACCATGTCGATGATGACACGGATGCCAAGTTCTCCCGCTTTTTTCAGAAGAAGATCCATATCTTCCATCGTTCCGAAGCACGGGTCGATCCCATAATAGTCAGCGACATCGTATCCATTGTCTTTCATTGGTGACGGATAGAAAGGGCAGATCCAGATAAAATCAATTCCCAGTTCTTTCAGGTAAGGGAGTTTTTCCAGAATTCCTTTTAAGTCTCCGATTCCATCACCATTTGTATCCTTGAAGCTTTTTGGATAGATCTGATATCCTACTGCTTCTTTCCACCATATTCTTTTCATAAGTTACCCCTTTACTGCACCTGCCGCGATTCCTTCGATGATGTTTTTCTGAAGGAAGATGAACACGATCAGGATTGGAATGACACAGATCAATACTGCCGGGAAGATGAGTTCCCATGGATTTCCGTACTGTCCGGAAAGGCTTTTTGCATAATAAAGACTCAAGGTCAGTGTCTTGCTGTCGTTGTTTCCGATGATCAGGAACGGAAGAAGGTAGTCATTCCAGATCCACATGGCATTGGTGATCACAACAGTCGCTGTGATCGGTTTTACCAGCGGGAATACAACGTTGAAAAACAGCTGGAAGATATTTGCGCCATCGATGACAGCCGCCTCTTCCAGAGAAAGCGGAACACTCTTGAAAAATCCATGATACAGGAAAACAGTCATGCTCAGTCCGAATCCGCCATACATCAGGATCAGACCGAAGGTATTCTTAAGTCCAAGTGCTTCCATCAGATTTACCAGCGGATACATAACAGACTGGAACGGGATCAGCATTGCTGCTGTAAAGCAGAGGAATAGGAAGTTACTTGCTTTTGTCTTGTTTCTTACCATCATCCATGCAGTAAGAGAAGAGATCACAACGATCAGTGCTACTGCAGCCACAGTGATGATGAGTGTATTTACTACAGATTCTCCGAGTTTGATCTGTGCTGCCGCATTCTTAAGATAAGTAAAATCAAAAGAAGACGGAAGAGAGATCGGAGATCCGACGATTTCTTTCTGACTCTTAAAAGAGTTTATGATCAGAAAGTAGATCGGGAATAAAGTATAAATGCTCAGAAGGATCAGAACTACATACATTACGCCCTGTTTTATTCTTTTGTTTGCAGTCATTATGCCTCGATCTCCTTTCTCTTAGTAACAATAACCTGAACGATAGACACAACAGCGATCAGGATAAAGAAGATAACCGCCTGTGCCTGTGCCATACCATAGTTTGGCGGTGTGTTCTCTCTGGTTGTCAGAAGGATCTGCAGAGAAAGCATTCTGGTACCGAAATCTCCGCCTGTGAGGGCAAGGTTCTCATCCAGCATCTTGAAACTGCTGGAAAGTGTCAGGAAAAATACGATAGTAAATGCCGGCATCAGCATCGGAACTGTGATGTGACGGAATTTCTGCCATGCAGTTGCACCGTCGATGGAAGCTGCTTCATAGAGATCTTCCGGAATGTTGTTAAGACCGTTCAGATAGATCAACATCAGATATCCGGCTGTCTGCCAGGTTGCCATGATTGCCATGGCAAAAACTGCTTTGTTCGGGTCCTGGAGCATGTCGCACAGGAACGGGATATGGATCGGAGAATCCTCACCAAACAGCATCAGGGAATATACATTCTGGAAGATAAAGCTCCAGATAAAGCCCATTGCAAGTCCTCCAAGGAGGTTCGGGAAGAAAAATACGGTACGGAAAAATCCTTTGCCTTTGCCGACTTTTCTTACCATCAGTGCCATGCCAAGGCTTACGATATTTTTGATCACAACAGCTACAACTGTAAATTTAATGGTGTAGATAAAAGAAGTGATAAACTTCTGTGAATGGAACACTTTGATATAGTTTTTGAAGCCAACCAGTGCACCGTACCAGTGTTCGGAGCCTTTGAAGTAAGAACCTCTCCAGGCTGTAAAGGAATATGCCACACCCATGATAAATGGAACCAGGATAACTACGACGAACAGGATGATCGCCGGAATATTCAGTATCTTGAACCATTTCTTATAATATTTCTCCATGTTTCTCTCCCTTCCTTACCATTCGTCCATGCCGGATTTCCAGTATGAGATACATTCATCCGCAATGTCGTTTAATTCGTCTTCTGACCATGGATCCGGATCTGTAAACAGGTCTTCCATGATGTACTTGCCGTAGCTTTCCAGGCCCCAGGAGGATGGTGCCGCATCAAACGGGTTGGCAAGAAGATCATTGTCACGTTTGTAAGTGATCAGGTCATTGGACAGCGGGTTTTCCAGTGTTGTATCTTCGTCTGCATTGAATGGTACAAATGCAAATTTGTTCACAATATAATCCTGACCTGTCTCTGAAGTATTCAGCCAGAGAAGGAAGTCTTCTGCATCTTTCTTTTCCTGCTCGGTGGCTTTCTTGTTGATGATGTAATACTGAGATACGAACTCCGGAACAGAGCGGTTCATCTGATCTACAGTCAGTCCGTCTACATGGATGTCATCATCAGAGAAGTTCAGTTTCATCGGAAGCATGATCAGACGGTCTGCAACTTCCGGTGCAATGTCAGCAACGTTGCTGTAGATCCAGTTTCCGTTTTTGATAAAGACTGCCTTGCCTTCTGCGAAGGTCTGTACTGCCTGGTCATAACCGGTCACTGTGGAATTGATGAACTGTGAGCCTCTCTTCGTTGCTCCATCCGGTCCTGCTGCATAGTTGGAAAGGAAATCCAGTTCCTGCAGTGATTTCACGATGGATGATTTCATAAGGTCTGCTTTGTCCGGATCGGATTCACGTACATCGTAGATATTCTGGTATACGGTACTGATCGGATAATTTCCGAAGTGATTTCCGTATGTCCATTTCTCTGCACCTGCGATGGAGAAAACTCCGTTCAGGTTCTCGGTAAGGTCCGTCTTATCGGACTGTGTCTCGTAGCTGTTACCGTTGAGGGTAAAACTCTCAGACTTGCCGTCGTTGATGTAATCGTTCAGTGCAACGATCATCTGCTGGAATTCTTCGTAATCTGCTTCTTTGTAGTCTGCAGTAAAGGCATCCAGATCTGTCACTCCAAGGATATCTTCCAGCATCTGGCGGTCTGCGATCAGACCATATCCTTCGATGTTGTATGGGATTCCGTAGTTTCCTTCACTCTCAAACTGAAGTTTCAGTGCATCCGGCACGCTCTCATACAGAGCCTTGAGTTCCGGATTGGAAATCTCATCCACTCCTGCCGCATATCCTGCGGATTTCCATTCTTCGAAGGAAATCGCATTGGAAGAAAACAGTGTCGGATATTCCTTGGATTTCAGCTCGGAACGCATGGTCTCGGAGCCTTCTGTTGTTCCTACTGTAAATACCTTCACTTTCTTGCCTGTCTGTGCTTCGTATTCATCAGCCAGATCATTCAGGCTGTCTGCGATCTCTGATTTCTGGTTAAAAAAGTACACATCATAATCCTTGTTTACCTTGCCGCATCCGGTCACTGTGACCGCTGCTGCTCCGGCAAGCAGACACACGCCGAGTGCCTTTATGGATCTTTTCATCTCCCGTCCTCCTTTTGTGCTTTGTTTTCTGTTTCTTGAAACATGTTTCATATCAATCATTTTTTTAGGCACAGTTTCTGTCGCTCGAACTATGCCTTGTTTCTGAAACATGTTTCATTCGTTGTTTCTAAGCTATCATATTTTTGATATAAAGTCAATCCCTTTTGTTATTTTTATCGTAGAACTTTTCAGGCAGCTATTCCGTATCACGTTGTGCTTCCTTTTTTGAGTTCCACAGGGATCGTGATGTATCTTTCCTGTGGTGTCTCTCCATCGACCAGCTTGAGTATCGTGTCAACAGCCCTGTTCCCGATCTCGTGTAACTGCTGGTGGATCGTGGTGATCTCCATAATATTGGTCCTGGATACATAAGTTCCGTCATATGCGATCACGGAGAAATCTTCCGGGATCTTCTTGCCGAGTTTCACTGCTGCTTTGAGAAAAGCACTTGCCGGCATATCTGCTGCCATGATGCCATCGATCTCCGGATTTTCTTCCAGGATCAGACATGCCATCTCAAAGTAATTCTGGAAATCAAAAGAATTCCACTTGATATCCACTTCCCGTGTCTGGATCCCGTTTGTTTCCAGTGTCTCACGGAGTGCCCGGTGGCTCTTGTAAGAAAGAACTCTGTCTGTGTCCGTCTCACTTCCGATATGGAGGACATATCTGCATCCGCTTCGGATAAGTTCTTCTGCTGCAAGCCTGCCGCCCATCTCGTGGTTGGATACAACAACCGGTACTTCATCATTCACATAATAATCCAGCATGACCAGCGGCTTGCCGAATTCTGCGTATGCCTCCGGTTTCTGATTATTGACACCCATGATCACACCGTCCACGATATTGGAGCGGAGGATCTTCATATATTCTTTTTCTCTCTCCGGGTCATCACCGGTACTGCACAGCATCAGTTTGCAGTCATTTTTGTATAATTCATCTTCGATATGTCTCGCAAGCGAGGAAAAATACGGATGACGGATATCCGGAACCAGCATCGCCACGATCCCCGCCTTCTGCTTGAACATGCTCCTTGCCAGTTCGTTCGGAATATAGTTCAGTTCTTTCATCGCCTGTTCGATCTTCATCCGTGTTTCAGGAGCCACATTTGCTGTCCCGTTTAACACTCTGGAAACAGTGCACGCCGCTACATTTGCCCTCTTTGCCACATCACGAATACTTGCCATTTGCTCACTTCCTGTCCTGTCTCGATTTTCTATGAAACATTTTTCATTCTGATAATACGATACCGAAAATTTCCAGTTTCGTCAAGACAAAATAAGCCCCCGCCGTATAAGCGAGGGCTCAAAACTGTCATATTATTATTTATTTGAAGTACTCTACACCGGACTCAAAGATCTTGATATCCTGCTCGCCGTAGATGTTGACAGCCACACCGTCACCGCGGCGTTCGCTGTGTGCCATCTTACCGAGGATACGTCCGTCAGGGCTTGTGATACCTTCGATGTTCATGTAGGAACCGTTTACGTTCCATTCTTCATCTGCGCTCAATTCTCCGGTCGGAGTTACATACTGAGTTGCAACCTGTCCGTTTGCGAAGAGTTTTGCAAGCCATTCATCGTTGGCAACAAAACGTCCTTCCCCGTGGGATGCCGGGTTGCAGTATACACCGCCAAGCTGTGCTTTCTGAAGCCATGGAGACTTGTTGCTGACAACTTTGGTGTAGACCATCTTGGAGATATGGCGTCCGATGGTGTTGAAGGTCAGTGTCGGAGAATCTTCTTTCTGTCCGCAGATCTCACCATATGGTACAAGACCAAGTTTGATCAGTGCCTGGAAACCATTGCAGATACCAAGTGCAAGACCGTCTCTCTCATTTACAAGTTTCATAACAGCCTCTTTGATCTTTGCATTCTGGAATGCAGTTGCAAAGAATTTCGCAGAACCATCCGGTTCATCACCTGCGGAGAATCCACCAGGGAACATGATGATCTGTGCTTCGTTGATCGCTTTCTCAAAGAGTTCTACAGAATCATGGATATCTTCTGCTGTCAGGTTCTTGAAGACTTTGACATCAACTTCTGCGCCTGCTCTCTCAAATGCACGGGTACTGTCATATTCACAGTTGGTTCCCGGGAACACCGGAATGAATACACGCGGTTTTGCAACTTTGTGTCTGCATACATAGATATTTTCTGCATGGTACAGATCATCTTTGGCAGGTTTTTCATTTGCTTCACCGGAAACGGTCTTGAAGACTCTTTCCAGAGTTCCTTTCCATGCTTCTACAGCTTCTGCCTCTGTGATCACGGTATTTCCATAAGAGAATTTACCGTCGTCAGTAACTTCACCGATCAGTGTGTAAGTGATGGAAAGCTCGCCGACTTTGTCTGCCGGAACTTCCATGATGATATCGCCAAATCCCGGAGCGAAGAAATCTCTTGGATCCAGATTGTGCTCGATCTTTACGCCAAGTGCATTACCGAATGCCATCTTGGAAACGGCTGCTGCAATACCGTGACGATCCAGTGCATAAGCGGAAACAACTTTGCCGCTCTGGATATCATTGTGAAGTTTTTCATACTGATCCATGATTCCTGCGTAATCCGGCAGATCGTACTGATCGTGTGGTGCACGGAGCCATACCAGTTTGTTTCCTGCTTTTTTGAGTTCAGGAGTGATGACATCCTGGATCTTCGCTACATCTACTGCAAAGGAAACGAGTGTCGGAGGTACGTCGATCTCGTTGAAAGTACCTGACATACTGTCCTTACCTCCGATGGACGGAAGTCCGAATCCCATCTGTGCCGCATATGCACCAAGAAGCGCGGAGAACGGCTGGCTCCATCTCTTAGGATCTTCGGTCATGCGGCGGAAGTATTCCTGGAAGGTGAAGCGGATCTTCTTGTAGTCACCGCCTGTTGCAACGATTCTTGCAACAGATTCTGTCACTGCATAGGCAGCTCCATGATATGGGCTCCAGGAGGACAGATACGGGTCAAATCCATAGCTCATCATCGTTACAGTATCGGTCTTGCCATTCTGTACCGGAACTTTTGCTACCATGCTCTGTGTCTCGGTAAGCTGATACTGACCGCCGTATGGCATAAATACGCTTCCGGCTCCGATAGAACCGTCGAACATCTCAACGAGGCCTTTCTGTGAGCATACATTGAGGTCAGCAAGTGTCTCGAGCCATTTAACCTTGACATCTGCTACATCCGGACGCTCTTCAAAAAGGTTGCCCTCTTTGTTCGGGATCTCAACTTCTACGGTTGTTTCCTGATGTGCACCGTTGGTATCAAGGAAGGCACGGGAAATGTTTACGATCTCCTTGCCTCTCCAGGTAAGGACAAGACGAGGATCCTCGGTAACGACTGCAACCGGGATTGCCTCCAGGTTTTCTTCGTTTGCATAGCCAAGGAAGGTGTCTACGTCCTTTGGATCTACAACAACTGCCATACGCTCCTGGGACTCAGAGATTGCGATCTCTGTTCCGTCGAGGCCGGCATATTTCTTCGGAACTTTGTCGAGGTCTACGCGAAGTCCGTCTGCAAGCTCACCGATGGCAACGGATACACCGCCGGCACCGAAGTCATTACATTTCTTGATGATGTGGCTGACTTCCTCGCGTCTGAACATACGCTGGATCTTACGCTCTGTCGGTGCATTACCTTTCTGGACTTCTGCGCCGCAGACTTCGATGGATGCCTCTGTATGTACTTTGGAGGAACCGGTAGCACCGCCGATACCGTCACGTCCGGTACGTCCTCCGAGAAGGATGATGATATCACCCGGATCAGAGTTCTCACGGATGACTGCGCGTCTCGGAGCTGCACCCATAACAGCACCGATCTCCATACGTTTCGCAACGTAATCCGGATGGTAGACTTCTTTGACATAACCGGTAGCCAGACCAATCTGGTTACCATAGGAGCTGTAGCCGTGAGCTGCACTTCTGACAAGTTTCTTCTGAGGAAGTTTGCCCTTGAGGGTTTCTTTCACAGATACAGTCGGATCAGCAGCACCTGTCACACGCATTGCCTGATATACATAAGTACGTCCGGAAAGCGGGTCACGGATTGCACCGCCGAGGCAGGTAGCCGCACCACCAAACGGCTCGATCTCTGTCGGATGGTTGTGTGTCTCATTCTTGAAGTTGATGAGCCACTCTTCTTCCTTGCCGTCTACATCTACCGGTACAACGATACTGCAGGCATTGATCTCATCGGATTCTTCCTGGTCAGCAAGTTTGCCCTCGGATTTCAGTTTCTTCATTGCCATCAGGGCAAGATCCATCAGGCAGACAAATTTGTCGTCACGGCCTTTGTAGAGAACTTCTCTGTCAGCAAGATATTTCTCGTAAGTCTTTACGATCGGTTCTTTGTAATCGCCCTCATCAAACTTCACATCGGTAAGTTCTGTGGAGAATGTGGTATGACGGCAGTGATCAGACCAGTAGGTATCCAGTACACGGATCTCTGTCATGGACGGATCACGTTTTTCTTCGTTCTTAAAGTAATTCTGAATGTGCTGGAAATCCTTGAAGGTCATTGCAAGATTCAGGGAATCATACAGTGCTTTGAGATCTGCTTCCGGCATATCCTTGAAACCGTCAAAGATCTTGACATCCTCTGGTTCCGGGAATACGGTAACCAGTGTCTCCGGTTTCTCAAGTCCTGTCTCACGGGAGTCTACCGGGTTGATGCAGTGATGTTTGATGGCATCAAATTCTTCGTCTGTTACATTTCCTTCTATTACATAAGTCGTTGCAGAGCGGATGATCGGCTGTGCATCTCCATCAAGGAACTGTACGCACTGTACAGCGGAATCAGCTCTCTGGTCGAACTGTCCCGGAAGGTACTCTACGGAAAAGATCTTTGCGCCTTCTGCGGCTTCAAATTTCTCAAGATACAGGTCGTCAACCGGCGGCTCTGCAAATACGGTTCTGCATGCTTTTTCAAAAACTTCATCTGAAATATTTTCTACATCATAACGGATCAGCACTCTTACATTTGTTGCGGATTTGATTCCGAGATAGCTGCTGATCTCATGCTTTAATTCTTTTGCCTGTACGGCATAGGCTGGTTTCTTTTCTACATAAACGCGTCTTACGTTACTCATTAGAAACTCCTTTCAGATAGTAATCATTGGTTTTGTAGTTACTGTTCACAGGCATTCCCGTGAGCAGTAACTCGGTTGTTTTTGGGATAGAATAGTTGTTTTCTTACAGGATATATAGTATCATAACAAATATCATTAGTAAAATTAATATATCTTATATTTTTTATTAGATACACTAATCAGTGAATGGAGGTTCCTTATGGATATCAATCTCGAATTATACAAAGTTTTCTATTATGTAGCCACAACCTTAAGTTTCTCAGAGGCATCCCGCCAGCTTTTTATCTCTCAGTCTGCTGTCAGCCAGTCGATCAAGACCCTGGAAAAAAAGCTCGGCCACACGCTCTTTATCCGCAGTACAAAAAAAGTCCTCCTCACACCGGAAGGAGAACTTCTTCTGGAGCACGTCAAGCCCGCCCTTCTGATGCTTGATGAGGGGGAAGCCCTGCTCTCAGGCAGCAACATGCTCAAAGGCCAGCTCCGAATCGGTGCCAGTGACACAATCTGCCGTTATTTCCTGATCGAATATTTCCGCAGATTTCACCAGTCCTACCCGGATGTCCGGATCAAAGTCACCAACAGCACTTCGATCGGCTGTGTCGAACTTCTGGAAAAAGGTCAGGTCGACCTGATTGTATGCAACTCGCCGAATTCCCGTCTCGGAAACCACATGAAGGTCAAAGTATTAAAAGATTTCCACGATGTGTTCGTAGGTGACCCGGACTGTTTTGCCTTCAAGCACCTGCCCAGCTCGCTGAAAGAGCTTCTGGAATATCCGATCCTGATGCTTTCTTCCAAGAGCACGACCAGTGAATATCTCTATCATACCTTTGCCGTGCATGATCTGAAACTGCTGCCGGAAGTCGAGCTCAACAGCAATGACCTCCTGATGGATCTCGCAAGGATCGGTCTTGGCATCGCGTGTGTTCCTGATTATATGCTGGATCCAGAGGATTTTCTCAAACCGATTCCTCTCACAGAACAGCTTCCGTCCCGCCAGCTGATCCTTGTCCAGCACGATAACCTGCCCGTGTCCCAGGCGGCAGAACGATTCCTGGAAATGTTCTGAAAAAAGGAGCCCCCTCTGACGGGAGCTCCCAGAATTTACTGTGGCATAACCTCTACTGCTTTTGTGATATATTCGTTGTTGATCTGATCGAAAGCACCGCTGTCTGCCTTGGATGCATATGCCATGTCGATCGGCATCTTGCCTAATACCGGTACATTCAGCTCGGCTGCGATCTCGTCGATATGGCTCTCACCAAAGATCTTGATCGGAGTTCCGCAGTCCGGACATTTGACATAGCTGTAGTTCTCTACGATTCCGAGTACCGGGATCTTCATCATCTCTGCCATGTTGTAAGCTTTCTTGACGATCATCTTGACAAGATCCTGCGGAGAGCTTACGATCACGATTCCATCGATTGGAAGAGACTGGAATGCAGTCAGCGGTACATCACCGGTTCCTGGCGGCATATCTACGAAGAGATAGTCGATCTGATCCCATACTACATCTGTCCAGAACTGTTTTACCATATTTGCAAGGACCGGTCCTCTCCAGATAACCGGAGTATCCTCTGTCGGAAGAAGAAGGTTGATGGACATAACCTTGATCCCGTTTGCTGTCTCCATCGGATAGATTCCGTTGTCGTCTGCCTGTGCTGCTCCTGTCAGTCCGTACATCTTCGGGATAGATGGTCCTGTGATATCCGCATCCAGGATACCTACCTTGTAGCCCTTGGCTGCCATTGCGTTTGCGAGGGATCCTGTCACGAAGGATTTACCTACGCCGCCCTTGCCGCTGACAACACCGATGACGTGTTTTACATCTGAAAAGATGTTCTGTTCCGCCATAAAATTCTGCGGATTGCTCTGTCCTTTGCTTGCGCATCCTTCGCAGCTTGATTTGCCGCATGATCCGCTGTTACTGCATTCTGCCATTTCTTGTTTCTCCTTTATTTTCCGATCCTTACAGTCCTGTCTCCCGGGCCGCATGACCTGTATTTTTGTTCACTTATTTCATAAACCGGTCGATCGCACG
The DNA here is from genome assembly GCA_934424575.1 of uncultured Blautia sp. Lineage (GTDB taxonomy): Bacteria > Bacillota > Clostridia > Lachnospirales > Lachnospiraceae > Blautia_A. Next base: position 25,384 of record CAKRXU010000018.1, read on the forward strand.
TTCCAGTTCCTTGATGGCATCCTTGTCTCCGTGCTCTACCGCATCCACGATACAGTGCTCAATATGATCCTGAAGGATGATCTTACCTGTATTGTTGATGGCTGATTTGACCGCCGAAAGCTGGATCAGCACCTCAGAACAGTCTCTGCCATCTTCCACCATACGCTTGATCGATTCCAGATGTCCGATTGCCCTGGAAAGCCGGTTCAGAACCGCCTTGGTCTGGGCGTGGCTGTGATGATGGCCGTGTTCTCCATGAGAATGTTCTATTGTAGTTCCATCTTCCAGTACATGTACATGGGTTTCCTTTGCTTCACTCATGTCAGTGCTCCTCTCAGGTATCAAATTATCAGTACTGTCTTACGGGCTGCTTCTATAGTAATACCCGTAACCTTGAAATTATATTATACCACACTGCCTAAATCTCTGTAAAGGAACATCTCTGTTTTATCTGCGATGTTACGATATCAAAGACGATCGTTCCATCTGCAAGGATAGTCTTGTCATAGGAGACATCTTTGCCCTGGAATTTCTTTTTGACATATTCTTCTGGATCTGTGATCTCCACTTCCTCCACAAAGACATCCCGCATCTGGTTTCTCGGGCATTTATTAAAGATCTCCCAGATCACTTCATATTCTTTCATGGTCTCTGTCCTCCCTGAAAGTCATATATCCAGACTCCATTTTCCCTCGATCTCATCTGCAAACTCTGCCTCGATCACACCAAGCTCATCCTTCTGTTCAAGCGGTACTGCCCAGGAAAGTCCGCAGCTTGCGGAGATCTCCCTCGGAACCGGGATCAGCCGCCCGGCGATCCCGTTCTCCTTGCAGTATCTCTCCACCGCCATGGCTCCACTCGTACTGTAAAAAGTCAGCAGATATCTCGGAATCTTCTGGATCATGGTTTTACTACTTTGGCTGCTTTCGCAAGAGTCTCTACGATGTCATACATATTTGTGACTTCTCCAACCTGAAGTTTGTCTGTCAAACCGTAGTAATTCAGGCAGGTACCGCAGGTTTTGATTTCTACCCCCTGCGCTTCCAGACTCTTGAGATCCTCGAGAGAATCAGAACCTTCTGTTGTCAGTGTTGCACCGCCATTATAAAAAAGCATGGTCTTTGGAAGTTTCTCAAGCTGTGTCACTGCAAAAAGAAAGCCTTTCATCAGGACTTTGCCAAGTTCGTCGTTTCCACGGCCCATCGTTGCCGTATCTACTGCGATCACAAAATCACCTTTGACATCCGGGATGCACTCTACGGTTTCTTCCTGCGTCTCTGACGGTTTCTGGTCTTTGACACGAATGATAACATGGAATTCCTGGTCGGATTTTTTCTCAGAAAGAACTTCTGCCCCTGCATGTTTTCCCATTCTGGTAAGGTTCTGTACTGCTGTTTCATTGTCTACGAGCACAGTGATCTCCGCATCTCCCTGAATGCCGTCCAGGACTTTCTTTGTCTTTACAACCGGGATCGGGCACTGTTCGCCTCTTGCGTCTACTGTATATTTCTGTTCCATAATTTACAACCTCCTGTATAATTTGTCTCAATTTTCACACTGCTATCATTGTACCAGACCTTCTCTTTTTTTGCAAACCATGCCGGAAGCCTGCTTCTCGTTAAAACGTTTCTTCGTCGCACACAAGATTTTTTGTATCTTTATAAAAAATTTGTCGAAAAGAATTGAACTTCTGCGAAGAATAGAGTATCATAAATATAATTTTATAAAAACGAGAATTTTAGTCAAAGGAGATAAATCATGCAGCTTTTAAAGGACCGTATACTGAAAGATGGAATCGTAAAACCAGGAAATATTCTGAAAGTAGACAGCTTTCTGAACCACCAGATGGATATTGATCTTATCAATGAGATCGGAAAAGAATTCAAAAGACGTTTTGCTGACTGCCCGATCACCAAGATCCTTACGATCGAAGCATCAGGAATCGGAATTGCCTGTATCGCAGCACAGTATTTTAATGTGCCTGTAGTTTTTGCCAAAAAAGCGCAGAGCCTGAATCTGGATGGCGAAATGTACTGTTCCAAGGTAGAGTCTTTCACCCACAAGAAAGTCTATGACGTAATCTTATCCAAGAAATTCCTCGGACCAGAAGACCATGTTCTCCTGATCGATGATTTCCTTGCCAACGGATGTGCACTGCTCGGCCTGATCGAAATCGTCAAAGAATCCGGAGCTACTCTTGAAGGTGCCGGAATCGTGATCGAGAAAGGCTTCCAGAATGGCGGCCAGAAGATCCGTGATATGGGTGTTCGTCTGGAATCTCTCGCGATCGTTGACTCTATGACTGATGATTCTCTGACATTCCGCGACTGATCCGTTACTGCTCGCAGTAAACTTTTGATTCATCGCAAATAACAACAGCCGGAACAAAGTCTTATGCTCTGTTCCGGCTGTATTTTTGTGTCTTTATTTCTTTGCCTTTTCGGTCGGCACTGGTTTCTCCGTGGCTGTCGGTTTCGGTGTGGAAGTCGGTTTCTTTGTGGGCTCTGCTCTTTCTGTCGGAGTTGGGGTTGGCTCTTCTGCCTCAGTTGGAGTCGGAGAAACTTCCTCTGGTGCTTCCGTTGGAGTCACTGTCGGCTCTGGTGTCTCGGTCGGTGTGACCGGTTCCGGTGTCGGTGTCTCTGTCGGATCAGGCTCTACTTCCTTCTCTGAATAATATCCATTGTCGATCAGGATCTCATAATTGTCCCTGTCGATCATCTGCGGCTCACAGAGATAACTTCCAATGATCTTTACGCCATTGTCATACTGCTCGTAATCATTTACTTCCGGATCATCCTCTCCGTGGAGATATACATTTACCATCTCCTCACACTGGTCCGCAAGTTCTCTGGAATCCATAAATACGCTGAATGCCTGTGTGCCAGATGCTATACGCTTCACTGCATCCTCCTTGCAGCCATTTCCTGTGATCATCGGCCAGATATCTGTTCCCGGAACTACACCAGACTCCTGAAGGGCTTCCTGCACGGCTCCTGCTGCATCGTCAAATCCTGTACAGATGATATCCGGTGCTGCTCCATCTGGATAAAACTGCTCCAGAATCTCTGCTGCACGTGATTTTGCAGTGCTTTTGCTCCATCTTAAGATTCCTGTATCATCAAAAGAGAGCTTACCCGATTTGCATACAAGAGTTCCATCATCCAGATATTCCTGCAAAGTCTCCATCAGACCATTATACAAAAATAACGCCTGCGTATCATCCAGGGAGCCCATAAAAAATTCGATCGTTCTGGATTCTTTTGCCTCACGGACCTTGTCCAGATCTTCGCTCTCAATGATCTTCTTACCGATCATCTGACCGATCTGGCGTCCGCCAAATGTAACATAATAATTGACTGCATTGGTATCCATGATCAGATCATCATAAGAAAATACCGGTATCTCAGCTTCCTTTACGCTCTCAAGAACGCTTTTGAGCCCATAAGGATCTACCGGTGCAATGACAAATGCGGAAACTTCCGCTGCTGTCAGTTCCTGGATCTGCGAAACTTGTCTGGACACATCATTCTCTGCATACTGGATCACGGGTTCATATCCGTCATCTGTCAGAGTGCTCTTGAATTCGTCTGCATCTCTCGTCCATTTCTCTTCGTTCGGAAGAAGAACGGCAATCTTTTCTCTCTGTTTCGTATCGGAAGATGCTTCTTTTTCGCTGTCTGAGGCCTCTGCATCATCAGAAGCTTTCTCAGCTTTGTCCTTATCTGATTTTTCATCAGGTGTCGGAGTTTCGGTCAGCTCTTCCTCAGCTTCTCCTGTTCCTTCTTTCTCTGTCTGTGCGCTTTCACTGGCAGCTTCCGTTGCCTCGTTTTTTTTGCCGCAGCCTCCAAGCATGGAGGTTGTCAGAAAAACTCCAAGTAAAATATATGCTGTCTTTTTTTTCATGTTAAATTCCTTTATATTCCTTTGCGAGAAGTTTCAGATAGTCTCTGTATGCAGCCGCTGTCTTTTTGGGTTTAACGATCGTGACGTCTCTGCCCATTGCAGTCAGCCAGCCGAAGAACTGCGGACCGGAGATCTGCGGTACTGTAACAGATATATATCCGGCTTCTTTATTCTTATAACTTCCATAAGTGCCAAAATATTCACGGATCGCTTTCTCTCTGGTGTCCCTGCACAGAAGTTTCATAGGTTTTTCTGCATCCTGAATCTCACTCTCATCCAGCACAAAATGCTTTACCAGAATCTCCTTAACAACTGGCTGTGCCTGCTCTTTCGTCTGTCTGGCTGCAGGCTTCGGTGTCAGTTCCTTCTTTTCTTCTGCCTTCTGACCTGCAAGATAATAGCCGCCCGGTCTTCCCCGTTTATATTTTACATCCAGTCCAAAGTCTCTCAGCGCGTCCAGATCATCATAAATACTCTTACGCTCTGCATTGATTCCGTACTCTGCCATTTTCTCGAGAATCTCCTGCATCGTTACTGCACGATTCTCCCCTGTCTCTTCAAGCAGATGTTCCAAAACCAGTATTTTTGCTTTCTGATTACGTGATTTTGCCATTTTTGTCCCCTTATTTGCCCTTTTATGTGTGATTATTCTTTTGCAAAAAGAAGGTGTCAAAAGCATTTGGCTCTCAGCACCTTCGTGACCTTTTATATTTGAATTATATCCTCACCATATTTTGAATGCAAGCATTATTTAACGAATCTGTGACAGATATAATCGTTGGCTTCTTTTTCCTGGCTGTCATCAAGCGGAGCCAGTTCGATCTGTTCTCCGTATTTCTTCTGCAGTGCATGCAGGATCAGCCAGTCTGCAAGCTGCGGATTCTTCGGAAGCAGCGGTCCATGAAGATAGGTTCCGATCACGTTCTTGTATACAACACCTTCATAACCGGATTTACCGTCATTTCCAGAACCGTAGAGAACCTTGCCGAGTGGTTTGTTATCGTTGATACATGTCCTTCCGCCGTGGTTCTCAAAACCAACGACCGGCATTTCAAACAGATCGCTCTGGAGAACGATATTACTGATGAGACGACCTTCCTCCTGCTCTGTATACATATCTACAAGTTCCAGGCCTTTGATCGTTCCCTGGTCCGTCTTGTAATAATTTCCAAGAAGCTGATAACCGCCGCAGATGGCGATGACAACTCCATTATCCTCTACATATGCCTTGAAATCCTTCTGGATCTCTTTAAGTTTCTCACAGACAAGCATCTGTTCCCTGTCGGAACCGCCTCCAAGAAGCACGATATCAAGTTTGGAAAAATCAATCTTATCATTGATCTCATAAGCGATCGTTTCTGCCTCGATCCCTCTCCACTGGCATCTCTTCATCAGGCACTGGATATTACCTCTGTCCCCGTAAAGATTCAGGAGATCCGGATATAAATGTCCTATCGTAAGTTTCATTTCTGCTCTCCCTCCAGCTTCTTGAGTATATTTCTGGTACTGAACAGTGCGGTATAATTTACCAGCACATATAGATTTCCGGTTCCGTCAGCCACGCGGCTACGGATTGCCTTCTCGACATCAGCTTCCAGCATGGTCGGAATGTCTACATATTTCATTCGAAGGCGCATATCCTGGCATCGGATGCCGCTGACTGTGATAGAGCGGATGCTCTCTTCCTGGAAACGGTCAAAATCCACATCCCAGAGCCAGGAAATATCGATTCCATCCTGTGCATTGTCATTGATCGCGATGATCACATCCTTCGGTGCACTGTCCTGCATCACAGCAGAAATATTCTGATTAAAACCTGCCGGGTTCTTCGCAAGGTTCAGTGTCACACTGGTTCCCTGGATACGGAACTGCTCCATACGGCCGTTCTCCGGATTAAATTTCTTAAGCATATCCTGAAAATGCTCTGCCTTGAATCCGACAGTACGGATTCCCGCATAGGCAGCCAGAATATTGTACACGTTATAAAATCCCTTGTAATTTGCAGTGATCTTATGATCTTCCACACGGAAAGAAAGCTGATCTCCCACCTGTACATCGGAAGCATCATATTCCGGAACCGGTCTCTGGAAACCACATTTCGGACATTTGTAATCACCAAGCTGGCTGTAATGATAAAAACTGTACTGTAATCTCTCGCCACAGCGTTTACAGAAACGACCCTCGCGGATCTCATTTGTCTTGCTCTTCATGACAGGTTTGCTGATTCCGTAGTACGTACAGGCATTTCCGCTGTCCATTGCAAGATAAGCAGACAATGCATCATCTCCGTTTACCACAAGTTTCATCTTTGGTACCTTGCGGATCATCTCTTCGAGGATATTCATGGTGATATCGATCTCACCATAGCGGTCAAGCTGATCGCGGAAAAGATTCGTCATAACCATATAATCCGGTCTGATCTGAGGAAAAATATATTTCGTGGATGCCTCATCCACCTCAATGCAGGCATAATCAGCCTTGATATGTCCGTTCAAACCGGCACCAAGTACAAATGCTGCCACAACACCATTCAACATATTGGAACCGGTATGGTTACAGATGACTTTCTGTCCCTCTGCCTCCAGTGCAGCGCAGAGCATATTGTTGGTAGTCGTCTTTCCATTTGTACCGCATACTACAAAAATATCTTTTTTGACTTCTCCTGCCAGTTCTTTCAATACGGGCGGATATATCTTAAGTGCGATCTTTCCTGCCCAGGTCACACCCTGCCGTCCCATCTTCTTACAGGCAAATCCAGTTGCCTTGGCAGCCCAGACTGCCAGTATTCTTCTAACGTTCATGTGATTTATTCCTTTTTATTTTAACTTTATAGCTCCTACTGATTTTACGACAATTTTGTTGATTTAGCAACTATCTATGAAAAGTTAGCAAAAAAAGGCAACCTGGTAAATTCTTTTTTATTCCATGAACATACTTTTCTCATTTAAATAATCCTGGTAACGTCTCTGCATTTCCTTCAGATACGTTCTTGAAATCGGAACGTCCATATCCCTCATAATAAATCCATCTGCCCTCATTCCAATCGTTTTACTGAGATTTACAAAAAAACTCTGATGACAGCGCAAAAACAAACTATCCTTTAATTGTTCTTCAAAATCATTAAGCTTTCCTCTGCAATGAACAACATTTCCATCTTCCAGGTGAAAATTTACCGTATGAAGACTGCTGGATATGTATTCGATATTGCTATGTTTGATCGTGTAAAACTGTGAGCGATAACGAAAACATACCACACGATCTTCATCCATATTCTTGGCATTTTCCCGTATATCACTCTCAAGAACATCAAAAATTTCCCTGATATTTTTGATACTGATCGGTTTTAGTAAATACTGCCGGGCAAATACATCAAATGCCTGTCTATAATATTTTTCACTTTTTGTTGTAAAAATGATCGTTATAGTTTTATTGACTTTCCGGATCCTCTGTGCAATTCGAATTCCATTATCTTCCGAAAAAATGATCTCCATAAAAATCAGATCAAATTGATCTGGATTCTTTATTATACATTTAAGTAATTGTTGAGGATCCGTAAATTTCGTAATCTCCACATCCAAAAGTAATCTTTTTATATATTCTTCAAGTATTTTCGTATCCTTAGAATTCTCATCACAAATAGCAATTGCAAGTTGTCTCATAAAATCTCCCAAACAAATATTTTCTTTTTCACAAATATATTTTATTATAACATATTCCTGAATTTATTTTACCCCCCCCCTGATTTTTTTGACGTTTTTTACGTTATTAAAGTCATTTTTGCAAATTATGCTTCTATGTATAAAAAAATTGATTTTATCAAAATTTACATAAAAAAAGAGAAGACATCCTGTTACAGATATCTTCTCATGTATTTGATCAAATTATACTAACTCGATCAGAACTTCCATTGCTGCGTCACCTTTACGCGGTCCGATCTTAACGATTCTTGTGTAACCACCGTTACGATCTGCATATTTCGGTGCGATCTCTTCGAACATCTTCTTGGTCATGTCGATGTCTTTTGTGTTTTTCTTCTTTCCAGCAGCTTTGGCCGGAACTTCTTTTACCGGGTAGAATACTTTAGCCATCTGACGACGAGCGTGCAGTCTGGATGGAGCATCTTTGGTAATTTCTTTCTGTACTTCGTCATATACGGTTACTTTCTTTCCGTCTACAACTTCTTTTACTCTCTTACCGTCAGCATCTTTGCGAGCAACTTTTGCAGTTACAGTAACTGTCTCGAAGTTGTCTTTCTCGCGAACTGCCATAGCGATAAGGCTTTCAGCGATCTTGCGAATCTCTTTAGCTTTAGCTTCAGTGGTAACGATCTTTCCGTTGTACAGAAGGTTTGTTACCTGGTTTCTTAACAGAGCTTTTCTCTGGTCAGAAGTTCTGCTTAATTTTCTATATTTTGCCATGTTATTTTCCTCCATCTGCGGGACATCCATACATGCTAGTTCGGTCTTACTGCATGAATGCTTAGGCATCCCCGCTCAAATTATTAAGAAGTGCTTATTCTTCAGTTGGCTGAAGCTGTAAGCCCAGTTCTTTCAGTTTAGCAAGTACTTCTTCTAATGACTTGCGACCAAGGTTACGAACCTTCATCATATCATCAGAAGTTCTGTTGCAAAGTTCTTCTACTGTGTTGATTCCGGCTCTCTTCAGGCAGTTGTAAGAACGAACAGAAAGTTCGAGCTCATCAATGCTCATCTCCAGAACCTTTTCCTTCTCATTGTCTTCTTTCTCGATCATGACTTCTGCAGTCTTAGCGTTCTCAGAAAGATCAATGAACAGGCTCAGATGTTCGCTCAGTACCTTCGCAGCGAGGCTGACAGCCTCATCCGGATCCAGTGTTCCATTGGTATATACATCCAATGTAAGTTTATCGAAATCAGTAACCTGACCAACACGGGTATTCTCTACAACCATGTTTACACGGTCAACCGGTGTGTAGATCGCATCAACTGCGATTACGCCGATCGGCATGTCGTCAGTCTTACCTTTATCAGCACTGATGTAACCACGGCCACGGGTGATCGTAAGCTCCATAGCCAGTCTGCAGTCCTTGCCTCCGTTAAGAGTAGCAATGACCTGATCCGGATTCATGATTTCGATATCCTGATCTGCCTGGATGTCAGCTGCTGTTACAACACCTGAACCCTCACACTCAATGTATGCGGTCTTTGGTTCGTTGTCTGTGCTGGTATTTTTGATAGCAAGGCTTTTCAGATTCATGATAATCTCTGAAACGTCTTCTTTTACACCCGGAATAGCGCTGAATTCATGAAGAACTCCATCGATCTTAACCTGGCTTACTGCTGCTCCCGGGAGGGAGGACAGCATAATTCTTCTGAGAGAATTACCAAGTGTAGTACCATATCCTCTTTCCAGAGGCTCTACTACGAATCTGCCAAACTTTTTATCTTCGGAAATTTCCGTAATTTCGATTTTTGGTTTATTAAAATCAAACACTATATGGTTCCCTCCTTCTGGGTATTCAACATTTGAGGGTATTAACGAATGCTGTAACTGTGAAGCTAGCCCCACAGTTACAATCGCGTACTAATTATTATTTAGAATACAGCTCGACGATAAGCATTTCGTTTACCGGAACATCAATTGCTTCTCTTCTTGGAAGTTCTTTTACAGTTCCGCGTAAAGCTTCCTGATCAACATCGATCCATTCCGGAACAAGTCTTCCACCTGTTACTTCCAGGATTCCTTTGTATCTCTCAGAACCTTTGCATTTTTCTTTGATTTCAACTGTATCGCCAGCTTTTACAAGGTAAGACGGAATGTTTACACATTTTCCGTTTACAAGTACGTGTTTGTGGTCAACGATCTGACGAGCTTCACGTCTTGTTCTTGCAAATCCCATACGGAATACTACGTTGTCAAGTCTGCTCTCAAGAAGGACCATAAGGTTTTCACCAGTCTGTCCCGGCATTCTGTCAGCTTTGTTGTAGTAGTTGTGGAAAGGTTTTTCCAGAACTCCGTAGATGAATTTTGCTTTCTGTTTTTCTCTTAACTGTAAACCGTACTCAGACATTTTTCTGTTTGCACGTTTTAACTGTCTTGTGGATTTTTTATCAATTCCTAAATAAATCGGATCCAGGCCAAGGGATCTGCATCTTTTCAGAACAGGAACTCTATTTACTGCCATTTCAAGCTACCTCCTAAATTAGACTCTTCTACGTTTTGGTGGACGGCATCCGTTGTGCGGAACCGGTGTTACGTCACGGATACTTGTTACTTCAAGGCCGCAAGCCTGAAGTGCACGAATTGCAGCTTCACGTCCTGATCCTGGTCCTTTAACCATAACATCAACAGTTTTTAATCCATGAATCAGAGCAGCTTTTGTTGCAGTCTCTGCTGCCATCTGTGCTGCATAAGGGGTAGATTTTCTTGAACCTCTAAATCCCAGACCGCCGGCACTTGCCCATGAAAGAGCGTTTCCTTCGTTGTCAGTCAGAGTAACAATTGTATTGTTAAAGGATGACTGGATATGTGCCTGTCCGTGTTCAACGTTTTTCTTAACACGACGTTTAGTAGTCGCTTTTCTGGTTGTCTTTGCCATTTTAAAACTAACCTACACTTTCCTATATATAATCAATTATTTGTTACGAATTATTTCTTCTTGTTAGCAACAGTTCTCTTAGGACCCTTGCGAGTTCTAGCGTTTGTTTTGGTCTTCTGGCCACGAACCGGAAGTCCTTTACGATGACGGATACCACGGTAGCATCCGATTTCCTGCAGTCTCTTGATATTCATAGCGATTTCACGACGAAGATCACCTTCAACTGTCATTGTTTCATCAATAACAGCACTGATTTTCTTTACATCATCGTCTGTCAGATCTCTGACACGGATGTCAGGATTTACTCCTGCCTGTGCAAGAATCTTGTCTGCACTTGTTCTGCCGATACCATAGATATAGGTAAGGCCGATTTCGATACGTTTGTCTCTTGGTAAATCTACACCAGCTATACGAGCCATGTACTGTTTCCTCCATTTTCTTTTTGAAAGTCGTCTGAACCGTACCACTTGCAGTCTCGCAAGGTGAAATAGGGTACATCTTCAAAAACTCTCGATTTTTCTAGTTTCCTAATTGGGGTGCCTCGGTAAAACACCCAGCCGCCTTTGGCGAAAAGCGACCTTTCCGAAATTTTGTTGCCTCTCGGTATTAGGCAATACATGCTTCTTTAATAAGATATTAAAACAGTCCGAACAACCCTTCCGGGTGTATCAAACTGCAGCCGCACGTTTCACAAATCAGTCAATCAACCCTGACGCTGTTTGTGTTTTGGATTTTCACAGATTACTCTGATAGATCCTTTTCTTTTGATGATCTTGCATTTCTCGCAGATCGGCTTTACAGATGATCTTACTTTCACTGGAAATCCTCCTTTTCCGTAATATAGGCTTGAATCTGCAGTTCATACACGCCTCAGCGCGTACAACCAGTATAATAACATTCCTTTACGGAAAATACAACCCCCTAATTTAATTTTTTTTATTTTTTCATGAACCCGTTCCTTATGGTATCATCTCCTGATGAAAATACTTCCTACAGCAATATCATTTACAGATAAAAGCTATTCGACATCCTATTTCAGTGTGGTAACGATCAGTTTGCTTTCTAGCGCAGCAGCGATCAGATCCTCTTTGCAGCTGTATCCTGCCTTGGCGATCATCTCCTGAAAATTCCATCGTACTCCTGAGGTGGAACAGTTCATTTTTTTTGCAATCTCCGAGTAGGACATTCCACATATGTAAAGCCGCAGCATTTCCAATTGCCTGGGACTGATTTCCCCGCTGGTGATCCAGTTCAATTCCACATTTGGAGTTACATCCGGAAAGACATGCTCTCCATTAAGAGTTCTGATAATCACATCACAAATCTCATCCTCACCATGGTCCTTATACCAGAGGCTGTCTGCACATCCTGTTTTTGCCCGCTCCAGCACTTTGGGATCGATCAGCGAGGTTACAACAAGTATCTTCGTACCCGGATGTTCCTCCTTTATGGTCTTTCCCGCAGTCAGTCCATCATGATTATGAAAGGTCTGCACATCCATCAATACCAGATCGATTGCTGAATAATTACAGATTTTTACTGCTTCCCGGGCATCACTGACCGTATCTACCAACTTAAATTCAGGATTTTGTAAAATAATATATTCAAAATATTTCTGCATGATCTTCTGATCTTCCACAATGAGTACCCTTATCATAGCATCATTCCCTTCTCATACTGAAGTAATCTGATATTCTTATTCCTTTAACGGAAAATTCAGAAACAGATAAAAAGCAGGTTCAAAAAATGTCTTCATAGTCCCCTGCTCTGCTTCTACTGCTTTCCTTAATGCTGATAATCCACCACCTTCTTTTGCATTTTTTGATGGCGGCTCACCATTGTTGGTAATCTGGATCTGATATCCGTCCCTGCTGTTCTTTATTTCCACATAAACTGCAGTTCCATGTGCATGACGGGCACAGTTTGTCACGCATTCACGGAGAGCGCGATCTGTAAGCCGTCTGTAAATCAGATCATCCGGATAATTCCCCTGGATCTGGATCGATATTCCAAGTTCTCTTGCATGCTTTTCCGTATCCTCATACTGGTCTTCTTTATTATCAGCAGTTGAACTTGTAAGAATATAAACCTGCTGCTTTAAATTTTCCAGCTGCTCCCTCATATTGTCAGGTTCTTCTTTCTTTTCAAGGATTCTTCGTATGGAAAGAAGACTTCTTCCGAAATTATCGTGTACCTTCATTTTCATCGCCAGAGTTTCCTGTTCACGTATTTCATCGCCTATTTTTTCATACATTTCTTCCAGTTTGCGATTCAGCTGCTCTAATTTTTCGTTATTGCTTTTGATCTTTTCATTGTTGTAATATACTTCAGACACATTGATCGCAACAGTCTGCACATAACCTTTCAGATCCGGCTCTTTAAGCTGGTATTCCTGAAACATCCAGACGGAACCATCCGGTAAATAAAATACATTGCTGTCGGAATTTAACTTGATAATATTTTTCTGAACAGGTGCTGAATTTATGGCATCGCGGAAAATCTCAAAATTCTGAAGATAATTTCCGGTCAGTATCCTGCATAATTCCTGCATCTTGGCGTTACTCAGGATGATACGTCCAAGAGCATCTGAAAAGCAGACACCACAGGGGACATTATTTACAGCTTCATAAACAGACCAGGGTGACAAAGTATTGCTGTATTCCTTTCGCTCCCTGCGAATCGCCAGAATCAGATAGGCTGTCAGCAGAATCACTGCTATCACCAATACATGTATTGGAAATGAATACAATATCGGATCGTATGGAAGATCATCCTGCCGATGCTGGTGATCACTCAACAGTCCCACCATAAAAAGAAATGAGACAACCAGCCATGCAGAAGATATCGCAATTTTCCATTTCCCTGCTGAACGCATAATTCTGGAAAACAGCAGAATAAATTCAAGGATCAGACATATTTCCATAAGGATCATCAGAAGATTTTGCAATTTCATGGTGTCTTTTATGAAACCGGACATCGAATAAACCATTCCTGTTCCTCCTCCTGCTGTATCAAAAGATCAGGTCTCTCTGCCAGAAAAATACGAATATCAGTCAGACACATAACATGCACAGAAATCTGCAATTTTTCTTCAATCTGAGTCACTCGGAAGAAGACCGCGCTCACCACATCAAACAGTTGTTCAATCAGCCATTCAAAGAAATCATAACATCTCAGAACATCATCTGCGTGAAGCAGTTTTTCTTTATCCTGCACAAAGTAAGCTGCCCTGATCTTACATAATTTCAGATTTTCACAGGATTCAGCCAGACTTTGCTTCAGATCGGCCATAGTCAGAGAATCCCCCTGTGAGCTGTATCTGGTGAGTACAAGATTTTTTCTTCATTTCAGATAAGTTCCCACGACTACTATCTTACTCAGAAGCATATCACATTCTTCTCTTGAATCTGTCTGTTCAAACTTCTTCATATATAGAGAAAGTAATTCATACTGTCTGTAAGTCTGATCCTGTATCATATTCATAAGATGATTCTGTTCTTCTAATTTTCTGCGTGCGGCTTCTTTCTGATAAGTCATCTGCAAAAGCTGATTTCGTGCCGTCAATTCCTCCTGCTGTTCCTGAATATCCTGATACTGGTCAAGCAGAACAGAAATATCTTCCGTCCAGAATAAATGTCCACCCCTGACAGGAATATGCTTGATCAAAATCCCGTTTTCCTGCAGTAAAGATTCTGCGATCACACATTCACGCAGTTCTTTGGAGAGCTTCGGGAAATTTCCTGTATAATAATAACGCCGAAAAGCTTCATCCGTTATTTCTGCGTCAAGACTGCCTGTTGACTGAAACAATTCAAAATAACGACTATTTGTAGGAATCAGTCCACACAGGATACAACTTTGAAAAATAGCCGCTATACAAAGGCAGCAGACTGCTGTCAGATCTCCTGCAATGATACTGATAAAGGGCAGACGCAGAATATTTCCAATGTTCCATCCCAAAAGCACGATACCAGGTATTACAGGAAGCCAGAAACGTTTTTTTTCAAAAGTTTTGCTTTTGCGAACAAGTATCACATCCATTGCACTGAGACAAAATATGATCCATACCTGAATGACCACAAAGAGGAAACCATATCCATAATTTTTATCCGAATAAGGTGGTTTCAGATAGAAACGAAAAACCAGCTGATGCAGATCATTGGTAAATACACCTATAATCAGTACTGCTGCAAAAAGCAGCAGCAAAACATGTCTTTTTTTTATTTTAGCATTTTCCTTTTCTTCCAGAAGCAAAGCTGCATTCAAACCTAAAGTCGGAATCAGGATCATCGGAAGATAATACAGATACCAGCAGATATGTATACTGAGGGGATCCTGAAAAACATGATATTTTATTGTACGCAAAAAAAACCAGAATACCATCAGACAGCCAATGGCCGTCAGACACTGGCGCATTTTTTTGTATACAATATGTTTATTCAGATAAGTGACCCATGCACAGTACAGTCCCAGATAAATGCTGGTGCGGCTCTGGTCAAGCAGAGCATGCAGTAAATCATTATCTGTATCGATCAGTCTGCATATATATGCCGCCAAAAAGCACAGAAAAACAGTCGTATATGATAAAAATCTTTTCTTTTGATATGGCATTATGATTCCTTTCCAGACAAACCCCGTCCCCAAAGCATGCAGGTTACCGATCAAATATAAACGGTAACCTGTTATAAACATTATGTCTCGGGATACTGCCTGCTCAATGCTCAATAATAATTATTATACTATAATGTCTGAATAGTGAGCAATGACAAAGTTTCTCTGATCAGAACTTACCACTGGTTCCACCATGGGATCGTCCGGAAGAACTGGTGTGAGATGAGCTTCCACCGGAACCGGAGGAAGAAGATGAACTGTCTTTTTCATTTTTGATTGTTCTTTGAGTAACAATCCTGTTGACAAAACTGTCCGTTGATCTTTGCAGTGACAATGAACCACTGCGTTCATAGGCTTTCGCTGACTCCTGTTTTTTTACGGATTTCAGATTTCCGGATTTTGCTTTGACTATTCCAAACGAGATAAGAAAAGCGACAACCAAATCTGTATAGAGCCAAAATGGAGACACTTTTGCCTTTGGCATATTGCCAACATCATAAGGTTCACCGGTTGCTGCCTGCCGCAGAAAATCATCACACTGATCTGCAAAACAATTAAATGCCTTTGCATACTCTCCGCTGCTGAGTTTACTCTGGAATTCACCTCTGATATATTCAAGCCCCGCATCTGTAAAAGCTGTCGTATGACTGTAACCATAGGTCGAAATAGCCCATTCTCTCTCGCCCATGCTGATCAGAAGAAGAAGGCCATCGTCATTTTCTCCATATCCATATCCATTGTAATCATAATAGTCATCTGCATACGCTTCGGCTGTTTTTCCTTCCAGAGAATTGACGGTAACAATTCCCACCTCATTTTCATATCTCTGGCTGATATCTTCAAGTTTGTTTAACAGCTCACTGCTCTCTTCTTCTGTCAGCAGGCCGGCTTCATCTACAAGAAGTGGTTTCTGGCGTTCTTCCGGAATCTCAGAAGCCATTACCGGAAATACCAGGATAAATATCCAGAGAACAGAAAGCAGGCTGTACCACATTTTCTTTTTTATCTTCATTTTATCTGTTCCCTCCTGCTACATTAAAAACAAACATTTCAGACCATACAGCACTCCCCAGATAAGGAGAGTACGTATACCCACAGATTTCCAGAATCTTGATCTGTCGATTGGAAGATCACCGACCATTTTTCCAGTCTGACCATTCATCGCAAAGATAAATTTTTCTCCTTTCCAGGTTGTATTCAGAATCCATACAGGATACATGGCATACCAGTAACTCGCGTTATGTATCTGCACATTGCTGTCTTTTACAGAGGTGCTACCATTATATCCCCGAACAGTTTTTCGAAAAGCCTGTTCTGTACAGACACGGATTCTCTCACGTGCTCTGTCTATACGTTCATCTACATTGACATCATAGCGGTCAGCAAGGTAACCTGCCAGATAAGCCTGCTGAAAAGGTACCGCTTCCTGAAAATTATACGGTTCAATTGATTCCATCAGTGTATCATCCATTTTTCTTGAACCATCTGCGGGAACATGATCGAAACTTATCGTTCCTTCACGATAGACCTGATAGATTTCACGAGTTGTGTACTCCGTATCACCTGACCTGGAAACATGAACTTTTTCTGCCTCATATGTTATCCGGGCATCTGCATCTACATCAAACAGCCAAAATGGAATATACACACCTTTGATCTCGTCTACATGATTTTCTTTTTTGAATACCTTTGGAAGATATTTTTTCCCCTGCAGATGCTTATAGTAGTTTTCTTTGGCCGCTTTTTTATCCAGTTTAAACGGAATAATATAATCCGGTTTCAGATCTCCTGAAAACTGGCCTTTCATTGTTATTTTGTTATTGCAGAACGGACAGGTTGTAGCCCCTGTTGTTTCATCGGCAATGATCTCACTTCCACAGGACTGGCAGCTATAAACACGCATGCCATTTATTTCATCATTCTGCCATTGCCCGGTACTCATAGAGTACCAGTTTTCTTCAGAATCTGTCTTTTTGGCCGTTTGTGTATCTTCGACTTTCTGTGTGCGCTGAAATTCTTCGACCGTCATCTCCGTATCACAATACGGACATTTCATATGCTGAGATTTTGAATCAAATACCATCGCACCACCACAGGATGGACACTTATATTCTATGATATCAGACATATACTGCATTCCCCCTTTTCCTGCTGCCGGCTGCTGTTCCCTGTATTTTTGCGGACAGCAACCGGCTTTACACAGACTTTTTTATGATCTTATGGTTTCGGTGTTCCACAGTATTCACAGAAAAGTCCTGTATTGGTAGCTCCGCAGCTGCATACCCATTCATTTGCTGTCATCTGCCGTGACATATTTGGAGCAGTCGTTCCCTGCTGTGGGTAACCCTGGTTCATCATTCCTCCCTGCTGCGGGTAGCCCTGGTTCATCATTCCTCCCTGCTGCGGGTAGCCCTGGTTCATCATTCCTCCCTGCTGCGGGTAGCCCTGGTTCATCATTCCTCCCTGCTGCGGGTAACCCTGGTTCATCATTCCTCCATATGCAGATGTCGGAACGCCAGTAAGTGCTGACACAATCTGATTTCCAAGCTGCTCATACTTCATCATTTTAGCACGTTCCTGATCTTTTACAGAGAAAGTATTGAGCTGAAAATCCATATCGTCAAACCATGGTGTATTAACACTCAATTTTATCTTATAATCATAAGAATATGTGTATCTCGGCGGTACATAAGATCTGGTCTCACCATCCTGATCAGTATATTCCTCCTCTTCACGGTCCTCATCAATCTCCATACGACAGGAGGTTATTGCTGACAGTGGTACGATATCCGGATTATTCTGCTCACTCATATTAAATGCCACAGCAAACATGCCTTTGTTATCGTCGATAAATACATGGTATCTGTCTGCGGAAAATTCACGAGTGACACTAAAATTACGTACAGCATTTTTATTTTCTTCTCTGTATGCCAGCTGTCTTTTGATGTCTTCTACTGTACTGTGGCGTCTTTCTTCAAACCACGGGGAGAGTTTGCCGGCACAATTCTTGCACAGATTGCCATTATCCAGCTTACGGTTTCCTAAAAGCCCTATCTTGTCACCACAGATATCACAGTTCTTTTTGTCAAATAATCCCATTCCTGAAACCTCCTTCGAGCAGAGAATCTATTACTGTTCTCTTCGTTTATACACTTTTTCCTGCGAACAGTTACGAGAATCTTCTAAAATCTGATTATTTTACCTCCAATTTGTCAAAGAATACTTTAACAGTCCAGTCCATTGATTCCTCACTGTCTTCTGCATCTGCAGCCTCATCCAGACTGTCGGCTGTTGTGAAACATAATTTGCCGTCATCCAGAAGATATAATCTCATTGTTTCTGTACTGAACAAGGAATAGTCTTCTTCTTCATCTTCCGTTTTTTCTTCTGTTGATTTCAAGACAAGTGCATTCTGATCCAGTTCCCCTTCAAGTTCAGCTGTTGTTTCCGTTCCGTCTTCAATTGTTACAAGAGTCGCTTTGCCGCCTGAAATACTGAGGTTCATCTGCATGTCAAAAAGCGTTCCCGTAGGTACCTGCATTCCAAAAGCAGACATCAGAGTACTGTTCCACTCACCATCAAAATCTTCAATCTTGGTATCTTCGACTGCCTTTCCAGGTTCATAAGGTACATACTCTTCTTTTTCCTGTTCCAGTGTCATGGTCATCCCGTCCAGGTCAATAGATAAATTCCCATCTGAATATACACCTTCCAGAACCTCATCATCTGAAGTTATGACAAGGTTATCTCCATCGATCTCCCATTCAAAATCGTTCACATCCGGTTCGGATTCTTCAGAACTG
The DNA here is from genome assembly GCA_934424575.1 of uncultured Blautia sp. Classification (GTDB taxonomy): domain Bacteria; phylum Bacillota; class Clostridia; order Lachnospirales; family Lachnospiraceae; genus Blautia_A. The sequence goes on from CAKRXU010000018.1 coordinate 44,278, forward strand.
GTTGTCACTTTTCCTTTGCCGCCCTCGTTAATTTCAAGCGTCATCTCCATCATGATCGCACCCGGATGGAATACGCTCAGGCCGTCCATCGTAAGACTGTTCGCATACCATGTACCAATCACATCTTTGTCATCCAATGCATAAACATTTACACAGACAAGACCTGCCATCATAATTCCCAGTACACCGGCTGTCCAGACTTTCATTTTTTTACTCATATACAACACTCCTTTCTTGTTCACTATTTTGATAGGATCACCTGAGAAACTCTCCCGCAGTTTTTCTGCAAATACTTTCTGTAATTATTATTATACGCAATATTCTTATTTTTTCACTAACACTTCTGACAGTAACTGTGTTTAATCTGTATTTTTTATATTTTTCGTCGTATTTTCGGGCAACAAAAAAAGAACCCTGAACAAATCCAAGGTCCTTTTTTTGTTCTATACACCCCACACTCCCCCACACCATCACGCGCGTGGCCGAGAGGGGGAGCGTGAGGGGGACATGCGGCCTTCGCGTAACTCTGAGCCTGTCCCCCTCACGGTTTTATTTATCTCGCCAGATAATCCGGCCTTTTGAAAGATCATATGGGGAAAGTTCAATGGTAACCTTATCCCCAGGAAGAATACGGATAAAATTCATACGCAGCTTTCCGCTGATATGAGCCAATACCACATGCTTATTTTCCAGTTCTACTTTGAACATTGCATTAGGCAGCTTCTCCAATACAGTACCTTCCACTTCAATTACATCTGCTTTTGACATTAAAAACCTCCTGTGTCATCTGTCATTTTGTAAGAGTCAGAATTTCCGGTTCTCCATCCGTGATCAGAATCGTATTTTCGTAATGTGCAGAAAGAGATCCGTCCATAGTTACAACTGTCCACTCATCATCCTCCCATGCAACATCTGCACGGCCAAGGTTGATCATCGGTTCAATTGCAAGTGTCATACCCGGCATCAGTTTGATACCTCTGCGCTTCTGCGGGAAATTCGGGATCTGCGGATCCTCATGAAGATGAGTTCCGATTCCGTGGCCTACAAGGTCACGAACGATACCATAATTGAATTTCGCTGCATAAGCACCGATTGCTTTGGAAATATCATTCAGATGATTTCCTGCTTTTGCAAATTTGATTCCTTCAAAGAAGCTCTGCTTTGTTACTTCCATAAGCTGTCTTGCTTCCGGTGAAACCTCACCTACCGCATAAGTACGTGCGGCATCTGAATGATAACCTTTGTAGATCAGTCCGGCATCGATCTTGACAAGATCGCCTTCCTGGATAATCTTATGTCTGGACGGAATCCCATGTACTACTTCATCATTGAGGCTGATGCAGAATGATGCGGGAAAGCCCTCATAATTTAAAAAGTTTGGAGTGCAGCCCATAGAGCGGATCATATCCTCACCGATACGGTCCAGTTCTTTTGTGCTGATTCCCGGCCTGATATGAGAAGCCAGTTCATCGTGAACTTTTTCCAGTAAATGACCGGCATGTCTCATAAGCTCGATTTCATGTTCTGACTTAATAGAAACTGACATTTTCTTATTCTCCCAAGATCTCGACGATTGCCTGGAACACTTCGTCCAGGGAACGAGTTCCGTCTACTGTCTTTAATACACCCTGCTCTGTATAGTAGTCGATCAATGGCTGTGTCTGTTCGTGGTAAACCTTCAGACGCTTGGAAACTGTTTCCGGTTTGTCATCGTCACGCAGTACCAGTGTCTCACCACAGGTATCGCATACATTCTCTGTCTTCGGTGCTGCATACACGATATGATAAGTAGCTCCGCATTTCAGGCAGGCTCTTCTGCCAGACATACGATTAACGATATTTTCATCCGGAACATCAACATCGATCGCATAATCAATGCCGCTTCCAAGTTTCTTAAGAGCTTCTGTCAGGCACTCTGCCTGAGGGATCGTTCTCGGGAAACCATCCAATACATAACCATTTTTTGCATCATCCTGCTGGATTCTGTCTACTACGAGGTCGCAGGTTAATTCATCTGGTACCAAAAGCCCCTGGTCCATATATGTTTTTGCTTTTTTACCCAATTCAGTACCATTCTTGATGTTTGCACGGAAAATATCTCCTGTGGAAATGTGCGGAATCCCGTATTTCGCTGCAATTTTCTTTGCCTGAGTTCCTTTTCCGGCACCTGGTGCACCCAACATAATAATTCGCATAACAAATACCCTCCTTTTCTTTATGAAGCATATAGGGTCAGTCACCCTTTCGGTGCTGCCCGGACAGGAAAAACAAATGCCACTGTTACTGTAACAAATAAATTTCGCCTGTACCAAATCAAGGCTGTGACGCTTGCGCACCACAACCTTCATTTTTAGTTGTTCAGGAAGCCCTTGTAATTGCGGACAAGTAACTGGGACTCAATCTGTTTCACAGTCTCAAGTACAACACCAACCACGATGATGATAGATGTTCCACCGAAGGAAACGTTTGCCCCGAAGACTCCGTTGAAGAAGAACGGAATAACTGCCACAATGATCAGACCTACCGCACCTATAAATATAATATAATTTAGCATTTTAGTCAAATAATCTGATGTAGGTTTTCCTGGACGGATGCCCGGGATAAATCCTCCCTGCTTTTTGATATTATCTGCAACTTCCAGTGGATTGAATGTAATGGAAGTGTAGAAATATGCAAAGAATACGCAGAGTACTACGTATACCAGCAGACCCCAGCTATATTTGATCTGGGACGGATTACACCAGTTACTTGAGGAAAGTCCTCTCAGGATCTCACTTCCGATGCCTGTTCCGTTCGCTTTACCGGCAAACTGCGCGATAACGCCCGGGAATGACATAATGGAAGAAGCGAAGATGATCGGGATAACGCCGGCAGTATTAACTTTCAGCGGAATATTGGTGGACTGACCGCCCATCATTTTTCTTCCTACCATCTTTCTGGAATACTGAACAGGAATTCTTCTCTCTGCTCCATTAAGAATAAGGACAAATACTACTACAACAAGGATAATTGCGAAGATGATAACACCTGCAAGTGTTCCTTTTGCAATTGTTTTCCCCTTAATAAAGTTCTCATAAAGAGTTGTCATATCACTTGGGATACGGGAAATGATGTTTACCGCAAGTACGATAGAGATACCATTTCCAACACCTTTTTCAGTGATACGTTCGCCGATCCACATTAACATTGCAGATCCTGCTGTCAGACTGACGATCACAACAATTCCCTTAAGAATGTTCATATCCTGTACGATATTTCCACGTGCAAAGCCGATTGTCATAGCAATAGACTCAAACAGAGCAAGTCCAACTGTGACATAACGGGTGATCGCTGTCATTTTTTTTCTTCCCTCTTCACCATCTCTGTGCATTTCCTCCAGAGCAGGAATTGCAATTGTAAGAAGCTGAATGATAATGGAAGAAGTAATGTACGGTGTAATGTTCAATGCGAATACGGACATGCTCTCAAAAGAGCCACCGGTGAATGCATCAAAGAAATTGAATGCATCACCGGTATTACTCCGAAACCACTGTTTGAATACATCACTGTCCACGCCCGGAATCGGGAGCTGTGAACCGATACGGATGATCAGGATCATCCATAAGACGTAGAGAAGTTGTCTCCGCATCTCTTTTACTCTAAAAACACTTTTAAGAGTTTCAAACATTAGATCACCTCTACTGTACCACCTGCAGCTTCGATTTTTGCTTTTGCGGTCTCACTGACTGCATTAACTTTTACTGTAAGTTTTTTGGTCAGTTCACCGTTTCCAAGAATCTTAACTCCGTCTCCTGCTTTGGAGATTGCGCTGGTAGCAAGTAAAGATTCAACTGTAACTTCTGCTCCGTCCTCAAAACGATTCAGAACGTCAACATTGATTGCGATGATCTCTTTAGAATTTCTGTTCTTGAAGCCTCTCTTAGGAAGACGTCTGTATAAAGGCATCTGTCCACCTTCAAATCCCGGTTTCTTGTGTCCGGAACGAGCTAACTGTCCTTTATGTCCTTTTCCGGCTGTTTTACCGTTTCCAGAACCATGTCCACGGCCTCTTCTGAAGTTATCGCTGTGTTTAGAACCATCTGCTGGTCTTAAGTTTGATAATTCCATCTTTGGCACCTCCTTTTATTTTTTGAAAATACTCTCTGGATAGCTTATGCTTCTTCTACCTTTACAAGATGCTGAACCTGCTGGATCATTCCTCTGGTTGCTGCATTGTCAGGCATTTCAACTGTTTTGTGCATTTTTGTAAGTCCCATAGCAACTACAGTCTTTTTGTGTTTCGGAACTGCACCGATTGGAGACTTAACAAGTGTAACCTTTAATGTGTTTGCCATTATTTTGTCCTCCTTATGCCAGAATCTCTTCTACAGATTTTCCGCGAAGTTTTGCAACTTCTTCCGGAGTTTTCAGTTTGCTTAATCCATCGATTGTAGCCAGAACTACATTCTGTTTATTTCTGGATCCCATACATTTTGTACGGATGTTTTTGATTCCTGCAAGCTCGATGACTGCACGGGCTGGACCACCAGCGATAACTCCAGTACCTTCCGGAGCACGTTTCAGAAGCATCTCAGCACTTCCGAATTTACCTACATAGTCATGAGTGATGGAATTGTTCTCATCTCTTGCAACTGTAACCAGTTTTTTCATGGCATCTTCTTTTCCTTTGCGGATAGCTTCCGGAATTTCAGCTGCCTTTCCTAAACCTGCACCAACATGTCCGTTGCCGTCACCTACTACAACTAAAGCTGTGAAACGGAAGTTACGGCCACCTTTAACAACCTTGGTAACACGTTTGATTGACACTACTTTATCTTCTAATTCTAACTGACTAGCATCAATAAGATTATGTTTCATGTGTCTTGTTCCTCCCTTTTAGAATTTCAGCCCAGCTTCTCTTGCTGCGTCTGCCAGTGCCTTTACTTTACCGTGATAGATATAGCCTCCTCTGTCGAAGACAACGCTCTCGATACCTGCTTCAACTGCTTTCTTTCCGATTACAGTTCCAAGGTATGCTGCAGCTTTTACATCATCAGTATTTTCCAGTTCAGCTTTTACATCTTTCTGAAGAGTAGAAGCAGATACTAAAGTTTTTCCTACAGTGTCATCAATGATCTGTGCATACATATGCTTGTTGGAACGGAATACTGCCAGTCTAGGAGTAGTAGCTGTTCCATTGAGATGATGACGGATTCTTCTATGTTTTTTCTCGCGAATTTCCGCTCTGGATGCTTTATTAATCATATTCTCACTCTCCTTATTTATTTCTTACCAGTCTTACCGACTTTACGTCTGATAACTTCATCAGCATACTTGATACCTTTGCCCTTATATGGCTCCGGTCTTCTCTTATCTCTGATCTCTGCTGCGTACTGGCCAACTTTTTCTTTGCTGATACCGGAAACGATGATCTTGTTTCCATCAACTTTGGATTCCAGACCTTCTGGATCTTCCATCTCTACCGGGTGAGAATATCCCAGAGAAAGAACAAGTTTCTTGCCCTGTTTCTGTGCTCTATAACCTACACCGTTGACTTCAAGCTCTTTTGTGTAGCCTTCGCTTACACCAACAACCATGTTGTGGATAAGGCTTCTTGTCAGACCGTGTAATGCTTTCATTTTCTTAAGATCGTTCGGTCTTGTAACTACTACATGACCATCTTCTACTTTGATTTCCATTTCGGTTGGAAGTGCTCTTTCGAGTGTTCCTTTAGGACCTTTAACGGTTACTACGTTACCTGCAGCTACGCTTACTTCAACGCCTGCCGGAATAGCTACCGGAAGTCTTCCGATTCGTGACATAATATTGTCCTCCTTACTTAAATTGTCGGAGAGAAAAGCTTTCATTTCTCTCTGTTTTCAGTTTGTATCTATCCTTAAATTCGCCCGTGCGCTTGCGCGCTGGGCTCATTAAGTTTCGTAGGTCAAATGCTTTCGGTCTGATTACCAAACGAAAGCAAGAACTTCTCCACCAACCTGAAGTTTACGAGCTTCTTTGTCAGTGATTACACCTTTGTTTGTGGAAAGGATTGCGATTCCAAGTCCGCCAAGTACTCTCGGGAGCTCATCTTTACCAGCGTAGATACGAAGACCTGGTTTGGAGATTCTCTTAAGTCCTGTGATGATCTTGTCGTTCTTTGTCTCACCGTATTTCAGTGTGATATGGATGGTTTTGAATACGCCATCTTCGATCAGATCGTATTTTGCAATGTATCCTTCATCTACAAGGATGTTTGCGATTGCGATTTTCATTTTAGATGCCGGAACATCTACTGTATCATGTTTTGCAGTGTTAGCGTTACGGATTCTTGTAAGCATATCTGCGATTGGATCACTCATTGTCATGTTAGTTTCCTCCTAAATTTTCAGACTTTACATGTCGATTATAAATTTTATAGTTAAATAATTTTACCAGCTTGCTTTTTTAACACCCGGGATCTGACCTTTGTATGCCAGTTCACGGAAGCAGATACGGCAGATACCGTATTTTCTCAGGTATGCGTGTGGACGTCCACAGATTCTGCAGCGGCTGTATTCTCTTGTGGAGAATTTCTGTTTGCGCTGCTGTTTGATTTTCATTGCTGTTTTAGCCATTAGAATTCTCCTCCTTATTTAGCAAAAGGCATATTGAACTGAGTTAACAGCTCACGAGCCTCTTCGTCTGTCTTAGCAGTTGTAACGAAGATGATGTCCATACCTCTTACTTTGTCTACCTTATCGTACTCAACTTCTGGGAAGATAAGCTGTTCTTTGATTCCCAGTGCGTAGTTTCCTCTGCCATCGAAAGCGTTCGGGTTAACACCACGGAAGTCACGTACACGAGGAAGAGCAAGGTTGATAAGACGATCAGCGAATTCATACATCTTCTCGCCTCTTAAGGTAACCTTACAACCGATCGGCATACCCTCTCTGATTTTGAAGTTAGCTACTGATTTTTTAGCTTTTGTAGCGATTGCTTTCTGACCTGTGATCAGTTCCATATCAGCGATTGCTGCATCAAGAAGCTTAGCGTTTTCTTTAGCTTCACCAACACCCATGTTGATAACGATCTTATCGAGTTTTGGCACTTCCATAACGTTTTTATATTCAAATTTTTTGGTCATGGCATCCATGATCTCATTTTTGTAAAGTTCTTTTAATCTACTCACTTGTCATGCCTCCTCTCTTAATTAATCGATTACTTTACCTGTTGCTTTAGCAACACGTACTTTTTTGTCTCCATCCATCTGGAATCCAACTCTTGTTGCTTTTCCGTCTACAACGAGCATTACGTTGGAAACATGAAGAGCAGCTTCTTTTGTTGTGATTCCGCCAGCCTGGTTTGCTGCTGATGGTTTGTTGTGCTTTGTAACCATGTTGATACCTTCAACGATTACGGTGTTGTCTTTTACGTTAACGGCAAGAACTTTGCCTTCTTTGCCTTTATCTTTACCAGCGATCACTTTAACAGTGTCGCCTTTTTTAATTTTCATAGCTGACATTAGGCACCCTCCTATAATACTTCCGGAGCTAAGGAAACGATCTTCATGAATTTCTTCTCACGAAGCTCTCTGGCAACTGGTCCAAAGATACGTGTTCCTTTCGGAGTTAAATCGTCTTTAATGATTACGGCTGCGTTTTCATCGAAACGGATGTAAGATCCGTCTTTACGACGAGCGCCTTTTTTGGTACGAACAACAACAGCTTTAACTACGTCACCTTTTTTAACAACGCCGCCTGGTGTTGCATCTTTAACAGTAGCAACGATAGTATCACCGATGTTTGCATATCTTCTTGTAGAGCCACCCATAACACGGATACAAAGGATTTCTTTTGCACCAGTGTTGTCGGCAACTTTCAGTCTAGTTTCCTGCTGAATCATACTGGTTTCCTCCTTATTTCACTTTCTCTACGATCTCAACCAGTCTCCATCTCTTGTCTTTGGACAGCGGTCTGGTTTCCATTACTTTAACGGTATCACCGATATTGCACTCATTGTTCTCATCATGAGCTTTGAGCTTATATGTTCTCTTTACGATTTTTTTGTAAAGAGGATGTTTTACATGGTCTTCGATAGCAACAACAATGGTCTTGTCCATCTTATTGCTGACAACCTTACCCACACGGGTCTTTCTCAGATTTCTTTCCACGATTATTTCCTCCTACTATTCACTATTTAGCAGCGTTTGCCTGCTCAGTGATTACTGTCTGGATTCTGGCAATATTTTTGCGAACCTCTTTGATTCTGCTTGTATTGTCTAACTGATTGGTTGCATTCTGAAATCTCAGATTGAAAAGTTCTTTCTTAGCAGCTACTAATTCTTCATTTAATTCTGCAGCTGATTTTGCCTTTAAATCTTCTACGAATTTATTAATTTTCACTGTTATCACCGCCTTCTAAGTCTGCACGAGAAACGATTTTACATTTACATGGTAACTTGTGCATTGCAAGACGTAATGCTTCACGAGCGATCTCTTCAGAAACGCCTGCGATTTCGAACATTACACGTCCTGGCTTAACAACTGCTACCCAGTATTCAAGGGAACCTTTTCCGGAACCCATACGTGTTTCTGCTGGTTTCGCTGTTACTGGTTTATCCGGGAAAATCTTAATCCAAACCTGACCACCACGTTTAATGTAACGTGTCATGGCAACACGGGCTGCTTCGATCTGGTTAGATCTGATCCAGCAAGGTTCGGTAGCAACAAGTCCGAATTCACCATAGTTGATCTTATTACCTCTAAGGGCTTTACCTCTCATGGAGCCACGGAACTGTTTACGACGTTTTACTCTTTTTGGCATTAACATTATTTATCGCTCCCTTCCTTATTTCCTTTAGTAGGAAGTACTTCACCGTTGTATACCCAAGCTTTTACACCAACTTTTCCGTAAGTTGTGTCAGCTTCTGCAAATCCATAATCAATGTCAGCACGAAGTGTCTGAAGCGGGATTGTTCCCTCGCTGTAGAACTCTGTACGAGCCATATCAGCTCCACCAAGACGTCCGGATACGGATGTTTTGATTCCCTTTGCTCCTGCTTTCATTGTTCTCTGCATTGTAGACTTCATAGCACGTCTGAAGGAGATACGGTTCTCAAGCTGAAGTGCAATGTTCTCAGCAACAAGCTGTGCATCTCTGTCAGGTCTCTTAACTTCTTTGATGTCTACGATGAGTTTTTTATCTGTGTATTTCTGTAATTCAGCTTTAACTTTTTCGATCTCAGATCCGCCCTTACCGATTACGATACCCGGTTTAGCAGTGTAAATGATGATCTTAACTCTGTCAGATGCTCTCTCGATCTCAATCTTGGAAACACCTGCACTGTAAAGTTTTTTCTTTAAAAATGTTCTGATATTATAGTCTTCAACCAGGTAATCTGCAAAATCTGCTTCTGCATACCATCTGGAATCCCAATCCTTGATAACACCGACTCTAAGGCCATGTGGGTTAACTTTCTGTCCCATGCTTTTCCTCCTTATCTT